>DASXMH010000001.1:0-218696 GCA_036495785.1 Solirubrobacterales bacterium
CCACACCCCGCCGGGGCCGCCACGAGACGCCCGGGACGCACCTCGGACGGCCGCCCGGGCCGCGAACGACGCCGCCCCCCGCGCCGCCCCGTCACTCGGGATCACCCTTTTGGGCCTACAGCGGCAGCATCGCGTTGATCCCGGTCGCGGCGCGGCCGATGATCAGCTTCTGGATCTGCGAGGTGCCCTCGTAGAGGGTGGTGACGCGGGCGTCGCGCAGGTAGCGCTCGACCGGGTAGTCGTCGACGTAGCCGGAGCCGCCGTGGACCTGGATCGCCAGGTTGGCGCATTCGACCGCCGACTCGGTGGCGAAGACCTTGGCGATCGAGGTCTCGGTCGCGTTCGGTTTGCCTTCGTCCTTCAGCATCCCGGCGCGGAGGACCAGCATGCGGCCGGCGTCGCGCTTCAGGATCATGTCGGCGATCATCTCCTGGACCAGCTGGAAGCGGGCCAGCGGGACGCCGAACTGCTGGCGCTCTTTCGCGTAGTTGACCGAGGCCTCGACGCAACCGTCCATGATCCCGACGCAGCCGGCGGCGACGCTGTAGCGGCCCGATTCGAGCGCGCTCATCGCCACCTTGAAGCCGTCGCCGACCTCGCCGAGCAGGGCGTCGTCGCCGACCTCGACCCCATCGAGCGAGAGCTCCGCGGTGTCGGAGGAGCGCAGGCCGAGCTTGCCGTGGATCTCGGCGCTGGTGAAGCCCTCCGCGGCGGTCGGGACGATGAAGCAGGCGAGGCCCTTGTGTTTCTTCTCGGGGTCGGTCTGGGCAAAGATCAGTGCGAACTCGGCGAAGTTGCCGAGCGAGATCCACATCTTCTGGCCGCTGATCGACCAGCCTGAGTCGGTCTTGGTCGCCCGGGTGCGCAGGTTGGCGGCGTCGGAGCCGGTGTCGGGCTCGGTCAGCCCGAAGCAGCCGAGCCCCTCGCCCGAGCAGAGCCCCGGCAGCCATCGCTGCTTCTGCTCCTCGGTGCCCCACTTTTCGATCGCCGAGCCGACCAGCGAGGTCTGCACCGAGACGACGGTGCGGGCCGAGGAGTCGGCGCGGCCGATCTGCTCGACGATCAGCCCGTAGCCGATGTAGTCGAGGTTCCGCCCGCCGTATTTTTCGTCGAGGATCGGGCCGAGGAAGCCGACCTCACCGAGCTTCGTCGCCAGCTCGCGGTCGAAGCGTTCGGCGCGGTCGTTCTCGCGCACCCGCGGCAGGATCTCGCGCTCGGCGAACTCGCGCGCGGTTTCGGCGATCAGCTTCTGCTCGTCGGTGAGGTTGAAGTCCATTCCCTGCCTTTCGGTGGTGCGGTGGGTGGTGTGTGGTCTAGTCGACGGCGGCTTCGAGCTCGACGTCGCGGGCGGCCGCGAAAGCCTCCTGGGCCTCGCGGGTGCGCGGGCCGGGCGCCTCCGGGAGGGCGACGCCGTCGATCCGTGCAACCGCCTGCAGCTCGCGCGTGGTCGAGGCGAGGAACGCCTCCGACGCCCCCTTCAGCTCGTCCAACGTCCAGGCCCCCTCCTCGATCCCGGGGACCGCCTTCAGCACGCGGTCGCGGGTGATCGAGGTGAGCACGCCCTCGGCGATGGCGGTGGTGCGGAGGGCGCCCTCGGCGACCCAGAAGATCGAGGAGGTCGGCGGCTCCAGCACGATCCCGTCGGGGCGTACGAGCAGCGCCTCGTCGGCGCCCTCTTCCTTGGCGAGTCGCGTCGCCAGCATGTTCGCCCCGTAGGAGAGCGACTTGACCCCGTTGAGGACGATCGTCGGCTGGTAGATGATGGAGGCGAGCTTGATCGTCTCGGCGTGCTCGGGGACCTGCTCGGTGGCGGCGATCCGGCGGCCGCCGCGGGTGACGATCAGCCGCAGCTGGCCTTCGATCGGCCCGGCCGCCCCGAGCAGCGCGTCGATCTCGGCCCGCAGCGCCATCCGGTCGAACTCGAGCCGGAGGGCCGCGGCGGAGCGTTCGAGCCGGGCGAGGTGGTCGACCAGCGCAAAGGGGCGGCCCGCGTAGAGCCGGATCACCTCGAAGGCGCCGTCGCCGCGGTAGAGACCGTCGTCTTTGAGGCTGATCATCGCCTCGGTGGTCGGCCCGATCGCCCCGTCGACGCTGGCCATCTCGGTGAAGCCCGTCGTCATGCCGGCGAGGCTACCTGACAAGCGGCGGAACGGGCGTATCCTGGGACTGTGCTGCTTCTGCTGGGGACGGTTGCGGTTCTCCTTTTCATCGTCGGCGTGATCGTCGTCGTCGGTCACTTCTACCCGGGCGACGACGCCGACCTCGTCGACTGGTTCCCGACCCGCTCGCCGGGGGTCGAGGTCCAGAACGAGATCGACGACGTGCGGCAGATGCTCGAGGCGCAGAACGAGATGCGCCGGCGGCGCGGAGCGCCGGAGCTGACCGAAGCCGACATCGAGGCGCGCGTCGTCGAGGACGAGCGCTGGAAGATGCGCCTACGCGGCGGCGGCTGAGCCCTCTGCGGGGGACGCGGCGGTCGACTTGGCACGCGCGGGGAGGGAGAAGGCGAGCGCGGCCGCGCCGAGTGCGGCGCCGAGGGCGAACCACCAGCCGCTGCGCAGCCCGTGCAGCAGATCGCCGCCTCCCGAGTCGACCAGGGCGACGAGGACCGCGACGCCGATCGCCGAGCCGAGCTGCCGCGCCATGCCGAAGACGGCGCTGCCGGTGGCGAAGCGGCCCGGGGGCAGGGACGCGGTGGCGGCGGCGGGCAGCGTCCCCAGGGTCAGGCCGACCCCGATGCCGCCCAGCACGAAGGCGGGCAGGAAGGTCGTCGCGTATTCGGGGTGCGGGCCGATCGCGGCGAGGTCGAAGGCGAAGCTGCCGGCGAAGAGCAGGGCGCCGACCGTCGCCACGGGCCGCTGGCCGATCCGCGCGCCGAGGCGCCCCGAGGGCGCCGCGAAGGCCGCCGCCGCGAGCGGGCCGGGGGAGAGGGCGAAGCCCGCGCGCAGCTCCGACCAGCCCCAGACTTCGGTCAGCAGGAGGACGCCGGCGAGGAGCATCGTGCCGAAGCCCATGAAGAAGACCAGCGTCGCCAGGTTGGCGAGGGCGAAGGAGCGGACCCGCAGCAGCGGCAACTCGATCACCGGCGCCGGGTGGTGTGCTGAGCGGGCCAGGAAGGCGGCGACGAAGAGGATCGCGGCGACGAAGGAGCCGAGCACGCGGCCGTTGGTCCAGCCCCATTCGGGGCCCTCGACGATGCCGAGGGTGAGGACGCCGATGCCGAGTGCCAGCATCAGCGCGCCGAGCAGGTCGGGGCGGCGGTCCTCCGGTTCGCGCGCCTCGTCGAGGACGCGCATCCCGACCACCGCGGTGGCCAGCCCGATCGGCACGTTGACGAGGAAGATCCAGTGCCAGCTGAGCTGGACGAGGAGGCCGCCGATCGGCGGCCCGAGCGCCGCGGCGATGCCGGAGACCGCCGACCAGATCCCGATCGCGACCGGGCGCTGCTCGGCCGGGAAGGCGGGGAGGAGCAGGCCGAGCGTGGTCGGGATCATCATCGCCGCGCCCACCGCCTGGAGGACGCGGGCGGCGACCAGGAAGGGGATCGAGGGGGCGGCCGCGCAGAGCGCCGAGGCGACCGAGAAGGTGAGCAGGCCGCTGATGAAGACGCGCTTGCGGCCGATCCGGTCGGCGATCCGGCCGGCCGGGACGAGCAGCGCGGCAAAGACGATCGCGTAGCCGTTCAGGACCCAGGAGAGGCTCGACAGCGAGGCGTTGTCGAAGGAGCGCGAGAGGTCGGGGAAGGCGATGTTGACGATGAACAGGTCGAGGCTGGCCATGAAGAGGCCGATCGAGGTGACGGAGAGCACCTTCCAGCGGTGTGCCATTTCTCGCTCCGGTCCGCCGCGGCGAGGGGTGCGCGGGCAGGTCGCTTGCATTTCGCAAGCCACGGTAGCAGAAGTAGCTTGCAAAATAAAAGTCACTGCTAGAATCACCTTATGGCCATCGAGGCTTATGCCCAGAAGAACTGCTCGATCGCGAAGCCGCTCGCCTTCCTCGGCGAGCGTTGGACGGTGTTGATCCTGCGCGACCTCTTCCTCGGACGGCGCCGGTTCGACGAGTTCCAGGCCTCGCTCGGGGTGGCGACGAACGTGCTCAGCCGGCGGCTGGCGACGCTGACCGAGGAAGGAATCGTCGAGCGCCGCCGCTACAGCGAGCACCCGGAGCGCTTCGAGTACGTGCTCACCGAGAAGGGCCGCGACCTGCAGCCGCTGCTGCTCGCCCTGCTCGCCTGGGGCGACAAATACACCGCCGAGAAGGGGGCGCCGCTGGAGGTCGTCCACGGCGACCACGCCTTCCACATGGTCCCGACCTGCTCGGAGTGCGGCGAGCCGGTCGATACCCACAACGTCCACCACCGCCCGGGCCCGGGCGCGAACTCCGAACAGCGCCGCGCGAACGGGCGCCGCGCCCCCGAGTGGCTCGCGCGCTGATCGTCGGCTGCGGCTGCAGCGGCTGCGCCCTCGGCTCCGAGCTGCGCGAGGAGGGCTGGGAGGTCCGTGGGACGAGCCGTGACCCCGAGGGCCTGGCGGCGATCGAGGCGGCGGGAATCGAGCCCGCGCGCGCCAACCCCGACCAGCCGGGGACGATCCTCGACCTGGTCGGCGACGTCGCCGTCGTGATCTGGCTCCTCGGCTCCGCCCAGGGCTCCCCGGAGAACCTCTCAGCGATCCACGGCCCCCGGCTCGAAGGCCTCCTCGAACGCCTCGTCGACACCCCCGTTCGCGGCTTCGTCTACGAGGGCGCCGGCACCGTCGACCCCGCCCTCCTGTCGACCGGCGCCGACCTGGCGCGCAACGCCGAGCGCACCTGGCGCATCCCGGTCGCGATCACGCAGACCCCTCGCACCGAGGGCCCACCTTGGGTCGAGGAGCTCGAGCGCTCCGTCATCGAGCTCCTCTCCCGCCGCTGATCAGCAAGCGGAGACCGAGCGGAAACGCGCCGTCGTCAAGCGAGTCCCTGGTCATGGCCGGTGACGGGCCCTCGCACGCCGTCCCTACTGGCCGACCCGCTTGAGGAAGTCCCCCAAGATGCGCGCCGTCGCCCCCCAGATCAGCTGCCCCTCGACCTCATAGGTCGGCGTATGGATCGGCACCCCCCGCCGGACCAGCCGCCGCATCTCGTACCCCTCGCGCAGCCTGTCGAGGGAGAAGGCGAGGACGGTCTCGACCTCGGTCGGGTTGGGCTCGAGCGCGAGTTCAGGCGGGTCGCCGACCAGGCCGACGAAGGGCTGGATCCGGTAGCCGGTGACGAAGGTCGAGACCGGCGGCAGCGCCCCGACCACCTCGACCCCGCTCGGGTCGAGGGCGATCTCCTCACGCGCCTCGCGCAGCGCGGTCGTCGCGAGGTTCGCGTCGCCGAGGTCCTGACGCCCGCCCGGGAAGGAGACCTCGCCCGCGTGCCGGCGCAGGTCGGCGCGCCGCTCGGTGAAGATCAGCCCCGGATCGTCGGGCCAGCCGAAGAGCGGCAGGAGCACCGCCGCCTCGGTCCCGCCCCGCGCCTCCATCGACGCCGCCTCTTCGGCGCTCAGCAAGAGGGCGGTGATGTCTCCGTTGTGGCTCAAGCCCACATCATCCCTCCGCGACGTGCGGGGCCGCCGGGGCCCGGAGCATGGTGGGGGCGATGGCGAGGGTCACCAGGAGGCCGCCGGCGGCGGCGATCAGGAAGGTGGCCCGCGGCGAGGTCGCGTCGACGAGGAGGCCGCCGAGCGCCATCGCGACGCCGAGCCCGAGCGAGGTGGCCGAGGAGGTGAAGCCGTAGACACGGCCGATCAGGCCGCGCGGCACCTGCTGCTGGAGGATCGTTTCCATCGCGATCACGTCGATCCCGTTGCCGGCCCCGCCCACCACCTCGGCGCCGCCCAGCACGGCGAGGTTGGGGGCGACGCCGCCGCCGAACGAGCCGAGCGTGCTGAGCGCGAAGCTCAGCAGGTAGAGCCGCGGCGCGGGCCAACCTGACCCGGCGCCGCGCATGATCCAGAGCGAGCCGGCCAGCATGCCGACGCCGAAGGCCGCCTCGATCAGGCCGTAGGCGAACGCCGAGCCGCCCAGCGTTTCGCGGGCGAGGAAGACGAGTGCGACGTTGTCGACCGCGAGGAACGAGAGCAGGAGGAACATCGAGACCGCCACCGTGCGCATCACCTGGCTGCCCCAGATGAAGCGCGCCGCGGTCCGGGTCGCGGTGAGCAGCGGTTCGGGCTCGGCGCCCTCGGCCGGCGGCGTCGCGGGGAGCCTGGTGGTCAGCGCCGCCGAGCCGAGGAAGGTCGCCGCGTTGATCGCCAGCCCCGCCTGCGCGCCGAAGGCGGCGAAGAGCAGGCCGCCGACCAGCGGCCCGATCGCGACGTAGAGGTTGGTGGCCATCCCCAGCAGGGCATTGGCCTGGATCAGCTCGTCGGGCTCGACCAGGTTCGGGACCGTCGCCGTGCGGGCCGGGCCGTAGGAGGTCTGCAGCAAGGTGGTGAGCGCGGTCAACGCGATGATCACGCCGAAGGAGGGGAGGGTCGCGATCGCCGCGAAGATCGCCGCCTGGCCGACGTCGCAGCCGACCATCACCGCGCGCAGGTCGGTGCGGTCGGCGATCCCACCCGCCAGCGGGCCGAGCAGGCGCGGCGCGGTCGCGGCGATCAGGAGCGCGGCGACGGCGGTGCCGGTGCCGCGGGTCTGCTGGACGTAGAGGGTGAGCGCCGTGGTCGCCGCCCCGGAGCCCGCGTAGGAGAGGCCGAGCGCCGCCCAGAGGGCGCGGAACTGGGGTCGGCGGCGGAGCAGCGCGAGCGCGCCGCTCAACTGACCACCTGCGGGGTCGCGGCGTCGACCGGCCAGATCGCGCCCGCCACGTAGGAGGCGCGCTCCGAGCAGAGGAAGACGACCGTCCGCCAGTCGGAGTCCGCGACCTCGAGGCTCTCACCGGCGCCGGCGGCGCCCGCCGCGTTGACCAGCACGTCGACGCGGTCGAACGCCTCCAGGACGGCGCCCAGCATCTGCTCGCCGGCGTCGTGCTCGGCAAGGTCGAGCGGCAAGGTTGCGATCTCCTCCTCTCCGGCCCGGCGATCACCGCCGGTGATCACGCAGGCGCGCCCGGCGAGGCCGAGGTCCATCAGGCCGCGCGAGCCCGTTCGACGACGGTGATCTCGGCGCCGTGCTCCAACAGCTTGTGTACCGGGCACTTCTCGGCGATCACCATCAGCTTGCGGCGCTGTTCATCGTCGAGGCCGTCGGGAAGGGCGACCTCGACCGTGAAGTGGGTCGGCATCCGGTCGGCGTCGGATTTCATGTCGACGACGACCTCCAGGCCCGGCAGCTCCCAGCCTTTGCGATCGGCGTAGAGCTCGATCGTGATCGCCGTGCAGCCGGCGAGGCTCGACGCCAGGAGCTGGGTCGGGCGCGGGCCGGTGTCGGTGCCGCCTTCGCCGGAGGGCTCGTCGACGACGATCTCGCGGTCGTCGCCGAGGTCGACTTCGTGCGCGTACCCGGCGATCCGGCGGGCGACGACGTGGGCGCCCATCAGCGTCCCCTCCCCTCGAACAGGGCGGGGTCGTCGACGTCGACCCAGCGGGCCATCGCGTAGGCGAGGTCGGAGGCGCGGTTGACGAAGCCGACGACGGTGTCGCTCGCCAGCTCGTCCGCCTCGGCAAGGGTGGCGATGCGGCGCTCGGCGCGGCGGATCGCGGTGCGGGCCACGTCGAGCTGGGCGGAGAGCAGGTTGCCGCCCGGGATGACGAACTTCGGCGGCAGCTCGACCTCGGCCATGTAGCGATCGATCAGCGCCTCGGCCTCGGCGATCATCGCCGGCGTCGTGCGGCTGATCCCGTCTTCGAGCCGCGCCGCCGCCTCCGGCGCGGTCGCCAGCTCGGCGCCCGCGACGAAGAGGTCGTCCTGGAGGCGGAGGATGTCGGCGGCGAGCTCCTCGCCGCCCGCCCCCTCGGCGCAGAGCGCCCGCGCCACGCCGAGCGCCGAGCAGGCCTCGTCGAGCGAGCCGTAGGCCTAGGTCCGGGCGCTGTCCTTGGCGACGCGGCCGCCGTACCAAAGCGAGGTCGTCCCGTCGTCGCCCTTCTTGGTGTAGATCTTGACCACGCCTCGATCCTACGCGGGCCGGGGGACCGCCTGGGAAGGCGGGGCGTCGGCGGGCCTCAGCCGACCGGGCTGAAGACGAAGCCGGTCATCACCTTGGGGAAGAAGTAGGTCGACTTCGGCGGCATGTTCTCGTCGGTCGCGGCGACCGCGCGGACCTGCTCGATCGGCACCGGGCGCTGGATGAAGGCTAGGTCGTAGATGCCGTTCTCGACCATATCCACGGCGTCGGGGACGCTCTTCGCGTATTCGAGGCCGCGCCGCTCGGTGATGTCCTCCTCGCTCAGCCCGGCGAGACCCTCGAGCACCAGCGTCTCGAGGATCGCCGAGTCGAGCCGGCGATAGGCCTCGGGCTGGCCGGCCAAGCGGCGGTCGAGCTCGGCGGTGTCGCGGAGGCGGAGGCGGCGTGCGCTGCCGTCGGCGGCGTCGAAGAGTCCGAAGATGCCGACCCCCTCGGCGGCGGCCGGGTCGAGCTCCTCGCGCCGCACCGCCGTCACCTCGAAGAGCTCCTCGAGGCCGGCGAGCAGGCGCTCGCGGCGGGCCGGGTCGTGGGCGAAGCCGGAGAGGAGGCGGTGGGTGGGGAAGACGGTCAGGCCCGGGTCGTCGAGCCCCGTCAGCGCCATCAGCGTGTAGTTCTGCGGGCCCTTGCCGCCGATCTCGTCGCGGTAGGCGCGGGCGGTCTCGTAGCGGTGGTGGCCGTCGGCGATCAGCAGCTGGGCGCCGGAGAGCCGGTCGAGCACCGCGGCGACGACCGTGGGATCGGCGATCCGCCAGACCCGGTTGACGGTGCCGTCGTCGTCGGTCACCTCGCCCCAGGGCTCGGCGGAGAGGGCGGGCTCGACCAGCGGCCACGGGTCCTCGGTCGAGAGCGAGAAGATCGGCGACAGGTTGAGGCGCGTGGCGCGGGTCAGTTCGAGCCGGTCCTGCAGCGGGCCCGGGTGGGTGCGCTCGTGGGGGCGGACGGTGCCGGTCTCGTAGTCCTCGACCCGGACCCGGACGAGCACCCCGTGCCGGGTGTGCGTGCCGCCGTCGGGCGCGGTGTAGTCCTGGGACAGCGCCCAGACAGCCTCCTCGGCGTCGGCCTGGAGGACGCCCTCGGCGCGCCAGGCGTCGATCCGCCGCGCCGCGTCCTCATAAGGATCGCCGACCGGCCGGCTGGCCGGGTCGTTGGGATCGAACGGCACCGGCAAGTCGATCGCCACCGCGTTGTAGGGGGAGCGCGCGAGTAATCGCGCCCGCTCGGCCGCGTCGATCACGTCATAGGGCGGCGAGGCCACCGCCCCCAACCCGCCGACCTTCCCGAGGTCGTAGTGCAGCGCCTTCAGTGGCAGGACGTCGGCCATCGCCCCGAGAAGCTAAATGATCGGCGCCCCGCCGGCAGCGCCCCGCGACGCGAACATTCCCTCCCGATCCGCCGCGTCCGCCTACACTCCCCCCGTCGGGGCGTGGCGCAGCCTGGTAGCGCGCCGCCTTTGGGTGGCGGAGGTCCCCGGTTCGAATCCGGGCGCCCCGACCTTGCGTTTCAGCTCCGCGACCGTGAAGGTCCAAGACGCGGTCGGGTGCCGATCTACCAGATGGTCAAGGAGCGCGGCCGATCGTGAGCCCGGATGGCCTGGTCCTTCGTGATCAACCCCAGGCCGTTCTCGATGGCGGTCGCATAGATCAGGCGATCTGCTGGGTCGCCGGGGAAAGACGCCGGCAAACCGACGGCGGTCTCGGCGATGGCCGGCGTCATTCCTATGGTTCGCAGATGGGAGGCCAGGCCGTCGAGCCAGGCCCGCAGGGGGACCGTGATGGTGATGCGCTCGTGCTGCGCCTGCCATGCCAGCTCGTACCAGGAGATCGCCGCTATCGCGAGCTCGTCGGCCTTCTCCAGTGCTTCACGGGCGGCGGCGCTCACCCGCTCCGGCTCCGCCGACCACCATTGGACGATGTGCGTGTCCAGGAGGACCGCACTCACGGTCCCGACGCATCCCACTGCTCGCCGGTCGAGAACAGCTCCTCCTCGCTGTCTGCCGCAGTCATCGCGATACCCTCGAATACGCCTTTCAGCGAGCGCGCGCCCGAGGCAGGGACCAGTCGGGCCACGGGACGGCCGTGGCGGATGATCTCGATTTCTTCGCCGGCTTCGGCCTCGTCCAGGAGGCGAAGGATCCTTGCCTTGGCGTCAGTAGCGGTCACTTGTTTGGCCATATGGACAGAATAGCGACCATATAGCTCGTGAGCACTTAATTCGGCTGCCCGATGATCTAATCGGTGAGTGGGCCGGGCGATCTATGACCGCATCGGGCGCCGATATGTCGGGCGGAGGGGGCCGGATCCCCGCATCGCGGCGGCGATCGATCGTGCCCTCGGCGACGCCCGCACGGTGCTGAACGTCGGCGCCGGCACCGGGTCCTACGAGCCGGCCGGCCGCGAGGTGATCGCCCTGGACCCCTCCGAGGTGATGATCGCCCAGCGCCCGCCCGGAAGCGCGCCGGTGATCCAGGCCTCGGCCGAGGCCCTGCCGCTGGAGGACGACAGCGTCGACGCCGCGATGGCGATCTTCACCGACCACCATTGGAGCGATCGGCCGGCAGGGATGAGGGAGATGCTCCGCGTCGCCCGAAAGCGGGTCTTGGTCCTGAACGCGGACCCTGCCTTCGCCGCGGGCTACTGGATGACGCGCGACTACCTGCCCTGCATCATGGATCTCATTCCCGAGCCCTATCGCGAGGCCGGCTATTGGAGGTCTGAGTTCGAAGAGCTGCTCCGCGGCGAGCTCGAGTTCCGGCCCGTCCCGGTACCCCACGACTGCCGCGACGGCTTCTACCAGTCGTATTGGCGACGCCCCGACGCCTACCTCGACGAGGCCGTCCGCAACAGCACCTCGATTTTCCACCTCCTTCCAGAGGCCGAGGTCCGCGCGGCGATCGCGCGCCTCCGCCACGACCTCGCCACCGGCACCTGGGCGACCACCCAACGCCGACCTGCTCGAGCTCCCGGACCTCGACCTAGGCCTGTGCCTCGCCGTTCGCGACCAGTGATCCAGAACCGATCAGGCGCCTCGACGCCGGCGATCTACGCGCAGTCGACGAAGCGCTCGCGCTGGTCCTCGGCCTCTGACGCGCGCGGCCTCAGCCCAGCTCGGCGCTTGCGGCGTCGGGCTCGGGTGGGGCCTCTTTGGGGCGCTCCGGGAGGGGGGTGCCGTCGGGGACGAAGACGAGGTGGGAGGGCACGTCGTCGCGGAGCAGGCAGCGGGGGCACAACTCGATGGTTGCGAAGCGGGCGGAGTTGAATCGGCTTCCACAGCGTTCGCAGAGGTAAATCGCAAGCTCCCGTCCCGAGGCCTCCGTGGCCCTGAGCAGGGAGATTATCGCTTCAGGGTCGCTCGCCATCTGCCGATACGACCCCCGGATGTTCGAGCAGCGCGACTACAGCGCGAAGCGGGTGGAGCGGGCGGCTTTCGAAACCGATCGGCTGCTCGTCGTCGGCGACGTGACCCTGCCGCCGGAGGGGTACCAGAGCCGGTTTTCGGATTCCGTGAACCGGGCCGACCTCGAATTCGTGCTGCTCACCGACTGCGAGGTGACCTCGCTCGCCGACGGCACGACGCGGCGGCAGGAGTTCCTGATGCTCGGCAAGCGCCACATCCGCGTCGCCTACCCGGTCGAGCCCGGCGACGCTTAGCGCCGGCGCCAGTTCACAGACTTGTTAGACCTGGGGCGTAACGTTTCTCTCATAGAAAGAGAGGAAGAACGGATGAACTCACTTGGCAAGCTGATGATGAAGCTGAACGCCGACAAGACGCAGATGGTCGCCGCCGAGGACGCGCTGCCGGGCCGCAGCGAGCCCGCCTACCAGGTGCCCGAGACCCACGCGGTGCTCGGCACGCCGCTGAAGCCGCCGTTCCCCGAGGGGATCGAGGTCGCCTACTTCGCGCTGGGCTGTTTCTGGTGCGCCGAGCGCCTGTTCTGGGAAATGGACGGGGTCTACTCGACCGCGGTCGGCTACCAGGAGGGGACCACGCCGAACCCCACCTACGAGGAGGTCTGCAGCGGCAGGACCGGTCACGCCGAGGCGGTGATGGTCGCCTACGACCCGACGAAGGTGAGCTACGAGGATCTGCTGAAGGTGTTCTTCGAGGAGCACGACCCGACTCAGGGCATGCGCCAGGGCAACGACGTCGGCACCCAGTACCGGAGCGGCATCTACTTCGTCAATGACGCGCAGAAGGAGACCGCCGAGCGGGCGCGGGACGCCTACGACGCCGAGCTGCGCGGCGCGGGCAAGGACCCGGTCACGACCGAGATCGAGCCGGCCGCCCCGTTCTACTACGCCGAGGACTACCACCAGCAGTACCTGCACAAGGTCCCGAACGGCTACTGCGGCCTCAAAGGGACCGGCGTCGCCTGCACCATCCCGGCCGCCGCGTAGCGCTCCCGGCACGCGGCCCACGCCGCCGCCGCCGGGCGCGGTGAATAGCATCACCCGGCCGTGGCCCCCTCCTTCGGCTCCTACATAGCCGGCAGCCTCGCCGTGATCGGGATCGTCGCCGCTCTCGGTCTCGGCGGCTACTGGCTGCGACGCTGGATCGTCCCCGAATTCTCGGGCGCTCTGGCGCGGCTCGCCGACGCGACGCTCGCGGTCTCGCTCCTGGTCATCTCGCTGGAGATCCTCGGCACGCTGAGCGTCCTGCGCTTCGGCTGGGTCATCGTCTTCACGATCGCGGTCGGGCTCGGCGCGGCGCTCGTCGGCTATTGGAAAGCGCCGGAGCGCGGCGAGGAAGTGAAGGCCCCCGCGGTCACCAAATGGGCGCTGATCCTGGCGGTCGCGGTCGCCTCCTTCACGATGGCCGAGTGGACGTTCCCGTCCCAGCTCAACCTGGACCAGGGGATGTTCGGCGGCGACACGACCTGGTACCACATGCCGTTCGCGGCGACGATGGCCCAGCAGCACTCGACCGTCCACCTGCACTTCACCGACCCGCTTCGACTCGCCGCCTGGTTCTACCCGCAGAGCTCGGAACTCGTCCACGCGGCGGCGATCGTCCTCTTCAAAACCGACTGGCTTTCGCCGCTGATCAACCTCTTCTGGCTGGCGATCGCGCTGCTCGCCTGCTGGTGCGTCGGCCGCCCCTACAAGGTCGGCCCGGCGACCCTGATCGCGGGGGCGATCATCCTCGACTCGGGGGTGATGATCGAAACCCAGCCCGGGGAAGCGCGCAACGACATCATGGGGCTGGCCTTCCTGGTCGCCTTCGCCGCCTTCCTGATCAACGGCCACCAGCGACGCGCGCCGAAAGAAGGGACCGCGGTGCAGGACACGCCGGAGCGCGGCGCGCCGCTGCTCGACAAAGGCCCGCTGGTGATGGCCGGGATCGCCGCCGGGCTGGCCGCCTCGGTGAAGACGACCTTCCTGGTGCCGGTCGCGGCGATCGCGATAGGCGTCTTCCTCTTCAGCGGCAAGGGGCGGCGCTGGACGACCGCCTGGATCCTCGGCCTCTCGATCCTCGTCACCGGCGGCTACTGGTACCTGCGGGCGGCGATCAAGTCGGGCGGCAACCCGATCCCGATCACCAAGTTCGGGCCGCTCCACCTGCCGGTGCCCGACCAGATGCCGCTCGACCCGCGCCCGCGCTTCGCCGTCGCCCACTACCTCGGCGACCCGACCGTCTACCGGCGCTGGTTCTTCCCCCAGTTGGAGAACGCGCTCGGCCCGCTCTGGCCGCTGATCCTGATCATGGCCGTCGCCGCCGCGGTCTTCATCATCTGGCGCTCGAACAACAAGATCCTGCGGGTGCTCGCCGCCGCGGCGCTGCTCACCGCGGTCGTCTACGTCTTCACGCCGCTCACCGCGGCGGGCCAGGAAGGCTCGCCGACCGGCTTCTTCACCAACACCCGCTACCTGATCCCCGGGCTGATCCTGGCGATGGTGATGCTGCCTCTTGCGCGGCCGCTGCGGGCGCCGGACCGGCGCGCCTGGCTCACGATGTGCTTCCTCGCCGCCGTCTACTGGGTGACCGTGCTGACGACGCCGAAGTGGTACTCGACCTACATCTTCGGCACGATCTTCATCACCCTGGCGCTGGTCTGGGTGCCGACCGCGCTCGGGGTCGGGCGCTCGCGCGGGGTGCTCTCGCGGCGGGTGGTGACGGTGGCGGGCGCGGTGGTCCTGCTCGCGGCGGTGGTGCTGGGGCGCGCCCAGCAGATCCAGTACGCCGACCATCACTACACGAAGACGACGCTCTTCCTCCAGGAAGGCGGCCCACAGGAAGCGTATGCGTACGCCCAGAAGCTGCAGCACCAGCGGATCGGGATCGTCGGCTCGAGCGAGATCATCTTCGGCCAGTACGGCTTCTTCGGCAATCCGCCGACCAACGAAGTCGACTTCATCGGCGTGCCGGGGCCGCACGGGGCCTACCGCCTGGCGACCTCCTGCCCGCAGTTCATCGAACGGGTCAACGCCGGCAGCTACGACTACCTGATCATGTCGGAAGCGACCGAGGACTCGCAGACGAGCGAACAGGGCAAATACTGGTTCCCGGTCTACGCCTGGGTGAAGAACGATCCGGCGCTGAAGAAGGTGGTCGAAGAGCCGGAAATCGTGCCCCAGCCCGACTACGTCTTCAAGGTGAACGGCGAGCTGTCGCCGAAATACTGCCCGACCCCGCAGCAGGAAGAAAAGATCGAAGAAGAAGCCGAACTGGCGGAATTCGAATAGGCCGCGTCGCCGGCTCGCGGGGTGGTCCCGGGCGCGGGCGTCAGCCGAGCGCGTGGGCGCGGATCAGCTCGGCCGAGCGCTGCGGCTGCTCCCACCAGAACATGTGGCCGATCCCGTCGAGCAGCTCGAGCTTGGCGCCGGGGATCAGCGAGGCGATCAGCTCGCCGTTGGCGACCGGGATCAGCTTGTCGACGGTGCCATGGACGACCAGGGTCGGCGCGGCGATCTCCGACAGGCGGGCCTGGGTGTCGTGGCCGGCGATCGCCTGGAGCTGCATCTGGACGGTCCGCTGGCGGGCCGGGAGGGCGCTCGCCATCGCGGTGAAGGCGGCGTAGTTCGACTCCTCGGCGCGGAAGGTGGGGGAGAGGTTGATCTCGTACATCGCTTTGAAGATGCGGTCGAGGTCGCCCGAGCCCATCGCCTCGAGCAGCGGGCCGGCGTCCTCCGGCGCGATCAGCGAGGAGCCCGGGCCGCCGCAGTAGGTGCAGCCGAGGGTGAGGGTGCGGATGCGCTCCGGGTGGGCGAGGGCGAGCTGCTGCGCGGTCATCCCGCCCATCGAGATGCCGAGCACGTGGGCGGTCTCGAAGCCCGCCGCGTCCATCACCGCGGCCGCGTCGGCGGCGAGGTCGGTGATCGCGAACGGATCGGCGACCTCGGCCGAGTTGCCAATCCCGCGGTTGTCGAAGACGACGCAGTCGAAGTCGGCCTCGAGGCGGGAGAGGAACGGCTCGCCCCAGGCGAGGTGGGTGCCGCTCATGCCCTGGATCAGGAGCAGCGGCTCGCCGCGCCCCGAGCGCTCCCAGTAAAGCTCTGCCCCTGCGTCCCCTGCGGTCGGCACGCGGAGATCGTACGCGATTGCCGGCCGGCCGGCCGGCCTCAGTGGTCGCGCGCCGGGTGCGGGGATAGGGTGGGCCGCAGTGTCCGAATCCGCCGGAGCCCTGCCGTCCGGCAGTCCAGTCAGGAAGGAGCCCCTCGTGAGAGTGAAACGCTTTTCATGCGCTCTCCTCGCCGCGTTCGTCTTGCTCGTCACCGTGGCGATGCCCGCCGCCGCGGCGGTCAAGCTGCCGGTGAGCGTCGCCGCCCAGAAGGCGTTCGCCTACGCGAAGCACACCTGCGCCCACGACGTCCACTGCATCAAATACGGCACCACCAACTGCCGTCGGATCAGCCTCCACGTGGTCTTCTGCCGCATGTACGTGGAACGCTCGACCCCGGCCCAGGGCCGCTACGCGTGCCGCAAATACGTCCGCGTCGTCCTCGACCCGATCACCGACAAGATCGTCGTCACCGGCACCTCCAACTGGGACTGCCACTGAGCCGCCCCTGAGCGGGTCCCCGGCGCCGCGCGGTGCGGTGCCGGGGGCCCGCCTCGCCTCGATCGAGGCGCCTCGCCGCCGGGGGCGCGACAATGCCCGCGGGCCCCCGTAGCTCAGCTGGATAGAGCGTCGGACTTCTAATCCGAGGGTCGCAGGTTCGAATCCTGCCGGGGGCGCTTCGTGCGTTGGAGATCCGACGGCCCTTGCGGTGGTCGAACCACCGCTCGCCTGCCATCGGTCACCCTCCGGCGGTGGGATCCCGAGCGCTCGCCGTGGCCGCAGGCGCTCAGCCGCGCTTGCGGGCGCGCCAGACTTCCTCGCACGGATACCGGCGCGCCCAGTCGAGGGCGACGCTGGTGGATTTCGTCTTCGCGTCGGCGGGCGGGCGGACTTCGATCAGCTCGGTCACCTCGAGGTCGCAGTCGCGCAGCAGGGCGATCATCTTGCCTGGCGGCAGGTGGAATTCGACCGAGTCCTCACCGGGCCATTCGACCCGGTGCATGCCGAAGAGGGGGCGCAGGAGCTGGTCGCCCGCCGGGATCGTCTCGTCGTCGGGGCCGCAGAGGATGGTGAAGATCGAGTTGACGAGGAAGACGAGCTCGCCGCCGGGGCGCAGGAGGCGGGCCGCCTCGGGGATCCAGGCGTAGGGGTCGCACCAGATGCTCGCCCCGTACTCGGAGATCGCGATGTCGAAGGAGGCGTCGGGGTAGGGCACATGCTCGGCGTCGCCGTGGAGGAGCGGGAACTCGATCCCGAACTCCTCCTGGAAGGCGCGCGCCGTCTCCAGCTGCATGGCGGAGTTGTCGATGCCGACCGGGCGGGCGCCGCGCCGGGCCAGCCAGGCGGAGACGTAGCCGGTGCCGCAGCCGAGCTCGATCGAGTCGCGGCCGTCGATCGCCGCGGGCAGCAGGCCGACTTCCGACTCCGGGACGGCGAAGATCCCCCAGCCCGGTTCCTCGCTTTCCCAGTTGTGGCGCCCGGAATCCACGTAGCTGTCCGCCAGCCCGTCCCAGAAGGCGCGGTTGGTCGCGACGTGCTCGGGGAGGTCCGCCATGCGGTGAGCGTAGCCGCCGCCACCAGGGTGCGCGGGTATGTACGTGGTCGCCGTTTACCTTGACCGGGCCAGAGATCCCCCTCCCAGACCGGTCCTACTCAGGCCGGCCCAGACGACGACTCAAGAAGACGACCGAGCTGAGGATCACGGCACCGGCGCCGATGACGAGGCCCTCGATCCAGGGTTCGACCGCAAATTCTCGTCTCGAAGGTCTCCGACCTCGACGGCTACACGGTGAAGGCCGGCACCTACGTCTCGGCCGGATTCCTCGCTGTCGGTCTGCCGGCGACGCCGGCGATGTGGCCGAACGGCCTCCGGGTGGTCGCCATCAACCGCAAAGGCGTGGTCCGCGCGGCGCGCGGTGCGCATTGACCCGATCGATCGGACGCGTCCCGGGCCGTGAGGTCAGGCCTACGCGCGGGTACCGGCCGGAGGCCGGTCGCGCCGCGTCCGCGATGGCCGGTCGGCAGAACCCGCGACCTGGCGCGCGACCTGCTTGGCGAAGGCGATGATCGTCATCATCGGGTTGACCCCGACCGCGGTCGGGAAGAGGGAGGCGTCCGCGACGTAGAGGCCGGCGGCGCCGTGAAGGGAGCCGTCCGGGGCGCAGGCGCCCTCGCGGGGGTCGGCGGCGATCCGTGCCGTGCCCATCGGGTGGAAGCCCTCGAGGCGCAGCTCGGCGGGCTTGAAGGTCGTCGCCTCGAAGCTCGCCAGGTCGCCGGGGCGCAGGGCCTTCACCCGGCCGAGGTTGGGGTAGACCTCGGTGGCGCCGGCGGCGAAGTGGACTTCGGCGGCGCGGGCGATGCCGAAGGTGAGGCGGGCGGCGTCGGCGGGGAGGAGGTCGTAGGAGGCGCGCAGGGTGCCGTCGGCGCCGAGGCGGATGCGACCGGCGGAGCGGTCGGTGAGCTGGACGCCGATCGAGGCGACGTGCCGCAGGTCGAGCATCGCCCGCTGGTGCTCGGCGCCGGAGCCGGCCAACCAGGCACCGCCGAAGGCGGGCGGCGTGAAGGTCGCCTCGAGCAGGACCCCGTGGGCCTCCCACTCGTCGACGTAGTAGCTCTGCATGACGCCCTCCCAGCCGCGCACCTCCTCCTCGTAGCGCGCCCCGACCCAGCAGGCGGGGTGGATGTGGAGGTTGCGGCCGACGGCGCCGTTGCCGAGGCCGGAGCGCTGCAGCAACTCCGGCGTCCCGAGGGCGCCGCCGGCGGCGATCACCGCCCGCCGCGCGCGCACCGCGAACTGGCGCGCCGGCCCGTCCGCGCCGCCGACCTGGCAGGCGACGCCGACGGCGCGGCCGTCCTCGACCAGGACCCGCCGCGCCTCGACCCCGGCGCGGACCCGCGCCCCCGCCGCGACCGCCCGCGGCAGGTAGCTGACGTGCATGCCGCGCTTCGCGTCGAGCGGGCAGCCGAAGGGGCAGGAGCTGCACTGCACGCAGCCCCCCGCGTTACGGGCGATCGGCCCGCCGCGGGCGCCGAGCGCCGCGGCGCCCTCCATCGCCAGCCGGCCGTTGCGGCCCATCCGCTCCGGGTCGAGCGGCGTCACCCGCAGCATCTCCTCGGCCTCGGCGAAGTCGGCGTCGAGGTCGCGCGCCCAGTCGATCCCGAACCGCTGCGCCCAGTCGTCGAGCACCGGCTCAGGGGCGCGGAAGCAGGTGCCGGAGTTGACCACGGTGGTGCCGCCGACGACCCGTCCCACCGGCACCACGATCGGCGGTTTGCCCGCAGCGACGGTCAGGCCGCCGCCGCGGTAGAGGCGCTTGACCGCCTCGAGCTGGCCGCCGGGGTAGGAATCGCGGTCGTAGTGGCCGCCCGCCTCGAGCACCAGCACGTCGAGGCCCGCCTCGGCCAGGGTCGCGGCGGCGACCGCGCCGCCCGCGCCGGAGCCGACGATCACCACGTCGCATTCCTCGCCCTCGCCCCGCGGCCGGGTGTCGCCGAGCGAGCCGGCGGGCTCGGGGGCGCCGCCGTCGGCGAGGCGGCAGGCGATCTCGTTGCCGACCTTCGCCTGCACTGCCGGCGCCGCCGCGTAGCCGAGGGTGGAGAACAGTTTCGCCATCAGCAGCAGGTCGTGTCTGAGTGACAGGCGCGAGCCTTCGAGACGCTGCAGGAGGCGTTCGCGCCGGTCCTGGTCGAGGCGGCTGAAGCGGCGCGGGAATGGCAGCCACTCGAAGGCGCGCAGGGCGAGGCGGAGCTGCAGCAGGAGGTGAGGCGGGGCGGAGCGTAGGAACTCGGCGACCGGGGCGGAGACCTCGACCTCGCGCTCGGCGGCGGGCAGGCCGTCGACCCCCGGCGCCATCGTCGCGCAGATCGCGCTCAGGGTGCGCCGTTCGCGGCCGCCGAGGCCGCGGCGTCGGCCGCCCGGATCGATCGGCCGGTCCGCCCGTCCGATCAGCATCCAGAGCCACAGCGCCAGCAGGATCAGCGAGCCGTCGACGAGGAAGCCGAGCAGGTAGCCGAAGACGTGGTCCTGGAGCAGGAAGAAGGCGAGCGAGGTGAGCGAGGAGGCGGCCTTGCCGGCGGCGAGGAGCAGGAGCAGCGGCCGGTAGCGGACGACATCGGCCTGGGCGATCAGGCAGATGCCGGTGATCACCACCATGTAGGCGAAGCCCAGCGACAGCCAGAGGTACTCCTGCGTGTGCGGCGCGCGGGTGTGGTTGCCGAACAGTTCGCCGACGTTCGACATGAAGTCGAGCGAGGGACTCGGCAGCGCGAGATAGAGGATGCCGACGACAGCGAAGCTCAGCGCGAGCACCCGCAGGCCGAAGACGACGAATCTCTCGGCGGCCTCTCCCTGCACGGGTGTCAGCCTAACTGGCCGGCCGGCCAGAGGCCAGTGGATGGGCATTAGTCTCTGGGCCGTGGAGGAACGGGCGCGCTTCGTGGATGCCGCCGCCAAGGCGGGCCACTACGAGAGCTTCTACGTCAAGGCGTGCGGGCCGGACGGCGGCCTCGGTCTCTGGATCCGCCACACCGTCCACAAGCGGCCGGGAGAGGAGCCGACCGGCTCGATCTGGTTCACGCTCTTCGACCGCGGGGCGCCGGCGCCGCGGGCGACCAAGCTGACCGTCCCGGCGAGCGGGCTCTCGGCCCCGGCCGCCGGCTGGATCGACGTTGCGGTCCCCGGCGCAGGCGGTCCGGTCGGGGCGGAGGCTGGATCGGGGCGAGCCGAGATCGGCCCGGGCAGGGGGGAGGGGGCGGTCGACACCGAGGCGCTTGCCGCGTCGTGGTCGCTGCGCTTCGGCGGCGGCGACGAGCCCTGCCGCTACCTGCCCGCCGACTGGCTCTACGAGGCGCCGCTGCCGCGGACGAAGTTCGTCGCCCCGTTCCCGGACGCCGTCTTCGACGGCACGCTCGAGGTCGGTGGCGCATCTCTCGAGATCGCCGGCTGGCCGGGGATGATCGGCCATAACTGGGGCACCGAGCACGCCGAGCGCTGGGTCTGGATCGAGGGCACCGGCTTCGCCGACGCCCCGGACGCCTGGTTCGACGTCGGTGCCGCCAGGATCAAGCTTGGTCCCAAGATCACCCCCTGGGTGCCGGCCGGGATGCTGGCGCTCGACGGCGTGCGGCACCGCCTCGGCGGGCTCGGCGCGATCCGCTCGGCCCGGATCGAGGAGTCGCCCACCGCCTGCTCCTTCTCCCTGCCGGGCAAGGACATCGTCGTCCACGGGCGTGTCGAGGCACCGCAGAAGGACTTCGTCGGCTGGCTCTACGCCGATCCGAAGGGCGGCGAGCACCACACCGTCAACTGCTAGGTCGCCGACCTCGAGCTGACCGTCGAACGCCCCGGCCTGCCCCCGCGCCGGCTGACCCTGGCGGGCGGGGGTGCCTACGAGCTGGGGATGCGGGAGACCGACCACGGCATCCCGATCCAGCCGTTTCCGGACGGGTAGGGCGGGGCGGACGGGCGCGGGCGGGCCGTCCCCAGGGCGGGCCTTTACGGAGCCGGCCTTACAGCCCCGGGGGGTGCCGGGCGGCGAAGCCTTCCGTGCCGGTCGGCATCAGGTGCCAGCGCGGGCCGGTGCCGCGGGCGTCGCCGACCGTGTCCCAGCGCAGGCCGGCGATCTCCATGAAGGTGTGGCCGGCGTTGGCGTAGACGGTTATCCATTTGCCCGGGCCGGGTTCGCCCCAGCCCTCCAGCGAGCCCGAGGTCAGCGGTTCCGGGATCAGGCCGCCGCCGAAGAGGGCGAAGCTGACCGAGCCCGAGCAGTCGTAGCCGTAGGAGTAGAAGGAGGCGTGGCCGCCGCCCCAGATGTAGGGGCGGCCGACGATCGTGTTGGCGGCGTTGATGACTTTCTGCACCGCTTCCGGGGCGTCGGGCGGGGCGAGGGCGATGCCGGAGAGGAGGATCGCGGTCGAGCCGGTGTCGCCGACCCGGGTATGGGCGAAGAGGCGCCCGCCGCCGGAGTGGGGGACCTGGGTGCCGTTGCTGCCGGCGGAGGCGGGCGGCATTTCGGACGGGTCTTTGACTTCTTCGGTCGCCGTGAGAGTCGGTTCCGGTTCGGCTTCGGCCGCCGCGGCTTCCTCCCGGGCCAGCTTGCGCTCGGTCGCGGCGATCTGCTTCTGGGCCTCCGAGAGCGCCAGTCCGTTGCCGATCGCGTCGACCGCCTGTTCGGCGCGGGCGGCGCCGAGCGCGGTGATCAGCGCTTCGCCGAAGGCGCCCAGCGAGGCGGAGCCGCGCGCTCCGGAGGCCTGCGCGCCGGCGGCTGCGGTCGAGTTGCCGGAAGCGCCTGCTTCGGCTCCGCCCATGGCCGCCGCGCCGGGCGCCGCCGGGCCGAGCAGGGCGAGCACGAACACGAGGGCGCACGTTGTCATCCCGGCGCCCCGCCGGGCCCGCCTACTGCCTCTGCCGCTGCTTGCGATTATGCGCTCGGACAACATCGCCTGAATCCAGACCGGGACACCTTAGCCCGCTCCGCCGTCGCGGATGTGAAGCGCCCGTTAGTTTCTCTGGCCCTTGAAAGTCCTTCTGATCCCCATCGCGATCGTCGCGTTCATCGTCTTCATCATCGTCCTCGGGGCGATCGGCCTCGGCGTCGCCTTCATCGTCATCGCCACGCTCGGCAAGGTGTGGCAGCTGATCGGCGGCGCCGGCCGGCGGGTCAGCAGGGTCGGACGGCGGCAGCGGACCTGACGACTTCGAAGGCGCTGCCAGGGATCGCCTTCAGGGCATCGAGTTCTTCGTCGTCCCAGCGGCGGTCGCTCGTGCCGGAGATGTACCAATTCGATCCGTTGTCGGCGACGATCAGGCCGTATTCATTCATCGCCACGGCGATCGCGCGGGCCGCCGTGCCCATGCCGCCGAGCGGGTAGCCCGCCTTGAGGCGCAGGCGCAGGCCCATCGGCGGCGCGGCGCCACTCGAGGTGTCGCCCGCGCAGTGGGAGGCGGGGTGGATCCAGGCGTTGCGGGTGCTGTCCATGGTGACCCGGATCGCGTGGCTGACCTGGCCCGCAGCGGCTTCTTCGTAGCCGACCAGGCCGGGGAAGATCGGCAGCCCGGCGGCGTCGGCGGAGGTCCAGCCATCGGGGCGCAGGGCGGCGGAGCGGAGGTCCCATTCGACGCCCGAGCCCGCGTCCCAGTGCGGCTTCGGCTTGCCCTTGAAGGTGGCGTCGTAGAGCTCGTAGAGCTTGCAGGCGGAGTGGTCGACGACGAGGACGTGGCGGTCGCCGTCGGCGTGGGCGCCGCCCTCGACCGGCGCATTCGGCGGGATCGGGAACGGCCCGCGTGAGCTTTCCGAGCCGTAGGCGATGTAGTGGATCGGCAGCTTCTTGGCGCCCGCGCCGACCACCGCGTAGGGGAAGCCGTAGGCGCGCGGCGAGCCGAAGTCGGGGTGGATCGCGTCCCCGCCGTGCGCGTCGATGTAGCCGATGACCTTGGCCGAACCGTGGGCGCGCGGCGCCTTCGAGATGTTCTGGTTCCAGGCCGCCTCGGTCGGCAGCGACGGGGCGCGCGGCGAAAGGGACGCGGGCGGCGCGGGGAAGACCGGACACGAGCCGAGGTCGGGGTACGGACCAACCGCGCCGGCCAGGCCCGCGGCGAGCAGTGCGGCGCCGACGCCGAGCGCGGCGCCGACGAGCGCCGCCGCCGTCCCCAGGCAATGCTTCCGACTTTTCGGCCACATATGGCGGTTGACCTCGGAAACCCGTCAGCGACTCGCGGGGTTGTCGCCTTCGCGGACGGTGAGGCGGCCGATCTCGAGGTCGTCGACGACCAGCTCCTCGATCTCGAGCTTTTCGAAGGTCGCCTGGCCGACCTTGAGGCGGCGGACCGAGAGGCGGCCGATCGCGAAGCCGCCGACCGCCGCCGCGCCGACCGCGAGGGCGCCGATCGCCAGGGCGCCCACCGCTTCCGCGCCGCGGGCCTCGATCGCGCTCGCGGTGGCGCCGCGGGCGACGGCGCCGCGGATAGCCGCGCCGAGCGCGTCCGCCGGCTGCGCTCCGGACCTGACCGCCGCGAGCTTGCTGCGCCGCATGCGCCAACCGTACCTTGGACCCGGACGGAGGCCCGGTGCGTTCGTCTCCGTACGCTGTACAGGCCGGGTCCCTCGTGGGCGTTCAGGGACTGGCGCCGCACTTCTCTCCCCACCCCTCATGCCAACTCCCGCGATATCCGTCAAAGACCTCCGCAAATCTTTCGGCGACTTCGAGGCCGTCAAAGGCGTCAGCTTCGACGTCGGCGGCGGCGAGGTCTTCGGCTTCCTCGGCCCCAACGGGGCGGGCAAGACGACGACGATCAACATGCTCTGCACCCTCGCCAAGCCGACCTCGGGCGGTGCCGAGGTCGCCGGCTTCGACGTCGTCGCCGCGCGCGACGACGTGCGCCGCCACATCGGCCTCGTCTTCCAGGACCAGACCCTCGACGGCTACCTGAGCGCCGAGCAGAACCTGCGCCTGCACGCCGAGCTCTACGGCGTCGAAAGCAAGGTCGTCAAGCCGCGCATGGAGCAGGTCCTGACGATGGTCGGCCTCTGGGAGCGCCGCGACTCGCAGGTGCTGACCTTCTCCGGCGGCATGCGGCGCCGCCTCGAGATCGCCCGCGGCCTGATGCACTCGCCCCGCGTCCTCTTCCTCGACGAGCCGACGATCGGCCTCGACCCGCAGACGCGCGCCTCGATCTGGGGCTACATCCGCCAGCTCCAGCAGAGCGAGGAGATCACGATCTTCATGACCACCCACTACATGGACGAGGCCGAGTTCTGCGGCCGCATCGCGATCATGGACCACGGCGAAATCGTCGCCCTCGACACCCCGGGCGCGCTGAAAGAAGCGGTCGGGGCGGACCGGATCCGGATCGAGACCGCCGACGACGAGAAGGCGATCGCCGAGCTGGGCGAGCGCTTCGGCCTCGAGGCGACCGTCGCCGAGGGCGTCGTCAGCTTCGCCGTCGCCGACGGGGAGGAGTTCGTGCCGCGGCTCTTCGCCGAGCTGGGTGTGCCGATCAGGTCGGTCAACCTCTCCCGGCCGACCCTCGACGACGTCTTCATGAGCCACACCGGGTCGACGATTCGCGACGCCGAGGAGTCGGCGTCGAAAAACAAAAACCGCGCCGTGATGCAGGCGATGGCGGGACGGCGATGAGCGACGCCCGCCCGCGCCCCACCACGATGGCAAGCACGACCGAGCCGCTCCCGGCGGGTGCCGGCGCCGGCAGCCCCGCGCCGCCGCCCACGGTCGAAGTCCGCGTCCCGCCGCGCAGCTGGCGCTCCGAGCTGCGCGCGGTGAAGATCGTCTGGCGCCGCGAGTTGATCCGCTTCCAGAAAGACCGGATGCGGATCGTCACCTCGCTGGTCCAGCCGCTGCTCTTCCTCTTCGTCCTCGGCTCCGGCCTCCAGCAGCTCTCCGCCGCGAGCACCCACGGCGTCGACCTGAAGACCTTCATCTACCCGGGCGTCCTCTGCATCTCGGTGATGTTCACCGCGATGTTCTCGGCCGCCTCGATCGTCTGGGACCGCGAGTTCGGCTTCCTGCGGGAGATGATGGTGGCGCCGGTGCGGCGCAGCTCGATCGTGATCGGCAAGGTCTTCGGCGGCGCCACCGTCGCCTCGTTCCAGGGGCTGATCCTGCTGGCGCTCGCCTGGGCGGTCCACGTCCCGTACAGCGTCGGCCTCGTGCTCGGCGTCTTCGCCCTGCAGCTCCTGCTCGCCTTCAGCATCACCGCCTTCGTGGTGATGATCGCGGCGCGGATCAAACAGATGCAGTCGTTCATGGGCGTGATGCAGATGATCGTCACGCCGATGTTCTTCATCTCCGGCGCGCTCTTCCCGTCCGGGGACCTGCCCGGCTGGCTCGCCTTCCTCAACCGGATCGACCCGATCACCTACGCGGTCGCGCCGATGCGCACGCTCGTCTTCGACAACCTGAACCTCTCCGCCGAGGCGACCCACACGCTGAACCCGCCGATCACCTGGTTCGGCTGGGAGGTGCCGATCGCGCTGCAGATCTTCACCGTCTTCGCGCTCGGGCTGGTGATGCTGGCGATCGCGATCGCCGAGTTCAACGCGGGGGAGTAGCCGCGGGCGCCGCTCCGTGGTTGGAAAAGCCCGGATAGCGAGGATTTCCAACCGCGCAAGCCGCGATACCCTCGGCCTCACGCATTTCGAACCGAGAGGAGCGGGCCATGGAGAGCAGCGGAGTCCAGCAGCGGGCGGGGCGGATCGCCTTCGTCCAATCGTGTTGGCATCGCGAGATCGTCGACGAGTGCCGCGACTCGTTCCTCGCCGAGGCGGAGGCGCGCGGCGTCGCCGCCGAGGAGATCGACCTCTTCGAGGTGACCGGCGCCTTCGAGATCCCGCTGCACGCCAAGCGCCTCGCCGAAAGCGGCCGCTACCGCGCCGTGGTCGCCGCCGGACTGGTCGTCGACGGTGGCATCTACCGCCACGACTTCGTCGCCGAGGCGGTCATCGACGGCCTGATGCGCGTCCAGCTCGACACCGGCGTGCCGGTCTTCTCCGCCGTGCTCACCCCGCACCACTTCCACGAGCACGCTGACCACGAGCGCTTCTTCTCCGAGCACTTCCAGGTCAAGGGCCGCGAGGTCGCCAAGGCCTGCACCGAAACGGTCGCCAAGCTGGACCGGTTGCCCGTCGCGGCGTAGCCGTGCCCGCGCATGCCGGCGCCGGCACTTGGGTAGGTTGGCGGCGTGGAAGTCACGCTGATGATCGAGGGCCAGGAGGACGTCACCTGGGACGACTGGGTGGCGATCGCCGGGGCCTGTGAGCGCAGCGGCATCGGCACGCTTTTCCGCTCCGATCACTACCTGTCGGTCGAAGACCGGCGCGAGCGGGGCTCGCTCGACGCCTGGGCGACGCTGGCGGCGCTCGCCACGGTGACCGAGAAGCTGCGGCTGGGGACGATGGTCTCGCCGGCGACCTTCCGCCACCCGTCGGTGTTCGCCAAGTCGGCGGTGACCGTCGACCAGATCAGCGGCGGCCGGGTCGAGCCGGGGCTCGGCGCCGGGTGGTGGGACCGCGAGCACGAGGCCTACGGGTTCGACCTGCCGGAGATCGGGCCGCGGATGGACGCCTTCGAAGAGCAGATGGAGATCGTCACCAGGCAGTGGGCCGACGGGGCGTTCAGCTTCGACGGTGAGCACTTCAAGATCGTCGACCTCGACGCGCTGCCGAAGCCGGTGCAGCGGCCGATGCCGCTGATCGTCGGCGGGTCGGGCGGGCCGCGCAGCCTGCGGATCGCCATGCGCTGGGCGTCGGAGTACAACACCGTCAACGCCGGGGTGGAAAGGGTCCGCGAGCTGCGCGGCAAGCTCGACGCGGCCTGCGAGAAGCAGGGGCGCGACCCGGCGACGCTGCCGCTCTCGGTGATGACCGGCTGGATCGTGGGGGAGTCGCGGGAGGAGGTCGTCGACCGCGCCGACCGCCTGATGCGGTGGCAGGGCAAGGATGACGACGGCGAGGCCTTCCTGGCGCGGGCTGCCGACCACATGATCATCGGCACGGTGGAGGAGGCGGTCGAGCACCTGCACGCGCTCCACGAGGCGGGCTGCACGCGGGTGATGGCCCAGCACCTTCTGCACCGCGACACCGGCGCGATCGAACTGATCGGCCGCGAGGTCGCACCCCTCATAGAAAGGTTCTAGATGCGCTACACGAAGTTCGGGCCGACCGGCATGGACGTGTCGGCCACAGCCTGCGGCGCCTCGGCACCGACTACGTCGACCTCTACCAGATCCACCGCTGGGATTACGAGACGCCGATCGAGGAGACCTTGGAGGCGCTGAACGACGTCGTCAGGGCGGGGAAGGCCCGCTACATCGGGGCCTCGTCGATGTTCGTCTGGCAGTTCGCGAAGGCGCTGGCGATCAGCGACCAGCGCGGCTGGGCCCGCTTCGTCTCGATGCAGGACCACTACAACCTGCTCAATCGGGAGGAGGAGCGCGAGATGCTCCCCCTCTGCGCCGACCAGGAAATCGGCGTCATCCCCTGGAGCCCACTCGCCCGCGGCCGCCTCACCCGCCCCTGGGACGCCGCCGCCACCGCGCGCACCGAGACCGACAAACTCGTCCTCAGCCGTTACGTCGACGAGGACGCCGAGATCGTCACCCGCACCCACGAGGTGGCGGACCGCCTCGACCGCTCGCCCGCCCAAGTCGCCCTCGCCTGGCTCCTCTCCAACCCGGTCGTCACCGCCCCGATCGTCGGCGTCACCAAACCCGAGCATCTCGCCGACGCCATCGCCGCCGTCGACCTAGACCTTTCCGACGCCGACATCGCCGCCCTCGAGGAGTCCTACCGGCCCCACCCGATCGCCGGCCACGTCTGACGCCCAGGCTCGCTAGATTTGATGCGGCGCGGTGGCTGTAGCTCAGTTGGTAGAGCTCCTGGTTGTGGTCCAGGCGGTCGGGGGTTCGAGTCCCCTCAGCCACCCCTCGGTGCCGCCGCGGCGGCGTCGTCTTCCGCTCGCGCCGCCGTGCAGATCAGGTCGATGCAGGTGTCGATCGGGATGCGGGTCGAGTCGATCAGCAGGTCGTAGTGCTCGAAGGCGGTGATGTCGGCGCCGTAGAGCTCGCGGGCGTAGTCGGCGTGGGTGCGGTCGAGGTGGTCGAGGGTGCGGGAGGCGGGGGCTTCGTCGACTTCGCCGAGGCGCATGGCTTGGCGGAGGCGGGCATCGCGGGGGCCGTCGAGGCGGACCTTGAGGACGCGGGGGTCGTCGTGGAGGACGATCGCGGCGGCGCGGCCGAGGATGACGCCCTCGCCGGTCTCGCACTGGCCGAGGAGGACCTTCTCGGTCTCGCGGCGGAAGTCGTCGGAGGTGAGGGCGTCGGGGGGCAGGGGGGTCGGGCCGGTCGCGTCGAGGCCGACGAAGCCGCGCAGGAGGCGTTCCAGCCGGCCCGGGCTGTCGGCCTCGAAGGAGTCGGCTTCCTCGAAGGTCACCTGGAGCTCCTCGGCGACCTTGACCGGGATGGCGCGGTCGACGAAGGGGACGCCGAGGCGCTCCGCGAGCGCCTGCCCGACCGCGTTGCCGCCCGCCCCGTAGGAGGCCGAGAGGGCGATCAGCTTCCTCATCGGTGCACCGGCCTGGTGGTCGGACGCGGCGGGACGCGGCGCGGCGCCGGGGCCTCGCCGCCGGGCGGTCCGCCGGGGGGCATCCCGCCTTGCGAGGTCCCGTCCTCGGAGGCTTCCTCGGACCAGTGGTACTTGCCGCCGCGCAGCCAGGAGGCCGCCGCGGCGACCAGGCAGGCGATCGCCGAGAAGGTGAAGGCGGCGCCGAGGGCCTCGGCGAACGGCCCGCTCATCAGCTGCGGGAAGAAGGAGCGGCCGGTCAGGGTCGCGGCTTGGGCGTGGGGGAGGCTGTTCAGCACGTGCGGTCCCAAGAGGTGTTCCACCGGGTTGTAGCCGAGGAAGGCCGCGAAGAGGCTCGCGACCGGCGGTAGTTCGGAGATCCGGGCGGCTTCGTGCGCCGCGACCCCGTGTTCCTGGAGGCCGCCGCGGAGCGCCTCCGGCAGCCCCGCCGAGAGGCCGATGATCAGCAGCGAGAAGAAGATGCCGATCGAGAGGACCATCGCCGAGTTCTGGAAGGTCGCCGCCATTCCCGCCCCGGCGCCACGCTGGCGCGGCGGCAGGCTGTTCATGATCCCGGCCCGGTTGGGCGAGGAGAAGAGGCCCATGCCGACACCGTTGAGGAAGATCAGCGCGGCGAAGGCCCAGTAGTCGAAGTCGACCGGTAGCTGCTCGAGGAGAACGAAGGAGATCGCGGCGAGGATCATCCCGCCGGTCGCGAACGGCCGCGCCCCGTAGCGATCGGAGAGGATCCCGGAGAGCGGTCCCGCGAGCAGGAAGCCGACCGCGAGCGGCACCAGGTAGATGCCCGCCCAGAGCGGCGTTTCGGTGAAGCTGTAGCCGTGCTGGGGCAGCCAGATCCCCTGCAGCCAGATGATCAGCACGAACTGCAGGCCGCCGCGCCCGATCGCCGAGAGGAAGCTCGCCAAATTCCCCGCGGTGAACGCCCGGATGCGGAAGAGGTCGAGGTTGAACATCGGTTCGCGCACCCGCGTCTCGACGACGCAGAAGACGCCGAGGACGAGGATGCCGCCGATCAGCTCGGCGAGGACCTTGGGACTGGTCCAGCCCATCACGTGGCCGCCGTAGGGCTGGATGCCGTAGGTGACGCCGACCATCACCGCGATCAGGCCGACGGCGAAGGTGACGTTGCCGAGCCAGTCGATCTTCGCCGGGCGACGCTCGCTCAGGTCGACCAGCTTGAGGTAGGCCCAGATGGTGCCGAAGAGGCCGAACGGGACCGAGACGAGGAAGACGAGGCGCCAGTCGATCGGCGCCAGCACCCCGCCGATCACCAGGCCGAGGAAGGAGCCGGTGATCGCCGCGACGCCGTTGATCCCGAGCGCCAGGCCGCGCTGGTTCTCGGGGAAGGCGTCGGTGAGGATGGCGCTCGAGTTGGCGAAGAGCATCGCCCCGCCGACCCCCTGGCCGACCCGCATGCCGATGATCCAGAGCGCCCCGGCGGAGCCCTTCAACGGGGTGATGAAGAGGAGGATCGAGAAGACGGTGAAGACGGCGAAGCCGAGGTTGTAGGTGCGGACGCGGCCGAACACGTCGCCGAGCCGGCCGAGGCTGACGACCAGCACCGCGGTCACCACCAGGAAGCCGAGGATCATCCACAGCAGGTAGTTGGTGTTCTGCGGCTGGAGCGGGTCGATGCCGATGCCGCGGAAGATGTCGGGGAGGGCGATCAGGAGGATCGAGGAGTTGATCGTCACCAGCAGCATCCCGACCGTGGTGTTGATCAGGGCGATCCACTTGTAGTCGGGCAAGGGGGCGGCGGCCGAATCGGGCACGGCTATCGGCTACCCGGTGTGGTCGGCACGATCACGGCGCGGCTGCGCATCGCGATCGGCCGATAACCCGTGCAGCGCGGCGCATCTGCCTATACAGTGCATAGGCATGGCTGAGACGGTCGGGATCGGCGAGGCGGCGAAGATGCTCGGGGTCAGCACCGACACGCTGCGCCGCTGGGACCGCTCCGGGAAAGTGCGGACGACCCGCGACCCGCGCAACCGCCGGCGCGTCCCGGTCGCCGAGATCGAACGGCTGCGCGCCGCGCCGCCGCGCCACGCGACCGGCGACACCTTCTCCGCCCGCAACCGCTTCGCCGGCGTGGTCCGCTCGGTCGAGACGGACGGGGTGATGGCCCTGGTCGAGATCGAGGCCGGGCCGCACCTGGTCACCGCCGCGATCACCCGCGACTCGGTCGAAGAGCTCGGCCTCGCCCCGGGGGTCAAGGCGACGGCGACCGTGAAGGCGACCTCGGTGATGGTCCAGGTGGGCGATTGAGCCGCGCGGGGCTGCTCGTCCTCGCCGCCGGGCTCGGGGCACTCGTCGTCGCCGGCTGCGGCGGGGGAGGCTCGACCTCCGGCGCGAGGGAAGCGTCGGGCGCCTCCACGGCGGACGGCTCGGCCGGCTCCTCCGGCAGCGGCACGCTGATCGTCCTCGGCGCCTCGTCCCTGACCGAAGCGGTGACGAAATACGGCGAAAGTTTCGAAGGCGCGCAGGTGAAGGCGTCTTTCGCCGGCTCCGACGAACTCGCGGCGCAGATCCAGCAGGGCGCCAAGGCCGACGTCTTCGCCTCCGCCGACACCGACTACCCGCAGGAACTCTTCGAGGAAGGGCTGGTCGAAAAGCCGCAGGTGTTCGCCGGCAACGAACTGGTGATCGCGGTGCCGGAAGGCAGCAGCATCAAGAGCCTCGCCGACCTCGCCAAGCCCGGGGTGAAGCTGGTGATCGGCGACCCGAGCGTGCCGGTCGGCTCCTACACGCGCACCGTGCTCGGCCGCCTGCCCGCCGCCGAACGCGAAGCGATCATGTCGAACGTGGTCTCGGAAGAGACCGAGGTCGCCTCGATCGTCGCCAAGTTGGAACAGGGGGCCGCCGAGGCCGGCTTCGTCTACGTCACCGACGCGAAGGCGGCGGCAGCGCTGGAACCGGTCTCGATCCCGGCCAAGCTCCAGCCGGACGTCGAATACGGGGTCGCCGTGGTCAAGTCGAGCGGCGACAAGGAGGCCGCCGAAGAATTCGTCGCCGGGCTGGTCGAAGGCGAAGGCCAGGAAGACCTGCGCGAAGCCGGGTTCCTGCCGCCACCGTGAGGCGGTCGTGGTTCGCGGGGCTGGCCCTCGTCGCCGCGCTCGCGACCCTCGCCTTCCTGCTCGTCCCGATCGTCGCCGTCTTCGCCAACGTCAGCCCGGGGCGGCTGGTCGAAGCGCTCGGCGAAGAATCGGCGCGCGAAGCGCTGCTGCTGAGCCTGAAGACGACGCTGATCGCGCTGGCGATCGTCGTCGTGGTGGGGACGCCGGCCGCCTACCTGCTGGCGGCGCGCGACTTCCCGGGGCGCTCGGTGGTGCTGACCGTGATCGAGCTGCCGCTGGTGATGCCGCCCGCGGTCGCGGGGATCGCCCTGCTCGCGGCCTTCGGCCCGCACGGCATCCTCGGCGGGGCGGTCTCGGCGCTGGGGATAGAACTGGTCTTCGAGACGGCGGGCGTCGTCGTCGCCCTGGTCTTCGTCTCGGCGCCCTTCTTCCTGCGCCAGGCGGTGGCGTCGTTCGCGGCGGTCGACGGGCGGCTGCTGGAGGCGGCCCGGACGCTCGGCGCCGGTCCCTTCCGGGCGTTCGCGACGGTCGCCGTGCCGAGCGCCCGCGGCGGCCTTGCCTCGGGGGTGGCGTTGTCGTGGGGTCGGGCGCTGGGCGAGTTCGGGGCGACGCTTCTCTTTGCGGGCTCGCTGCAAGGGGTGACGCGGACCGCCCCCCTGGCGATCTTCTCCGACTTCGCCGAACCGGGCGGGTTCGTGGCGGCGCTGGCTCTGTCGGCGATACTGATCCTGGTGTCGGCGGCGCTGTTGCTCGGAGTGAAGCTGCTGGGCGGGGACCGGCCCGCGGCGGACGACGGGGCGGCGCGGCTGTGAGGGCGGCGACGCCGGAGAGTTCGACGGCGGCGCCGGGCGCGACGCTGACGGCGCGCGTGCGGACGCCGCTGCGCGCATTCGAGCTCGATCTCGAGGTGCGCGCGGCGGCGGGGGCGCCGCTGGCGCTGGTCGGGCGGTCCGGATCGGGCAAGACGAGCATGCTGCGGGCGATCGCGGGGCTGCTCTCGCCGCGCGACGGCCGGGTCGAGCTGGGCGACTCCGTCTGGCTCGACACCGGGCGCGGCGTCGACCTGGCGCCGGAGCGGCGCGGCTGCGGTTTCCTCTTCCAGGACTACGCGCTCTTCCCCAGCATGAGCGCCTGGCGCAACGTCGCCTACGGGATGCGGGGGCCGCGGCGCGAGCGGCGGGAGGCGGCGCTGGCGATGCTCGAGCGCTTCGGGGTGGCGGCGCTCGCCGAGGCGCGGCCGGCGACGCTTTCCGGCGGCGAGCGCCAGCGGGTCGCGTTGGCCCGGGCGCTGGCGGCGCGGCCGCCGGTACTGCTGCTCGACGAGCCGCTCGCGGCGCTCGACTCGACCACCCGCCGCGAGGCGATCGCCGAGCTGCGCGCCGTCTTCGCCGAGACGGCGACGCCGGTCGTCCTCGTCACCCACTCCTTCGAGGAGGCCGCCGTCTTGGCGGGCGAGCTGGTCGTGATCGACGCGGGGCGCGAGGTCCAGCGCGGCACCGCCGCCTCGATCTCCGCCTCCCCGGCCTCGCCCTTCGTCGCCGACTTCGCGGGCGCGGTGGTGCTGCGCGGAGAGGCGGTCGGCGAGGGCGACCTGACCCTGGTCCGCCTGCCGGCCGGCGCCGAGGTTTGGAGCGCCGACCGCGCGCGCGGCCCGGTGTCCCTGAGCGTCTTCCCGTGGGAGATCTCGATCGAGGTCGGCGGCCCGATGCCCGCCGGCGCACCTGGCGTACCGGCCCTTGGCGCACCTGGCGTACCGGCCCTTGGCGCACCCGGCGTACCGGCCCTTGGCGCGCCAGGCGCCACGGACGCCAGCCTACCCGGCGCGCCGACCACTGGCGCAGCCTTCGCCACAGACGCCCGCCCATCCGTCGCGCCAGTCGACTCGCGCCTCAATCGCCTCGCCTGTGAGGTCACCTCGGTGACGACGATCGGCTCGCGCGCCCGGGTCGGCCTCGCCGCGCCCGAGCCACTCGTCGCCGAGGTCACCGCCGCCTCGGCCGCGCGCCTCGACCTCCGTCCCGGCGCCCGCGTCGTCGCCGTCTGGAAGGCGACCGCCACGCGCCTCATCGGCGACGCGTAGCCCGGCCCGGGCGCCGTCAGCCGGTCGGCCCGAAGCGCTCGGTGCGGATCCGGTCCGGCGCGTATCCCGCGGCGAGCAGCATCTGGCTGATCGACTCGACGAAAGAGTTCGAGCCGCAGACGAAGGCGAGGCCGGAGTCGAACGCCTCGGCGGCGATCAGCCCCGGGAAGATGCGGCCGAGTTGGACGCGGGGGAGGCCTTCGATCGGCACGCCCTCGAGCTCGCGGGTGAGGGCGACGATCGCGTCGTCGCCGAGCTCGTCGGCGTAGATGACTTCGGCGCGGGCGCGGGCCGAGTAGAGGAGGCGCATCGGCGCCTCGGGCGCGGCGCGGCGGCGGTGGCGCAGCATGCACATCAGCGGCACGACGCCGGAGCCGCCGCCGATCAGCAGCACCGGCACCTCGCCGCGCCAGACGAAGTAGGAGGCGAAGGGGCCGCGGACCTCGACCTGGTCGCCCTCGACGAGAACGTCATGGAAATAGGGCGAAACCTCGCCGTCGTCGAGGCGGTCGATGGTCAACTCGACGGCACCCTCGTCGTCCGGCGGGGACGCGATCGAGTAGGACCGCTCGGCCTGGTAGCCGTCCGGCGCCGTGAGGCGGACGTCGTAGTGCTGGCCCGGCAGGTGCGGCATCCACATCGGCAGGCGCAGCCGGAAGGTCTTGGTGCGTGGCGTCTCGACCCGGATCTGCTCGACCTCGGCGATCTGCCAGCGGCCCGGCGCGCGCTGCGCGACCTCGGTCAGTCCGACCAATAGCGCTCCTCCTTCCAGGGGTCGCCGCGGTTGTGGTAGCCGTTCGACTCCCAGAAGCCGGGCTCGTCGTGGTCCATGATCCGCAGCCCGCGCACCCACTTGGCGCTCTTCCAGAAGTAGAGGTGGGGGACGAGGAGGCGGGCGGGCCCGCCGTGCTCGCGGGGCAACGGGGCGCCCTCGTGCTCGGTGACGACCCAGGCGCGACCGCCGGTCAAGTCTTCGAGCGCGAGGTTGGTCGTGTAGCCGCCGAAGGAGCGGGCCATCGAGAACTCGCCCTCGGGGCGCGCGGCTTCGAGTAGTACGTCAACCGAAACGCCGCGGAAACTGGTGCCGAGCTTTGACCACTTCGTGACGCAGTGGATGTCGCAGGGCACGTCTTCGGCGGGAAGCTGCCCGAATTCGTCCCAACTCCACTCGAGCTCGTTGTCGACCATGCCGTCGATCCGGAAGCTCCATTCGCTCGGTTCGACGCGGGGAGTCGGGCCGGCGGTGAGGACCGGGAAGCCGCGCTCCAGATACTGGCCGGGCGGCAGGCGGTCGGCGCCGGGGCCGTGCGGGCGGCCGGTGAAGCCGCGCGAGACGAACCGGGGCTCTTCACTCGCCATGAGGCGAACATAGCGCGCCCGGGGCGGGTGCGTTCGTGCTTGGGCCGCGATATCGGACCAAGTACGAACGCAGGTCAGGCCATTGCCTCGGCAGTGCCTAGGTCGGCGGGGGTGTTGATGTTGAAGAAGGCGCGGGCGGGGTCGCCGAACGGCGCCAGCTCGGTGTCGTCGAGGAGGCGCGGGCCGAGAGCGGTGACCGTGCGCCGCAGCGGCTCCTCGCGGTCGAGGGCGTCTTCGAGTTGCGGGAGGAGCTGCGGGGACCAGCGGGCCATCAGTGGCTGCGAGGCCCCGCCGGGAGCGGGGACGACGAGGGGCGCGGCGGCGTCGGCGAGCGCGCGGAGCAATCCGGGGGGCGGGAACGGGAAGTCGCAGCCGACGACGACCAGCGGCCGGCCCGCGTGCCGGAGCGCCGCGATGATCCCGGCCAGCGGGTGGGTCGGCTCGGCGGGCTCGGTGATGATCCGGACACCGGGCGGGGATCGTTCGGCGGCGCCGGGACGGTCGCTCTCGGCGGCGTCAGCGAGGTCCGGCAGATCGGCGTTGGACTTGGCAACGACAAAGGCCTCGATCCCGGCGGCGGCGAGCGCGGCGAGGGGATAGGAGATCAACGGCCGGCCGGCCAGCTCGACCGTCGCCTTGGCGCCGCCGAGGCGGCTTCCGCGGCCACCGGCGAGGACCGCTCCGAGAGCCTCGGTTGGTGTCGGCCCGACCTCGTCCGCGCTCGCTGGTGCCACCACCGGCCGAGTGTCGCAGCAGCGGGTACGGCAGGGTGTGCGCATGGCGAAGGCGATCGAGATCGAGGCGGCGCGCCACGAGGTCCTCTCGCGGATTCAGGTGCTCCCGTCGGAAGAGGTCGGACTCGGGGGCGCCCTGGGACGCAGGCTCGCCGTCGATGCCGTCGCCGACGCTCCCTTCCAGCCGTTCGACAACTCGGCGATGGATGGCTTCGCGGTGCGCGCGGCGGACGTCGCCGGCGCCGGCGCCGACTCCCCCGTCGCCCTCATGATCGTCGACGAGTCCCGCGCCGGCCGACCCGCGGGGCGGGCGGTTGGCGCGGGCGAGGCGATCGCGATCTCGACCGGCGGGATGCTCCCCGAGGGCGCCGACGCTGTGGTCCGGGTCGAGGACACCGAACGCGATTCTCGCCGCCCACCGGGTCGGCACGCCCGGCGCGCTGACCGCGACGCCGCGCTCATGCCGGACACCGAGGTCCAGGCCGACCGTGGGCGGGACCGGTTGACCGAGGTGGACCCCGGACCCGATCGCCGCCGGGTCCTGATCCGGGTCGCCGCTGAGGTCGGCGCGAACGTCCGCCGCGCGGGCGAGGACATCGCGGCGGGAGAGACGGTGCTGCGAGCCGGCGCCGAGCTGGGGCCGGCCGAGCTCGGGGCGCTGGCGACGATCGGGCTCGATCCGGCGCCGGTCCGTCGCCGCCCGCGCCTCGCAGTCGTGACCAGCGGCGACGAGCTGACCCCGCCGGGGCGGCCGCTCGGGCCGGGCGCGATCCGCGACTCCAACGCCCACACCGTCCCGGCGCTTGCCCGGCTCGCGGGCGCCGAGGTCGTCTCGGTCGACTGGACCCCGGACGAGCCCGAGGCGACGCGGGCTGCGCTCGAGCGCGCTCTCGACGCCGACGTGACGGTCGTCTGCGGCGGCGTCTCGGTCGGTGAGCACGACCACGTCAAGGCCGTGCTCGCCGACCTCGGCGCCGAGGAGGTCTTCTGGCGGGTGGCGCTGAAACCGGGCGGGCCGACCTGGTTCGGCACCCACGGCGACACGCTGGTTTTCGGCCTGCCGGGCAACCCGGTCTCGGTGATGGTCACCTTCCTGCTGTTCGTGCGTCCGGCGCTGATCGCGATGGCGGGTGGCGAGCCGGCCGCGCGACGCACGACGGCGCGGCTCGGCGCCGCCTACGCGAAGCCGACCGACCGCGCTCACGCGGTCCGCTGCCGCCTGGAACTCGACGAGCGCGGCTGGGTCGCCTGGCCGCTGGCGCGGCAGGGCTCGCACGTCCTCACCTCGATGCTCGCCGCCGACTGCCTGGCGCTGGTCCCGGCCGAGAGCGCCGGCGTGGCCGCGGGCGAGACCGTCGAGGTCGAGCTACTCGACCGGGCTAGCATGGGCCGATGACCGTCACGGTCCGCCTCTTCGCGATGCTGCGCGAGCGCGCCGGGCGCGACTCGGTCGAGATCGAGCTCCCCGAGGGCGCCACCGTCAGCGACGCCTTCGAGCAGCTCGCCGCCGCCCCCGGCCTCGGCGAGCTGGTCGAGCGGATGTCGCTACGGATGGCGGTCAACCGCGAGTACGCGTCGGCGGGCACGGCGATCGGCCCCGGCGATGAGCTGGCGCTGATCCCGCCGATCTCCGGGGGCGCGCCAGGATCGGGGCAACCCGTAGACATTGGTAGCCCAGAGGGCGACAAAGGTCTACGGGTTGGGAGGACGCACGCGTCGGTGACGGAAGAGTCGCTCTCGACGGAGCGGCTCTCGGCCTGGGTCGGCGACCCGGGGGCAGGGGCGATCGTCACTTTCCAGGGCGTGACGCGGGAGGTCGCGAGCCTCGACTACGAGGCCTACCGGGAGATGGCGGAGGAGCGGATCGCGGCGATCCTCGCCGAGTGCGTCGATCGGCACGGGCTGCTCGCCGCCGCCGCCGAGCACCGCGTCGGCCGGGTGCCGCGCGGCGAGCCGGGCGTCGTCGTCGCCGTGTCCGCCGGGCACCGTGAGGAAGCGTTCGCGGGCGCGCGCGAGGCGATCGACCGGATCAAGGCCGAGGCGCCGATCTGGAAGCGCGAGCTCGACGCGGAAGGCGAGGGCGCCTGGGTCGAGGGCGCCGCGCCCGAGCCGATGACCGGCGCCGCGGCGACCGGCGCACCCCGGTCGGAGGGCGTCGGCCCGGCGACGACGGCCAGGTCGGAGCGGGAGAGTGCCTGGTGAGCGATCTCACCCACCTCGGCGACGACGGGCGCGCGCGGATGGTGGACGTCGGCGCGAAGCCGACCAGTGAGCGGCGCGCCACCGCCCGCGCCCGGCTGCGGATGTCCCCGGATACCGCCCGCGCGGTCGAGCGCGGCGACGGGCCGAAGGGCGAGGTGCTCGGCGTCGCCCGGATCGCCGGCGTCCAGGCCGCCAAGCAGACCTCGTCGCTGATCCCGCTCTGTCACCCGCTGCCGCTGTCGTTCGTCGACGTCGCGGCGAGTATCGACGCCGACGCGGGCCTGGTCGAGCTGATCGCCGAGGCCCGCACGGTCGGCCAGACCGGGGTCGAGATGGAGGCGATGACCGCCGCCTCGGTCGCCGCGCTGACCGTCTACGACATGGTCAAGGGGCTGGAGCGCGGCGTCGCGATCGAGTCGGTCGTGTTGCTCACCAAGAGCGGCGGGCGCTCCGGCGAGTGGCGGCTCCAAGAGCAGGCTGGAGGCTGATGCGGGCCGCGATCCTCACCGTCTCCTCCTCGAAGGCGCGCGGCGAAGGGGAGGACGAGAGCGGTGCGCTCCTCGCCGAGTTCGCCGGCGGGCTCGGCCTCGAGATCGCCGTGCGCGAGATCGTCGCCGACGACCAGTGGCGGATCGCGCCGCGGCTGCGCCATTTCTGCGACGAGCTCCGGGTCGACCTGGTCTTGACCAGCGGCGGCACCGGGTTCTCGCCCGACGACGTGACCCCCGAGGCGACCCGTCTGGTGATCGAACGCGAGGCGCCGGGGATCGCCGAGGCGATGCGGGCCGTCTCGCGCGACCACACGCCGCATTGGATGCTCGCGCGCGGCGTCGCCGGCACCCGCGGCCGCACGCTGATCGTCAACTTCCCCGGCAGCCCGCGCAGCATCGGCCAGTGCGGGGAGGCGATCGCCCCGGCGTTGCCGCACGCGCTGGCGCTGCTCTCCGGCGAGCGTGCGGAACATCGCTGAAGGGGTACGGTCTTGATGTGCCCCTCGAAGACGCGCACGGCAGGCTGATCTCCGACCTGCGGGTCTCGGTCACCGACCGCTGCAACTTCCGCTGCCGCTACTGCATGCCCGCCGAGGGCATGCCCTGGATCCCGCGCGAGGAGATCCTCTCCTTCGAGGAGATCGAGCGGCTGGTGCGGCTGCTGGTCGGCCTCGGGATCACCGACGTCCGCCTGACCGGCGGCGAGCCGCTGGTGCGCCGGGAGTTCCCGGCGCTGGTCGCCCGCCTCCGCGCGATCGAGGGGATCGAGGACCTCTCGCTGACCACCAACGGCTACCTGCTTGCCGACCAGGCCGCCGATCTCGTCGCCGCCGGGATCGACCGGGTCAACGTTTCGATCGACAGCCTCGCCCGCGCCCGCTTCTTCGAGATCACCCGCCGTGACGCCCTCGACCGGGTGCTCGCCGGCCTCGACGCGATCGCCGCCTTCCCGCAGGTGCGCCCGGTCAAGGTCAACGCCGTGCCGATGCCCGGCCTCGGCCGCGACGACGTGCTGCGCTTCTGCGACCTCGCCCGCGAGCGCGGCTTCCAGGTCCGCTTCATCGAGTTCATGCCGCTCGACGGCGACCGTGCCTGGCGCGCCGAGCAGGTGCTGACCGGGGCGGCGGTGCGGGCGATGGTCGAGGAGGTCCACCCCTTGAGAGAGCGCCCGCGCGAGCCGCACGCCACCGCGCTCGTCTACGCCTTCGCCGACGGGCGCGGGGAGATCGGCTTCGTCAACCCGGTCTCCGAGCCGTTCTGCGCCGACTGCAACCGGCTGCGCCTGACCGCCGACGGGCGCCTGCGGACCTGTCTCTTCTCCCTGCACGAGACCGACCTGCGGGGGCCGCTCCGGGCGGGCGCCGACGACGCCGAGCTGCAGTCGATCGTCCGCGCGGCGGTCTGGCGCAAGGAGCTGAAGCACCGGATCGACGAGCCGGGGTTCCGGCCCCCGGCCCGGACGATGAGCGCGATCGGAGGTTGACGATGGCCGCCCAGCTCACCCGCGAGGAGTGGCTGCGTGCGTTCTGCGCGGAGATCGGCGTCGAGGCGCCGAGCAAGGAGGAGGAAGCGGCGCTGCTCGAACTGGCGGCGATCGCCGCCCATGACTCGGAGCGCCCGGCCGCGCCGCTCGCCTGCTGGGCGGCGGGGAGGACGGGACGGTCCCCGGACGAGCTCCGCGAGATCGCCCGCGGGATCAAATCCGCCTAGCGCGGCGGTCCCGCCTGGCGCGGTCGACCTTTCGCGCGGTAGACCGGCGTTATGACGACCGCACCCGCTCGGCGCCGGCGTAGACGTTGGTGTGGCCGCGGCGGGTAAAGCCGGCGAGGGTCATGCCGCGATCGGCGGCGAGCTCGATCGCGAGGCTGCTCGGGGCGCCGACGCCGACCAGGATCGGTGCCCCGGCGACCGCCGCCTTCTGGACCAGCTCGAAGGAGAGGCGGCCGCTGACGCAGAGGACGCGGTCGGCGAGCGGCAGGAGGCCGTCGAGCAGCGCCCGTCCCACCACCTCGTCCATCGCGTTGTGGCGGCCGACGTCCTCGCGGGCGATCAGCAGCTTGCCCGCCGCGTCGAAGAGGCCGGTCGCGTGGACGCCGCCGGTCAGCTCGAAGGTCGGCTGCTCGAGGCGCTCGGGGAGGGCGGCGAGCAGGGCGCGGTCGACGACCGGGCCGGGGCCGAGCGGCGCGCTCGCCACCGCGACCTCCTCCAGCGCCCCCTTGCCGCAGACCCCGCACGAGGAGGTCGTGTAGAAGCGGCGCTCGCCGGGATCGCGGAGGAGCGGCCCGGTGACCTCGATCGTGTTGGCGGCGAAGTCGGCGGTGAGGCCCGCCTCGCGCGGCCCGTCGATCAGCCCCTCGCCGAAGAGGAAGCCGAGCGCCAGCTCCTCGTCGTGGCCGGGCGTCCGCATCGTGACGCTGAGCGGGCGGCCGTCGACGCGGATCTCGAGCGGCTCCTCGATCGCCACCGCGTCGCGTTCGCCGTCGCGCTCGACCTCCTGCCAGGCGCGCATCGCGGTCTCCTCAGGCCACCGCGATCCGGCCCGGCCTGCCGTCGCGGAGCGCCCCGATCCGGACGCCTTCCATCGAGGCGCCGGGCGGCACCGCGGCGAGCAGGCCGCCGGAGGTCATCGCGTCGCTGAGCAAGGCCCGGCGGGCCCCCTCGACCTCGGGCGCGAAGTCGGTGAAGGCCTGGGCCTCGCGGGCGTTGCGGGCGCTGCCGCCGGCTCGCGCGGTGCCCGCCTCGGCCAGCTCGAGCGCCCCCGGCAGCGCCGGCACCGCGCCTGCGTCGAGCTCAGCCGCCAGCCCGCTCGCCTCGCACATCTCGTGCAGGTGGCCGAGCAGGCCGAAGCCGGTGACGTCGGTCAGCGCGTGGGCTCGGGCGCCGCGCGCCGCGCGGGCGGCCTCGTCGTTCAGCGTCGTCATCGCGGCCACCGCCGCGGCGATCCACTCCGGCCTGGCGACCCCGCGCTTGGCGCCGGTGGTGATCAGCCCGCCGCCGACCGGCTTGGTCAGCCAGAGCTCGTCGCCCGGACGCCCGCCGCCCGCCCCGAGCACCTCGTCGGGGTGGACGGTCCCGCTGACCGCCATCCCGTACTTCGGCTCGGGGTCGTCGATCGAGTGGCCGCCGCCGATCGCCACGCCCGCCGCGGCCGCGACCTCGGCGCCGCCGGCGAGGATCTCGCGCAGCACCCCCGGTCCGAGCGCCTCCAGAGAGAAGGCGACGACGTTCAGCGCGAGCACCGGCGTGCCGCCCATCGCGTACACGTCGGACAGCGCGTTCGTCGCGGCGATGCGCCCGAAGTCGCGCGGATCGTCGACGATCGGCGTGAAGAAGTCGATCGTCTGGACCAGGGCGAGATCGTCGGTGAGGCGGTAGACGGCGGCGTCGTCGGCCGGGTCGAGGCCGATCAGCAGATTCGGGTCGGCGCTCGCCGGGAGCGCCGAGCGCACCGCACTCAGGTCGGCGGCACCGATCTTGCAGGCGCAGCCGGCGCCGTGCGAAAGCTCGGTCAGCCGCGGCCCGTCCGTTACCGTCATGGCACTGAGGGTATCCCGAGGCGACGCGATGGAACCGGACAGGATCGAGGAAGGGCGCGGCGGGGAGCTGCGCCGCCTGCCGTCGGTCGAGCGCCTCGCCGCGGCCCTGCCGACGGTGCCGCACCATCTCGCCGTCGCCGCGGCGCGGGAGGAGGTGGCGCGGGCGCGCGAGGGGATCCACGCCGGATCGGCGGCGCCCGACCCGGAGGCCTTGATCGCCGCGGTCGCGTCGCGGGTCGCGCGGGCCGCCGCCCCCAGCCTGCGCCCGGTGATCAACGCGACCGGCGTCGTCCTTCACACCAACCTCGGCCGCGCGCCCCTGCCCGCCGCGGCGGTCGAGCGGGTCGCCGCCGTCGCCGCCGGCTACAGCAACCTCGAGTACGACCTCGAGGCGGGGCGCCGCGGCAGCCGCGCGGCGCACCTCGACGACCTGCTGCGCGAGCTCGGCGGCGCCGAGGCGGCGCTCGCCGTCAACAACAACGCGGCGGGGGTGATGCTGGCGCTGGCGGCGCTGGCCGGCGACGGTGAGGTGCTGGTCGGCCGCGGCCAGCTGGTCGAGATCGGCGGCTCCTTCCGCATCCCCGACATCCTCGCCCAGTCCGGCGCGACCCTGGTCGAGGTCGGGACCACCAACCGCACCCGGCTCGCCGACTACGAGGCGGCGATCACCGAGCGCACCACCGCGATCCTCCGGGTCCACCAGTCGAACTTCCGGATCGTCGGCTTCACCGAGGAACCCGACGCCGCGGCCCTCGTGGGCCTGGCCGAGGAGCGCGGCCTGGCGATGGTCGACGACCTCGGCTCGGGGGCGCTCGAGGAGGTGCTCGGCGAGCCGACCGTGCGGGCGGCGGTGGCCGCCGGCGCCGACGTCGTCTGCTGCTCCGGCGATAAGCTGCTCGGCGGCCCGCAGGCGGGGATCCTGCTGGGATGCGCCGCCGCGATCGAGCGCTGCAAGAGCCACCCGCTGGCCCGCGCCCTGCGCCTCGACAAGATGCAGATCGCGGCGCTGGAAGCGACCCTGCGGGCGCACCGCGACGGCGGCGCCGCGGCGATCCCGGCCCAGGCGATGATCGCCGCCTCCGCGGACGAGTTGCGGGGCCGCGCCGAGCGCACGGTCGCGGCGATCGGGGAGGCGGCCTCGCTCGACCGCGAGAGCGGCGCGCCCGGCGGCGGGTCGCTCGCCGACGTCGCCCTGGAGGGGCCGGTCTGCGCGGTCGACCCCGGGCCGATCGGCGCCGACGCGCTCCTCGCCCGTCTGCGCGAATCCGACCCGCCGGTGATCGCCCGCATCGTCCGCGGCCGCGTCGTCCTCGACCCGCGGACGATGAGCGACGAGGAGGCCGACACCGCCGCCGCGGCCGTTCGCGACGCCCTCGATCGCCGATGACGCGGAGGGTGGGCGCCGACGAGCAGGCCGCACCCACCTCTCCGTCCCTCACCGTCGGGACGGCCGGCCACATCGACCACGGCAAGACGGCCCTGGTGCGGGCGCTGACCGGGCGCGACACCGACCGCCTCGCGGAGGAGCGGCGGCGGGGCATGTCGATCGAGCTCGGCTACGCGGAGCTGGAGCTCGGCGAGCGGCGGCTCAGCCTGGTCGACGTGCCCGGCCACGAGCGGTTCGTCCGCACGATGATCGCCGGCGCGACCGGCATCGACCTCTTCCTCCTGGTCGTCGCCGCCGACGACGGGGTGATGCCGCAGACCCGGGAGCACCTCGCGGTGCTCGAGGCGCTCGGGGTGGACGCGGGGGTGGTGGCGTTGACGAAGGTCGACCTGGTCGACGACGCCGCGCGCGAACGGTCCGCGGCAGCGGTCCGCGAGCTGCTGCGGCGGACGCCGATCGTTGCGGTGAGCGCCCGGACCGGGGAGGGGATCGAAGACCTCCGCGAGCGCCTGGCTCAGGTCGCGGAAAGGGTCGCGACCGAGCGCGCCGAGGTCGAGGCTGGGGCCGGCATCGATGAGGCCGAGCCGGTTCTCCACGTCGATCGCTGCTTCACCGTCGCCGGGCACGGGACCGTGGTCACCGGGACCCTCTGGTCGGGGACGCTGCGCCGAGGCGATCGGGTCGTGGTCCTTCCAGGCGGCAAGGAGGCGCGGATTCGCTCGATCGAGAGCCATGACCATTCGCTCGAGGTCGTCGGCCCGCGGCGGCGGGTGGCGCTCAACTTGGCCGGGCTGCGACGGGAGGAGGTCGAGCGCGGCGACGTGGTCACCGTCCCGGGCGCGGTGCTCGCGCCCACCTACCGGCTCGACGTCACGCTGCTCGGCGGCGCCGCGGCCGTCCTCGGTGAGCGCCGCGTCCAGGTCCACCACGGCACCCGCGAGTCGCCCGCGCGTGTCGTCGACCTCGGCGACGGTGCCGCTCAGTTGCGACTCGAGCAGCCGCTCCTGGCGCGGCGCGGCGACCGCGTGGTGGTCCGCCGGATCGCCCCGCCCGACACGCTCGGCGGTGCCGGCGTCGTCGACCCGGCACCGCGCCGCCACGGCCCGCGGTCAGGGACCGAGACCGCGCCGCAGCGGCAGGGACGGTCAGGGATGTCCGACCAACATTGGGGCGCTCAGGGCGCCCCAATGTGCGGCGCGTCTGATGCGACTGCGGACCCGCACGAAGCCGCGCCGTCGCCCGAGCCCGGGCCGCTCGCCCGGCGCGTCCTGGCCGAGCTCGAGGGCGACCGGGACCGTCCGCGAACCCCGGCGAAGCTCGCCGAGGACCTCGACGAACCGCGGCGCGAGGTCGAACGCGCCGTCGCCGAGCTCGTCGACGCGGGCGCGGCGGTGCGGTTCAAGGCCGACGTCGTCTACCCGGCCGCGGAGGCCGCTCGACTCGGGGACGAAGCCGCCGCGCTCGCCGCGCGCGAGGGGTCGACGAGCATCGGCGAGGTGCGCGACGCGCTCGGGCTCAGCCGCAAGTACGCGCAGGCGCTGCTCGAACACCTCGACGGCGAGCGGGTGTTGCGGCGCAACGGCGATCGCCACTACCCGCGGGGCGGGGCGGCGTAAGCTCCAGGCCACCTGGGGCGGCACGGGTCTGGTGGCCCATCTGGTCTTCAAAACCAGCAGGGCGATGCAGCCCATCGCTTGGAAGGTTCGATTCCTTCGCCGCCTCGTCCCAGGTCAGGCGCCGGGGCGACCCTCGGCGGCCATGCGCTCGCGCTGGAGGTCGGCCGTCTGGTGCGGGTCGGCGGCGGAGGCGATGCCGGCTTTGAAGACCGCCCAGCGCCTGAAGACGGCACCCGCAAGGAGGAGGGCGCCCCCCGCGGTGGAGACCGCGCGGTGGGTTCGGACGCTGCCGGGGCCGCGCCGGCTGCCGAGGGCGAAGGCGACGGCACCCGCGGCGCCGAGGGCGCGCGCCGCCTTGTCGTCGCGACCCGGCGCGCCGTCCTCGTAGGCCTTCGCCAGCGGTCCCAGCCGCCTCAGCATCACCCGCCATGCCGCTTCCTCGACCACGACCGCGGCGATGCCGAGCGCTCGGGCGGGCTCGGCTTCCTCGGCGGGGACGGTGAGCATCGCGGCGCCGGCGGCGCTGGCCGCGGCGCTGGCGCCGAAGACGAAGGGCATCTCGATCCGCGCCTCCGACCAGGCCGGGATCGCGCTGTTGGTGATCAGCGCCGCCGTGTAGGTGGTGAGTGGAGCGCCGACGAGGGCCGCTCCGACCTCGGGGAAGCCCCCGCGGCGCTTCGGCATCAGCACGTTGAGCGCGGCCGCCAGCGTCGTCGCGCCGCCGTTCGCCGCCAGCAGCCAAGCGCCGAGGCTCATCGGCGAGGTGACCTTCACCACGCGCAGCATGTAAAGGAAGCGCGCGGGCCGGCCAAGGTCGCTGATCAGGAGCACCGGGCTGACGCTGACCCCGACGAAGGCGCCCGCCCAGGCGCGGCGCGCCAGACGCGGACGCCCGGCGAAGGTCGCCGCCGCGGCCAGGCAGGCGGACGCCCCGGCCAGGCCTCCGAAGAAGAAGTAGAAGGGGATCTCGGGCTTCCAGACCGGGCCCTTGACGATCGGGCGGCCGTAGTAGCTGGTGGGTCGCTCGCGCGGGACCATGCTCGGTTCGCTACCGCTCTTGCCGCGCCGTCCTCTGCGGCCGTCGCCGTCGCCGCTCACGGTCGCCTCCCCAGGAAGCTCGCGGCGACGCCGCCGATCAGCGCCGCCGCCGCGCCGAGCGCCGCCGCCCACACCTCCGGCGAGCGCCGCGTCGGCACCACCGGGTCCGCCGGCAGCCGGTAGGTCTCCGGCTCGTCGAGCAGCAGGAAGAACGCGCCGAAGCCGCCCACCCCGTCGTCCTCTGAGTCCCCGTAGAGCCGCGCCTCGCCGCGCCCCCGCTCGTGCAGCCGCTCGACCCGCCGCGCCGCCCGCTCGCGCAGCTCCTCGAGATCGCCGTACTGGATCGAGTCGGTCGGGCAGGCCTGCGCGCCGGCCGGTTCCATGTCGTCCTTCAGCCGGTCGTAACACATGGTGCACTTCCAGACCCGCCCGTCGCCCTTGCGCTGGTCGATCACCCCGAACGGGCACGACACCACGCAGTAGCCACACCCGTTGCAGATGTCGGGCTGGACGACGACCGTCCCGAACTCGGTGCGGAAAAGCGCTCCGGTCGGGCAGGCGTCGAGGCAGCCCGCCTCGGTGCAGTGCTTGCAGACGTCGGAGCTCATCAGCCAGCGGAAGCCGTCCTCGTCGCTGTGCGGGTCGAGCCCCTCCTCGACCAGGTTCTGCCGCGCCGCCTCCTCGACGAAGGACTCCGGCGCCGCTTCCTCGATCCCCACCGACACCTTCTGCTCGATGAAGGCCACGTGGCGCCAGCGGTTGGCTCCCAGTTCGCCGCTGTTGTCGAGGGAGGAGCCGCTGAAGCCCTGCGGGTCGGGCGGCACGTGGTTCCACTCCTTGCAGGCGACCTCGCAGGCCTTGCAGCCGATGCAGACCGAGGTGTCGGTGAAGAAGCCTTTGCGCGGCTTCGCCTCCTCCCCGTAGGTGGCAGCCGAGGGCGTGGCGATCAGATGGGCGCTCATCGCTCCTCCGCTTCCCGCCGCACCCGGGCGACGAACTCCGGCAGCGCCGGCCCGCGCGGCCGCCGCCCGGGGCGGATGTCGCAGGTCGCCGCTTTCACCTCCTGGATGTGGACGTTCGGGTCGAGCGCGAACGGGAAGAGGTCATTGGCCGAATCCCCGGTGGTGATCCCGCGGTGGCCCCAGTGGTAGGGCAGGCCGACCTGGTGGACGACGCGGTCGCCGATCGCCAGTGGTTTGATCCGCCCGGTCACCAGCACCCGCGCCTCGATCGCCGTCCGCGAGCTGACGATCGTCGCCCAGCCGCGGTGCTCGAGCCCGCGCTCGGCCGCCAGCTCCGGGCTCACCTCGCAGAAGAACTCCGGCTGCAGCTCCGCCAGGAACGGCAGGGTGCGGCTCATGCCGCCCGCCGTGTGGTGCTCGGTCAGCCGGTAGGTGGTCATGACGTACGGATAGACGTCCCACCCGGGTTCGGGAAAGGTCGGGTTGTAGGGATTGTCGGGGCGCCGGTATTCCTCGCGCACCGGGTTCGCCTGCTGCGCGTAGAGCGGATTCTCGAAGGGTGACTCGTGCGGCTCGTAGTGGGCGGGGAGGGGACCGTCGACGATGCCGCTCGGCGCGAACAGCCAGGCCCGTCCGTCGCCCTGCATGATGAACGGCTCGTCGCCGCGCAGCCCCCGCTGCGCCGTCGCGCCCTCCTCCGGCACGTAGTCCGGCGCCATGTCGGCGACGAAGTCGGGTATGTCCTCGCCGGTCCACCTGCCCGCCTCGGCATCCCACCAGACGTAGCGCTTGCGCTCCGACCACGGCCGCCCCTCGGGGTCCGCCGATGCGCGGTTGTAGAGGATGCGCCGGTTCATCGGCCAAGCCCACGCCCATTCCGGCGCCACCCAGCTCTGCTCGCGCCCCGGCACCCGGCGCGCCGTCTGGTTCACCCGGTCCGCGTAGCACCCGGCATAGATCCAGCACCCGCAGGCGGTCGAGCCGTCGTCGCGCAGCGGCAGGTAGTCGTGCAACGGCTCGTCCTCGGCGTCGAAGCCGCCGATCTCGGCCAGCACCGCTTCCGCGTCGGGTTCCTCGTCGGGCCCGACCGTCGGGTACTCCCAGGTCAGGTCGAGGATCGGCCGGTCGCGCTCCCGCTCCGACCCCGCCAGCTTCTCGCGGACGCGGCGCCCGAGGTGGTACATGAACCACAGCTCCGAGCGGCAGTCGTCCTCCGGCTCGACCGCCTTGTGGTGCCACTGCAGGAGCCGCTGGGTGTTGGTGAAGCTGCCGTCCTTCTCGGTGTGGGACGCGGCCGGCATCAGGAAGACCTCGGTGCCGATCTCCTCGGTCGCCAGCTCGCCGGTCTCGATCTCCGGCGCGTCCATCCAGAAGGTCGCCGTCTCGATCTCGACGAGGTCGCGCACCACCAGCCACTTCAGCTTTGCCAGCGCCAGCCGCTGCAGCTTCGCGTTGGCCGAGCCGACCGCCGGGTTCTCGCCCATCACGAAGTAGCCCTCGAGCTTGTTGTCCTCCATGTCGACGACCGTCCGGTAGTGGGAGTGGTCGGGGTCGATCCGCGGCAGGTAGTCGAAGCAGAATTCGTTCTCGTAGCGCGCCGCCTCGCCCCACCAAGCTTTCAGGAAGCTGACGAGGTAGGCGCGGGTGTTGCCCCAGAAGCCGGTCGGCGAGGCGTTGCTGTCGACGTAGGCGTCGAGGCTCGATTCGGCTTCCGCCTGCGGCATCGGCAGGTAGCCGGGGAGGATGTTGAAGAGGGTCGGGATGTCGGTCGACCCCTGGATCGAGGCGTGGCCGCGCAGCGCCATGATGCCGCCGCCGGGCCGGCCGATGTTGCCGAGCAGCAGCTGGATGATCGCCGCGGTGCGGATGTACTGGACGCCGACCGAGTGCTGCGTCCAGCCGACCGAGTAGACGAAGGCGCTGGTGCGCTCGCGCCCGGAGTTCTCGCAGAGCGACTCGGCGACCTCGAGGGAGGCCTCCCGCGGCACCCCGCAGATCCGCTCGACCATCTCCGGCGTGTAGCGGGCGTAGTGCTTCTTCAGCAGCTGGAAGACGCAGCGCGGGTCCTCCAGGGTCGGGTCCTCGTAGGGCGGTTCGCCCTCGCTCAGCTCACCGCCGTGGGCGCCGTGCGCCTGCTCGCCTTCGGCTTTTTCGACGGTGAATTCGCCGCCGCCCGCCGGCTGCACCTCCATCCCTTTGTACTGCCAGCTCCCGCGGTCGTAGGCGCGCCCCTCGCGGTCGAGCCCGGAGAAGATCCCGTCGAGGTCCTCAGTGTCGCGGAAGTCGTCGCTGACGATCGTGCGGGCGTTGGTGTAGGCCTGCACGTACTCGCGGAACTCGCGGCCGTTCTGGAGGATGTAATTGACGATCCCGCCGAGGAAGGCGATGTCGGAGCCGGCCCGGATCGGCACGTGCAGGTCGGCGATCGCGCTGGTCCTGGTGAAGCGCGGGTCGGCGTGGATCACCTTGGCGCCCCGTTCGCGCGCCTCGACCACCCACTGGAAGCCCACCGGGTGTGCCTCGGCCATGTTCGACCCCATGATCACGATGCAGTCGGCGTTCGCCAGATCCTGCTGGAAGGTCGTCGCACCACCCCTACCGAACGAGGCCCCCAGACCGGGGACCGTGGAGGAGTGTCATATGCGCGCCTGGTTCTCGATCTGCACCGCGCCCATCGCGGTGAAGAGCTTCTTGATCAGGTAGTTCTCCTCGTTGTCCAGCGTCGCGCCGCCGAGGTGGGCGAAGCCGAGCGTCCGCCGCAGCCGCTCCTCGCCGCGCATCTCCTGCCAGCCCGCCTCGCGCGCGTCGAGCACCCGGTCGGCGATCATCTCCATCGCCGTCTCGAGGTCGAGCTCCTCCCACTCCGTGCCGTGGGGCCGGCGGTATTTGACCTTCTTCAGGCGGGTCGGGGAGTTGACCAGCTGCTCGGAGGCCGAGCCCTTCGGGCAGAGGCGCCCGCGTGAGATCGGGCTGTCCACGTCCCCCTCGATCTGGATCACCTTGCCGTCCTTGACGAAGACCCGCTGCGCGCAGCCGACCGCGCAGTACGGGCAGATCGACTTGACCACCTCGTCGGCTTCCGCGGTGCGGGGACGGAGCTCCTCGGAGCGCCGCGACTGCGCCGCCTTGCCGCGACCGGTCGGATCGTCGCGAAGCTGACGCAGCAGAGGAGGGAGCCGCATAGTCCCAGCGTACCCCTCGGGTGGGGGTGAAAACGGGCGTCTCGGGGAGGGTCGGCGGTCGGGTTGGGGAGGAGGTGGAAGGAGGCTACGGGCGAGGAGACTCGAACGAGAGCAGCCCCCAGGTGATCGAGATGGCGTCGGCCGGCCGGCGGCTCGCGCCGAGACGCCCCGCGGCTTCCTCGCGCACCCGCTCGACGCCCTCCATCGTCTCCCGGCAGATCTCCGTGAGCTGGTCCCAACCCTGCTCGTCGAGCATCATCTGCGCCCAGACCAGCCAGCGGTTGTCGCGCGAGTCGAAGGTGTCTTCGAGCACCGCGCTTTCGGCCCGGGCCATCAGCCCCTGCAGGACGACGCCGCTGATTTCCCGGCGGCGGTCAGGGTCGACCGCTTGCCACTCCTCATCGCTGAAGTAGGCGCGCGCCGCGCCGCGGTAGACGTTTTCCACCGCGCCGCGGCGGATGTGGTGCTGGACCACCTCGACGCAGCCGGCCCGGACCAGCTTGCGGAAGTGGTAGGCCACCTGCGAGACCGCGATGCCCTCCTCGAGGTGGGAGAGCAGGGCGCTGGCGTAGCCTCGGCGGACGAAGCCGACCGCGCTGACGTCGCGTTCGTTGGCAATTTCCAGCATCCGCACGCGGAGCGGGTGGCTGAGGATTTCCGCCCGCGTTTTCTGGAATTCACGCCGCGGTTGTCGATCGTCGACATGAATGTCTGCCATCAAGTCTCCTGATTGATGGATTTCCGCCTTTCACTCGATGTGTACCACGTAAAGGCTCGGACGATGGGGCGAAAAGGCCGCGCTGTGCGCGAGGCTCTTGGAACTGCTGCGCGTTTTTGTCTGTCTTTCCGCCGGATCGTCAAGAAAACGTTCCGGGAGGGGGTGACAGGCAGTGAAGGTCTCGAATATCGAGGCGCTGGTCCCGACCAGCGGTGTGACCAAGGGCAATTAGGCAGGGAAACAGGTGCTTCTGGTCCCGGCCGGGTAGTCATCCGCCCGGCCGGGCCGCCCCCAAGGGCTCATGCCATCGCCGCGGTTCGCGCCGCCGTCTGGCGCTCGCTCTCCTCGCCGCCCACGCAAGGCGGCCTCGTCCTCACCCACGCAAGGCGGCCTCGTCCTCACCCAGGTCAACCGCGGTCCGGCCCGCTGGAAGCGGTGCTCGACGCGATGATCGACCACGTCGCCGAGCTGCACGGCGAACGCTGACGCTCGTTCCTCAACTGCAGCGGTGGCGGCAGAACCTCGATCCCGGCCGGGAACAATCGAGGCAGATGCCTAGCTCATCAGGTCCCCTTCGAGGTGCTGACGACTGGCGTGGTCTGCTTCACGGCCACCGTAATCACAAGCGCTCACCCCCCTTCATCCGATCCCTTTCCGGTGAGACACGGATGAACGTAGAAAAGGCTTGCACTAGTGCAGACAAGACGTTGCATTATCCGCGATAAAACCTGAAATGCTTCAAGTGAATTGAGGGACGAAGAACAAACAGGGAAGAGCAGATCAATGGCAGACTTTCGTCCAAACCGATCGAATCGAGCGGGCCAGTCCGAAGGGGCTCCGTCCAGGCGCAAAAAGCGGACGAAGCACGAAACCCGGCCGAGTCGTGAAGCGGGCGACGTTCCGACCGGCACGATGGCGATGGCGGTCGCGATGTCCCATCCGCTGCGCGTGAGGATTCTCTACGCGATGAACTCGCCGGAGCGGCGGTGCTCGGCGACCGATATCTCCGAGCAAACCGGGGTCGACGTCCGGCGGCTCTCGTACCACATGCGAGAGCTCGCGGCGCTCGGCTTCATCAAGCAGGTCGACGAAAAACAGGTGCGCGGTTCGCTGGAAAAGATCTACGCCCCGATCCAGAGGTTGGAGGCGTGGGATCAGGAGTACGTCACAATGCCGCCCGCCTTGAAGCAGATCCTGAACGCGAGCTTCCTGAAGACGGGAGTCTTCGCCCTCGGGGCGGCGATCAACGACGGCACGTTCGACGCCCGGGACGATTCGATCATCGGCCAGGACAGCTTTTGGGCGGACGAGCGGGGCGCACAGGAAGCGATGGCGATCTTGGACGACGCGCTGAGAGGCCTGCTGGAGGTGGAGGAAAACGCCAAGGCCCGACTTGCCGAGACCGGCGAGGACGGGTTCATCGTCAACTACATGCTCGCCGGATACGAAGGGGCGATCCGGCCCGCCTAGCTGTAGTTCCTAACCACGTCGTTCATCCGGGCCTCCTTGAAGGCTGGGGGTGCTGAAGCCACCCACCGACAAGGAGAGCCCGGATGAAGCTCCACGCTAACGCCCGCACCTGCCCGAACAGCCGCAGACCGCTGGTCCATCGCGTCGAAGAGGAGAACTGGTCGCCGGTGACGCCCGCCTCATGCCGGCTTAGCTACGGTGTCCCTCGATGCCGGAGCCGACGCTTCACATGCCCGGGGAGGGCGAGAACTTCGAGATGGGCGGCTCGAGCCTCTCGCTGAAGGCGACCTCCGAGAACACCGACGGCGCCTTCTTCCTTTCGGAGACCGTGGTCGAGCCCGGCTTCGCCGGCCCGCCGCTCCACATCCACCACAAGCTGACCGACATGTTCTACGTTCTCGAGGGCGCGCTCACCTTCCGGATCGGCGACGACACCGTGGAGGGGCCGGCCGGCACCTTCGTCTGCGCGCCGCCAGGCGTCCGGCACACCTTCTCCAACCCCTCCTCCGAGCCCGCCCGCTTCCTCAACTTCAACGTCCCCGGAGGCTTCGAGACCTACATGCGCGAGCTCGCCGCCGCCTGGACCGAGAACGGCGGCGCCCCGGACCCGAAGACGATCGGCGAGATCGCCTCGCGCCACGACTTCGAAGTCGCCTGATCCACGTAGGGCCTGGCTTTCCCAACATCCTCCGCAACGCTCATTCCCCGCCGACCGGTTCCGGATCGGGGTCGGCAGTCGCGACCCCGAGGCCGCGCTCGCGGCGCTCGGCCGCTGAGCTGTCGGCGCTCGGCGCGCGCGAGGATCGGGACGACCTCAAGGCCGCCGAGCTAACCTCCGCGCACAAGACAAATCCCGGGGGGTCCCTGCCGAGGGGCTGAGATGGCGCTTCCTAGCGCCACCACCCGATGAACCTGATCTGGCTCATACCAGCGAAGGGAGAAGAGATGACGCAGATGGAGCTCGCCTGCAAGGGCACCATTTCAGCGGCGATGGAGCGGGTCGCCGAGCGCGAGGGGCTCGCCGCCGAGCTGATCCGCGACGAGGTGGCGCGGGGGCGGATGGTGATCCCCGCCAACGTCAACCACCGGCGGCTCGACCCGATGGCGATCGGCCTCGCGGCGCGGGTCAAGATCAACGCCAACATCGGCTCCTCGCCGACCACCTCGGGGACCGCGGAGGAGGTCGAGAAGCTGGCGCTCGCCGAGCGCTGGGGCGCCGACACGGTGATGGACCTGTCGACCGGCAAGCGGATCGACGAGACGCGCGAGGCGATCATCGCGGCGGCCGAGGTGCCGATCGGCACGGTGCCGATCTACCAGGCATTGGAGCGGGTCGAGCGGACCCGGGACCTGAGCGCCGAGGTCCTGCTGGAGACGATCTCCCACCAGGCGCGCCAAGGCGTCGACTACATGACGATCCACGCCGGTGTGCTGCTCGCCCACCTGCCGCTCTGCCGGCGGCGGGTGACCGGGATCGTCTCGCGCGGCGGCGGTATCCTCGCCCGCTGGATGGTCGAGCACGAGCGCGAGAACCCCCTGTACGAGGCGTTCGACGAGGTGCTCGCCATCTGTGCCTCTCACGACGTGACGATCTCGCTCGGCGACGGCCTCCGGCCCGGCTCGATCGCCGACGCCTCCGACGCGGCGCAGTTCGCCGAGCTCCGGACGCTCGGCAAGCTGACCGAGCGTGCCTGGGAGCGCGGCGTGCAGGTGATGGTCGAGGGGCCCGGCCACGTGCCGCTCGACCAGCTCGAGCGCAACGTGCGAAAGCAGCAGCGCCTCTGCCATGAAGCGCCCTTCTACACGCTCGGCCCGCTGGTCACCGACATCGCCCCCGGCTACGACCACATCACCTCGGCGATCGGCGCCGCCGTGGTCGGCTGGCACGGCGCCTCGATGCTCTGTTACGTGACCCCGAAGGAGCACCTGGGGCTGCCCGACGCCGAGGACGTCAAGCAGGGCCTCGTCGCCTACCGGATCGCCGCCCACGCGGCCGATCTGGCGCGCGGCAACCGCCGCGCCGCGGCCTGGGACCGCGAGCTCTCCGAGGCCCGCTTCGGCTTCGACTGGAACCGCCAGTTCGAGCTCGCCCTCGACCCCGAGACGGCGCGCCGCATGCACGACGAGACGCTTGCCGACGACTACTTCAAGACGGCGGAGTTCTGCTCGATGTGCGGGCCGAAGTACTGCCCGATGCACAACTTCCGCGAGGTCGACTGGGAGCGGCTGGAGCGGGTCGCGGCCGGGTGAGGGGCGCCGGTGCCCAGAGCGGTGGGCGGGACGGCCGCCGGTCCGCGCCGGCGACCAGCTTCTATTGTCACGTCGTGGCCTCCACCGTGGACACGCCCCTCGGGACCGCGTTGCGGGCGGTCGGAATGCCGGCGGAGCTTGGGTCGCGGCTTGAGCTCGGCGGCGAGCGGGGAAGCTCGGCACCGCGGCTCGAAGTCGAGGAGTTCGGCGGCGCCTGCGTCGGCGCGGCCCTCCTCGCGGCGGGGCGGCTGCACGAGGCCAGGACGGGGGAGTGGCTCGCGCCGTCCCTCGACCGCGGCCACCTCCGCGCGGCTCTGGTCAGCGAGCGCCTGTTCAGGGCCGGCGGCGAGCCCGCGGGCGCCGGGTTCGCGCCGCAGTCGCGCTTCTGGCCGGCCGCCGACGGCTGGGTGCGCACCCACGCGAACTACCCCTGGCACCACGCGGCGCTCCTGAAGGCGCTCGGTGTGGCCGACGACGAGGCGCTCGGCGGCGCCATCGCCTCGCGCGCCGCCCTGGAGGTCGAGGATGCCGTCTTCGCCGCGGGCGGCATCGCCGCCGCGGTCCGCACGGCGGCCGAGTGGAGCAGCGACCCGCAGGGCGCCGCCGTGGCCGCCGAGCCCCTCGTCGACCGCGTCCGCACCGGCGACGCCGATCCGCGCGTCCGCTCGCCACGGGGCGCCGGCTTCCCTCGGGCCGGCGCCGCGCCGTCTCCGCGTGGTTGGTTTTCCTCGCATACCGAGGAAAACCAACCACGCAAGCAGGCGGGCAGCGTGCCGGCGCCGGCGGCAGGGGTCCGCGTCCTCGACCTCACCCGGGTGATCGCCGGGCCGGTCTGCAGCCGCTACCTCGGCGCGCTCGGGGCCGACGTCCTCCGCCTTGATCCACCGGATCTGCCCGATCTTGAGCCGGGGGCGGCGGCCGACTCCCTGCTCGGGAAGCGAAGCGCCTCGCTCGACCTTCGCTCCGAGGCCGCCGCCCGCCGCCTCGACGCCTTGCTCGACGACGCCGACGTCGTCCTCCTCGGCTACCGCCCCGGGGCGTTGGCCCGCTTCGGGTTGGCGCCCGATCGACTCGCCGCCCGGCACCCGGGCCTGGTGGTGATGGAGCTCGCGGCGTGGGGCCACTCCGGACCGTGCCACGCGCGCCGCGGCTTCGACAGCATCGTCCAGGCGGCGAGCGGCATCGCCATCGTCGAAAGGGGACCGGACGGCCGGCCCGGCGCGCTCCCGTGCCAACTCCTCGACCACGGCACCGGATACCTCGCCGCGGCCGCGGTGCTCGTCGCCTTGGCCGATCAATGGGAGACCGGCGGCAGCCACCTCCGCCGTCTCTCGCTCGCCCGCACCGCCCATTGGCTCCTCGGTGACGGCGACGGCGCCTCCGTCAGGTCGGAGCGCGATCCGGGCGTTCCGATGGCGTCATCAGGCGACGCCGCGGGTGCGACGCCGACCCACGATCCGCCACCCGCCGCCCGACCGCCGTGGAGCGAGTCGGCGGCCGCCTTTGTCGCCCCGGTCGACGGCGACCCCCGCTTCGCCGCGGTCCCCCCGCCCGGCTCGCTCGACGGCACCCCGCTCCGCTGGCGGGGACGGATGGGCCGGTACGCGAGCGACGAGCCCGCCTGGCGCGAGTCGCCCCGGTCTGGCCGCTCCCCGCGTGGTTAGAACTTCGGCTATGCCGAAGAAACCAACCGCGAAACGCCCGCCTAGCTGTCGGCGAAGCCCTCGGTGACGGCGCGGATGTAGCGGTCGGCGGAGCGGCGGACGGCGGCGTGCGCGTCGGCGTCGACGACGCGGCCGAACCAGGCGCCGTAGAGGCGGTCGAAGGGCCAGGGCTCGAGCGCGGCGGCAATCGCTTCGACGGTCGCGGCGGGGAGGGGGATGAGGTTCGGGTAGGAGCGCATGAAGCTGACCCAGCGGCGGTCGGCGACCACCTGGCAGATGTCGCCGGAGAGGAGGACGCCGCGCCCTTCGGCGCCCGCCCGCCAGTGGAGGACGGTACCGCCGGCGAAGTGGCCGCCGAGGCGCAGCAGGGTCAGGCCGCCGAAGAGGCCGAGCCGGTCGCCGTCCCAGAAGTCGATCGCCGCGTCGGGCCGCATGGCCCATTGGCGGTCGGCGGCGTGGAGGTGGATCGGCGCGTCGAAGGCGCGGCTCCACTCGACCATCGTCGTGTAGTAGTGCGGGTGGGAGATCGCGATCGCGTCGATCCCGCCGCGTTCGCGCACCTTCTCGACCACCTCATCGTCGAACGGCGCGAGGCAGTCCCAGAGCACGTTGCCCTCCGGCGTCTCGACCAGCAGCGCGCGCTGGCCGATCGCGAACGACGGCATCGAGCCGATCCCGGTCAGCCCCGGCTCTTCCTCGCGGATGTCGGCGCGGTGGTCGCGGCGCAGCTCGGCGAGCGTCGTCCACCGCTGCCCGTCGTGGCCGACGTATTGGCGCTCGTCGGTGCAGATCGCGCAGGCGGTGGGCGGCTGCGCCAACGGTGCGTGCTGGGTGCCGCAAGTGACGCAGATGAACGCGGCCGGCTCCCCGCTTGGCGATCCTTCCATGCCCACATCGTGGCAAGCGCCGGCTATGGTGGTCGGCATGGACGGCGAGCCGCTGCCGATGTTCGAAGCGCCCTCCGGCGCCAGCTGCGCCCTGCCTGACGACCAGCTGCGCGAGCGGATCGACGCGCTCGCGCGGATCGGCGATGACCTGATCGAAAGTCGCGTCGACGGCGATCTTCACGTCCTCGTCTTTCGCGCCTCCCCCGAGGTGCGCCGCGCCCTCGAGCAGATCGTCGCCGCCGAGCGGGAGTGCTGCTCGTTCCTCGACCTGACGATCGAGGACCGGCCCGCGACCGGGCAGGAGCCCGGCCGCCTCGTCCTCACCGTCGCCGCCCCGCCCGAGGGCGCCCTCGTCGCCGCCGGCTTCGCGGCCGCCTTCGGCGCCGCTTGAGGCGCGATCGCTTAGGGTCCGCCGCATGAGGGTGACGATGCTCGACGGCGGGGCCTTCACCTCGGCCGCCGGGATCTGGCGGAAGGGCGAGGACATGGACCGGCAGGTCCGCTTCCCGATCCCGGCCTACCTGATCGAGGTGGGGGCGGAGCGGATCCTCGTCGACACCGGCCTGCACCCGGATGCGGCCGCCGACGCGGCGCGACACTACGAGGGGACGGAGTCGCTCGGCCTCTTCAAGCTCGAGCAAGAGGCGGGGATCGATCAACAGACCGACCTCGACTCGCTGACCCGGGTGGTGCTGACCCACCTGCACTTCGACCACGCGGGCGGCCTCGCGCTGCTGCCTTCCTCGGTCCCGGTCGTCGTCCAGCGGCGCGAATGGGAGGCGGGGCGCGACCCCGAGGCGATCGCCCGCAACTTCTTCCTGCCGCGCGATTACGAGGGGATCGGCGACCAGGTGGTCCTCGTCGACGGCGACCACGACCTGCTCGGCGACGGCTCGGTCGAGCTGCTGCTGACGCCGGGCCACACCCCCGGCCACCAGTCGATCCGGGTCGGCGAGAGCCTGGTGATCGGCGGCGACGTCACCCACTTCGCCGCGGGCCTCGACGACCACCGCCTGCCGGTCTTCGGCGACGACCTCGACGCCCAGCTCGCCTCCGCCGAACGGCTGAAGGCGCTGCGCGAAGCAGGCGCCGAGGTGCGCCCCGGCCACGATCCGGACGTACTGTCGCCAGGCCCGGTCGGGTTCAACTAGCAACGCCCGGCACCCAGGTCCACCCGCCTCCCCTATGGTCGAGGCACATGGGGGCGGACGCGGGATGAGGCTGGGAGTCGCGGCGGCCCTGGTCGGCGGGGAGTTGGTCGACGGCGACGTCGAGGTGGTCGACGAGCGCGTCGCGACGCTCGGGCTCGGCGCGCCGAGCGGATCGAGGATCGCGGCGCCCGGCTTCGTCGACCTGCAGGTGAACGGCTACGCGGGCGTCGATTTCTCCGCGCCGGGGGCGGACGGCTACGAGGTTGCCCGAGCGGCCCTCTTGGCGGGTGGGGTCACCGCCTTCCAGCCGACGATCGTCACCGCCGAGGTGGATTCGATGCTCGCCTCGCTCGCGCAGATGCCCGCGCCCGACCTTGGCTCGCAGGGGGTTCCGGTCGGCCGATCGGTCGCGGCCGCTTCGGGACCGCGGGTGATCGGCGCCCACCTGGAGGGCCCGTTCATCTCGCCGTCGCGACGGGGCGCCCACGACCCGAGCGCGATCTGCCCACCCGACCTCGCGATCCTGCGAGCCCTACTTGATGGCGGGACGCCGACCAAGGCATCCCTCACCGCCGAGGTAACGGGGGCGGTCGGCGCGTCGCTCCCGAACTGCGCGGTGACCCAGGTAACCCTCGCCCCGGAGTTGCCGGGAGCGCTCGAGTTGATCGACGAGCTGGTCGCCCGAGGGATCACCGTCGCGTGCGGCCATACCGACGCCGACGCCGCCGCGGCGCACCTCGCCTTCGACCATGGCGCGAACGCCGTCACCCATCTCTTCAACGCGATGAGGCGACCGACGCCGCGCGACCCCGGCATCGCCTTCGCGGCGCTCGCCCGCGATGACGTCTTCGTCAGCCTGATCGTCGACGGCAACCATCTCGCCGACGACACGGTCCGAACCGCCTGGCGCGCCGCCGGCGATCGGGTCGTCCTGATCAGCGACGCGGTCGCCGCCGCGGGCGCCCCCGACGGCGACTACGCCCTCGGCGGCGCCGTCCCGACCCATTCCGGGGGCGGCGTGGTCCGCACCACCGACGGAGCGCTGGCCGGCTCGACCCTCTCGATGCTCGATGCCGTGCGCAACGCCCATGCCCTCGGCATCCCCCTCGCCGCCGCCCTCCGCGCCGCCACCGAAACCCCGGCCCGCATGGCCCGCCGCCCCGACCTCGGCCGCATCGAACCCGGCGCCCGCGCCGACCTGGTCGTCCTCGACGACTCTCTCGAGCTCCAACAGGTGCTGCTGGACGGCGCAATCTGCGGTTGATCTGAAGACAAGGGGGGAGAGATCCGGCCGCCCACGGCTTGCCTGGGCAGCTCGATTTCTCAGGAGGAACTATGCATTACGTTGTAAGACAAATGGTGCGAGCGACCCGCACCTTCTCCGCCCGCTGGGCGAGCGACGTTCTCGATCGACGTGATCGCCGAGCCGAGGCTGCGGGAGTCTCGACGATGCCGACATCGTTGAACTGGCCCAGCGACAGGGCCGTGCCGTCGTCACGTATGACCGCGAAGACTTCGAAGGTCTGATGCGCGAATACGCCGGCGCGAATCGACCCCAACGGCCTGATCCTCGTGCACTCGAATCGCTTCCCGGGTTCTGAGTTCGCCCGCCTGGTCGCCGCCCTCGCCACGCTGCTCGACCGCCCGGCCCCCGGCCCCAGCTTCGTCATCTGGCTGCAGGACCGACGATGACTGGCTGATTGGCCGGCCGGCCGGCATCATGCGGGGCGTGCACTACTTTCCGCCCGGAGAGTCGATGGCGAGGCGCGTTCAGGGGGAGCGGTCGGTGGGGCTGCTCTACGGACAGCGGGCGCTATTGATCGGGGCGCTCGAACCGCTCACCTTTACGGGGACGATGTTGAGCACGAAGGCGGGGGATCGGCCGTTCGAGCGGCTGGTGCGGACCGCGAAGGCGCAGGAGACGGTCTTCCTCGGCACCAAGGAGGAGGCGGACCGGATCCTGGCGCGGGTGCGCAATCAGCACGAGCGCGTCAAAGGGGCGCTGCCGGAGGCGGCGGGCGCTCATCGGGCGGGTGCGCAGTACTCCGCCTTCGACCCCGAGCTGATGCTCTGGACCCTCGCCGTGATCGCCGACTCCGGCCGGGCGACGTACGAGGCGATGGTGCGGCCGCTCTCGCCCGCCGAGCGGGAAGCGCTCTGGCAGGACTACCTGCGCTTCGGCGAGCTCTTCGACATGCCGCGCGACGTCGCCCCCGCCACCTACCCCGAGTTTGCGGACTGGTGGGAGGGCAAAATGGCCTCGCCGGACCTCCATGCGACCCCGCACGCGCTCGCCTTCGCCCCCCTCGTCGCCTTCGAGCAGCCCGTCCCGCGCGGCGCTCGGCTCAACCTCGCCGCGCAGAACCTGGTGATCAAGGGCACCCTGCCGCCGCGCGTCCGCGAGATCTTCGGCATCGAGTGGGGCGCTCGAGAGGAGGGCGCCTTCCGTGCCCTCGCCGCGACCCACCGCCGCGCCCGCCGTCTGATGCCCTATGCCGTGCGTCGCGGGCGCAACGACCGCTTCTTCGACGTCGTCGCCACCGGCGAGCGCCGCCGCGGCGGCACCCCGACGCCCGAAGTGGGCGCCGGGGTTCCCTGACACGCCCTCCCTAAGGCCCGGTGAAGGTCCCCGAGAAGCAGGGACCGCCACCGCAGTTGTCGCTGTGGAGGATCGCCCCGTCGAAGAAGTCCGACACCAGCTGCTGCTCGGCGGCGGTGGCGCGGGGCAGGCCGTGCGGGTCTTCGCCGACCCGGTTGGGGAGGTTTTCGTAGGGCGGCGGTTCGGTGCCGATCGATTCGCTCGGGTTGGCGGGGTTCGGCCGCACCGGCCCGGCGTCCCAGTAGTAGGCCGCCGAGCCCGTGTACGGGTAACGGCTGATCGTCGGCACGCTCCAGAGCACTTCGGTATCGGGCCAGCGCCCGGAGTAGAGCACCGGCCGGTGCGCCGCCGCGCCGATCGTCCGCGCCTCGACGTCGGCCTGGTAGTCGGTCACCTGGTGGTCGCCGAAGGCGACGTCGAGGAGCACCTGGTGGGCCGGCGTGTCGGGCAGCGGGTTGCTGGTCATCCGACTCGCGTAGCCGTCCGGCTCACCCCGATCCCAGAGCATCTGCTCGAGGTCGAGGACCAGCGGCCGCGCCGTTTCGTCCGTGTAGAAGTGATCGAACACCGCGGCGAATTCGTCGTAGTCGACCGACCTCGGCAGCAGCGTCGAGTAGTTCATCGCCGGCACGCCGAGCGAGGCTCGGGTGAAGTCCGGCGACACCGCGGTCAGGGCGCCGCCCATGATCCCGCCCTGGCTGTTGCCGTTGTAGAAGAGGTGCGCGGTGTTCAGCACCGAGGGCGTCAGCAGGGTGCCGTCCTGGTGGAACGCGGCGTCGGCGGTGAAGCCGCTCGGGCTGATCATCGCCCGCCCGAGGTAGAGCTCGTCGAGCAGCCCCTGCTGCAGGCGGTCGGGGATCGCCGGGAAGTAGGAGGCGTTCATCAGCGACGCGCCGGTCACTTCCAGGTCCGATTCCGACATCCCGATCTCGTCGGTCGCGCACTGCACGATGTCGTGGGCCTGGGACAGTTCGCGCTGCGGACTCGAAGCGACCTCCCCGGCGCTTCCGAACAGCCCGTGCCCGTAGAGCGAGGGCCGCGCCGACCCGGCCGGCCCGGTGACGGCCGACTCGGGGACGATGCAGTCGAAGTTCGCCGTCCAGGTCCCGTTCTGGATCGGTTCTTCGTTCGCGTTCAGCTGCATCAGACCGCCGGGGCCGCAGTTCGGGAACAGGAAGCAGGGAACTTCGAACGTCCCCTTCACGCGTCGCGCGATCTGTCCGGGGTTCGGTTCGTTCTGGACACTCGTCACCTGGAAGCTGGGCGAGGCGCCCTGGGCGATCCCGTCGGCGAGGTTCGAGTCGCCGAGCTGTTCGAAGGCGGAGTTCCGCATCGAGAGCTCGCGCCCGGTCAGGTTTTGGACGCTGGCGACGGTGAAGTCCCAGGCCAGGTAGAGGTCGTGGCGGCCGATCCCGGCCCGCTTCAGCTGCCAGAAGATCCTTTCGAAGCGTCCCCGCTGCGCGTTGATCTCCGGTTGTTCGGAGGGCACGTCGTCGCGGTAGTACTGGAAGGCGTCCGGCGCTTCGATTTCTTCACCGGCCGCGTTGCGCAGGTTGCGCAGGGCGACGATGTAGCGGTGGCCCGGGGTGAAGTTGACCGCCGGGTGGATCTCGAGGACCCTTTTCGTCGGGTCGGTGGCGGTCGAGTCGATCTCGGTCCAGATCGGCCAGCGCCTGCCGGTCTGCGCGTCGATCACGACCACCGGCGCCTTCGGTTCGGTGTAGTCGCCGAGATGGTTGATCGGCGTCGCGCCGGTGGCGGCGACGTCGGCGGTCGTTTCGATCCCAGGCACTTTGAGCAGGATCACCGAGCCGGGGCTGAACCCGTCGGCTTCGTTGTAGGGACCGGCTTCGACGTGTTCGCCGGCCACGTTCGCCGGCGTCCCTTCGGTCTTGAAGTTCACGCGGCGGCCGGTGGCGCTGCCCGGGTCGGGGACGGTGTAGTAGTCGTCGGGGAAGGGCAGCATGCAGAGTTCGTTGCCGGGATCGGCGATGAAGTCGCAGTTTTCGGCTTCACTCATGTCGATTTCCGGCAGGATTTTGTGAGGCGAGCGCGGGTGGTGGTGATGGTGCCCGTGGTGATGCTTACGGCCGTGGTGGTGTCCGTGGCCGTGGCGGCGGTGGCCGCGGCCCGAGGAGTGGGAGGGATGCTGCTTGGAGGAGCCGTGCGACGACTGATGCTCCGACTTGCCGGGAGACGATCCGGCGAACGCCGTGCCTGCCAGGCACAGCGCAGCGACGATGCAGGCCGCGAATGCGGCCACCACGGTGTAACGACTCCTCACGACTTCCCTCCTCATGTTCGGAGGTCAGCCCCCTGCGCCCCAGGCTCCCACGCCCGGCGCTCGACCTTCACTCCCAAGTCGGCTTCCACCATAACGGCGAGCGGCGCCCGCGCAAGAGGAAGAACGAACGATGGACTATTTGGCCGAGCGACCGCCGCGGTGGATGGTCGACTCCACGGTCGGCTCGGCCCTGCCTGCAGCAAGACCTCGTCGTCCGCCGAGGCGAGGCGCGCCCGTCCCCACCTAGCTTCGGCTGGTCAGGTGGGGACGGGCGCGCCCGGGCGCCTGCGGCGCGACGGCCACGGCACGGTCCCGCGCGCCTTCCGCGACCCCCGATGTTGATGGGCCGAAAAGCGCTCCATATCAGCGCTTTCCGGCCCGTCAACCAGGCGGGCGCCCGGGGGCAGGTCGACTGCGCACGTAGGTGTGCCGACCGCGCACGGAAGCGTGTCGGCCGCGCGAGGAAGGGTGTCGCCTCCCGCGCAGGTCCCGGCGGAGGGCGCACGCAGGCGTGCCGTCCACGCACCCCGCCCCGGTCCGCCGCTGTGCGTTCGCAGCTGGCGACATCATTTGTCGTTAGGTGCGAACTCACCGCTGCGGCCGCCGAGCGCGTTCGCACTTAGCGACGACATTTGTCGTCAACTGCGAACGCACCGGCCGGGGCCCCCTGTGAGTTCGCAGTTATCTGCGCTATGCGACGAGAACCGCGAACTCATCGCGGGAGGCCTGCCGGAAGTGTCTCCGGACCGTCCAGGACACGCGCGAGGCGCGCCCATCCCCACCTAACCAGCCGAACTTAGGTGGAGATGGGCGCGCCGGGGCCCGGCGGCCCGGGAGGGCCGGGAGGGGATGGGCGCTGGTCCCCGCGGCCGGGCCCGCCGGACGTCGAATCACGGGGCTAGCTGTCGAAGCCGAGCCCGAGCCGGTCGAGCAGGCCGAGCCAGAGGCCGCGCCGCCCATCGCGCCGGTCGGCGGCGGCGAGGCGGTTGCGGGTGAGCTGGATCACCGCGCTGCGCAACGGCTCGGGCGGGAAGGGGACCGGCTTGCGGCGGACGTAGCGGCTGCGGGTCGCCTCGGTGTCGCGGCCGTCGACGAGGTCGAGCGCGACGCGGGCGCCGAAGCGGGTGGAGACGACGCCGAGGCCGGTGTAGCCGGCGGCGTAGGCGACGCGGCCGCCCAGCGCCGTCCCGAAGAAGACCGAGAAGCGGCTGCAGGTGTCGATCGCGCCGCCCCAGCGGTGGCTGAAGCGGACGTCCTCCAGCTGCGGAAAGGTGACGCGGAAGTTCTGGACGAGGCGGCCGAAGGTCGCGTCGTGGTCGTCGAGCTCGGGCCGCACCGGCCCGCCATAGCGGTAGACGGCGTCGAAGCCGCCCCAGAGGATGCGGTCGTCGGCGGTCAGCCGGTAGTAGTGGAACCGGTTGCCGCCGTCGCCGATCCCCTGGCGGCGCGCCCAGCCGATCGCCCGCCGCTGGGCGGGTGTGAGCGGCTCGGTCATCAGCGCGTAGTCGTAGACCGGGGCGACGTAGCGCCGGATCGCCGGGACCGGGGAGGGGTAGGCGCTGGTGCCGACGACGACGCGGCGGGCGCGCACTATTCCTGCATCCGTGCGGACCGCGACGCCGCGGCCGGTCGCTGGGGCGCTCGACGTGCGGTCTGCGCGTGCTGCCGAGCCGCCCCCGGCGTCCGATGTTCCGTCCGTGCTCGGCGCGACACCGGTGCGCGTCCCGGGCCGTTCGGGGTCCTCCTCGAGCGACCGCACCGGCGTTCCCTCGTAGATGCGGACGCCCGCGCGCCGCGCCGCCTCATAGAGGCCGATCGCCAGCTTCGCCGGGTCGAGGACGCCGCCCCCGCCCTTCACCCAGGCGCCGCCGCGATAGGTCGGCGAGTCGACCTCGGCCCGCATCGCGGCGGCATCGGGGAAGACCTCGACCTCGTAACCGAAGCGGCCGTAGAGCTCCGCCGTCTCGGCCGGCCAGTCGTCCTGGTAGGCGGCGACGCTCGGGGTCAGCTCACCGGTCGGCTCGTAGTTGCAGTCGATCCCGTGGCGCTCGAGGTCGGCGAGCATGCCGGCGAGGTTCTCCCGCCCGAGCCGCTCCAGCGGCTCGATCTCGTCGCCGAAGCGGGCCAGGCCGTTCTCCAGCCCGTGGGTCAGCGAACCGAGCGCGAAGCCACCGTTGCGGCCGCTGGCGCCGTAGCCGATCGTCTCCGCCTCGAGCAGCACCACGTCGCGCTCCGGGTCGTCGGCCTTGGCGTGGAGCGCCGCCCAGAGCCCGGTGAAGCCGCCGCCGACGACGCAGAGGTCGGCCTCGGCCGCGCCGCGCAGGGGCGGGGACGGCTCGCGGGCGGGCAGGTCGGCGAGCCAGAACGGTCGCGGCTCGGCGTCCGCGTAGCCGGCCCGCTCGGAGTCGGTGACCGGGGCGAGGGGCCAGGGCGCGGGCATGCGTCTGTATAGCGAGCTTAAGTCGATAATCTTGATAGAGTTAGCCAAGAATGAAGACCATCGACGTCCATCAGCACCTCCTCGGCAAGCCGCTGGTCGAGGCGCTCGCGCGTCGCACCGAGCCGCCGATGCTCGTCCCTCGTCGCGAAGGCTGGACCTTCAAGCTGGCGGCCGAGCCGGACAGCGTCCTCACCTTCGAGGCGACCGACGCCGAGCTGCGCCGCGAGGAGCTGCGGGAGGACGGGATCGACCGGGCGCTGGTCGCGCTCTCGACCGCGCTCGGGATCGAGACGCTCCCCGCCGGGCAGTCGGTGCCGTTGATCGAGGCCCACCACCAGGGCATCGAGGCGCTGCCGCCGGAGTTCGACGGCTGGGGCGCCGTGCCGCTCGCCGAGCCGGAGCCCGACCCCGCCGACGTCGACTTCGCCCTCGACCGGGGCTGCGTCGGGATCTCGCTGCCCGCCGCGGCGCTCGCCGACCCCGCCGCGGTCGAGCGTCTCGCGCCCCTTCTCGCCCGCCTCGACGAGCGCGGCGCGCCGCTCTTCGTCCATCCCGGCCCGGTGGGCACCGCCTTGACGATCCGCCCGGGATCGGACCCCGCCCGCCTCCCGCACTGGTGGCCCGCGCTCACCGATTACGTCGCCCAGATGCAGGCCGCCTGGTTCGCGTTCCTCCACGTCGGCCGCCACGCCCACCCGCGCCTCCGCGTCCTCTTCGCGATGCTTGCCGGCGGCGCGCCGCTGCAGCTCGAGCGCTACGCCGCCCGTCGCGGAGTCCTGGCGCCCGCCCCCGACCCTCTCGTCTTCTACGACACCTCCTCCTACGGGCCGCGCATGCTGGCCGCCGTCGCCGAGGCGGTCGGCGCCTCGCAGCTCGTCTACTGCTCCGACCGCCCCGTCGTCGCCCCGCGCCGTCCCCGCCTCGCCCCCGACCTCCGCCTGGCGCTCGTCGCCACGAACCCGAACCGACTCTTGAACCCCGACCCGAAAGGAGCCCTCGCGTGATCGAGTATCACCAGCACATCGTGCGGCCGCACGGCCGCGACCTCACCGATGACGAGCTGGTCGCCGTGGCGACCCAGTTTGCCGTGCGCCCGGAGCTCTGGACGGAACACGTGTCCCACGATCCGGGCAGGCGGACCTACGCGCAACTGTTGCGCGACGAGCACCTCGACGTCTGGCTGCTCTGCTGGTCGCGCGACCACGACACCGGCTTCCACGACCACGACCTCTCGGCCGGCGCGGTGGCGGTCGCGGCGGGGAGCGTGCGGGAGGACCGGCTGGTGCTCGGCCGCCCGGTCGACGCGCCGATCAGCCGGGTCGCGAGCGCCCGGTACCGCGTTCAGCTTCACCGCCTCCGACATCCACCGCGTGCTGCACGCGGGCGACGGCCCGGCGGTGACGATCCACGCCTACTCACCGCCGCTGCTGCGGATGGGGAGCTATATGGTCGAGCCGAGCGGCCAGCTCCGCCGCCACGCCGTGACCTATGAGGACGAGCTGCGCCGGCTCGACCCGTCGGAGGTGACGCGCGCCGCGGCGAGCTGATTCGACTACCGTTCGCGCCGATGGCCGACGACGCGCGCCGCCCGATCCTGATCGCCTACGACGGCTCCGACTGCGCGGCTGCCGCGATCGACAAGGTCGCCGAGGAGTTCGGGCCGCGCAAGGCGGTGATCCTGGTCGTCTCCGAGGAGCTCGAGCGGGTGCCGTTCTTCGGCACCTCCGGCGTGCCGGTCGAGCCGGAGACGATGGAACTGCTGACCGACGCGGCGCAGAAAGGTGCCCAGAAGACCGCCGAGCAGGGCGCCGAGCGCGCCCGCGGCCTCGGTCTCGACGCGACGACCGCGGTCTACGAAGGCGGCCCGGTCTGGAGCGCGATCGTCGATGCGGCCGACGAACACGACGCGGCCCTGATCGCCCTCGGCGCCCGTGGCCTCTCCGGCGTCAAGCGCGTGGTGCTCGGCAGCGTCTCCGGCGCCGTCGCCCACCACAGCCACCGCAGCGTCTTCATCGTCCACAGCTGAGCCCGCCAAGGCGACGATCGCCGCCTGCAACGATCTCTTGGTGAGCGACGACAAGCGCGAGGACCAGACCAACCGCAAGCGCATCGGCTTCCTCAGCTTCGGCCACTGGTCGAAGGCGCCCGGCTCGCAGACGCCGACCGCCGACGACGCGCTTCGCCAGACGGTCGAGTTGGCCGTCGCCGCCGAGGAGATCGGGATCGACGGCGCCTTCGTCCGCGTCCACCACTTCCAGCGCCAGCTCGCCTCACCGTTCCCGCTGCTCGCCGCGATCGGGGTGGTGACCAGCCGCATCGAGATCGGCACCGGCGTGATCGACATGCGCTGAGCCCGACCAGGTCGCCGCCGAACTGGCCGGGGACGCCGCCGTCGCCCTCGCCGACACCGTCCTGATGACGGTCCCCAACCAGCTCGGCGACGACTACAACGCCGACCTACTCCGCACCATCGCCGACCACGTTGCCCCGGCGATCGGCTGGAGCCCCGCCGGCGAGGACGCGGTCAGCTCGCCGGCGTCCCGCCCGGAGTGATGACGTAGCGGTATTCCGCGCTCACTTAACGTTTGGCAAGGGAACCTTTCTTTTATGGCCCGCGACCAATCGGGTGGCGGGATGTGAAAGCCTGAGCGCTCGATGCCCGCCGAACGGAACCTGCCGAGCCCCGAGGCCGAGGAGATCGTCGGCCTGGCGCGGTCCGTCGCCCAGGAGCAGCTGGCGCCGCGGGTCGCGGCGGCCGAGGAGGACGCGGACTTTCCGCGCGACGTGTTCCGGACGCTCGGCGAGCTCGGGTTCCTCGGCATGCCATACCCGGAGGAGGTCGGGGGGTCGGGGCAGCCTTACGAGGTCTACCTGCAGGCGCTCGAGGAGATCGCGGCGGCCTGGGCGAGCGTCGGGGTCGGGCTCTCGGTCCACGTGATGTCGTCCTATCCGCTCGCGACCTGGGGGACCGAGGAGCAGCGGGGGCGCTGGCTCGAGGAGATGCTGGCCGGCGACCTGCTGGGCGGCTACTGCCTGTCGGAGGCCGACGCGGGCTCCGACCCGGCGGCGATGCGCACCCGGGCGACGCGCGTCGGCGACGACGAGGCGCCGGGCGCCGCCGCGGACGGCGCCCCTCCGGCTGGCCGCCGCGCGGATGCCCCCGCCGGCGTCCCGGGCTGGCGGATCAGCGGCTCGAAGGCCTGGGTGACCCACGGCGGCGAGGCCGACTTCTACACGCTCTTCGCCCGCACCTCGGATGGCCGCTCGCGCGGGGTCTCCTGCTTCCTCGTTCCCGGCGACGCGCCCGGCCTCTCCACCCAGCCGCCGGAGCGGAAGATGGGACTGACCGGCTCGACTACGGCGACGCTCGACTACGACGGCGTCGCGCTGGAGGCCGAGCGCCTGATCGGCGGCGAGGGCCAGGGGTTGCCGATCGCCCTGCAGGCGCTCGACTCGGGCCGGCTCGGGATCGCCGCGGTCGCCACCGGGCTCGCGCAGGGCTCGCTCGACGCCGCCGTCGCCTACGCCAAGGAACGCGAAACCTTCGGCCGGCCGATCATCGACCACCAGGGGCTTGGGTTCCTGCTCGCCGACATGGCCGCGGCGGTCGAGTCGGCGCGCGCCGTGACCCTTGAAGCGGCCCGCCGCCGCGACCGCGGCCTGCCCTTCTCACGCCAGGCGGCGGTCGCCAAGCTCCTCGCCACCGACGCGGCGATGAAAGTGACGACGGACGCGGTGCAGGTGCTGGGCGGCTTCGGCTACACGAAGGAGTTCCCGGTCGAGCGCCACATGCGCGAGGCGAAGGTGATGCAGATCTTCGAGGGGACCAACCAGATCCAGCGCCTGGTGATCGCCAGGCACCTCGCCCGCCAGGGCTGACAGGAGGGAAGCAAGGATGCAGATAGCCGGTTCGGTGGCCGCGGTGTTCGGCGGCGCCTCGGGGCTCGGCGAGGCGACCGCGCGGCGGCTCGCGGCGGGCGGCGCCAAGGTGTTGGTCGCCGACCGCAACGCGGAGCGGGCCGCCGCGCTGGCGGGGGAGATCGACGGCGCCTGGGTCGGCTGCGACGTCGCCGACGCGGACTCGGTCGAGGCCGCGGTCGCCGACGCGGGCCGGCTGGGCGACCTGCGGATCGCGGTCGACTGCGCCGGCATCGCCACCCCGACCAAGCTGATCCGCAAGGGCGCTGCGACGCCGCTCGAGGACTTCGCCAAGGTGCTCGCCGTCAACCTCCTCGGCACGATCAACGTGCTGCGGTGCGCCGCCGCCGCGATGGCTGCCACGGAGCCGGTCGACGACGGCGACCGCGGGGTCTGCGTCGTCACCGCCTCGATCGCCGCCTACGAGGGCCAGGTCGGCCAGGTCGCCTACGCCGCGTCGAAGGCGGGCGTCGCCGGGCTCACCCTGCCGGTCGCCCGCGAGCTCGCCGTCCGCGCCGTCCGCGTCGTCGCGATCGCCCCCGGCCTCTTCGACACGCCGCTGCTCGCCGGCCTCCCGGCTGCCGCCCGCGAAGCGCTGGCCGGCTCTGTGCCCTACCCGGCGCGCCTCGGTGACCCGGCCGAGTACGCGGCGCTGGTCGAGCACGTCGCCCTCAACACGATGCTGAACGGCGAGACGATCCGCCTCGACGGCGCCCTCCGCATGGGCCCTCGCTGACGCCGCGGCCGTGACGGCCGAGCTGGTCATCTTCGACTGCGACGGCGTGCTGGTCGACAGCGACCGCATCTCGCTGCGCATCCAGGCGGAGCGGATCACCGCGCTCGGCCTGCCGACCACCTACGAGGACTGCGTCCGCGACTTCCTCGGCCTGGGGATGCCGGCGACGCTTCGGATCCTCGTCGAACGGCTGGGCCGGCCGCTGCCTGACGGCTGGGCCGCGGACCTTGACGCGGCGGTTCGCGAGGCATTCCGGCGCGAACTGCGCCCGGTCGCGGGCGTCGTCGCGGCGCTCGACGAGATCGCCCTGCCGACCTGCGTCGCCTCCAGCGGCAGCCAGGACAAGATGCGCCTCACCCTCGGCCTGACCGGCCTGCACGACCGCTTCGCCGGGCGGATCTTCTCCGCCGACGAAGTCGAGCGCGGCAAGCCCGCGCCCGACCTCTTCCTCCACGCCGCGTCCCGCATGGGCGCCGCGCCGGCGCGCTGCGTCGTCGTCGAGGACAGCCCCTTCGGCGCCGCGGCCGCCCGCGCCGCGGGCATGGCGGCGCTCGGCTACGCGCCCGACGGCGACGGCGAGGCGCTCGCCCGTGAGGGCGCCACGGTCTTCACCTCGATGGCCGAGCTCCCCGCGCAACTCGACCGCTTCGCCTAGGTCTCAGATTCACGCCCGGCGCGCCCCGACCGCTGGCCTCGGGCGGCTGACCACCGGGCCCGCCCCCGGACCGCCAACCCCGGCGCGCCCCCGGACCGCGAACGCTGGCGCGCCCCCGGACCGGCACGCCCGGCGCGCCCCGGACCGCGAACCCCGGCGCGCCCATCCCCACCTAAGTTCGGCTGGTTAGGTGGGGATGGGCGCGCCTTGCGCGTGTCCGGTGACGGTCCGGGGACACTTCCGGCACGGCTCCCGCGATGAGTTCGCAGTTCTCGTCGCATAGCGCAGATAACTGCGAACTCACAGTGGCCCCGGCCGGTGCGTTCGCAGTTGACGACAAATGACGTCGCTAAGTGCGAACTCTTCAGAGGGCCCGGCCGGCGCGTTCGCACTTGACGCCAATATGTGGCGCCAACTGCGAACGCACTCCGGGGGACCGGGCCGGGACAGGTGGATGGCACGCCCCCGTGCGGCCTTCGCCGAGATCCCCGCGGGAGCCGACACGCTCCCGTGCGCGGTCGCCACACCTACGTGCGCGGTCGACCTGCCTCCGTGCGCCCGTCTCGTTGATGGGCCGGAAAGCGCTGATATGGAGCGCTTTTCGGCCCATCAACATCGGGTCGTTGGGGATGGCGCACCGGTCCGTGCCGGGGCCGTCACGTTGCAGGCGCCCGGGCGCGCCCGTCCCCACCTACCCAGCCGAAGCTAGGTGGGGACGGGCGCGCCTCGCATCGGCTGGACGACAAGGCCCGCTCAGACGCTGGACCGACGGTGGAATCGACCCCTCAGCGCGGTGCGAAGGTCGCCAGATCCTGGCCGTAGACCGGGCTGACCACCAGCTTTTCGAGGTCGATCGAGTCGGAGACGAAGGTGGTCATCGTGGTCGAGCCGAACGGCGCCCAGGGCGCCTGGCGCATCACTTCGCGGTCGAGCCGTGCGTAGGCCGCTTCCTGGCGCGGACCAAGCGGTTCGACGTCGAGCTTGGAGATCCGGCGGTTGATCGCCGGGTCGTCGAAGCGCGAGTAGTTGCTGTCGGCCGTCGGCACGATGCTTTCGCCGGAGAGCTGCGGCTCGAAGTAGTCGTTGGGGTGTGGATAGTCGATGAACCAGTTGGCCCAGCCGGTGTCGAGGTTGGGGGTCGAGCCGTTGCCGATCACCGTCGTGTAGTTGGCCGCCGGGATGATCTTCAGGGTCGGCTGGAAGCCGAGATCGCGCAGCACGCTTTCGTAGTAGAGGCCCGCCTGTTTGTTCGGGCCGTAGTCGTCGGTCCAGACCGTCACCTTGCGGTCGCGCGGGTCGGCGGCGGCGATCAGTTCGCGCGCTTTCGCCATGTTGTGCGGGTAGGGATGGAAGGTGCGGTGGCCCGGCATCGCCGTCGGCAGGATCTGCTGCATGCCGCGGAGCTGGCCGGCGTAGATCCGTTCGAGCGCCGCCGGGTCGATCGCGTAGTTGACCGCGCGCCGCACCCGGACGTCGGTGAACGGCGCCTTGTTGACGTTCATCCAGAAGTAGTAGACGTCGATCTGCGGCGTGACCAGCAGCTGGCTGCCTTCGAAGCGGTTCTGCAGTTCGACATAGCGGTCGGGCGGCGGTGGCTCCTCCATCCAGTCGAGCTTGCCGCTCACCACGTCGTTGACGGCGGTCTCCGCGTTGGCGATCACCTTCACGTCGATCGCGTCGTAGTGGCCGTCAGGGATCTGCGGCATCCGCGGTCCGTTGGCCTTCGCCCATTCCGGGTTGCGCCGGTATTCCCAGCCACGGCCGGGCTTCGAGGAGACGATCTCGTACGGTCCGGTTCCAGGCGGCGGGTCGCCGGAGAGGTCCTTGCGCTTCGTATCCGGCGGCAGCGGCGCCGCGAAGAGCATCGCCAGCTCGTTGGCGAAGGTGCTGCGCGGTTCGACCAGGTGGATGACGATGCGGCCGCTCGCGTCGTCGGCTTCGATCCCGGAGATGCCGCCGCGCTTGGTCTTGGCGAAGCGTTCGGCGCCGACGATCGAGGTGTAGAAGGGCGTCGCCGGCGAGTTCATCGCCAGCACCCGTTCGATCGTCGCGGGGAAGTCGGAGGCGCGGACCGGCGTACCGTCGGAGTAGCGCAGCCCCTTGCGCAGGAAGAGCGTGTAGGCGCGGCCGCCGTCGGAGACCTTCGGCATCGCCCGCGCCAGGCCCGGGATCAGCCTGGTGCCCGCGGCGCCGTCGGCGTGGGTGTAGGTGAGGAGCGGGATGTAGGTCTCCCACATCGCCGACCAGCCTTCGAGCGAGTAGGACAGCGACGGGTCGAGGTAGTCCGGGAAGGCGGCGAAGGTGACCTGCAGGGTCGAGGAGTCGGGCGACGAATCGCCGGAGTTGCCGCAGCCCGCGAGCAGCCCGGCGCTCGTCGCGGCGACCACGGCAGCGACCAGCAACGTCGCGCCGGCGCGCGAGAGCGTCACGAACCTCCCCCCGGTCCCTGTGCTCGCCACACGGGCATTCTGATGCCCTCCGGCCGAAACTTCAAAGAATTTTTTCCATGAATACGCGGGCGAATCCCGATCGCTCCTCCCGATGCGTCTCGCGGTACCCGAGCCTGCCGTACAGCGCGATGTTCTCCGCCATCTTCTCGTGGGTAAACAGACGAAGCGCCGCAATGGCTCGGTCGCGCGCCTCGGCCTCGGTATGTGCGAGCAGTTCGCGGCCGATCCCCTCGCCCTGATGAGCCGGGTCGACGGCGACGTTTTCGATCAGCAGGTGGTCCGGTTCGGCGACGAGGACGAGCACGCCGACGACCTCCGCGTCGCGCTCGGCGACCCAGGCATCGCCCCGCGCCAGCACCTCCCCGTAGTCCTCGTCCATCGGCGCCGGCCGTAACCCGATCCGCGGCGGCCATTTCGCGTAGGCCGCGGCGACGATCGCCTCGATCGCCTCCCGGTCCGCCGCCGTCGCCGCCCGGACCGCCACTGCCGCCCTACTCGGCCGTCTGCCCGCCGAGGCGGTGAGCGGCCCGCTGCTCGGCGACGCGGAGGAGGGCGGAATCGTCCTCGCCGCCGTGGCCCGCGGCGCGGAGCTGGCGGAACATCTGCTGGACCTCGGCGGTGAGGGGGAGGGGCGCGTCGACTTCGCCGCTCGCGCCGAGGGCGATCTCGAGGTCCTTGTGGTGGAGGTCGACCTTGAAGCCGGGGGCGAAGTCGTGCTCGAGGAAGTTGTCGCGGCGCACCTCCATGATCCAGTTCGCCGCCATGCCGCCGCCGACCGCGTCGAGTATCGCGGCCGGGTCGACGCCGAGCTTCGAGCCGAGCACCAGCGCCTCGGCGAGGCCGCCGAAGATCACCGCGACCAGCACCTGGTTGCAGGCCTTGGCGACCTGGCCCGCCCCCGCCGCGCCGACGTGGGTGACGCGCGAGCCGAGCACCTCGAAGACCGGGCGCGCCCGCTCGACCTCGGCCGGATCACCGCCGACCATGATCGAGAGCGTCCCGTCCCGGGCGCCGACGTCGCCGCCGGAGACCGGCGCGTCGAGGAAGCCGACGCCGCGCGCCGCCGCCTCGGCGGCGAGCTCGCGGGCGAGCGCGGGGGAGACGGTGCTCATGTCGATCACCAGCGCGTCCGCGGGCGCCGCCGCGATCGCCCCACCGGGGCCGCCCAGCACCTCGCGCACCGCAGCGTCGTCGCTCAGGATCGTGATCAGCACCCCGGCCTCGGCCGCCACCGCCGCCGGCCCGTCGGCGGGTCGGGCGCCCGCCTCGACCAGCGCCTCGAGCGGCGCGGGGCTGCGGTTCCAGGCGACCACCTCGTGGCCCGCCGCGAGGAGGTTCCGCGCCATCGGCGCGCCCATCACCCCCAACCCGATGAATCCGACCCTGGTCGCCATGTAGGCAGGCTAAGGGGCGGCGCCGCGACGCGTTGCGCGGGCAAGGACGCGATCCTCGACCCGGCGACCGGGGTGTGACGAGTGCGGCGGGATGACGGTGGAGCCGGGCGCTGCCTGCTCGGTCGTCGTCTGGTTCCAGCCGAGCGCTCGCTCGAGCCCGCGCCTACACCCTGCAGGTGCGCACCGGCTCCCACCAGGTGACCCGGTTTCCGATCAGGCTCGGGTAACCCGATCGGGCCGCGGCGCCGGCGGGCCTTCGGGCTCCCCGGCGCCGCTCGCCCAGATCGCCACGCAGGGCGGGAAGAGGAGCGAGGCGAGGGCGCCGATCTCGGCGATCCCGTCGATCGTGCCGAACCCGTCGAGGTGCGTCGCGTGGAAGACGAGGTGGATGAGGGAGACGGCGAGGAAGCCCGCGCAGGCGGCGCGGATGAGGCCGCGTTCAGGGCGCCAGGCGGCGATCCCGAGGACCACGGCGAAGCCAAGGTAGAGCCCGCCGACATCGGTGATCAGGTGCTCGTTGTAGGGCGGCAGCAGCTCGACCCAGTGGGCGAGGAAGGGGAAGTCGTCGTAGAAGGTGTGCGGGACGACCGCCGCGGTGAGGCCGAGGAAGAGGCAGTAGCCGCAGAGCACCGTGAGCGCGCCGCGGGCGAGGTTGGGCCGGCGCATCATCCCGCCTCCGCCAGGCCGTCGGCGAGGTTGCCGAGCATCCCGTAGGCGACCCGGGTGAGCTGCGGGCGGAGCGCCTCGAATCGGGCGGCGCGGTTGGGGGCGCCGGTCTCGCGGTTCATGTCCCTGTCCTTACTCATGTCGAAGCCATTCCTCGAAGTCCTCGCAGGGCGCCGCCGCCGTCTCGTCGCAGAGGGCGCCGGCGGCGAGCCCCTTGCCGATCTTCCCCCACGCGGGCACGCGCAGGGGCAGGCGGAGCTTGCCGCGCGCCGCTGCCCAGGCGGCGCTCAACTCGGAGAGCGTCTGCACGCGCGGGCCGCTGATGTCGGGCAGCCGGCCGGCGGGGCCGGTGAGCGCCGCGTCCGCGAGACGCGCGGCGACCACGGTGGGGTCGACCGGCTGCAGCCTCGCCTTGCCGGTCGGCCGCACGCCGAAGCGCGCCGCCGCCGCGAGGTAGGTGTCGAGCAGCTGGTGGAACTGGGTGGCGCGCAGGAGCGTCCAGGGCACCTCACCCGCTTCGAGTGCCCGCTCCTGGGCGACCTTGACCTTGTAGTAGGAGATCGGCAGGAGGTCGCAACCGACGATCGAGATCGTCAGGTGGTGGGCGACGCCGGTGCGGGCGCCTGCCTCGAGCAGGCGGCGGGTGCCGTCGACCAGCGTCTTCTCGGCCTCTTTCTGCGAGTTCGACGCGTCGACCACCGCGCTCACCCCGTCGAGGGCGTGGTCGAGGTCCTGGCCGGCGGTCAGGTCGACGCCCCGATGCTCGGCGCCGGCCGGGACGCCGTCGGCGCGCCGGCTCAGCACCGCGACCCGCTCGCCGCGGCCGAGCAGGTCGGCGACGACGAGCGAGCCGAGCGTGCCGGTGCCGCCGACGACGGCGATCGTCACCGGGCACCTTCGGTTCTCGCGGCTGGATATCTCTGGGGCATGTCGTCTCCCTTCATTGTCGTTCTAAAAGGAGGACGAAACGTGCCCTATTCGTGCGACATCGCTCGTGCGGAGTGAGCACTTCGCTTCCCAAACTGGCTCGCAAAGCCACATTCCGCCGCCCGAGTGGGTACGGTGCGCTCGCCCCCGGAGACTCCAAGGAGCGAGGTATGCCAAAACAGACCAAATCGACCCGGAAACCTGCCGCGAAAAAAGCGGCGGCCACCCGGCCGAAAAAAAGCGCAAAAGCGGCCGGCAGAAATGCCAAAAAAACCGCCAAAGCGAGTGCGAAAAAAGCCACGAAAACCGTCAAAAAAGCGGTGAAATCGACGGCGAAAGCGGCAAAAAAAACCGGCAAAAAAGCGACGAAAAAAACGTCGAAAGCCGGCAAAGCCCCGGCGAAAAAAGCCGCCTCGAAATCGAAAGCGAAAGCCAAACCGAAAGCGAAAGCGGCCAAAGCCAAATCGACGAAAGCGAAATCGAGTTCGAAAGCAGCCGCCAAATCGAAAGCCAAACCGGCCAGAAAAGCGGCGAAAAAAAGCTCGAAAAAATAGCCCGGCTGCTCTAGGCAGCTTTGCCGGCAGGGACCTCGCCACTGCGGACGAGGGCCGCCAGCTCTCGTCCGATCTCGCTCCACGCGTAGCGACCGACGACGTGACCGCGGGCCCGGCGCCCGCGCAGCCTGCGTCCCTCCGGGTCGGTGACGGCCTCGACCATCGCCCCGGCAAGGGCGTCCCGGTCGTCGGGCTCGACCAGCCAACCGGTGTCCGGGTCGTCGACGATGGTCGACGGCCCGGCCCGGTCAACCGCGATGACCGGCAGGCCGCAGGCCATCGCCTCGATCAGCACCTGGCCGAACTGCTCGGCGGCGGCGGCGTGGACGAGCGCGTCGGCGGCATTCAGCAGCTCCGGCAGCTCCTCGTGGGCGTGCCAGCCGGCCAGGTGGACGTCCTCGACGCCGAGCCGCTCGATCGTCCGCGCCGGATGCTCGCCCTCCCACTCGCCGGGGTGGCCGCCGATCAGCACCAGTGACATCGGCACCTCGGTGCGCCGGTGGGCGGAGGCGAACGCCTCGATCAGGAGCGGCAGTCGCTTCACCGCGGTGAAGCGACCGACGTAGGCGAAGACGGTGCCGCGCGGGACCTCGCCCAGCACCCGCTGCCAGATCTCCTCGCGGTCGACCTGGCGCGGCGCGAAGCTCGGGTCGAAGCCGCTGGGGATCGCGACGAAGCGGTCGCGGGGGAGGCCGAGCAGGCGGGCGGCGCGGGTGATGCCGCCCTCGCCGGCGGCGACGATTTGCCTGCAACGGGCGGCCCAGCGGAGCAGCCGCTCGCGCCAGGCCGCGGCGTAGGTCCAGCCGTCCGGCGGGCCCGCCTCGATCCCTTCGAGCATCAAGAGCTCGGTGCCGTGGACGTGCCCGATCACCGGCACCTCGGGCAGGACGCGCGCCGCCGCCTCGTTCAGCGGCGTCAGGTGGTGGAGGTAGAGGCGGTCGACGCCGCCCGCCGCCGCGCGGCGGAGCTCGCGTGACCAGGCCTCCACCTGCAGCTCGTACTCCTCGTCGCCGAGTGAGGCGAGGACGGCGTCGGGCGCACCCGGCCGGTCCTCGAAGGACCCGTGCATCGGGGCGGCCGCGGGCGGCCCGGAGTAGCGCAATGGCGCCGGCGAGCGCAGCGCGGGAGTGAAGTCGACGGCCCGGGGGTCGAGGCCGCGGTAGAAGTGCCGCGCGTCGGCGGTCGCGCCGAGGTCGGTCCTCGAGCCGGAGAGCAGCGTCACGTCCATTCCCTGGATCTCGAGCTGCCGCGAGAGCGCCCGCGCCGAATGGGCCGAGCCGCCGCGAGGATAGAAGTAGATCCCCATCAGCACCCGCTCGACCGAATCACTCACTGTTCCAAGGTACCCAGATCGCGTTCACACTTCTCCGCGCTGTCCACGGACAACTGCGAACGCGCCCCCGACGAGGCGCGGTGGGGGGCGGCGCGGGGGTCAGCGGGGGGTGATGCGCAGGGCGGTGGCGATCGCCCGGCCGCCGACCAGCTCGCGGCCGTGCTCCTCGCGCGGGGTGTTGACCAGGGCGCCGTCGATGACCAGGGAGGCGGAGCCGCCGCCGTCGAGGTTGATCGCGTCGGCGCAGCCGAGCGCCGCCATCGCCTCGCCGAGCTCGATCATCGTCATCCCGGCCTCATCGTCGGCGCGGCCGTCGCAGACGACCGCGACCAGGTGCTCGGAGTTGAGTCCGAGCGCGGCGCGCGGGTAGCGGCCGAGGGTGATGTCGGAGTCGAACTGGCGCGAGCCGGCCGAGAAGCCCTCGACGTCGACGCCCGGCCGCACCTGAAGCTCGCCGTCGCGGAGCAGCATCGGGCCGGCCTGCAGGAGGTCGCCGCGCGGCGCGCCGTCGATCTCCTCGCGGGCGCGCAGGGCGACGGCGCCCGCCTCGGCGTGGACGCAGGCGCGGCAGGCGTCCCAGGGCGAGTCGAAGGGTTCGGTGGCGAGCGCCCGGCCGTCGATCCAGACGTCGCCGAGCGGCGGGCCTTCGGGGCGCATGTAGAAGCCGCCGACGATCGCGTGCGCGTGCCCCTCGGCGGCGCACCAGGCGGCGAGCGTCGCGCAGGGGTGGAGCGCGGCGACCGAGACGACGACCGCGTCGCGCCGGAAGCGGGCGACGTGGAGGGTGGTGAGCGCGCCGTCGTCGAGGCGGCGCCGCTCGCGGCTCAGTTGCGGCGCGGCGGCGTCAGGACGCGGGCGGGGAAGGGTGGAGGCGGGCATCGTCGTCGGCCTTCTCCCCGGAATGGAAGCCGAGCGAGGGGACGGACTTGTTGCCGCCTTGAGAATCTGCCTGGTTCGCGGTGCCCGCTTTCATCCGCTCCGCGTTGACTTTCGCCCGCCGCGCTCCCCAGGCACCCGTGGTCGACCCGCCAACGGTCAGTGCGATGAAGCCGCAGAGGGCGATGATCCCCCAGCTGATCCGCGACGCCTCGGTGAAGGCCGGGCCGGCGGCGACGTCGGTGACGTGGTCGGCGATCACCGAGCCGATGATCGCGACGCCGAGCGCCGAGCCGAGCTGCCGGGTGGTCGAGGCGACCGCGGCGGCGACCCCCGCCTGCTCCCGCGGCATCCCCGAGACGGCGGTGTTGGTGATCGCCGCGTTCACCCAGCCGAGGCCGGCGCCGAGCAGCGCGTAGCCAAGGAAGAGCCGGACGTCGCCCGGTTCGCCGGTCGGCAGCGCCGAGATGAGGCCCGCGGCGAGCGTCGCGGTGCCGCCGATGATCAGCGAAGGCCGCGGCCCGCGGTGGCCGATCAGCCGTCCCGAGAGCGGCGAGAAGATCATCATCAGCGCCGCCATCGGCAGCAGGGCGACGCCCGCGTGCAGCGGCGAGTAGCCGCGGACGTCCTGCAGGTAGAGGGTGTTGAGGAAGAGGAAGCCGCCGAGCGAGAGGAAGGCGCAGACGGAGACGATCGCGGCGCCGCTGAAGGGCGGCGAGCGGAAGAAGCGGAGGTCGATCAGCGGCTCGCGGACCCGGTTCTCGACGAAGATCAGCGCCGCGGCGGAGGCCAGCGCGCCGGCGAAGCAGGCGAGGATCAGCGGCGAGCCCCAGCCGTGGTTCGGCGCCTCGATGATCCCGAAGACGAGCAGGCCCAGCATCAGTATCATCAGCACCTGGCCGAGCGGGTCGACGCGGCGCGCGTGCGGCGCTTTCGACTCGGGGACGAATTTGTGGGTGAGAAAGATCGCCGCGAGCCCGATCGGCACGTTGATCCAGAAGACCGCGCGCCAGTCGATCGCCTGCACCAGCAGGCCGCCGATCAGCGGCCCGCCGGCGATGCTGACGCCGGCGACGCCGCCCCACCAGCCGATCGCCCGCGCCCGTTCTTTGGGCTCGGTGAAGACGTTGGTGACGATCGAGATCGCGACCGGGTTCAGCATGCTGCCGCCGACCGCCTGGAGCATCCGGAAGGCGATCAGCCAGCCGAGCCCGGGGGCGACGCTGCAGAGCAGCGAGCCGCCGGTGAAGGTGAGGAGGCCGACCTGGAAGGTGCGCTTGCGCCCGAGCCGGTCGCCCATCGAGCCGGAGAGCATCAGCAGGCAGGCGATCACCAGCGTGTAGGCGTCGATCGTCCACTGGGCGCCGGAGACCGAGGCGCCGAAGTCGTGCTGGATCGAGGGGAGCGCGACGTTCAGGATCGTCACGTCGAGGCCGACGATCAGGATGCTCATGCAGCAGATGGCGAGCACCAGCTCGCGGCGGACCTGTCCAGGTTTTGGCATCTGATTCCATCTTTTCAAGGCGCGATCGTCGGGCCGCCCGCTCGGGCACCCGGATGTCTAGGCTGGGCCGATGGCCACCGCCGACCTCACCGTGATCGGCCTCGGGCGCCCCGACCCGAGCGCCGGCGCCTACGTCGCCGCGATCCAGCGGCGGCTCGCCGAACAGGACAAGGTCGCCTACCGGATGCACGCGATGGGCACCTCCCTGGAAGGGTCGACCGAGGACATCCTCGCCGTCGTCGGCGACCTCCACCAGGTCCCCTTCGAGCTCGGACTGCCGCGCGTCTACACGGTCCTGAAGCTGGACGAGCGTCGCGACCGCCCCGAGCAGACCCTCGACGACAAGGTCGCCTCCGTCGAGCGCCGCCTCGCCGAAGATTGATGGGCCGAAACTAGACATATAGGCAAGTTTTCGGCCCATCAACATCGTGCAACGTTTGGTTGCGGGTCGTGCTAAGGTGATGCGCAACGAATGGTTGCACTTCGACATGGGAGGTTTCAGACGTGGTTTCCGACAGCATCGAACGTGAGCTTTTGATCGAGGCGCCGGTGGAGACGGTGTGGTCGATCGTCACCGAGCCCGAGCACATCGCCGGCTGGTTCAGCGACTCCGCCGAGGTCGACCTGCGGCCGGGCGGCGAGCTGTTGCTCGGCTGGGAGGCGTTCGGCACGACGAGCGCCACGGTCGAGCGGGTCGAGCGTCCGCACCTGTTCTCGTTCCGCTGGGTCTCGCCGGAGCCCGACCGCGATCCGAATGCGGGCGAGGGCTACGCGACGCTGGTCGAGTTCCGGCTGCGGGCCGAAGGCGAGGGGACGATGCTGCGCGTGGTCGAGAGCGGATTCGCGAGCCTGGCCGGCAGCGAGGAGCAGAACGCGCAACTCGCCGAGCGGCACGCCGGCGGCTGGGGAAGCTTCCTCGACAAGCTCGCCGGCTACGCCTCGACGGTGGACGCGCCGGCCTGACGATGGCCGCGGCGGGCCGCGAGGACGACGCACTCTGGGCTGCCGTTGGGGATCCGACCCGACGGCAGCTCCTCGACGCGCTGCTCGCGAGCGGCGAGGCGAGCGCCACGGCGCTCGCGGCCGAGCTGCCGGTCACGCGCCAGGCGGTGGCCAAGCACCTGGCCGTGCTCGACCGGGCCGGGCTCGTCGCCGGCAGGCGGGACGGGCGGGAGGTCCTCTACGCCGTCCGTCCCGACCGCCTCGATGAGGTCAGTCGCGACCTGGCGCGCGTCGCCTCCTCCTGGGACCGGCGACTGGGGACGATCAAGCACCTCGCCGAGGCCGCTCACCAAAAGGCAAACGGTTAGGCCCCCGCCTCCGTGGTTGATGTGGGCGCCTGGTCGGACTCGCACGGGAAATCTCGCGCTCGCGTCATTCCGCCAGGGCCTGCAGCAGCTCCAGGTTGGCGGGGCCGGGCTCGAGCTCGCCGCGCTCGATCCGATGGGCGACCTTGACGATCGCCTGGTTGACCGGCGCGTCGGCGCCGAGCGTCGCGACGACCTCGCCGTTGATGTCGTCGACCTCGCCGCGCCGGCCCTTGCGCCAGTCGTGGAGGACGGTCGAGGTGGTCTCGGGGAGGACGAAGCGTTCCACCAGGGTGTCGAGGAGGAGCTCGGGCAGGTCGTCGGCTGCCTCAATCGCGCCGGCGTCGAGGCCGAAGATCGGCACCCGCCGGTAGCCGCGGGCCGCGCCGGCGCCGAGGGCCTCGCGCCCGGCCCGCAGCATCAGCTCCCGCATCGGCTCGAGCTTCGCGCTCGCCGCGATCGGCAGGCCGAGGATCGCCGAGCCGACCAGGGTCGAGCTGTTGCTGACCAGCTTCATCCACTTCGCCGCCTCGATCTCGCCCACGCCGAGCCTGTCGACGGTGTCGGCCGAGTGGGCAAGGACGGCGGCGACCTCCGGCTCGCGGCCGGCCGCGGCGGGGTCGACGGCGCCGACCGCGAAGTATGACGCGGACGGCCCCGAGTGGCGGTGGACGACCGCGGGCTCGGTCATTTCCGAAGAGATCTCGATCACGCAGCCGATCGCCCGCTCCGGGCCGACCACGTCGGCGACGGTCGCCGCGGTCACCCCGTTCTGCACCGCGGCGACGAGGCCGTGCTCGGCGACCAGCGGCTTGATCAGCTCGCAGGCCCAGCGCGTGTCGTAGGCCTTGACCAGGACGAGGACGAGGTCGAACGGCTCGCGCAGCTCCGCCACCTCGCAGAGGTGCCGCGCCTCGACCGCGATCTCCAAGGTGCGGTCCGGCATCTCGATCCGTACGCCACCCGCCCGCATCGCCTCGACGTGGGTGGGCCACTGGTCGATCAGCGTGAGGTCGAGCCCGGCCTCGGTGAGGTCGGCGCCGATCGACGCGCCGTTGGCGCCGCTGCCGAGGATCGCGGTCTTCATCGCCCCAAGTGTATGCTCGCGTTGAACGGTGACGGCGGATGCCACAGGGACGCGGCGCGAGACCTGGGAGGACCCCCGGGTGATCGAGGGCACCCGTCGCCAGCTCGATGCGCGCGACCGCATGGTGGCCGACGGTGCCCGCCGGCTCGGCTGGAAGCTCGGCCTCGGCGCCCCGCCGGCGCGTGAGCGGTGGGCGATCAACGGCCCCGTGGCGGGCTTCATCACCGACGCCACCCTGCTCGAGCCCGGAGCGACCGTGTCGCTCGCCGACTGGGAGGCGCCGGTGTTCGAGGCGGAGATTGCGGTGCGGGTCGCGGTCGACACCGTCGGCGCCCACGTCGGCGCCCTCGGCGTCGCGATCGAGCTCGCCGATCTTGGCTCTGCGACTGACGATCTGGCCGACGTACTGGCCGGTGACATCTTCCACCGCCGCACCGTCCTGGGTGCGCTCGACGTCGACCCGACGACGCCCGTCGGGACCGTCACGGTCGAGCGCGACGGCGATCGGATCGCGGCGGCCGAGGACCCGGCCGTGCTGGTCGGCGGGACCGCTGCGGAGATGACCGCCTACCTCGACCGCTACCTCACCGAGCTGGGGGAGGAGCTGCGCGACGGCGACGTGATCATCACCGGCTCGACCGTGCCGCTGATCGACTCCTCGGGCGGCGGGCGCTTCAGGGTGAGCTCGCCTGGGCTCGGCGCGGTCGAGGTCACGCTCAAGCCCTGAGGCCGCGCCTCGCGCGCCTACTGTGTTTAGTATTGCCGCACACTAGGTGCTCTCGCACCGTCGGGTTAAACACAGCGAGGAGGGTCACGTGTCGGGGAAGCGGATCGCGGTGGTCGGGGCCGGCGCCAACGGCGCGGCGATCGCCGCCGACATGACCAACGCGGGCCTCGACGTCACCTGCATCGAGCAGTGGCCCGCCCACGTCGCGGCGATCCGCGAGCGCGGCCTCGTCGTCCGCTCGCCGCAGGGCAAGGAGACGGTGACCCAACTGCGCATTCACGACCTCTGCGAGGTGGCCGAGATGCGCGCGCCCTTCGACCTCGTCTATATCGTCACCAAGGCCTACGACGCGCGCTGGCATAGCGAGCTGATCAGGTCGGTGCTGGCGCCCGACGGTCTCGCGGTCGGCCTTCAGAACGGGATGACGCTCGACGACATGGCCGAGGTGCTCGGCCCCGAGCGCACCTTCGCCTCGGCGATCGAGATCGCCGGCAACTGCTTCGAGCCCGGCGTCGTCGAACGCCAGACGCCGCCCGCCGGCACCTGGTTCGCGCTCGGTCCCTACGACGAGCGCAGTCCTGCCAACCGGGTCGAGGAGCTGGCCGAGCCGCTGCGCAGTGCGGGCGCGGTCGAAGTTACCGACGACGTGCGCTCGGCGAAGTGGATGAAGCTGGTCGCCAACGCGGCCGAGATGCTGCCTTCCGCGATCCTCGGCGTCCCCTTGGTGGCCGCCCTCCACGTCGAAGGCATGCGCGAGGTAATGGACGCGGCCGGCACCGAGGCGCTCGACACCGCGCTCGCGCTCGGCAACAAGATCGTGCCGATGTTCGGCCAGGAGGGGATCGACGACCTGCCGCCGGAGCGCTACTCGGCCGCCCTGCTCGACGCCGTCCTCGCCGGCTGGTCGCTGGAGAGCACCAAGGTGGCGATCCTGCAGGACTGGATCAAGGGTCGCAAGGGCGAGGGCGAGGAGATGAGCGGCCTCGTCGTCCGCGAACAGGAACGGCTCGGCGGCGACGCGCCGGTCAACCGGATGCTGGTCGAGCTGTCGCGGCGGGTCGAGGCGGGCGAGCTGGAGCCGAGGCTCGAGAACGCCTCGCTGATGCTCGACGCGCTTCAGCCGCGCTAGTCGATCGATCCAGGCGGGCCGGTTGGACTCGGCACCCGGACGCCGGTCCGGCGCGCCCACGGCCCGGTCTCCGGCGCGCCCATCCCCACCTAAGTTCGGCTGGTTAGGTGGGGATGGGCGCGCCTTGCGCGTGTCCGGTGACGGTCCGGGGACATTTCGGTCGCAGCCCCCCACGATGAGTTCGCAGTTCTCGTCGCATAGCGCAGATAACTGCGAACTCACCTTGGGCCGGGACCCGTGCGTTCGCAGTTGACGACAAATGACGTCGCTAAGTGCGAACGCACTCGAGGGGCCGGCCGGTGCGTTCGCACTTAGCGACAAATAGCGTCGCTGACTGCGAACGCACTCCGGCGGACCGGGCCGGGGCGCGTGGACGGCACGCCTGCGTGCGCCCTTCGCCGAGAAGCGCGCGGGGCGACACGCTTCCTTGCGCGGTCGGCACACCTACGTGCGCAGTCGACCTGCTTCCCTGCGCCGGTCTCGTTGATGGGCCGAAAACTCAACTATGTCTTGAGTTTTCGGCCCATCAACATCCAGCCGTTGGGAAGGCGCACGGTCCAGCCGTTGGGAAGGCGCACGGGACCGTGGCCGGACCGTCACGTTGCAGGCGGGCCATCGCTGCTGCAGCACCAGCGCCGTGGTGATTAAGTGAGGCTGACCCTGTTCAGTCTGATTTACTATCATCGGTCCAGGCGCCCGGGACGCGCCCCATCGAGGAGAGGAGAGTGGATTGAAAGCGCTGATATTCGAGCAGCCGAACCAGGCCGCGGTGGTGGAGACGGAGCGGCCCGAGATCGCCCCGGACGAGATCCTCGTCGCCTCGCGCGCGGTCGGCGTCTGCCATTCCGACTTCGACCTGCTCTCCGGCAAATACATCATCCCGGTGAGCTTCCCGACCATTCCCGGCCACGAGTGGTCCGGCGAGGTCGCCGAGGTCGGCCGTGAGGTGACCAGCTTCAAGCCCGGCGACCGGGTGGTCGGCGAGTGCGTGATCGGCAGCGATCACTTCGGCTTCTCGATCTCCGGCGCCGCGGCCGAGTACTTCAAGGCACGCCCGGAGTGGCTGCACAAGCTGCCCGACGAGCTGTCCTTCGCCTACGGCGCCCTGGTCGAGCCGTTCACCGTCGCCTATTACGCGGTCCAGTCGGCCGAGAACGTCAACGCCTCCGACACCGTCGCGGTGCTCGGCGCGGGTCCGATCGGCCTCTGCTGCCTTGCCGCCGCCAAGGGCCACGGCGCCTCCGTCGTGGTCGTCGACCCGGTCGCCGAGCGCCGCGAGATCGCCATGCGGATGGGCGCGACGGCGGCGATCGAGCCCGGTGAGGGCCTCGTCGAGCGCTTCGCGGCGGCGGCCGGAGAAGCCCCGCAGGTCGTGATCGAGGCCTCCGGCAATCCGCTGGCGATGGCCTCGGCCATCGACCTCGCCGCCTTCAAAGCCCGGCTTGTCTACGTCGGCATCGAGACCGGCGACAGCGCTCCCGCCTTTCTCGGCCAGATCCAGTCGAAGGAACTGCGGATCAGTGGCATCATCGGCTCGCCCGACGTCTGGCCGGCGGCACTCCGCTTCCTCGCCCGTGGCGGGGTCGACCTCGACCCGGTGATCACCGCCAGCTTCCCGCTGGGGCAGGCGACCGAGGCGCTCGACGCCGCCCGCCGGACCAGCGAGAACGTCAAGGTCCAGATGGTCAACGGCTGATGCGCGCCGCCCGTTACCACGGCGTCAAGGACATCCGGGTCGAGGATGTCCCGGAGCCGGACGGCGACCTCGGCCCGACCCAGGTCCTGATCGCGCCGCGCTGGTGCGGGATCTGCGGCACCGACCTGCACGAGTACGTCGCCGGGCCGATCGTCACCCCGGTCGACCCGCACCCGCTGACCGGCGCGCAGCTGCCGCAGATCCTCGGCCACGAGCTCTCCGCCGACGTCGTCGCGGTCGGCTCCGAGGTGACCAACGTGGCGCCCGGCGACCGCATCTCGGTGATGCCGCTCGCCGTCTGCGGCACCTGTTACTTCTGCCGCCGCGGCCTCAACCACCTCTGCCAGACGATGGGCTGCTTCGGCCTCTCCTGGGACTGGGGCGGCCTCGCCGGGCTCGGCGTGGTCGAGTCCTACCAGGCGTGGCGCCTGCCCGACGAGGTGAGCTACGAGCAGGGCGCCCTGGTCGAGCCCGCCGCGGTCGCCGCTTGGGGGATCGCCCAGGGCGGGGTGCAGCCGGGCGACCGGGTGCTGGTTACCGGCGCCGGGCCGATCGGCGCGCTGGCGGTGCTCGCCGCGCAGGCCGCCGGGGCGGGGGAGGTCTATCTCTCCGAGCCGAACGCGCGCCGCGCCGAGCGCGCCCGCGACCTCGGCGCGGCCGAGATCTTCGACCCGCGCGCGACCGACGTCGTCGTCGAGCTGAGGGAGCGCACCGAGGGCCTCGGCGTCGACATCGCGGTCGAGTGCTCCGGCAACGAGGCGGCGCTCCGCACCTGCCTCGGTGCGGCCCGTACCCACGGCACCGTCGTCCAGGTCGGCCTCCACGTCGCCGACGCGGGGCTCGACATGATGGAGGTCTCCGAGCGCGAACTGACCCTGAAGGGAACCTGGTGCTACTCGGTCCACGAGTGGCCGCGGATCATGGCGATGATCGCCTCCGGCGCCTTCCCGGTCGAGCGCGCGGTGAGTGCCCGGACCTCGCTCGAGCACACCGTCACCGACGGCTTCGAGCGCCTGATCGACCCCGCGGGCGACCAGATCAAGATCCTCGTAGAGACGAAGTAGAAGGGACGGAGATATGGGCAAGCTCGACGATCGCACCATCGTCATCACCGGCGCCGCGCGCGGCATCGGCGCCGGGGTCGCGAAGCGGCTCGGGGCGGAGGGGGCGAACGTCGCCGTCGCCGACCTGAACGCCGAAGGGGCGGAGGCGATCGCGACGGCGATCCGCGACGGCGGCGGCAAGGCGATCGGGGTCGGCTGCGACGTCGGCGACCGGGCGAGCATGAAGGCGGCGCTCGCCGCGGCGGTGAGCGAGTTCGGCCGGCTCGACGTGCTCTTCAACAACGCGGGCATCTCGAAGACCCAGCACTTCCTCGAAGTGACCGAGGACGACTACGACCGGATCATGCGGGTGAACGGCAAAGGCGTCCTCTTCGGCATCCAGGAGGCGGCGAAGATCTTCCGGTCGCAGGGCGGCGGCGGCAAGATCGTCAACACCGCCTCGATCGCCGGCAAGGAGGGCTTCCCGCTCTTCCCCGCCTACTGCGCAAGCAAGTTCGCCGTCGTCTCGATGACCCAGTCGGCGGCGCGCGACCTCTCCGGCGAGGGCATCACCGTCAACGCCTTCTGCCCCGGCGTCGTCACCACCGAGCTCTGGGACCAGCTCGACCAGGACTCGCGCGACGTCGGTGAGACCGAGACCGAAGGCCAACTGCTGGAGGAATTCAGCGAAGGCATCCCGGTCGGCCGCACCTCGACCCCCGAGGACATCGCGGGCCTCTGCGTCTTCCTCGCCTCGACCGACTCCGACTACATAACCGGGCAATCGATCAACGTCGACGGCGGCATGCTGGTCCATTGAGGCGCGACGTCGAGTTCCGCAGCGGCGGCGAGACGATCCGCGGCCGGCTCTACGTCCCCGACGACCGTGATGGACCGCTGCCGCTGGTGGTGATGGCGGGCGGCTGGTGCTACGTCAAGGAGCTGGTCCAGCCGCATTACGCGGAGCGCTTCGAGCGCGAGGGGCTGGCGGTCCTCCTCTTCGACTACCGGAACTTCGGTGCCTCCGACGGGGCGCGCCGCCAGCACATCGATCCGGTCGCCCAGGTCGAGGACTACAAGAACGCGATCTCCTTCGCCGAGACGCTGCCGGAGGTGGACGCCGAACGGATCGGCGTCTGGGGCCTCTCCTACAGCGGCGGCCACGTCTTGATCGTCGCCGCCACCGACCCGCGGGTGAAGTGCGTCTCCTCGCAGATCCCGGTTGTCGACGGCTACCGCAACATGCGCCGCGTCCACGGCACGCTCGGCTTCCGCCGCTTCGAGGAGGCGATCCTGGCCGACCGGAGGCGCCGCTTCCGCGACGGTGACGAGGGCTACCTCCCGCACGCCGCCGCCGACAACGTCGCCGAGGTCTCGACCTGGCCGTTCCCGGAGACCTACGAGACCTTCAAGGAACTGAAGGCGCGCGAAGCGCCCGCCTACGAGAACCGCTCGACGATCGAGTCGGCCGAGCTGCTGATGTCCTACAGCGTCTGGCCGTTCGTGCCGCGGATCCTCGACACGCCGACCTTGGTGATCGTCGCCGAGCGCGACGACCTCACCCTCTGGGACCTCGAGATCGAGGCCTACAACGCCCTGCCGACCGCGAAGAAGCGGCTGGTGACGATCGGCGACTCGACCCACATGACGCTCTACAGCGACCGCTCGCTGCTGGCCCAGGCGAGCGAGGCCTCAACCGCCTGGTTCGCCGAGCACCTGCTCTGAGCGTCGAGCGCGCGCGCCGCCGCTACGTGGTTGGAAATCCGCGCCATACGAGGATTTCCAACCACGGAAGGACCTGGATGCGTGATCCCACGACCGGCGCGCCCATCCCCACCTACGTTCGGCTGGTTAGGTGGGGATGGGCGCGCCTCGCGCGTGTCCGGTGACGGTCCGCGGACGCTTCCGTCACCCCCTCGCGGTGAGTTCGCAATTGCCGACGACCGTCGCGGCCAACCGCCACGCGTCCCGACGCGCAAACCGCGCGCGAGTCGCCCCCCTTCCTTGCGCAGTCGACACACCTCCCTTGCGCCCACCCCGTTGACACCCTGTTGACGGGCCGAAAACTTGTCTATATGTCTAGTTTTCGGCCCATCAACATCGGCCCGTTTTGTTGATGGGGGTCGTCCTTTGGCCCGGCTACCGGGCCTTAGGACGACCGCGGTCGGTCGGCCTTGGGGGGCCGGCTTTGGGACCGACGGGCTAGCTGACGCGGGGGTCGCCGTCGCGGCCGACCACGGTCCAGATCGCCACCATCGGCTCATCGTCGCCGCGGTTCCAGATCCGGTGCGGCGTGCGCGAATCGAAGGCGATCGAGTCGCCGGCGTCGAGCTCGTAGCTCTTGTCGCCGACCGTCGCCCCGCAGTGGCCGGAGAGGACGATCCCGTACTCGTTGCCGGAATGGGTCATCAGGTCGTCGGCCGGACAGGACTCGCCACCGACCGGATAGGTGCAGTAGAGGAACTCGACGCCGGGGTCGTGGAGGGCGGTGAGGCGTTCCCAGCGCACCCCCGTCGCCAGGGTGAGGCTGAGGCGGTTGGCGGCGCGCAGAACCGGGCCCTCGCTGGGCGCCTGCCAGTGGCTCGACGGCGTCCGCTCGTTGCCGGTGTCGGCGTGGCGGTCGAGCATCGCGACCGTCTCCGCGGAGATCTCCTCCGGCGCCGCCGCGTTGCCGCGCGGCCCGTCGAAGAAGAGCTCGTCGAGCGAGACGCCGAGGGTCTGGACGATCGCGTAGAGGGTGCCGACCGAGGGCGTCGCCTTGCCGTGCTCGATCTGCGAGATCAGGCTGGGGGAGACGCCGACCTCGCGGGCCAGCGCCCGCAGGCTCATCCCCGCTTCTTCGCGGTGGGCGCGAAGGCCTTCGCCGACCGGGCCCGGGAGCAGCTCGCGGCCGGCGCCGTTCGGTTCCGCCGCGCGCCCCTTCTTCGTCGTCCCCCCGGTTGCCATCGTTTTCAAAGTTACTAAACACGGGTGCACTTAACACTCACATTGTGACCTGAACACGTTATTTGCAGGCCAAAGCGGCACTTGTGTCCAACCTGAATGCGCGGTATTAAGCGCTGTTGACGACGCCGTTCAGTCTGATTTACTATGCTGCGGACGCGGCACCCGGGACGGTGCCGTCGAGGAGAGAAAGGGACACGCCTATGACCAACATCGCTTCACGGGGCGCCACGATGGGCGTGGACTGGGAGCAGCGGATCGACTTCGGCAAGCTCCGCGGCGACCGCCTCGCCCGCGCCCAGGCCGAGCTCGCCAAGTCCGACCTCGGCGCGCTGCTGCTGTTCGACCCGAACAACATCCGCTACGTCACCTCGACCCACATCGGCGAGTGGGCCCGCGACAAGAACGCGCGCTTCGCGCTCCTCCCGCGCACCGGCCTGCCCGTCCTCTGGGACTTCGGCTCCGCCGCCAAGCACCACCAGATGTACGCGCCCTGGCTTCCCCCCGAGAACTTTCGCGGCGGCGTCAGCCCGATGCGCGGCGCGATGCCCGACCACACCGGCGTCCCCGACAAGCTCGCCTCGAACATCTACGAGGAGCTGCGCGAGCGCGGCCTCGAGAACGAGCCGATCGGCATCGACATGACCGACATGGTCGCCCTCGCGGCCCTGAACCGCGCCGGGCTCGCCACCACCGACGGTTCGCGGGTGATGCTTGCCGCCCGCACGATCAAGACCGATGAGGAGGTCGCCCTGCTCGACCACGCGGCGGCGATCGTCGACGCGACCTACGAGCGGATCTACGAAATGCTCCGCCCCGGGGTGACCGAGTCGGCGGTCGTCGCCGACGCCCAGCGGCTCCTCTTCGAGCTCGGCTCCGAGCAGGTCGAGGCGATCAACGCGGTCTCCGGCGACCGCTGCATCCCCCACCCGCACGTCTTCTCCGACCGCCTGCTGCGCCCGGGCGACCAGGCCTTCTTCGACATCATCCACTCCTTCATGGGCTACCGGACGTGCTACTACCGCACGTTCTCGGTGGGCGGTGCCAACCAGGCCCAGGTCGACGCCTACACGCAGTGCCGCGAGTGGCTCGACGACGCGATCGACCTGGTGCGGCCGGGCGTCACCACCGACCAGATCGCCTCGGTCTGGCCGGCCGCCGAGGAGCTCGGGTTCCCGGACGAGGAAGCGTGCTTCGGGTTGCAGTTCGGCCATGGCCTCGGGGTCGGCCTCTACGAGTCGCCGATGATCTCCCGCCTGCACAGCCTCGACCACCCGGAGGAGATCGTCCCCGGGATGGTCTTCGCGCTGGAGACGTACTGCCCGGCGTCAGACGGGGTCTCGGCGGCGCGGATCGAGGAGGAGGTGCTGGTGACCGAGAACGGCAACCGCATCCTCACCCGCTTCCCGGCCCAGGAGCTGCTCGTCGCCGGTCGCCAGTACGTGCGCGGCGCCGACATCGCCAGCGACGACAAGGTCACGGTCTGAGGAGGACGACTGATGGAGGCAGCGGCGACGACGAAGAAGAGGATCGGCACCGGCGGCCTCCAGTGGCCCGCCTCGACCGTGATCGTGGTCGGCACCGCGGGGCTCTTCCTGTTCAGCTGGCTGATCGAACCGAACAGCACCAGCCACGGCTCGATCACCGGCATGCTGCCTTTCGCCGCGGTGCTGGCGATCGCCGCGATCGGCCAGACCTTGGTGGTCCAACAGGGTGGGATCGACCTCTCGGTGCCGGGGATGATCTCGCTGACCGTCGTGATCATGACCCACATCCCCGCGGGGGATTCGGGCAAGCTGCCGGAGGCGCTGCTGCTGGCGTACGGGTGTGCGTTGGCGGCCGGGCTGCTCGCCGGGACGATCGTCAGCGTGGTCGGGATCACCGCGATCGTCACCACGCTGGGGATGAACGCGTTGCTCTACGGGGTGAACCTGCAGATCTCCCACGGACTCACCTCGACCACCACCCACAGCTTGCAGAACTTCGCCGAAGGATCCGTCCTCGGCGTCCAGACCCCGGTCGTGATCGCGATCGTGATCACCGCGTTGGTCGGCCTGATCGTGAAGAGAACGATCATCGGCAGGCGCTTCGAGGCCGTGGGCGCAAACCCGCGCGCCGCCCGCGCCGCCGGCCTCGAACCCACCCGGTACCAGATCGGCGCCTACGTCGGCGCCAACCTCATGTACTGCAGTGCGGGCATCCTCCTTGCTGGGATCGTCTCCTCCCCCAGCGCCTTCCAGGGCGACACGTACCTGCTGCCTTCGGTGGCGGCGGTCGTCCTGGGAGGTACCTCTCTGCTCGGCGGTCGCGGCAGTGTCGTCGCCACCGCGGTCGGGGCGCTGTTCATCAGCCAGCTCGACCAGTTCGTGCTGACCGCGGGGGTCGACTCCGCGGTTCAGTACCTCGTGCAGGCCGGAGCCCTGGCTCTCGGCATCGCGGTCTACAGCGTGCCCTGGGGACGCGTCCGCGAACGGTTCGCGGAGCGTCGCCAGGAACCGCCGGTCTCGCCGGAGTCCTCGGGCGGATCACCGGTACCGACCTGACCTCGGACAGCAACCAAGACAAGTGACAACCAACAAAGCAAATGGGATGAGGGAGAGAGAATGAATCTGAGGCTGAACCCCAAGTGGGGCATCGCGGCCGTCATTGCCCTGGTTCTTGCCCTGGGTCTGGCGGCATGTGGTGGCGGCTCGAGCAGCACGTCGAGCGAAAGCGAACCGTCGGGGACGGAAGAACCGGCCGGTTCGGCCGGCGGCGCCGCCGAAGGCGAAAGCGAAGAAGGTGAAGCGGCCAACACCGCAAGCGGCTCGCCGTCCTGGTGTGGAGAAAAGGAAATCACCCTCGCCCTCGCGGACGGGTTCGGTGACAACAACTGGCGCAAAATCACCCGCGCCGAAGCCGAAGCCGAAGCGAAGGAATGCCCGAGCGTCAAGGAATTCATCTACACCGACGGTCAGGGCGACACCCAGAAGGCGATCTCCGACCTCGAAGGCCTGACCGCCCAGGGTGTGAACGCGGCGGTGATCTTCCCGGACGCCGGCAAAGCGATGCTCCCGGCGATCACCAACATGTACAAAGCCGGCGTCGTGACGGTTCCGTACCGGGTGTTCCCGGGCGGCGAAGCCGGCGCCAACTACAACGTCTACGTCGAAACCGACTTCAAAGAAGCCGGAAAACTCTGGGGTGAATGGCTGCTGAAAGCCCTGCCGAAAGGCGGCAAAGTGCTGCCGCTCGGCGGTCCGGCCGGCAACACCCAGTCCGAAGAAGAGTACGAAGGCATGGCCGAAGTCGTCGAAGGCCATGGGATCGAAATGATCGGCGAACAGCCCTTCTCGGCGACCGACTGGGATCCGGCGAAAACCCAGCAGGTGGTGACCGCGAATCTGGCCAAGTACCCGGAAATCGACGCGATCACGACCGACTTCGGCGCGGCCCTGGCGAGCGCCTTCCCGGCGTTCAAGCAGGCCGGTCGGGAAATCCCTCCGATCGCGACCGAGGACTCGAACGAACTCTCCTGCATCCAGAAGAAGGAAGGGTTCCCGCTGTTCACGGTCGACTCGCAGAACTGGATGGTGCGGACCGCGATCCAGTTCGCCGTCGCCGAAGCGACCGAAGGCACCCCGCCGAGCTCGAACCAGGTTCCGCAGAAGGCGTTCGAAGACTCGATCTCGGGCAAACCGCACCCGGTCATGTGCAACGAAAAATTGTCCGGTGAAGCGATCCTCTCCTCGCACCTGAGCGAAGAAGAACTGGCCGCTTCACTCGAATAACCGGCGCGTGGGCGCGGGGCAGGAGCCCCGCGCCCGCCGTCCTTCCCACGGTGACTTCATGGATGTGAAAACCCAGATCGATTCTCCGGCTTCCGGGCCCGAGACCGCCGAGCCGGTCCTGCGCCTCACCGACGTCTTCAAGTCCTTTCCCGGCGTGCACGCACTGCGCGGCGTCAGCCTCGAGGCGAGGCCGGGCGAGGTGCACGCGCTGCTCGGCGAGAACGGCGCCGGCAAGTCGACGCTGATGGCGGTCGCGGCGGGCGCGATCGCCCCCGACTCAGGCACGATCGATCTCGCCGGGGAGACCTTCGATGCGATCCCGCCGATCGTCGCCCAGGAACGCGGCCTGGCGATCGTCCGCCAGGACCCGGCGCTGCTGCCTGACCTGACGGTCGCCGAGAACATGGCGATCGCGGCGCCCCGTCACCTCGGCCTTCGCGGCGCCGCGCTGCGCGCCTGGATGACCGAACAGCTCGACCGGATCGGCCTCAAGGTCCACCTCGGCACGCGGATCGAGGAACTGACCGTCGGCCAGCGGCAGCTGCTCGAGCTGGCCAAGGCGCTGGCGCTCGAACCGAAGGTGCTGATCCTCGACGAGCCGACCGCGCCGCTCGGCGAGCAGATGGTCGACAAGGTCTTCGAACAGGTGAGGGCTGCGACCGCGCGGCAGGCCGCGGTCATCTACATCTCCCACCGGCTGCCCGAGGTCCGGCGGATCGCCGACCGGGTGACGGTGATGCGCGACGGCGAGGTGCGCGGCAGCGCCCCGATCGGCGAGATGTCCGACGAGGAGATGCTGCGGCTGATCGTCGGGCGCAAACTCGAGGCCGCCTTCCCCGACAAGCCGCCCCGCCAGGCCGAAGAGCCGACGCTGCGGGTCATGGGGCTCAGCGGCGCGGGCTTCAGCGGCGTCGAAATGGAGGTGCCGCCCCGCGAAATCGTCGGCCTCGCCGGGATCGCCGGCAACGGGCAGACGGAGTTCGTCCGCGCCCTCGCCGGGCTCGAGAAAGCCTCCGGCGAGGTGCGGCTCGGCGATCGCAAGCTGAAGCTCGGCCGCTCCAAGGCCGCCAACGAGGCGGGCGTCGTCTACCTCTCCGCCGACCGCCACGACGAGGGCCTGGTGATGTCGTTCTCGGTGCGCGAGAACGCGGCCCTCTCGGCGCTCTCGCAGTACTCCCACGGCGGCTTCGTCAGCCGCCGCGAGGAGACCGCGGCGGTCCGCGCGCAGGCCGAAGACCTCGACGTCAAAACGCCCTCGATCGCCACCCTGGTCTCCTCGCTCTCCGGCGGCAACCAGCAGAAGGTGGCGCTGGCGCGGGCGCTTTTGTCGAAACCCTCGCTGGTCCTGGTCGACGAGCCGACCCAGGGCGTCGACGCCGGCGCCCGGGTCGAGATCTACCGCAACCTGCGCGAGATCGCCTCGGAAGGCATCCCGGTGATCGTCGTCTCCTCCGACAGCCTCGAGCTGGAGGGGCTCTGCGACCGGATCGTCGTCTTCTCGCGCGGCACGATCGTCACCCAGCTGACGGACGCAGACGTCTCCGAGGAACAGATCGCCCGCTCGATCATCACCGCCAACACCCACCGCGAGGACGCGGCGGACAAACGCGACGGCGAGGAGAGCTGGAGGTCCCGGCTCCTCAGCTTCGCCCGCGGCGACTTCGCGCCGAGCGCGATCCTGATCGCGGTGATGCTGATCTACGGCATCTATACCTACAGCCAGAACCACCTGGTCACCACCGCCTTCAACCTGAACTCGGTGATGATCCTGGCGGCGGCGCTCGCCTTCATCGGCTTCGGCCAGATGATCGTCATCTTCGCCGCCGGGATCGACCTCTCGGTCGGGCCGCTGGCCGGGATGCTGGTGGTGATCGCCTCGTTTTTCGCCACCGAAGGGAAGAGCACCGGGACGGTGGTCCTCGGCTTCCTGATCATGATCGGGGCGGCGATCGTGGTCGGCACCGTGAACGGGTCCTTGATCAGGTTCGGCAAGTTCACGCCGATCGCCGCGACCCTTGCCATGTACATCGCGCTGCAGGGCGTCTCCCTGCTGCTCCGCCACACCCAGGGCGGCTTCATCGCGGGCAACATCACCGAAGCGATCGAGACCAAGGTCGCCGGGATCCCGGTTGCCTTCATCGTCGCCGTGCTGCTGGCGGTCGCGCTCGAGTTCGCGCTGCGGCGGAGCCGCTGGGGCCTCAACCTGCGCGCCGTCGGCTCGCGCGAAGATGCCGCCCATCGGCTCGGGATCAAGACCAACTTGACCGTGCTGGGCGCCTACATCTCCTGCTCGCTCTTCACCTTCCTCGGCGCGGTGATGCTGATGGCCCAGCTCGGCGTCGGCGACCCGACCCAGGGCGTCACCTACACGCTCAGCTCGGTGACCGCGGTGGTGCTCGGCGGCGCCAGCCTGTTCGGCGGCCGCGGCTCGTTCATCGGCGTGCTGCTCGGCGCCTGCCTCCTGCAGCAGGCGAACAACTCGACCACGTTCCTCAAACTCGACCAGTCGTGGCAGTACTGGATCGTCGGCATCCTCGTGTTGGTCGCCGCGGGCATCTACACGCAGGCCCGGCACATGGGACGGCGGGCGTGATGCGGGCGGCCGTCTACCACGGCGCCGGCGACGTCCGGGTCGAATCGGTGGCGGCGCCGGGGGAGCCGGGACCGGGGGAAGTGCTGATCTCCCCGGCGATGGCGGCGATCTGCGGCACCGACGCCTCCGAGTACGCCCACGGCCCGCACATGATCCCGCTCCACCAGCGCCACCCGGGAAGCGGCCACGTCGGCCCGCTGATCATCGGTCACGAGTTCGTCGGCCGGGTCGAGGTGCTCGGCGACGGGGTGGAGGGGCTGGCGGTCGGCGACCGGGTCGTCTCCGGCGCGGGCGTCTCCTGCGGCGAGTGCGACTGGTGCCGGGCGGGGCGGACCAACCTCTGCGCCGGTTACTACACGCTCGGGCTGAGCGCGCCGGGCGGCCTCGCCGATCAGGTCTTGAGCCCGGCCTCGATCTGCGTGCCGGTGCCCGACGCCGTCGCCGACGAGGGCGCCGCGATGGCCCAGCCCCTGGCCGTCGCGATCCACGCCCTCGATCGCGGCGGCGTCGGAGCCGGTCAGACCGTCGCCGTGCTCGGCGTCGGCGGGATCGGCGCCTTCATCGTCGGCGCCGCCTCGACCCGCGGCCTCGCCAGGCTGATCGCGGTCGACGTCGACCCCTCGAAGCTGGCGCTCGGCGCGGCGCTCGGCGCCGACGAGACGATCGACGCCCGCGGTGAGGACGTCGCCGCGGCGATCCGCGAGGCGACCGGCGGTGTCGGCGCCGACGTGGTGCTCGAGGCCTCCGGCGTCGCCGTCAACCCGAGCATCGCGATCCACGCGGCGCGCCGCGGCGGCCGCGTGGTGATCGTCGGCCTGCAGGCCGAGCCGCCCGCCATCGACCTCTTCGACGCCGCGCTGCGCGAGGTCGACCTGATCACCACCGTCGCCCACATCTGCGATTCGAACCTGCCCGAGTCGCTCTCGGTGCTGGCGAAGACCGACCTCGCCTCGCAGGTGCTCGACCGCGTGGTCGGCATCGAGCGGATCGTCGACGATGCCCTGGTGCCGCTGGCCGAGGGCCGCGCCGGCGGCAAGATCGTCGTCGAGGTCTCGGCGTGAGCGCGCCACAGCCGAGCGACGGGCCCGCGCTGCGGGTCGGCTTCGCCGGGATCGGGCGGATGGGCCTGCCGATGGCCGCCAACGTGCTCGCCGCGGGCTTCCCGCTCACGGTCTTCAACCGCACGGCGGAGCGCCACGCCCCGCTGGTGCAGGCGGGCGCGACGGCCGCCGCGACGCCCGCCGAGCTGGCGCGCGCGAGCGACGTGGTGATCACGATGGTCGCCGATGGCGACGCGGTGCGGGAGTTGCTCGACGGCCCCGATGGGCTGCTTGCGGGCGCCGAGTCGGGCCTGGTGCTGGCCGAGATGAGCACGATCGGGCCGCTCGCGGCGCGCGAGATCGCCGCACATTGCGCCGCGCACGGTGTGACGATGCTCGACGCGCCGGTCTCCGGCAGCGTCGCGGTCGCCGAGGCGGCGCAGCTGACCGTCCTGGTCGGCGGCTCCGATGAGGCGCTGGAGCGTGCCCGCCCCGTCCTCGCGGCGATGTCGAAAGCGGTGCTCCACCTCGGGCCGAGCGGCGCCGGGGCGGCGATGAAGCTCGGCCTCAACCTGATCGTCGGTGCCACCGTGCAGTCGGTCTCGGAGGCCTTGGTGTTGGCCGAGGCGAGCGGGATCGAGCGCGCCGACGCCTACGACGCGATCGCCGCCAGCGTGGTCGGCTCGACCTTCGTCCAGTACAAGCGCGACGCCTTCCTCGACCCCGACGGCACGCCGACCGCCTTCACCCTCGACCTGATGCGCAAGGACCTCGGGCTGGCGCTCGAACTCGGTGCCGCGGCGGGCGTGCCGCTGCTGGCGACGAGCGCCGCGGCGGAGGGCACGACGCTGGCTGCCGGGCTGGAGGGCGGTGGCACCGACCAGGTGCGGATCGCTGACGCGCTGCGCCGCGTCCGCAACCACCAACCGGACCAACCGGAGGAGGAGAACGCGTGAAGGGCATCCACCACGTCGGCATCACCGTCCCCGACCTCGACCGCGGCATCGCCTTCTACAACGGCGTCCTCGGGCTCGAATTCTTCGATCCGCCGAGCCCGGTCTTCGACGAAGCGGAGCTGGCCGAGCGGGTCGGCGTGCCGGACGCGGCGCTGCGGCAGGTCAACCTGGCGCTCGGCGGATCGATCGTCGAGCTGCTCGAATACACGGCGCCGGAGCCGCCGTTCGAGCACCCGGTGCCCCCGAACGCCCACGGCGCCGCCCACCTCGCTTTCCAGGTCGAGGACGTCGAGGCGAAGAAAGCCGAGTTGGAGGCCGCCGGGGTCGAGTTTTTGAGCGAGGTGAACGTGGTCGACGAAGGGGTACTGGCCGGCTGGCGCTGGGTCTACTCCCGCGACCCCTTCGGGATCGTCCTGGAGCTGGTCGAGATCGCCTACCACGACGACGAGGCCGCCCGGCGAGGGATCGCCGAATACCGCGAGGCCGCGGCGCGGGCCAACTGAAAACGAAGCGAGGAGCAAGAGAGCACATGGCAGAGAAGACGCAGCCAAAGGCCCCGGGGGCCGAGATCGACGCGGCGGGGGCGCGCGACCTCTACCGCCGCATGCGGCTGATCCGCACCTTCGAGGAGACCGTCCAGTCCCAGTTCCAGAAAGGCAACGTCCACGGCACCACCCACCTCTACTCCGGCCAGGAGGCGAGCGGGGTGGGGGTCTGCTCGATGCTCCGGCAGGGCGACAAGGTGGCGGGCACCTACCGCGGCCACGGCCACTCGATCGCGCTCGGCGTCGATCCGCAGAAGCTGATGGACGAGATGCTGGGGCGCGCGACGGGTGCCTGCGGCGGCCGGGCCGGGTCGATGAACGTGGTCGACCAGGAGCACGGGCTGATCGGCTGCTTCGGCATCGTCGGCGGCTCGATCGGGGCGGCGACCGGCGCGGCGCTCTCGGAGAAGCTGCTCGGCACCGGCAACGTCGCGGTCGCCTTCTTCGGCGACGGGACCTCCAACCAGGCCTACTTCCACGAGTGCCTCAACTGGGCGCAGGTGGAGAAGCTGCCGGTCGTCTTCGTCTGCGAGAACAACCTCTATATGGAGTTCACGCCGATCGAGGACGTGACCGCAGGGGCGATCGGCTCGCGGCCGATGGCGATGGGCATCGACGCCCGGCAGGTCGACGGCAACGACGTCTTCGCGGTGCGCGAGGCGGCCGGGGAGGCGATCGAGCACGCCCGCTCCGGCGCCGGCCCGGCCTTCCTGGAGACGATGACCTACCGCTTCGTCGGCCACTCGCGCTCCGATCCGGGCAAGTACCGCAAGCCGGGGGAGCTTGACGAATGGCGCAAGCGCGACCCGCTGATCCTCGGGCGGCGCGCGCTGGAGGAGCGCTACGGCATCGATCCGGAGCGCTGCGACCAGATCGACACCGAGGTGGCGAAGCAACTGGATGAAATCGTCGAGCGGGGGCTGGCGGCGCCGTTCCCCGATCCCGAGTCCGACGGGAAGGAGTTCAAGTGATGACGGAGCCGGCCGAGACGATCGAGTACAGGGTCGCGGTCCGCGAGGCGATCGCGGCGGAGATGGAGCGCGACGAGACCGTCGTCTTCTTCGGCGAGGACGTGGCGATCGCGGGCGGCGTGTTCGCGGTGACGCCGGGGCTGTACGAGCGCTTCGGCGACCGCGTCATCGACACGCCGATCTCCGAGCTGGCGATCTCGGCGGGCGCCTTCGGCGCCGCCGTCACCGGGCTGCGGCCGATCTTCGAGATCATGTTCGCCGACTTCCTGCCGCTGGCGATGGACAGCCTGATCAACCAGTCGGCCAAGTACTGGTACGTGTCGAACGAGCAGGCGAGCGTGCCGCTGGTGGTGCGCTCGGCGATGGGCGCGGGCGGCAACTTCGGCGCCATGCACTCCCAGTCGCCGATCCCCTGGCTGCAGGGCGTGCCGGGGCTGAAGGTGGTGGCGCCGGCGACGGCGGGCGACGCCTACGCGCTGCTCCGCCAGTCGATCCGCGACGAAAACCCGGTCGCCTTCCTCGAGCACAAGCGCCTCTACTCGGTCAAGGACCCGGTGTCGGAGGTGGAGACGCTGCCGCTCGGCGAGGCCGCGGTGGTGCGCGAGGGCACCGACGTGACGCTGGTCTCGATCTCCAAGGGCGTGCGCGACTGCCTGCGCGCCGCCGACGAGCTGTCGGAGGAGGGCGTCAGCGCCGAGGTCGTCGACCTGCGCAGCCTGCGCCCGCTCGACACCGAGACGGTCCTCCGCTCGGTCGCCAAGACGAACCGCGTGGTGATCGTCGAGGAGGGCCCGCTGATCGGCGGCTGGGGCGCGAACCTGCTCGGCATCGTCGCCGCCGAGGGCCTCCACGAGCTCGACGACGCCTGGGTCATCGCCTGCCCGGAGACGCCCATCCCCTACAGCCCGACCCTCGAGGACGCCTTCCTCCCCAACGAGGGCCGCATCGTCCACGAGGTGTCCGGCCGCCTCGGCCTCGCGGCCGAGATCGCGACGGGGGCATAGCGATGGCCCAGACCGCGGTGCAAGACGTCGCGATGCCCCGCCTCTCCGACTCGATGGAGGAGGGCACGGTCCTCGCCTGGCGCAAGCAGGTCGGCGAGGAGGTGGCCGTCGGCGAGGAGCTGGTCGAGATCGAGACCGACAAGGCGAACATGGGCTACGAGGCCGACGTCGCGGGGACCCTGCTGGAGATTCTGGTTCACGAGAACGAGACGGCCCCGGTCGGTGCGGTGATCGCAAGGGTCGGGGACCCCCAGGCTGCGGGTCCTGTCACTGCAGGGGACCCACCCCTCCCTGCGGTAGCTGAAGCTTCCTCGGTCGGGGCCCCCCCTACAGTGCCACCCGCAGCGCGGACGGCCAACGGGGACGGCAACGGCGACGGAGGCCGGATCAAAGCTTCGCCACTCGCGCGCCGCGTCGCGGAGAGGCTCGGCGTCGACCTCGCCGCCCTCTCGGGCAGCGGACCGGCTGGTCGGATCGTCAAGCGCGACGTGGAGGGCGCCTCTCGGGCGACAGGACCCGCGGCCGCATCGCCCGGTCCCCCGGCGTCTGCCGAAACGGCCAAGGGCGAGGTCCGGGTGGTCGAGCCGACCAGGCTGCAGCAGGTGGTCGCCCGCCGGATGGCGGAGTCGAAGGCGACGGCGCCGCACTTCTACCTCACCGCCGAGGTCGACATGTCCGTTGCGGTCGCCGCCCGGGCCCGGATCAGGGAGATCTCGGGGGAGGGCGAGGTGGTGCCCTCCTTCAACGACATGGTGGTCAAGGCATGCGCGATCGCGCTGCGCTCGTTCCCGTATGCCAACGGCGCCTACAGGGACGGCCGCTTCGAGCTCTACTCCCGCGTCAACGTCGGCATCGCCGTCGCCGCCCAGGACGCGCTCGTCGTGCCGACGATCTTCGACGCCGACCGCAAGGGCCTGCGCGAGATCGCCGCCGAGGCAAGACGGCTCGCGGCGAAGGTCCGCGACCACTCGATCACGCCGCCGGAGCTCTCCGGCGGCACCTTCTCGGTCTCGAACCTCGGGATGTACGGGATCTCCAGCTTCGAGGCGATCGTCAACTCGCCCCAGGCGGGCATCCTCGCCGTCGGCGCGATCGCCGATACGCCCGTGGTCAAGGACGGCGAGATCGTCCCCGGCAAGACGATGGAGATCACCCTCTCCTGCGACCACCGCATCCTCTACGGCGCCGACGGGGCCGAATTCCTTGCCGCGGTGAGGCGCCTGCTGGAGGAGCCGATCGGGCTGGCGCTCTGATGGCAGATCGCAAGGCCCTCATCATCGGCGTCACCGGTACGACCGGCTACACGACCGCCCATCACCTGCTCGACGCGGGGTGGGAGGTGCACGGCCTGTCGCGTCGCTCGGCGCCAGGCCTCGACGGAGTGGTCCCCGTCCATGTCGACGTGCTCGACCGCGAGGCGACCGCCGCGGCGCTGAAGGGCGGCGGCTACACCCATGTCTTCCTCAACATCTGGATCCGCCAGGCGACCGAGGACGAGAACCGGCGGGTGAACAGCGGGATTGTCGCCAACGTCCTCGACGCCCTGCAGGGCGAGCCGGTCGAGCACGTCGCCCTGGTCACCGGGCTGAAGCACTACCTGGGACCGTTCGAGCGCTACGCCGAGGCGCCGGCGGCGACGCCGTTCCGCGAGGACCAGGGGCGCCTGGAGTTCCCCAACTTCTATTACGACCAGGAGGACGTGCTCTTCGAGGCCGCCGCCCGCGACGACTTCAGCTGGTCTGTCCACCGCGCCCACACCGTGATCGGCTGGGGCCCGACCAACTCGATGAACATGGGCGCGACCCTCGCCGCCTACGCGGCGATCTGCCGCGAGACCGGCAAGCCGTTCGTCTTCCCTGGCTCCCGGGTCCAGTTCGAAGGCGTGGTCGACGTCACCGACGCCGGCGTCCTCGCCGAACAGCTCCTCTGGTCGGCGACCGACCCGCGCAGCGCCAACGAGGCCCTCAACATCGTCAACGGTGACGTCTTCCGCTGGAAGCGGATGTGGGGGGTGGTCGCCGACGCCCTCGAAGTCGAGCCCGCGCCCTACCCCGGCGAACCGACCCCGCTGGAGGAATCGATGGCCGGCATGGAGTCGGTCTGGGACGACCTCGTCGGCAAGTACGGCCTGGTCCCCAACGACCTCGCCACCGTCGCCACCTGGTGGCACACCGACGCCGACCTCGGCCGCCCGATCGAGGCTTTCGCCGACATGACCAAGTCCCGCGCCCTCGGCTTCCAAGGCTTCCGCCGCACCGACGACACCTTCCGCAACACCTTCGCCGAATTGAAAGCCGCGAAGATCGTCCCCTGACCAGGCGGGGTCGCCGGCCCGCTTGAGCCGAGCCCTTGCGGAGACGGCACTACGTCGAGACTTTTCCATAGGACCAATGCCTCGGTCGCCTGACGTCTCTTTTCCTCATGGAAATCCCTGGAGAACGCCGGTTAAGGTGCCCCGGTGCTCCTCTACGACAACGCGATCTCGGGCAACTGCTACAAGGTCCGCCTGCTCTTCTCGCTGCTCGGGATCGAGTACGAGCGGCAGGAGGTCGACGTCGTCGATCGGTCGAACCGGGCGGAGCTGCTGGGCGACCTGAACCCGGCGCTGCGGGTGCCGATCTTGGTGCTCGACGATGGCCGGCCGCTGGCCGAGTCCGACGCAATCCTCGTCTACTTCGCCGAGGGCACCGAGTACATGCCGGAGGATCGCTACGAGCGCGCGCGGGTGTTGCAGTGGATGTTCTTCGAGCAGTACAGCCACGAGCCGAACATCGCGGTGCCGCGGTTCTGGGCGCACGCGGGAATCGAGGGCGAGGGGCGCGAGCTGGTGATGAAGCGAGACGGCGGTTACCGGGCTCTCGAGGCGATGGAGCGCCACCTCGCCGCCCGCGACTTCCTTGTCGGCAACGGCCTCACCGTCGCCGACATCGCCCTCTACGCCTACACCCACGTGGCCGATGAGGGCGGCTTTGAGATGGGCCGGTTCGGCGCGATCAACGCCTGGCTCGAGCGCGTCCGCGGGCTCCCCGGCTACATCCCGATCAGCGCCTGATCACAACATTTCGGGTTTTGCGGAATCGTCTCGCGGCACCCCCTTGCGCGGCGGCAAGGGGCGGGTAATTTGCCTTCTGCGACCGGGAGAGGCCGGGACCCCGTGAAAGCCAGGCGGGGAAACGGTTTCAAAGGCGACGCAACCGAGCTTCTGAGCGCGAAGGCTACGCGCGCGGCAGGCGACGAGCGTCCCCCTGGTCGTTTTTTCGTGCGCTGGGGCGGCGAGCGCAGGTGGAATCCGCGAAAAGCTGGATTGCGGATTCAGGTAAGTGGGTAGAACCCGTCACGACGGGGAGGATCCGTCACAAATAGGTTCCTAGGGCCCCGCACGCTTCTCTACTGAGCCTATGGGCGGGCATGGGAGAAATTCCACGCCTCAAGGCTTGACCGATTGGAGAAGCGAATGAGTGCAGTTGCGAGTCGACCCCGCATTGGAGTTTCCGAGCGTGAGCTGTGGCACCGGGTCACCGCGCACCGCGATCAGGCGGCGCGGGCGGAGCTGGTCGAGCTCTACATGCCGCTGGCGCGGCGCCTGGCGAGCCGCTACGCGGGCGTCTCGGAGCCCTACGACGACCTGCTGCAGGTCGCCAGCCTCGGCCTCCTGAACGCGGTCGACCGCTTCGACGCGGACCGTGGCACCCCGTTCGCGGGCTTCGCCAAACCGACCATCCTCGGCGAGCTGAAGCGCTACTTCCGCGACAAGGTGTGGACGGTGCGGGTACCGCGTTCCGTCCACGACCGGATGGCCGAGGTCGAGAAGGCGACCGAGAAGCTGACCCTGGAGATGGGGCGGCCACCGTCGGTCGAGGAGCTGGCCAAGCAGGTCGGCATCGACGCCGCCGGGGTGCTGGAGGTGCTCGAGGCCAAGCACAACCGCCGGCCGCTCTCGCTCGACGCGCCGCCGGCCGGGGAAGATTCCGAAGAAGCCTCCGGCGCCGAGTGGGTCGGTCGTCCCGACGGCAACTTCGACCTGGTCGACTACCGCCTGGCGATGGAGTCGGCGCTGCCGGTCCTCGAGGACCGCGAGCGCGACGTGCTGCGGCTGCGCTTCGCCGAGGGACTGCCGCAGACCGAGATCGCGGCGCGGGTCGGCTGCTCGCAGATGCACATCTCGCGGATGCTGCGCCGCTCGCTCGGCAAGCTGCGTGCGGCCGCGGGGGAACCGGTGGCGCCGCGATAATTTTGCGCCTACGAGGACGGTGGGCGCAGCGTCCCCACGGCCGACTCGACCGCCGCGGCGACCCGCAGGAGGAGCGCCTCCGAGCCCGGCCGGCCGATCACCTGCAGGCCGACCGGCAGCCCCTCGCGGACGCCGGCGGGCACGGCGAGGATCGGGCAGTCGAGCTGGCTGAGCGGCGCGACGCAGGAGATGAGGGCGGGGCGAACGCCGAGGCGCTCGCCCCGCACCGTCACCTCCTCGGCCTCGATCGGCGGCGCGAGCACGGGGGAGGCGGGCGCGAGGACCGCGTCGATCCCGTCCAACGCGGCGGCGAAGGCGCGGGTGAAGAGGCGGCGGTGACGCTGGGCGCGCAGGTAGGCCTCGCCGGAGAGCCCGTAGCCGGCCTCGATCCGCGCCCGCACCTCGGGCGCGTAGCGGTCGCGCCGGCGCTCGAACCAGGGCGCGTGGATCGCGGCGGCCTCGATCGCCTGGATGATCCGATGGGTCGCCATCGGGCGCTCGAGGTCGGGGATGGCGCAGTCGACGATCTCGGCGCCCTGCTCGCGGAGCCCGGACGCGGCGGCGCCGATCGCATCGGCGACCGGCTCCTCGGCGAGGTCGAGCAGCGAGCCGGCCATGCCGAGCCGCAGCCCGGCGACGGCGGGGCGCGGCGCGGGCGCCGGCGGGCGCCCGGCGAGGACGTCGAGCAGGAGCGCGGCGGTCGCGACGTCCGGGGCCAGCGGGCCGATCGCGTCGAGGCTCCAGGCGAGCGGCACGATGCCGTCGGTGGGGACGAGACCGCGGGCGGGGCGGACGCCGACGACGCCGCAGAGTGCCGCCGGGATGCGGATCGAGCCGCTGGTGTCGGAGCCGACCGCGCCCTCGGCCATGCCGGTGGCGACCGCCACCGCCGGTCCCGAGCTCGAGCCGCCGGAGAGGCGCGCCGGGTCCCAGGGGTTGTGACAGTCGCCCTTGTGTGGATTGCGGCCGTCGATCCCGGCGGCGAACTCGTTGGTGTTGCCCTTGCCGACGACCACCGCGCCGGCGGCGCGGAGGCGTGCGACCACCGTCGCGTCCTCCTCCGGGTGGCGGACCCAGTCGGCGCCGCCCGCCGTGGTCGGCATCCCGGCGACGTCGACGATGTCCTTGACGCAGACCGGCATCCCGGCCAGGGGGCGGTCGGGGTCGAGGAGGACGCCGGTCGCCGGCGACTCGTGGGCGAGCGCGTCCGCGCCGCGCTCGTCGGCGATCGCCTCGCGCGCCGCCTCGATCGCGTCGACCTCCGCCGCTTCCGCCCGCGCCCCTTCGAGGTCGAGGTGGAGGTAGGCGTTAAGGGTCGGGTTCAGGTGCTCGATCGCGGCGATCGCCGCCTCGAGCCGCTCCTCCGCCTGGCTCAACCCGCTCACTCCCAGTCCTGCGGGCCCTGGACCGGCGGGACGCCGTCGATCTCGTCCAGCGGGAGCGCCGCCGCCAGCGCCTCGAGCTCCGCCAGTTCGGCCGCGACCAGGGCGTCGGGATCGTCGGGGCGGCTCGCCATCCGGGCAAGGCTAGCCGTCATCGGGTAGAAGCCCCGCCGTGTCGTCGGCGCTCCAGCAATCGTGGCCCCCCTTCGTCCTGATCTCCGGGCTGCTGCTGATCGGCCTGCTCGCCAACCGCGACGGGCTCTTCGCCTGGGGCGGGGCGCGGCTGCAGCGATTGCCCGGCGGCGCCCCGGCACTGCTCGCCGCGGCGCTCCTGCTCGACGCCGTCGTCACCGCCGTCCTCAACCTCGACACCGCGGTCGTCTTTCTCACCCCGGTGCTCGTCTTCGCGGCGCGCCGCCGCCGCGTCGCGGTCGAGCCGTTCCTCTACGGCTGCGTGTTCATGGCCAACGCCTCCTCGCTCTTCCTGCCCGGCTCGAACCTCACCAACCTGCTGGTGCTCGACGCCCACGACGCCGGCTCGGGCGCCTCCTTCGCGGCGAAGATGTTCCCGATCGCGATCACCGCGGCGGTGGTGACCGCGGTCGGGATCGGCCTCATCTATCGCCGTCACCTCACGTCCGGCCTCCACCGCGACGTCGCCCGGGGCAGTGACGCGCGCCGCGCCGATATCGGCGGTGGCGAGGCCGGCGCCGGCCGCCGTTCCGAGACCGACGCGGAGGCCCGGCTCCTCCTCGGCCCCGGAGCCCTCGCGACCGGCGCCGCGATCGTCCTCGTGCTCGTCCTGCAACAGCCCGCACTGGCCGTTCTCGCGGTCGGCCTCCTCGCCACCGCGGTCGAGCTGGTCCGCTCGCGCGTCGACCCCGCCGCGGTCTGGCGCGTCCTCGGCCTGCCGAGCCTCACCGTTGCCTTCGTCCTCACCGTCGCCCTCTGCACCCTCGCCCGCCATTGGGACGGCCCGGCCGAACTGATCGGCGGCGCGAGCGGCCCGGAGACGGCGGCGCTCGCGGCGATCTCCACCGTCTTCGTCAACAACCTTCCTTCGGCGGCGCTCTACTCGGCCCACGCCGTCGATCACTCGCGGATGCTGCTGCTCGGCCTCAACGTCGGGCCGAACCTGGCGGTCACCGGCGCGCTCTCGGCGCTGCTCTGGTTCCGGGCCGCCCGTGAGGTCGACGCGCGCCCCTCGCTGCTCGAGTTCTCCCGCCGCGGGGCGCCGCTGGCGCTGGTTGCGATGGGTGCCGCGATAGTGGTGGGGACGGTGACGTGAGAGGGTGGGAGGCGCCTTCCGGAAAGGCCCCGCGAAGCGGCCCGACGGGGACACTCGGCGCGCTAATCTACTTAAACCTGATCGGAATTAAGGAAGAGGAGCCAAAATGGCATTGAGACTAGGGGACGAAGCCCCCAACTTCGACGCGGAGACGACCGAGGGCCCGATCAATTTCCATGATTGGATCGGCGACTCCTGGGCGGTCCTGTTCTCCCACCCGAAGGCGTTCACGCCGGTCTGCACGACCGAGCTCGGCTACATGGCCTCGATCGAGCCCGAGTTCGCCAAACGGAACACGAAAATCATCGGCCTCTCGGTCGACCCGCTCGAGAGCAACGAGGGCTGGGCGAAAGACATCGAGGAGACCCAGGGCACGGCGCCGAACTACCCGCTGATCTCGGACGCCGACTTCAAGATCTCGAAGGCCTACGGCATGCTGCCCGCCGAGGTCTCCGGCGACGCCTCCGACCGCACCCCGGCCGACAACCAGACGGTCCGCAACGTCTTCGTCGTCGGCCCCGACAAGAAAATCAAACTGATCCTCGTCTACCCGATGACCACCGGCCGCAACTTCGACGAGGTGCTGCGGGTGATCGACTCGCTGCAGCTGACCGCCAACAACAAAGTGGCGACTCCGGCGCAGTGGAAAAGCGGCGAAGACGTGATCATCTCGGGCTCGGTGAAAAACGACGAAGCCAAAGAGATCTTCGGCGAGTGGAAAGAGCCGAAGCCCTACATCCGGATCGTCCCGGACCCGACCAGATAGCCCGAGTCGGATAAGTCCCGCCGTCACTTAGGACGGCGGCGGGCTCGGCGGTGGCGTGGCGCCGATTTTGGTCGTCGCGACGGCGTCCAGCAGGGCGCGGGCGGCGTCGGGGTCCTCGCCCGAGGCCTGCAGGAGGTCGAAGGCGATCGCCCGGGTCTGGCCGAAGATCATCGTCGGCCAGAGCGAGTTGTGGACGTCAGCGGCGCCCGCCAGTTCGACCGCCCGCGAGGCGCGTTCGCGGACGTCGGCGCGGGCTCCCGAGTTGCCCCGGTCGGCGGCGTCGAGCGCCCGCGTCGCCGCCGCCAGCTCCTCGATCCCCTCGATCAGGCGCGGGTCGAGGTGGGCGTTGCGGCGGATCGCGGTGTTGGCGGCGCGGGCGAGCACGCGGGCGTCGCGGACCGCGTAGTCGATCTGCGGCGCCTCGCCCGCCTGCGGGTCGAGCTCCTCCAGCAGGGCGCGGCGGCGGGGCGAGAAGGCGGCGACCTCGCCCGCTTCGCTGACCGCGTCATAGAGGACGTCGACGCGGCGGTCGAGCTTGCGGGAACTCGCCAGCGCCGCTTCGGCGGCGGCGAGGTCGCGGGAGGCAAGGGCGGCGGCGATCGCCTCGAGCGTCGCGGCGAGGTCGGTGAGGGCGTCGCGGCGCGCCTCCTCGACCGCCGCGAACGGCTCGTGGAAGGAGAAGAGGAGGCCGAAGACGATTGCCACCGCGCCGCCGACGCAGGCGTCGAGGAAGCGGTCGATCTCGGCGCCCTGGCCGGGCAGGGTCATGATCAGCAGGGCCGAGACGGCGGCCTGGTTGATCAGCACCTGGCTGCCGTTCAGCAGCAGCGACACCGACATCACCAGGGCGACAAGGACTGCCACCTGGATCGCCCCGACCCCGATCAGCTTGACCAGCGCCGCGGCGATCCCGATCCCGACCGCGACGCCGACCGAGAGCTCGATCGCCCGCCGGCGTGGCTGGCCGCGCGAGAGGCCGAGCGAGATGACCGCCGCCGCGGGCGCGAAGAACGGCTCCGGCTGGCCGACGATCAACCGCGCCAGCGCCCAGGCGACCCCGGCGGCGACCGCCGACTGGACGATCGCCGGCCAGGAGCCGGACAGCAGCTCGACGCGCACCCGCGCCGCGCCGCGCACGCGTTGCTCGAGGGCCCAGTCCCGGGACGACATCGGGCCGAGCGTACCCCCCCGCGCGAGGCGCGTACCCGGCGCGCCGGGGCGAACAACGCGACCCTGACCCGGGCCTCCGACGCGGGCGTGATCACCGCCACCGAGGCGGGCGGCGCGGTAACCGTGATCTTTCCGATCACGGTTGCCGACTGCGCCGACGTCGCCGGTCGCAACAACGACGGCACTTCGCCGCCGGTGTCCGGCTACGCCCAGACCAACGTCTCGCCCGCCGACCAGAACGCGATCGAAGTCCACACCAAGGACAAAGACGGCAACAACGAGGACAGTGACTTCCAGCTGATCGTGGTCTGCCCGTAGGGACGATGTTGATGGGCCGAAAACTCAAGGAGGGCTTGAGTTTTCGGCCCATCGACACGGAAGGGAGGCGCGGCGGCGGAGGAGCTCGTCGCGCTCGACCGCGTTGGCGCTGAGCTCGGCGGCGCGCTCGTAGGCTGCCGCCGCGCCCGCGTCGTCGCCCTGGCGGCGCAGGAGGTCGGCGTGGGTCGCGTGGAGCGGCGGGTAGCGGTCCAGCTTGGGGTCGGCGAGCAGCGGATCGAGCAGCGCGAGTCCACGCTCCGGGCCCGCCGCGAAGCCGACCGCGGCGGCGTGGTTCAGGGCGACGACCGGGGACGGGTCAAGTTCCGCCAGGCGCGCGTAGAGCGCCGCGACCTGGGCCCAGTCGGTCTGCTCGGGGTCGGGGGCTTCGACGTGGAGGGCGGTGATCGCCGCCTGTAGCGCGTAGGGCCCGGGCGGGCCGAGCCGGATCGAGCGGGCCAGCGCCTCGCGGCCGCGGGCGAGCGCCGCCTCGTCCCAGCGCGAGCGGTCCTGCTCGCCGAGCGCGACGAAGCGGCCCGCCGCGTCGGTGCGCGCCGCGCCGCGGGCGTCGTGCAGCAGCATCAGCGCCAGGAGGCCCCAGGCCTCCGCCTCGTCGGGCATCAACCCGGTCAGCAGTGTCGCCAGGCGGATCGCCTCGGCGCAGAGGTCGGTGCGCAGGAGCTCCTCGCCCGCGGTGCGCGCGTAGCCCTCGTTGAAGATCAGGTAGAGGACGCGGAGCACGCCGCGCAGGCGCTCCGGCAGCTCCTCGTCGGGCGGCACCCGGTAGGGGATGCCGGCGTTGCGGATCTTCGCCTTGGCGCGGGCGAGCCGCTTGCCCATCGTCGGCTCGGCGACGAGGAAGGCGCGGGCGATCTCGGCGGTGGTGAGGCCGCCGAGCGCGCGCAGGGTCAGCGCCTCGCGGGCCTCGAGCCCGAGCGCCGGGTGGCAGCAGGTGAAGATCAGCCGCAGGCGGTCGTCTTCGATGGCGCTCGGTTCCTCCAACTCGGGCTCCTCCGCGGCGGCTTCGTCGATTCGCATCAGCTCGGCCAGGCGCTCGGCCCGGCCGTCGGTGGCGCGGGCGCGGCGCAGCCGGTCGATCGCCTTGCGCCGGGCCGCCACCGTGAGCCAGGCGCCGGGGCGGGCCGGGACGCCGTCGCGGCGCCAGGCCGCGAGCGCCGCCTCGAAGGCGTCCTGGACCGCGTCTTCGGCCAGCGCGAAGTCGCCGACCTGTCGGATCAGCGCCGCGAGGACGGCGCCGCGCTCCTCGCGGAACGCGAGGCCGACCGCGGCGTCGATCCCGGCGTCGTCCGTCCCGGCGGGGACCGGGCGGTCGGGGGCGCCTCGATCCGCGCGGCGCCCGTCCGCTCGACGCGCGGCGCTCACGCCTCGGCGGCCGCCTCTGCGTTGCGGTAGCGCATCATCTCCTGCTCGGTCATCAGCGGCCGCACCTCGACCGAACCGAAGCGCGCGACAGGCAGTTTCTCCGCCACCGCGGTCGCCGCGTCGAGGTCCTCGAGGTCGAGGATGAAGTAGCCGCCAAGGATCTCCTTGGTCACCGCGAAGGGGCCGTCGGTCAGCTCGGCCTCATGGTCGCGGACCCGGATCGTGGTGGCGCTGGTCGACGGGTGGAGCCTGCCGTTGGCGACCAGCGAGCCGTTCGCCTGAAATTCCTCGATCAGCGCTCTCCACTCGGGCAGATCCGCGTCGCGCCGGACGATCTCCGCCCCGTCGGTGGGCTCGTTGGCGTAAAGGAGCAGCATGTAGTTGGGCATCGCCAACCTCCTGTGTCGTAGTCGCCGCCGCTCGGAGCGGGGCCTTTGACGATACGACGCAACAGCGGCGCGCATTTGGACACATCGCGGGGGCGACGGGCGGATCAGCCGCCGTGGACGGCGTACTTGATCTTCTTGCTGCCTTTCTTGACCTCCTGGGCGATGAGGCCGACCGGGGCTTCGAAGTGGGCGGGGACGGATTTCCAACCCGCCGGCGGCTTGCCGGAGAGGGTGCCGGCGATCACCTTCGCCGCTTCGGCGCAGGTGGCGCCGCCTTCGACGCTGATCGCCTGGACCTCGATCTGGACCGGCTTGGCTCCTTCGACCGGGACCTTGACGTTCTTGTTGCCGCACTTGGTGGCCGTGCGGGCGGAGGCGGCGCCGGGGGCGACGGCGATCGCCGTGAGGGGAAAGGGACGATTCGGAGGCTCGCCGCGTGACCTCCTGGCTCTCGGTTACCGTCGGGGCTCGTGGCGAGCACCGTCGAACCGCTGAGATATCGCCGTCCGGCGCCGCCGCCACGGCGCCGTCGCGTCTGGCTGCTCCCACTGATCGCGGCGATCGTCCTCGTCGCCCTGATCGCCGCGGCGCTGGTCCGGGCGGAGACGAAGACGATGCCCTACCTGAAGGTCCACCGCGTACTGGGCCGCACGGTGAAACTGCCCGGCAGGCAGTTCAAGCCCGCCTGGCCGAGCGAAGGCGAGGCGACGGTGGCGGTCGAGGGCGTCGGCAGCCTCGGCTCGACCGGCGGCCAGAAGCCGGTGCCGATCGCCAGCGTCGCCAAGGTGATGACCGCCTACCTGACCTTGAAGCAGTTCCCGCTGGCGCCCGGCGCCGAAGGCTTCCGCGTGCGGATCGCCCCGGCCGAGGTGAACGAAGAGCGCGAGCGGGTGGCGCTCGACCAGTCGACGGTCGAGGTGAAGGCGGGGGAGGTGTTGTCGGAGCGCCAGCTGCTGGAGGCGCTGATGCTGCCTTCAGCCAACAACATCGCGGCGCTGCTCGCCGTCCACGACGCCGGGTCGATCGACGCCTTCGTCAAGGAGATGAACCAGGCCGCGAGCGAACTGGGGATGTCCCAGACCACTTACACGGACCCGAGCGGCTTTGAAGAAAGCACCGTCTCGACCGCCTCCGACCAGGTGAAGCTGGCGCGGATGACGATGCAGGACCCGACCTTCGCCCAGATCGTCGCCAAGCCTGCGGCGCGGCTGCCGGTGGTCGGCCGCGTCCCCAACTACAACGAACTGGTCGGGCACGACGGCTACGTCGGGATCAAGACCGGCTCCGACGAAGCGGCGGGCGGCTGCCTCCTCTTCGCCAAGCGGATGACGGTCGGCGGCAAGACCTTCACGGTGCTCGGGGCGATCTTCGGCCAGCACGACGGCGAACTGGTGAGCGCCGCGCTGGCGGGCGCCGATCAGCTGGCCGACTCGGTCGCCGCCGGGATCAAGGACCGCGTCGCGGTGCCGGCCGGGGCCACGGTGATGACGCTCGAAAACGCCGACGGCAACAGGGTCGCGGTGAAGACCGCGCGGCCGCTGCACGAGGTCGGCTGGCCGGGGATGCCGATCACGGTCCACCTCAGCATCGGCCCGGCGCGCCGCAGCGCCGAGCAGGGCGAACGGTGGGGGACGGTGATGATGCGGGGCGCGAGCGGGGTCGAGCGGGTGCCCGCGGTGGCGGCGGCGTCGCTGGGCGAACCGTCGCTCGGCTGGCGGTTGCAGCACCTGCCGTAGCGTCGCCGCCGGGCGGCGCGGCCCGGCTGATCGGGCGCGCGGATCCGCGCCGAGACGCTAATCGGCCTTCTCGTTCCCCTCGAGCGAGTCTTTGAACTGGCGGATGCCGGAGCCGAGGCCGCGGGCCGCCTCGGGCAGCCGCTTCGGTCCGAGGACGAGGACGGCGACGATCAGGACTACCAGCAGGTGCATGGGGCTCTCCAGGCCACTGAACATGCGCGCGCCTCCTCTTATTCGGGTTTACTGGGCGCCGAAATCCTACGCCGGTCGGATCGCCGGCGGACCGGGCGCGCGGGTCGGCGGGATCAGCCGCCGTGGGCGGATTTGTCGAGCCCGGCGGTCGGCTTGCTGGTCTCGACCTTGGCGCAGTCCTGCGGTTCGGGATCGATCTCGTCGATGATCGCGATCCCTTCCGGCCGGCCTTTTTCGCCGCACTGGATGTACCAGTCCTTGACGCTGTCGACGGCGACGATCACGTCGTTGCCGCCGCGGCCGAAGAAGCTGTCGACTCCGGGCTGGCCGATCAGGACGTTGTCGCGCGAGTCGCCGATCAGCACGTCGTTGTCGAAGGAGCCCTCGAGGTCCTCGTCGGAGCGCGGGAGGCGGACCTTGTCGCAGTGCTTGACCGCGTTGATCCAGGCCCAGCCCTGGGCCAGCGAGATGTAGAGGGTGCCGGGGTGGGCCTGGGTCTCGGCGAAGGAGGCGTCGTCTTCGCCGGGGCCGCCGTCGAGGGTGCCGCCCGCGCAGCCACCGCCCGCCGCCAGCAGGTCGCCGCCGCCTTCGCCGTAGATGTAGGTCGGGCCGGGCAGGCCGCCGATCAGCCCGTCGGAGCCTTCGCCGCCGTAGATGTGGTCGGCGCCGGGGCCGGACTCGATCAGGTCTTCCTCGGGGCCGCCGTGGATCGTGTCGTTGCCGTCGCCGCCGTTGATCCGCACGAAGTCGACCGCTTCGAGGCTGCCTTCGACGGCGAGGCTGTCGTTGCCGGGGCCGAGGTCGGCCATCAGCCAACGGCCCGGGCCGTAGGCCGGGCAGGTGACCTGCTTCGGGTCGTCGGCGGCGCGGGCGCAGCCTTCGCCCGCGGCGAGCGGGGCGGCGGCGGTGACGGTGAAGACGCCGGTGGTCGTCGTTTCCGGCGCGGAGGTCTGCGGGGTGCCGCCGCCGGGCGCCGCGGCTTCGGTCGCGCTTGCGGTCGCCGACTTGCCGCTGCCGCTCGGTTTCGCCGCGACTTCCTCTTCGGCGAAGGACACGGTGAGGCTGTCCGGGCCGTCGCCGCCGACGATCTGCAGCCCGCCGCCGCCTTCCGGGTCGGGGTCGAGGGTGATGTAGCCGGAGCCGACCGGCGCCGGTTCCTTGCCGCAGGAGATCCGGGTCGGGCCGCCCTGGCAGCGGTCGTCGCCCTGGCCCCCGTTCAGCGTGTCGCGCCCGCCGCCGCCGCGGATCGTGTCGTTGCCGGGCCCGCCCATGATCACGTTCGACTGCGCGTTGCCGATCAGCGTGTCGTGGAAGGCGGAGCCTTCGATCGACTCGAAGCGGAAGAGGCGGTCATGGCCGTCGCCGAAGGCTTTGTGGCGGGGCAGGGAGGCCCAGACGCCGCTCCCTTTGAGGCCCGCCACCGAGGTCGAGAAGGAAGCGATGTCGCCCGCGCCGGGCCCGCCGTCCATGCGGTCGTAGCCGTAGTCGCCGCGGACCAGGTCTTCGTTGCCGGGCCCGCCGTTGACGGTGTCGATGCCGAGCCCGCCGCTCACTTCGTCGCGGTTGCCGGCGCCGCCACCGACGTGGTCGTCGCCAAGGTCGCCGAAGACCCGGTCCGTGCCCGCGTCGCCGTCGAGCCAGTCGTTGCCGCGGCCGCCGCGGATCAGGTCGTCGCCCGCGCCGCCGCAGATGATGTCGTTGCCGAGCCCGCCGGAGACCGTGTCGTTGCCCGGCCCGGCCCAGATCACGTCGGCCCTTTCGGTGCCTTCGATGACGTCATCGCCGCTGGTGCCGACGATCGTCGCGCGCTTGCCGTCGCACATCGGCGTCGCGCCGGTTTCGGCGCCCGAGGCGGTGACGACGAGGAGGGCCGCGGCCGCGCAGGCGAGCAGGGCGATGGCGGCGATCCGTCTCGGCACGGCGGGGATTCTGCCGCTTTGGGCGGCGGCGCGCCGCGTTCGCCTCTCTGGCTTGCCCTCGCCGCGCCCGGCGGCGTCCTCGACCGCTCGACGTGGCTCTGCCACGCCTTCGGGTCTGCGTCCTTGCCGGCCACGACGATTGCGGCGCCAGAACCGGCAACCGTGAGCGGACCGGCACTGGCTAGCGTGAGGCGGATGGCGACGACCTCCACGGGCGCGACCGGCATCCGCGGCACCCCCGCCGTGGCCCTGGGGATGGTCATCGGCTCGATCTCCTCGGTCCAGTGCGGGGCGGCGCTGGCGACGACGCTCTTCGACCGGGTCGGGCCGGCGGGGGCGGTCTTCCTGCGCGGCGCCTTCGCGGCGCTGATCCTGCTGGCCGTCGCCCACCGCGACGTGCTGCGGCTGGAGCGCCGGGACCTGCGCGACGTCGCCCTCTTCGGCGTGACCCTCGCGGCGATGAACCTTGGCTTCTACGAGGCGATCGACCGGCTGCCGCTCGGCGTCGCCGTCACCCTCGAGTTCAGCGGGCCGCTGGCGGTGGCGGTGTTCGGCTCGCGGCGGCGGCGCGACCTGATCTGGGCGGCGCTCGCGGCGATCGGCATCGTGCTCCTGTCCGGGGACTTCGGCGGCGGCTCGATCGACCTGCTCGGAGCGGCACTGGCGCTGGCCGCGGGCGGCTTCTGGGCCTGCTACATCCTGCTCAGCGCGCGGGTCGGCGGGCGCTCCGAGGGGCTCGGCGGACTGGCCGTCGCGATGACGATCTCGGCGCTGCTGCTCGCCCCGGTGGGGCTCGCGGTGGGCGGGGGCCAGATGGGCTCGGCCGAGGTGCTGGTGCGGGGGCTCGCGGTCGGGCTGCTCAGCTCCGCCCTTCCCTACGCACTCGAGATCGAGGCGCTGCGGCGCCTGCCGAACGCGGTCTTCGGGGTGATGATGAGCCTCGAGCCGGCGGTCGCGGCGCTGGTCGGCTTCATCGCGCTCGGGCAGGGGCTCGACTGGAGCGAAGCGGTGGCGATCGCGCTGGTGGTGGCGGCGAGCGCGGGCGCGCTGCGCTCGGCAGCGACGCCGGCGCCGCGGGACGGGTAGAAACTGACCGTGGCCGGGCGCGGCAAAGCGAAGGGCAAAGGGGTGCGGGCGCGGGTGCGCGGGGGCGTGCAGATGGTCGGCTTCCGGGAAGCGACGGTGCGGCGCGCGCACGAGCTCGGCGTGCTCGGCTGGGTGCGGAACGAGGACGACGGCACCGTGCTGGTCCACGCCGAGGGGCCCGACGAGGCGGTCGACGCGCTGGTCGAGTGGCTCGGCGAGGGGCCGCGCGGCGCGGCCGTCGCCGAGGTCGAGGTCGAGAGGGGGAAGGTCGAAGGCCACGAGCAGTTCGCGATCCGCGGCGTCAGCGCCGGCGTCTTCGTCGTCCAGGAGCACGAAGCGACCGCCCACCACTGGGACCTGCGCCTCGAGGTCGACGGCGTGATGCGCTCCTGGGCGGTGCCGAAGGGCCCCTCGATGGACCCGGCGCAGAAACGGCTCGCGGTCCAGGTCGAGGACCACGAGCTGTCCCACAACGACTTCGAAGGGCCGGCGGGGGAGGGCGGGGTGATCGTCTGGGACCGCGGCACCTACGAGCAGGGCGGCCGGGTGGCCTGGCCGGAGGCGCTCGAACGTGGCCACGCGGTCTTCGTCCTGCACGGCGAGAAGCTCGAGGGCGGCTTCGCCCTGCAGCGCACGCGGCCGGGGGAGAAGCCACAGTGGCTCCTGATCAAGCGCAAAGACGACGCCGCCCGCCCCGGCTCCGACGTCGTCGCCGAATCCCCGGCCTCGGTGGTGAGCGGCAAGACGCTCGCCGAGGTCATTGCCGACCACTGAGCACTTTTCCCGCCGGGAGGGGTGGCACACTCGAACATATGTTCGTACAAACTCAGGACATAGACGCAATAGAGCTTCGCGACGAGGTCGCGGAGGCGAATCGAAGCCGGTCAATGCGGCCGGCGCGGCTGCGGGTGGTCCACGACGTCGACCGGGAGAACGAGGCGCAGGCGATCATCCTGCGGCTGGTCCTCGCCGAACGGCCCTCGGAACTGCGGATCGAGGCGGTGATGGCGCGAATCGGCGAACCGGCTCTCGCCGGCCGGGCGGTCGAAGCCCTGGTCGACGCGGGCCTCGTGATCCGGATCGACGAGTACGTGCTTGCCACGGCCGCCGCCGCCCGCTTCGATCGCCTCCGTTCCAGCATGCCGCGATAACGCCGCCGTTTGCTGAGTTCGCCACGCCCTGGTGTGGTCAACTCGGCAATCGAGGCGCGCTCAGGGGGCATTGAGGCTGCACCGCTACCGTTTCCGGATGCCGCGCAACGTCAGAGCACCACTTTTCGCGGCAATCGCCTGCGCCGTGGCGATCCCCGTGCTTGCCGTAGCCGCCTACGCGAATGGCCCGGTCAAGCACGCCGACCTGCGGGTGCTCCTGCACCTCGAGCGGGAATCTGGGACGGGGCACGCGCTCGCCAACCTCCTCGTCAACCTCGGTGACCTGCCCGCCCTGCTGATCCTGCTCGGGGCGGTCTGCTGGCTCGGCTTGAGGCTGGGACGGCGGCGCGAGGTGATCGTGGCCGTGATCGTGGTCGCCGGCGCCAACCTGACCACGCAGCTGCTCAAGACGCTGCTGGAACACGTCCGCTACACGGCGAACGAACACGGCTACGAACTGCCCTGGCCGAACTCCTTCCCCAGCGGGCACACCACGGCGGCCGCCTCGATCGCCGTCGCGCTCCTGCTGGTCGTCCCCGCGATGTTCCGACTGAGGGCAGCGGTGGCGGGCCTCCTGCTGACGGCGGCGGTCGCGCTCTCGGTCGTCGTCCTCTCGTGGCACTTCCCTAGCGACGTGCTCGGCGCCCTCCTCGTGGTCGGCGCCTGGGGCTTCGCCGCGCTCACCTACCTGCGCTACCGCGACGATCTCCGGCGCGAGCCGAGCACGCAGGAACGGCGCCGCCCGCGCGGGCTGGCCGTCTCGACCGAGTAGACCGCTTTACAGTTCCTTCGCGGGCGCGAGCCGGAGTGGCGGAATTGGCATACGCGATCGACTCAAAATCGATTGCCCTTGCGGGCTTGAGGGTTCGAGTCCCTCCTCCGGCATAACGCGTTCGTCCAGGCGGGCATAGGTGCGTGATCCCACGCCCGCCGCGCCCCGTCGCAGCCCCGACGTGAGCTTCGAAGCCCAGCCGACGCGTTCGCAGTTAACGACAAATGATGTCGCTAACTGCGAACGCACCCGAGGGCCCCAGCCGGTGCGTTCGCACTTAACGCCAATATGTGTCGCTAACTGCGAACTCACTCCGGGGGAACGGGCCGGGGCGTGGGGACGGCACGCCTCGGTCCATTCTTTGCCGGATCCGCTCGGGAGGCGGCACGCTGCCGCATGCCTTCCGCCGATGACGCCTCCGCAGGAGGCCGGCAGTGGGATCGACCATCCAGGGGTGGTACAGGGACGACCGCGTTCAGGCGGGCTGGGCTGCGGGGGCGCCGCCGGAGCCCGCGCCGAAATCCTCGCCGCTGCCGATCGGCCGCTCCTCCTCCACGTTCCAACCCTGGTTGAAGCCGTAGAGGGCGACCACGATCACCACCAGCTGGACGATCATCAGCACGATCACCAGGACGCCGACCAGCGAGGAGGGGAGGAGCGCTTCGGTGAAGTCCGACTTGTCGCGGGCGAACCAGCTGCCGGCGCCGACCGCGCAGAAGATCGCCAGGATCATCGACAGCGCCGCCGCCAGCGGCAGGATGCCCCGACGCCAGCGGGACACGAGGAAGGCGAAGAAGAAGTAAAGCAGCGCGTAGACCGCGCAGACGATGCCCATCCCGTTGCCGCCCTGCAGCACGTCCCAGCCGCCGACCGTGATCAGCGCCGCCAGGCACGCCGTCAGCAGGAGCAGCAGCACGATCAACCACTTCGTGGTCACCGACGCGGGCTTCTCGCGGTTCGGCCGCCAAAGCTCGTAGCCAGGTCTCACCTCCCCCACAGGCACGCCCACGATCATAGAATCTGCACTCGACGCGGCATTGACCGCTCATTAAGCCCGAAAGGGCGCCACGCGGGCGTGGCGGAATTGGAATACGCGCCAGGTTTAGGTCCTGGTGGGCGAAAGCCCGTGGGGGTTCAAGTCCCTCCGCCCGCATCTCGGCAGTCAGAGCCGGTGTCACGGGCGATGACCGTCTCGACAGAATCGCCGAGAGTTACGGCCAGCTGACGGAAATCGAGACTCCCCACGGGAAGCCGACGCTGATCGACCAAGTAACCGCGCCAAGTGCCCGGGCGACCCGCTCCAATGGGCCTCGCAGCTGGTCCGCGATACGCCGCAGACGTTCTGGCGCCCGCTTGTCCCAGCCGCCTTTCCGAAATGGCCAGGGGCTCGCCGGAGCATAGAAGCGGCCAACCGCGTACGACGCCAGTCCTGCCCAGGCATCTATGGCCGCCATTTCTTCCTGCTCGTCTCGAGGTCCACCGCCCAGATCGGATGAGAGCTCCTCCTCAATCGTTCCCAAAATCTCCTCGAGCTGCTCCTCGTCGGTCACCTCGTCGAGCGTCAAGGCAACATGCTCACGCAGCTCTTCGCTGGGTCCGTTCACTTGGTCCTCCCCTCCTTGGGTTAATCCCCGCCCATGACGAACCTAGATCGACGCCGCGGCTCGCGAGGTCCAAATTTGACCGATTAATAGGGACATCGCAGTTCGCCTTTCGTGCCTCTGCTACGCCAGGCGCGAGGTGGCGGAAAGGGCGATCAGTCGAGGTGGCCGCTACTTCCCTTGCTCGGCATCGAGGGGTCCCTGCTTGCGTTCGGGCGCTTCCGGCTTAGTGTCGGAAGCGCCAAATCGGAGCGATCGAGGAGGGACGGATGAGTGGGACGGAGATGAAGCTCGAGGTCGTGTTGTTGCCGGTCTCCGATGTCGATCGGGCCAAAGCGTTCTACGAAGGGCTCGGGTGGCGGATGGACATCGACTACGTCGGCGACGAGGAGGGCTTCAGGGTCGTCCAATTCACGCCCACCGGCTCGGGGTGCTCGATCATCTTCGGCGAAGGGGTCACGGCGGCCGAACCTGGGTCCTACGAGGGGCTGCAGTTGACCGTCCATGACATCGAGGCGGCGCGGGACGACCTGGTCGGGCGGGGGGTCGAGGTCTCCGAGGTCTTCCACGACGCGGGCGGCATCTTCCATCACATCGGCACCGAGAAACGGGCGCCGGGGCCGGCCGAAGGGGCCGACTACGGGTCGTTCGCGTCGTTCAGCGACCCGGACGGCAACGGCTGGCTGTTGCAGCAGATTCAGACGCGGGCGCCCGGGCGCTGAGCGGCCCGCACCGACGAAAGGAGAAGGACATTGGCGACCACCTACGACTCAGCGGCGGAGCTGGCCGACGCGATGCGGCGCGCCGCCGCCGCGCACGGCGAGCATGAGAAACGGATCGGCGAAGCGGACGCCAACTGGCCCGACTGGTACGCCGAGTACATGGTCCGCGAGGCGGCCGGGGAAGAGCTGCCGCAGTGAGCGGCGCCGCGGCGGGCGCGGACCACGGCTACGACTACGACGTGATCGTGCTCGGCGGCGGCTCGCCGGGCGAGCACTGCGCGGGCGCGCTTGCCGCGGGCGGGCTGCGGGTCGCGGTGGTCGAGCGCGAGCTGGTCGGCGGCGAGTGCTCCTACTGGGCCTGCATCCCCTCGAAGTCGCTGCTCCGCCCGGGCGAGGCGGCGGAGGGCGCCCGGCAGGCCGCGGCGAGCGCCGAGGTCGACGTCGAGGCGGTGCTCGCCTGGCGCGACTACATGGTCTCGAAGTGGACCGACACCGGCCAGGAACGCTGGCTCGCCGAACACGACATCGCCCTGATCCGCGGCAGCGGCCGCCTCGCCGGGACCGGCGCGGTCGAGGTCGACGGCACCACCCACACCGCCGCCCACGTGGTGCTGGCCAACGGCGCCTCGCAGTTCGTGCCGCCGGTGCCGGGATTGCGGGAGCTCGACGGCGTCTGGGGCACCCGCGAGGCGACCAGCATGAAAGAGGTGCCGCGGCACATGCTGGTGCTCGGCGGCGGCCCGGCCGGGGTCGAGCTGTCACAGGTCGTGAACCGGCTCGGCGGGAGCGCGACCGTGATCGACGGCGCGCCGCACGTCCTTGCCCGTGAGGCCGCGCCCCTCGGCGAAGCGCTCGGCGAGGAACTCCGCGGCGAAGGGATCGAGCTGGAGCTCGGAGTGCACGCGGTGTCCGCTCGCCGCGACGGCGAGGACTACGTGCTGGAGCTCGACGACGGCCGTGCCCTTCGCGGCGACAAGCTCCTCGTCGCCACCGGTCGCCGCCCCCGCGTCGAGGACATCGGCCTGGAGACCGTCGGGGTCGAGGCCGACCCGCACGGGGTGAAGGTCGACGACCACCTGCGGGTCGCCGATCGGCTCTGGGCGATCGGCGACGTCAACGGCGCCTGGCCGCTCACCCACGTCGGCAAGTACGAGGGCGAGGTTGTCACCTCGAACATCCTCGGCGAGGATCGGCCGGTCAACTACGACGCCGTCCCGCGGGTCACCTACACCGACCCCCATGCGGGCGCGGTCGGCGCGACCGAGGCGGAGTTCAGCGGCACGGCGCGGCTCGCCGACGTCGCCAAGACCGCGACCTACACCCATGCCTGGGAGAAGTCGAAGGGCTACCTGACCCTGCTCGGCGACGGCGAGCGGGTGACCGGCGCCCACGCGCTCGGCCCGGAGGCGGGGGAGTGGCTGCAGCAGGCGACGCTGGCGATCCGCGCCCGCGTCCCGCTCGACGTCCTCGTCGACACGATCCAGCCCTTCCCGAGCTTCTCGGAGATCTACGTCGACGCGCTGAAAGCGCTGCGCGAAGCCAGTTCGTCGTAGATCCGCGCCGCGGCCAGCTTGCCGCCGGCGCCGCGCTCATACACGGTGAGGCCCGCCTGCGAGGACGCCGCGCCCTCGTCGCGGCGCACGGCGTTGTACTCCATCGCGCAGGCGTCGCCGTCCTCGATCAGGACGCAGCACGCCAGCTCGATCCCGCCTTCCGCCAACTGGTCCGCGTAGAAGTCGCGCAGCGCGGCGCCCCGGTGCACCAGGTCGGCGCCGCCCGGCTCGCGCGCGTAGCCGTCCGCCTCGAAGGCCACCGCCACCGCCTCGGCGTCGCCCGCCGCCAGCGCCCGCTCGTAGGTGACCACGTGCGCCGGCCGGCGCAGCTCCGGGTCCGGCTCCAGCAGCGGCGGGCGCTCGGTCCGGTGCCCGGTCAGCGGCCGGGCGCTGAAGTAGACGCGGATCTCTTCCAACCGCCCGTCCGGGCTGTGGTCGGCGACCATCGCGTGCGGCAGGCCGACCCCCGTGCCGCCGGTCCCCAGGTGGACGATCACCTCCTCGAAGCCGCGCCGCTCGAGCACGCTGCGGTGGATGTCCTCGACCGTCGCGCCGTGCTCCTTCAGCCAGCGGTCGGTGGCGGCGACGAACTCGCGGAAGTCGTACTCGCCGACGATCGTCCCGCGCAGCGGGTGCTGGACCCGCGGTTCGCCCGCGAAGGAATCGACCAGCGCGTCGATCTCGCCCATCGCCATGCCGTCGAAGTAGGGCACGTCGACCACCTTGTGCCGCTGCTTCTCTTCCAACCGGGCGAGCGCCGGCGCGGAGAACAGCTCGGGTACCCACGGCATGCGCCCACCGTCTCATATCCGGTCACATCAGCGGGCCGCCTCGTGTCTCTCTGGCCCACGCGCAATCGAGGAGGAGGACAAGATGGCGCTACGCGTCAAGAAGGCCGAGCTGACCGCCTACGTCGGCTTCTCCAACTTCTCGACCCGCGGCAGCGTCACGAGGGGATCGAGTCGCAGGGGTTCTCGGCCGACTGCGAGATCCCGCCGGCCGCCGCCCGTCAGGCGGCGAGCCAGCTGAAGTCGATCTCCGCGAGGCGGGCCGGGTCGGCGAGGAAGTCGATCTCGACGATCCGGCCCTCGCGGACCCGCACCGCGCCGACCGAGAACGGCTTGCCGTCTTTGAAGGAGACGGTGCCGATCGCGCCGTTGACCCGCACGATGTGGCCGGTGAGGCCCATCGCGGCGAAGCTGCGCGCCTGCGACATGACCGCCTCGACACCCTGCACCTCGGTCGAGCCGCGCTCCGGGCCGAAGTCGGCCCGCACCACCACGTCGGGGTGGAGGACCGAGAGCAGCTTGTCGAAGTCGCCTTCGCGGGACGCGGCGATGAAGGCCTCGACCAGCTCGCGCTGGGCGTCGAGGTCGGCGTCGGGGGTCGGCTCGGCGGCCTGCAGGCGGCGCCGGCCGCGGCTGGCGAGTTGGCGGGCGGCGTCGGGGCTGCGGTCGACGATCGGGGCGATTTCGTCGAACGGCACCCCGAACATGTCATGCAGGACGAAGGCGAGCCGCTCCGCCGGGCTCAGCGTTTCCAGCACCATCAGCATCGCGATGCCGACCGAGTCGGCGACCAGCGCCTCGTGCTCGGGGTCGGTGCCGTCGAGCGGGTCGACGATCGGGTCGGGCATGCGCACGTCGTCGAGCGGCTGCTCGCGGCGGGTGTTGCGGGAGCGCAGCATGTTCAGGCAGATGCGCGCCACCACCGTGGTCAGCCAACCGCCGAGGTTCTCGATCTCCTCGGCATCTGAGCGGTTCAGCCGCAGCCAGGCCTCCTGGACGGCGTCGTCTGCCTCGCCGGTCGAGCCGAGCATCCGGTAGGCCACTGCGCGCAGGTGCGGTCGCTCCTCCTCGAATGCGCGGACGGTCGGATCGCCTTCGGTCATGTCACGTTCCCCTTTCGCGTCGTGTCATTGCAACAGACACGCCCCGCGGGGGCGATGTGACAGGCAAGCGAAAGGAGCACGGCCCATGTACGGCGACACCATCACCCCGGCCGTAACCGCGAGCCGCCTGGCGAGCGGCACCTGGATCCTCGACCCGGACCGATCGAGCGTCGAGTTCCGCACCCGCCTCCTCTACGGGCTGATCGGCACCGTCGGGGGCGGCTTCGACCGGTTCCGCGGCACCCTCGACCTGACGGCGCGGCCCGCGATCGAGCTGGTGCTCGAGGCCGACAGCATCGACACCGGCAACCGCCGACGCGACCGGCACCTGCGCTCGGCCGACTTCTTCGACGCGGCGGAGCACCCGCAGGTGCGTTTCGCCTCGGAGTCGGTCGCCTTGGAAGGCGAGGCACTGCACGTGCCGGGCACCCTGCAGGCGGCCGGGAGGAGCGTGCCGATCGACGCCTTCGCGACCGTGCGCCAGGCAGGCGAGGAGTTCGAGATCGAGGCGGGCGCCGTGGTCGACCAGCGGCAGCTGGGGATGACCTTCATCCCGCTCGGGATGCTGCGGCCGCCGGCGAGGCTGGCAGTACGCGGGAGGCTGGTGCGCTGGTAGCGGCCTGGTCGGGCGCCGGGGCGCCGCCCGGGCCCGCGCTCGTCCACAAGGGAAAACCTGTCTAAACGCGGTCCGATCTGTTACCTTCGCGGCGCCCAGTGAGGACGGGGTGGTGCTCTGGGTGAAGTGTCTGGGGAGCCCCGGGACATACGGAGGCGTCCCTTGTCCAGGTCCCGGTACATGTTCACCTTGTTCGGCGCGCTGATCGTGCTCGCGCTGCTCTTCTCGGTGCCCGCTTTGGCGCGGTCGCGGCAGATCTACTTCTGGGCGAACCTCGGCTCCCCGGTCAGCTCCCCCGTCCACGGCCTCCCCAACCCGCCCGTCGTCCGTCCCAAGACGCTGGTCATCTTCGAGGACGGCCAGTGGATCATCGAAAAGCTCCGCTGGACGGGATGGGGGTCGCCGGTCGCCCGGGCGAAGGGCCTCAGCAGCTCCAGCAACGGCGACCCCAACGCGGAGCAGGGGAAGCGGATCATCACTCCGGCCGGGGTGACGCTCACGCAGCCGGGCGTCTTCCGAGGCCGTCGCGTCTACCGCTGCATCCGGATCAAGGTGCCGCGGCCCGCGCACTACCCGCCGGCCTGTCTGCAGCGCACGGGAAAGGTCGTCGGCCTTACTTCGCCCGGCGCGGGGACGCCGGTGGGGGTTCCGGGCGGATCGAGCAACGCGGGGCTGACCAGCTTCCTCTCGCCCGACAAGAATGTCTGGTGCCTGGTCGAGCCGGGCCGCGCCTTCTGCGGGGCCGGCGGCCCGAGCGGCCAGGGGCCTGAGCTGGCGGGCACGCTCGAAAAGAGCGGCAGGGTGACCCTCTGTTCGGTCCAGGTCCCTTCGCTCAAAGAAAGCTGCTTCCAGAACTGGGACAGCTCTTCGCCGGTCCTTCACTACGGCGAAACCACGGAAGCGGAAGGTATCCGTTGCACCTCGGCAAAGGACGGCATCACCTGTGTCAAGGTCGCCGGGGCGCGGAAGGGTCACGGCTTCCGCGTCAACAAGGACGAAGCAATCGAAGTCGGGGCCGACTCCGCCGCGGAATCCGCCCCGCCCGAAACCGGGCCTCCGACCCGCAGCTCTGGTCGGCGTTCGAAGGGAAGGTGATCTGCGGGATCTTCACCCACCCGGTGTCGCCGACCCGACCAGCTCCCAAAGCTGGCCGCCGGTGCGACTTGGAGCTTCGCACCGATCGGCGTCTCCTGCACGATCGGCGAAACGGCGCTGACCTGCACCAACCGCGACGGCCGCGGCTTCACGATCGACGGCGACGAATACTCGACCGTGGGCGGCGCGTAGACCGAACCCCGCTCCCGGCCGGCCCCGGGGGGCGCCGTCCTGAGCGGCCCTCACCGCGGGCGCGCGGCGACCGCCTCGAGGTTGTGGCGGTGGACCGCCTCGTAGGGCTCGAAGTAGCGGAGGGCGTCGGCGGCGGGTAGGTCGGGGAGGAGGTCACGGAGCGGGCGGTCCTCGGCGTAAGGGTCGGCGCCGGCGCCGAGCAGGAAGCGGATGTAGGACTCGGTGGCGTCGATCAGCGTCGGCGGGTAGCCGCCGCCGGCGATCGCCTCGGGGTCGCCGTGGTTGGGGAGGATCGCCCGCGGCGCCAGCTCGCGGAGGCGCTCGAGGTCGCGCAGGTGCGCGTCGAAATGACCGGGCTCGTCGACGTAGGTGACGGGGTCCTCCATCGTGTCGCCGCAGAGGAGCAGGCGTTGCCCGGGCAGCCAGAGGACGGTGGCGTCGTCGCTGTGGATGTCGAAGGTGAGCAGTTCGACCGCGAGCGACCCGGGCCCGCTGCCGAGCCGCAGCGCCTCTCGCTCGGCGAAGGTCGGGGTGGGGAGGACGAGCGGCGCGATCGCCGGCGGCCCCTCCAGCTCACCCGCTTCGATCGCCTCCCGGTGGCGCGCCAGATGGGCCGCCGTGCGCTCGTTGGCGACCACCTCGCAGTCGGCGAAGGCGGCGGTGCCGGCGACGTGGTCGAGGTGCCAGTGGCTGAGGACGACGGTGAGTCGGCGGGCACCGCGGCGCTCCAGCTCGGCGCGGACGGTGCGTCCCCACTCGACCGACACCCCGGTGTCGTAGACGAGCGCCTCGTCACCCGCGAGCAGCGCGTAGCTCGCGATGCCGAGCGCGATCGCGCCCTCGTCGACCCAGTTCGGCTCGGCGGCGAAGCGGCTGCCGTCCCGCCCGGCGTAGAAGGCGAGGACCCCGGCGGCGGGCTCGAGCACGCGGATCGCGGGGGTCGCACTCACCGCCGCAGCCTAATCGGGGCGACGCCCGCAAAACGGCATCGACCCGCACGCCGCCTTCTCGCTGCTGGAGGCTTCGACCACGAGGGTGCCGCGACGGGCGCTCGGTGCGCAGCGCCGTGCTGATCCGCGTCAAAGCCGCGACCGCCCTCATCTCGCGAGGGCGCCTCCGAGGAGAGCGTCGCCGCCCGGCGCGCCCATCCCCACCTAGGTTCGGCTGGTTAGGTGGGGATGGGCGCGCCTTGCGCGTGTCCCGTGGCGGTCCGGGGACGCTTCGGTCGCATTCCCAGGAATGAGTTCGCAGTTGACGACAAATGACGTCGCCAACTGCGAACCCTTCAGAGGGCCCGGCCGGTGCGTTCGCAGCTGACGACAAATGACGTCGCTAAGTGCGAACGCACTCGAGGGGCCCCAGCGGTGCGTTCGCAGTTGACGACAACATGTGGCGCCAACTGCGAACTCACCCGATGGCGCGTCCGGTGAGTTCGCACTTAACGACAAATAGCGTCGCTGACTGCGAACGCACTCCGGGGGACCGGGCCGGGGCGCGTGGACGGCACGCCTGCGCGCGCCCTTCGCCGGGAAGCGCGCGGGAGGCGACACGCTTCCCTGCGCGGTCGGCACACCTACCTGCGCGGTCCACCTGCCTCCGTGCGCCCGCCTGGTTGATGGGCCGAAAACTCAAGCATGTCTTGAGTTTTCGGCCCATCAACATCTGTGTGCGGCGGAGGGCGCGCGGGGCCGGCTGGACGACGAGGCCCCGTGGTGCGGGACGCCGCCGCCGTGGGATCGATCGACTAGTCGCGGGATTGGGGGAGTTTGGCGACGCCCGGTTTGGTGACCGGGGCGGAGGGTGGGGGGACGACGGGGCCGATGTCGCCGTCGGGGGCCTGGTCGAGGTCGACGATGACCGGGGCGTGGTCGCTCGGGCCTTTGCCTTTGCGCGCCTTGCGGTCGACCCAGGCGGCCTTGACGCGGTCGGCGACCGGGGCGCCCGCAAGGATCAGGTCGATCCGCATGCCGAGGTCCCGGTGGAACATCCCGGCGCGGTAATCCCAGTAGCTGAAGACGCGCTCGTTCGGCCAGCGATCGCGGACCACGTCGTGGAGGCCGACCGCCTCGAGGTTGGCCAGCGCCTCGCGCTCCGGCGGCGTCACGTGGGTGTGGCCGACGTAGGCGCCCGGGTCGAAGACGTCGGCATCGGTCGGCGCGATGTTCATGTCGCCGCAGACGACCGCCGCGTCCGGCCCGGCGGCGAGGTCGTCGCGCAGCGCGCCGAGCCAGGCGAGCTTGTACCTGTAGTGGTCGGAATCCGGTTCGCGGCCGTTCGGCACGTAGACCGAATGCACGCGGATTCCGTCACAGGTCGCCGACACCGCGCGCGCCTCCTGCTCCGGGAACCCCGGCCCGCCGGGCAGTCCGCGGACGATGTCGTCGAGGCCGACCCGGGAGAGGATCGCGACCCCGTTCCACGCCCCTTCGCCGTGCGCCGCCCAGTCGTAGCCGCGTCCCCCCAGCTCCTCGCCCAGCAGCTCGTCGAACGCCTCGTCGGCGAGCTTCGTCTCCTGCAGGCAGACCACGTCGGGCGCCCGTTCGTCGAGCCAGGGCAGCAGCCGCGCCACCCGCTGCTTGACCGAGTTGACGTTCCAGGTGGCGATCCGCAAGCGGCGCCCGCCTAGCCCTCGGTCAGCGCAACGGCCTGCAGGTTGAGGAAGCCGCGCATGCCGATTTCGCCGCCCAGCTCGCGGCCGACGCCGCTGCGCTTGACGCCGCCGAAGGGGATCCGCGGGTCCGACGCGGTCATCGCGTTGACGAAGACCATCCCCGCCTCGATGTCGGCGCTGAGCGCCTCGGCGCGGTCGAGGTCGGTGGTCCAGAGGCTGCAACCGAGCCCGAACTGGGAGTCGTTGGCGGCGGCGATCGCGGCCGTCTCGTCGGCGACGCGGGCGACCGCCGCGACCGGGCCGAAGGTCTCTTCGCGCAGCACCGGCACCTCCGACCCCGCCGCGGCGCTGACCACGGTCGGCTCATACCAGGCGCCCGCCTCGGCGGGGATCGAGCCGCCGGTCAACACGCGGGCGCCGGCGGCGACCGAGGAGTCGACGATCCCGGCCAGCTCGTCGCGCAGGTCCTCGCGCGCCATCGGGCCGAGCTGGGTTTCCGGGTCGAGCGGGGCGCCGCGGCGGAGGCTCGACGCGGCCTCGGCGAAGCGCTGCTCGAACTCGTCGGCGACCGCCTCGACGACGACGAAGCGCTTCGAGGCGATGCAGCTCTGGCCGGTGTTCTGGAAGCGCGCGGTGACCGCGGTCGCGACCGCCTGCTCGAGGTTCGCGTCGTGGAGGACGATGAACGGGTCCGAGCCGCCGAGCTCCAGCACCACCGGCTTGATCGCCCGCCCGGCCGCTTCGCCGACGCTGACCCCGGCGGCGTCGGAGCCGGTCAGCGTCACCCCGGCGATCCGCCGGTCGGCGATCAGCTCGCTCGCCGTGCGGCCGGAGACGACGATCGTCTTGAAGACGCCCGGCGCCGCGCCCGCGCGCTCGAAGATCCGCTCCAGCGCGAGCCCGCAGCCGGTCACGTTGGAGGCGTGCTTGAGCACGAAGCAGTTGCCCGCCGAGACGATCGGCGCCGCCGCCCGCATCGCCTGCCAGAGCGGGAAGTTCCAGGGCATGATCGCCAGCACCACGCCGAGCGGGCGCTTGTGGACGGCGACGCGGCGGCCGTCGCCGGTCTGGATCGGTTCAGGGGCGAGGAACTCGCCGCCGTGCTCGGCATAGTGCTCGGCCGCCCAGGCGCACTTCTCGACTTCGGCGAAGGCTTCGGTGATTGGCTTGCCCATCTCGCGGCTGACCGTGTGGGCGAGCTCGTCGGCGGCGTCGCGGAGCTCGCGGGCGACGCCGTTCATCAGTTCGGCGCGCCGATCCCACGGGGTACGCCGCCAGGGGGCGAAGGCGCCGTGGGACAGGTCGAGCGCCGTATCGATCTGCGCGGCGGAGAAGATCTCGAAGGTGTCGACCACCTCACCGGTGGCGGGGTCGATCGACTCGACCGTCGCGGGGCCTGCGGTTGCGCTCATCTGGTTCCTCGAATCTTTCGTCTGCTTCTGTCGATGCCGCCCCCCGCGGGCACCAACCACCCTATTGCGCGGCGGGCGTCGTCATCGCAACCCGCCGCTCTCGAAGCGGGTCACGTCCTGGAGTGCCTAGTCGTCGAGGTTTTCGCGCTTCGGCGGTTTGGCGCGGTCGCCGACTTCGGGGTCGATCTCGAGCGGCGGTTCGCTGGTGCTCTCGGCGCCGGTCGCCGGGTGCGGCTCCTCGCCGAAGGGCTCCCCGTCGGGATCGACCGGGTCGCGCGGGTCGGGGCGCTTCTCGTAGGGGTCCGGGTACTCGGTCTCGTCCGGCTCCCCGACCGGGTTGTTGAGCGCGCTGTGCGGCCCTTTGGGTTTGGCCGGTTTGGGTTTGGCGGCTTTCGGTTTCGGCGCCGGTTTGGCTGATTCGGGTTTGGCAGGTTTCGGTTTGACGGCTTTGGGTTTGGCCGGTTTCGGCTTTGGCGTCGGTTTGCGCTCGGCGCCCGGCGGCGCGGTCGGGGTTTCGGCGATCGGGTCCGCCTTTGCGCCCTTTTCGTTCTCGCCGCCACCGAGGACCCGTTTCGCCACCGATCCGCAGACGCCGACGGCCGTCTTGCCGGCGCCCGCCGCGAGCCCGGCTGCCCGCTTCGTCACGCCGACGACGATGCCCTTCCCAGGGATGTCCGGAACGTCCGGCATGGGTCCATGATCCCCCCAAACACCCCGCTCGTAAACCCGTCGCAAATTGCGGGCGCCAGGAGCCGGGGGGCCGGCGATCCCGTCCGCCCGAGGTTTCGACCGGCGCCGGACGGGGCATCTGGCGACCCAGATGAAGGTGGGGGCGGAACGGGACGGAGTCGAACTGCGGAAGGTGTGGGAGCAGCTCAGGCGAGAGGGCCGTGGGCCCGATCGGCGACCGCTCCCGCTGCCAGGGCCGCGACGGCGTGACGATCGCGCTCGGCTCCGTTCCCTCGTCGACTCGGTCCGCCGCCAAAGCGCGGGCTGAGTCGCCGATTTCGATCGCGCCCCTTGGCTGGTTTCGTCGCGGGCGGGTAGACATATTCAATGGGTTCGGACGCGAAGCACCGGGTGGTGGTCGTCGGCGGTGGCTTCGGCGGCCTGAACGCGGTGCGCCGCCTGGCCGACGCGCCGGTCGAGGTGACGCTGGTCGACCGCCAGAACTTCCACCTCTTCCAGCCGCTCGTCTACCAGGTGGCGACCGGGGCGCTGTCCAGCGCCGAAGTCGCCGCCGTGCTGCGGGCGGTGCTGAAGCGCCAGGCCAACGCTCGGGTGATGCTGGCGACCGCCAGGGGCTTCGACCTCGACGCCCGGGAGGTGCTGCTCGCCGACCTCCCCGACGGCGAGACCGAGCGCCGCCTCCCCTACGACACGCTGATCGTCGCCGGTGGCTCCCACTACTCCTACTTCGGCCACGACGAGTGGCGCCAGTTCGCGCCGGAGCTGAAGTCGATCGGCGGCGCCCTGCAGATCCGCGGCCGCCTGCTCTCGGCCTTCGAGGCGGCCGAGCTCGAGCCCGACCCCGAGCGGCGGCACGCCTGGCTCACCTTCGCCGTGGTCGGCGCCGGGCCGACCGGGGTCGAGATGGCGGGCCAGATCGCCGAGCTCGCCCGCGACACGCTGCGCCGCAACTTCCGCAGCGTCGAACCGGAGCGGGCGCGGATCGTCCTGCTCGACGGCCTCGACCGGGTGCTGCCCGCCTTCGACCAGCGCCTCTCGCGGCACGCCGAGGGCGAGCTCGAGCAGCTCGGGGTCGAGCCGCTCCTCGGCCGCATGGTGGTCGACATCGACGCCGAGTCGGTCACCTGGGAAGAGCAGGGCGAGCGGGTGCGGATGCCCGCGCGGACCGTGGTCTGGGCGGCGGGGGTGACCGCCTCGCGGTTGGCGACGCTGCTCGGCGAGGCGGCCGGCGCCGAGGTCGACAAAGCGGGCCGGGTCGCGGTCGGACCGGACCTCACCCTGCCCGGCCATCCAGAGGTGCTCGCCCTTGGCGACATGGTCAGCGTCCGCGACGCCGCCGGCCGGCCGCTCGCCCTGCCCGGCCTGGCGCCGGTCGCGATCCAGCAGGGCCGCTACGCGGCGAAGGCGACCGCCGCCCGCCTGCACGGCGAGCAGCCGCGGCCCTTCCACTACCTCGACAAGGGAAACCTGGCGACGATCGGCCGCTCGAAGGCGGTAGCCGAACTGCGCGGCGGCGTCGACCTCTGGGGACTGCCCGCCTGGCTCGCCTGGCTCACCGTCCACATCTACTACCTGATCGGCTTCCAGAACCGGCTGCTGGTGATGTTGCGCTGGATCGCCAGCTTCACCACCCGGGGGCGGGGGGCCCGGCTGATCGGGCTCGGGGCGAAGATCCCCGAACCCTGAGCGCCGCGAACGGCCGCTCGCTGCGGAGCCCTCCGCCAGGAGCGCGCCGCGGACTGTTGCGGTGTCGGCGGCGCCTGGATACGGGGACGGACGCGCGTTCGAGCCCTCCGAGTATGCTTCGGGAAATCTGGCGTGTGCCGGGCCTCGGGAGGGTCGCCGGCCCTTAAAGGAGAGATATTTGATGCGTAAGTACGTGACGTTGGTGCTGGGACTGGCGGCGCTCGTCGCCGTCTCGGCCGTCGGGATCGCCACCGCGGCGGGGGGCGAAACGCCCGTGACGGTCAAAGTCGGCAACCTCGAAGTGACGGCGAACGGCGGCTTCAGCCCGTCCGCGCTGTCGAAGACCAAGCAGACGCCGATCGAACTGAAAGCGGCCGGAGAAGTCAAAGAGGCCGACAACAGCCACCCGCCGGCCGCCCGCGAACTCATCATCGAAGGCGACAAAAACGCCGAAGTCCACGTCAAGGGCATCCCGACCTGCACCTCGGGCAAGCTCCAGGCGACCGATACGGCGGCGGCGGAAAAAGCCTGCAAATCGGCCATCATCGGGGAAGGCGTGACGACCGCCCAGGTGGCGTTCGCCGAACAGAAGCCGATCAACGTCACCGCGAAGCTGCTGCTCTTCAACGGTGGCGAAAAGGGCGGCAAGATCACCTGGTACGCGCACGCCTACTTCTCGAACCCGATCTCGGGCGCGATCGTCACCACCGTGACCATCACCAAGCACAAGCACGGCCGCTTCGGCACCCTCGCGGTGGCGAAGATCCCGCAGATCACCGGCGGCAGCGGCTCGATCATCTCCTTCAACCTGAAGATCAAGAAGAAGGTGGGCGGTATCAATCCCATCAGCGCCAAGTGCACCGACGGGAAGCTCAAAGTCCACGTCCAGGCCAAATTCGAAGACGGGACCAAGGCGGAAACGGAAATCATCCGCGCCTGCACGTCGAAGGGCTGATCCGAGCACACCGCTCAGGTCGACAGAGCACTGAAAAAGGAAAGGCGGCCGGGTGGCCGCCTTTCCTTTGAGACATACGCAGGGCGAAAGGTATCACCGTTCCGTGTAGATGACTACCTGGTACCGAAAGCCGAGGGCTCGCGGTCGGCGGTGGGTGCGGAGTTCTCGTGGTCGTCCCGGGGCGCCTCCTCGGCGCCGCGGCCGAAAAGGCTGACCAGCGCCGGCACCAGCAGCGGTCGGGCCAGCCAGGTGTCGAGCATCAGGCCGACGAACATCGCGAAGGCGAGCTCGCGGAAGGCGGCGATCGGGATCAGCCAGACCGCGGCGAAGGAGAGGGCGAGGATGAGGCCGGCGAGGCCGATCGCGCTCGACGCGCGCGAGCCGGCGGTGCGGACCGCCTCGCGCAGGTCGCGGTGCTCCGCCTCGCGCCAGATCCGGCTGACCAGGAAGACGTTGTAGTCGGCGCCCAGCGCCAGCATCAGGATCGCCGTCGCCACCGGCACGAAGAAGGCGATCTCGTTGTATCCGAGCAGGCCCTGGAAGACGTAGACCGTGAGGCCGAGGGCGGCGGCCACGACCAGGAGGCTCGAGCCGACCAGGTAAAGCGGCGCGGTGCGGCTGCGCAGGAGCGCCCAGAGCAGCAGAAGCAGCACCGCGAGCGCGGCCGGCGCGACCTTCAGCCCACCCTGCCAGGTGTCTTCGGTCAGTTCGTGGCCGACCGTGGTGTCGCCGGTGACCCCGAAGCTCGCGCCGTGCAGGCCGCTCTGCGCCAGCAGCGTGGGCAGCCGTTCTTCGAGGCGGGCGAGGATTTCCGGGGCGACCGGACCGTCGGGGTCGGCGTCGAGGACGATGAGGTACCTGGCGGCGTTGCCGTCGTCGGAGACGAAGACGGCCGGTACCGGCGCGGGGAGCTGCTCGGTCGGCCCGACCACCGAGGAGACCCCCGGCTGGGCTTCGATCCGTTCCTGGAGGGAGGCGAGGGCCGCGGGGTCGGCGCCGACCCCGTTGCCTTCGACCACCAGCATCGTCGGGCCGAGGACTCCCGGGCCGAAGGCCTGGCTCGCTTCGTCGTAGCCCTGCCTGGTCTGGGTCGTCGTCGGCAGCCCGCGGAGGATCGGGTTGCCGAGCTCAAGATCGCGCAGACCGCTCGCGGCGGCGAGGAGGACGAGGAGGCAGAGGACCGTGACGACGATGGGATGGCGCGCGCCGAGGCCGACCACCCGGCCGCGGGTCGTCGGGGCGGCGCCGTCGTCCGCGGCGGGCTCGTTCTCGGCTACCTCGAGCCGATGCGGCCAGAAGACGAAGCGGCCGAGGATTGCCAGGCAGGCGGGGAGGAAGGTCAGCGAGACGAAGGCGGCGACGAGGACCGAGATCGCCATCGCCGGGCCGAAGGCGGAGAGGAAGTCGACGCCGGAGAGCGAGAGCGTCATCGTCGCGCCGGCGATCATCAGCGCCGCGGTGGAGACGACGGGCAGCAGCTCGCCGGTCACCGCGCTCGCCGCCGCGACGGCCGAGTCGCCCCGCTCGAGGCGGGCCCGGAAGCCGGAGACGAAGAAGACGAGGTAGTCGGTGAGGACGCCGAAGAGGAGGGCGACGATCACCGGCTGCACCTCTTCCGGGATCGGCAGGCCGAACCTTTCCGCGACCACCCCGAGCAGCCGGTCCGAGACAAGGTAGGCAAGCCCGACCCCGGCCAGGCAGAGGAGCGGGATGGCGACGGAGCGGAAGTAGATCAGGAGGATCCCGACCACCAGGACGACCGTCGCGATCTCGACCCAGAGGAGGTGTTCGTCGACCAGGTTCGCTTCGGCGGCGGCGGCGGGGTAGGCGCCGGTGAGGTGGGCCGTTTCGGCGCCCGTCGCCCGCCGCAGCCCGGCGGCGAACCCTTCGCTCGCGCCGACCAGGTTCGAGGGAGAGGCGTAGAGGTAGACGAGCATGGTGTCGCCGATCCGGCCGCCTTCGAGCGGCCTGCCTTCGGCCGCGAAGGGGACCGCCTTCAGCCCGGAGCCGCCTTCGTCGGCGCGGGCGATGTAGCGGAGGCCGGCCCGCGCCTCCCCCGGGTCGAAGCCGCCTTCCTTGTGGGCGACCACCATCGAGCGGCTGATCAGCGGGAAGCCGAAGTTCCGCAGCGCCCGCTCTTCGACTTCGATCGCCTGCGAGGAGCGCGGGAGCAGGCTGCCGAGCTCGGCGCTTTCGTTGCCGAGCCCGGAGGGAAGCTGCGAGGTGGCGAGCGCCGCCCCGGCGATCCACGCCGCGATCACCAGGAGGCGCGCCCAGACGATCGCCCGGCCCGTCCACCAGGCGGCGCCGCGCTTCTCCCCGGCCAATGAATCGGAATCCCTTTTCGCCATCACTCGTCGGTACCCCGCTGTCGGGCGACCTACGCGGTGCCGTTCTACGCTCTCCGGCAAAGGAGGCGGCATGCAAATCACCAGGCTGGAGCTCCGGGCACGATGAGCGTCGGGGGGATCGAGGCGGGCGGCACGCGGTGGACGTGCGCGGTCGGCGAGGGCGAGGAACTTGTGCGGGTCGAGAGCTTTCCGACCACGACCCCGGCGGAGACGATCGGCCGGGCGATCGAGTTCTTCGCCGCCGAGCCCGACCTCGAGGCGCTGGGGATCGGGACTTTCGGGCCGATCGAGCCGGCCCGCTCCTCGCCCCGGTGGGGGACGATCACGACGACCCCGAAGCCGGGCTGGGCGGACACCGACGTCGTCTCCCCGCTGGCTGCCGCCCTCGGCGTGCCGATCGCTCTCGACACCGACGTCAACGCCGCCGCGATCGGCGAGTGGCGGCGGGGAGCGGCGCAGGGCCTCGACAACTTCTGTTACGTCACCGTCGGCACCGGGATCGGGGGAGGGGCCTTCGCCAACGGCCGCCCCGTCCATGGCCTGCTGCATCCTGAGCTCGGCCACGTCAGGGTCCCGCACGACCGGGGCCGCGACCCCTTCCCGGGCTCCTGTCCATTCCACGGCGACTGCCTCGAGGGGCTCGCCTCGGGGACGGCGCTGCGGGAGCGGTGGGGGAGGCCGGCCGAGGAGCTGACCGACCCCGAGGTCTGGGACCTCGAGGCCGACTACCTGGCGCTCGGCCTGCTGAACCTCGTCCTCGTCCTCTCGGCGGAACGGATCATCGTCGGCGGTGGAGTGAGCCGCGCGCCGCGGCTGCTCCCGCGCGTCCGGGGCCGCCTGCGTGAGCTCGCGGCCGGTTACGTCGACTCGCCGCGATTGGACTCCGGGATCGACGACTACGTCGTCGCGCCCGCGCTCGGCCCGCGCTCCGGCGTCGTCGGCGCGATCGAGCTCGGCCGAGGGGTCGGCGGCACCGCATAGGATCGCGCCATGCCGGACACGCCCGCCCAGGACGGCGCCGCCGAGATCGACGTCGCCAACGCCGATCTCCTTCTCTCGACCACGCGGGCGGTCCGCCGCCGCCTCGACTTCGACCGTCCGGTCGAGCCCGAGGTCCTGCTCGAATGCCTACAGCTGGCGGTCCAGGCGCCCACCGCCTCCAACCGCCAGACCTGGCGCTGGGTGGTCGTCACCGATCCCGACCTGAAGTCCCGCCTCGCCGACCTGTATCGGCAGGAGGGGATGCCATACCTGCAGGGCTCCCGGGTGGCGGCCGAAGGGGCCGGGGACGCGTCGCAGATCCGGGTCTACGAAAGCGCGCTCCACCTGGCCGAGAACCTCGAGCGCGCCCCCGTCTTCGTCATCCCCTGCATCGCCGAGGACCTCGCCAAGCGCGACCAGCACGGCGTCATCGCGACCCTCGGATCGATCATCCAGGCGGGCTGGAGCTTCCAGCTCGCGCTCCGCGCGCGGGGCCTCGGCTCGACCTGGACCACCTTGCACCTCGGCCAGGCGCAGGCGGCGGCCGACCTCCTCCGCATCCCCGACGGGGTGACCCAGGTGAGCCTGATCCCGGTCGCCTACACCAAGGGCCTGCGCTTCCGGCCGGCCAAGCGGCCGCCGGTCACCGAGATCACCTACTGGAACCGCTGGGAGGCCAGTGGCCCGGCCGACGCCGAGGCGCGCGCTACGGCGCGGTGACCGTGCGGGAGCGCCCGGCCAGGCACTCGATCGGGCGTGAAGGAAGGTGGTAGGCGGAGGTTTCGGCGTAGAGGCGGGCGCCGTGGAGTGAGGGCCCGACGGTGAACTTCCATTCCGCCAGCCGTTCCTCGTTCGGATACACCCGGGCGACGACCTTGTCCTTGCCCGGCATTTCCTCCCTGATCCTGAGCGAGGCCATTTCGCAGAAGAAAGAGGGTGCTTCGGGTTCGCTCGTCACCTTGCCGGAGATGAGGTGGGCGGAGCGGTCGACCGAGATGCTGATCAGGACCTGGTAGGTGTGCGTCTTGCGGCCGGCTGCCGCGGAGGCGATCGCGAGGAGCGCGGCCAGGGCCGCGATGGCCACGAGCGGGATGAGGCGCGAGCCTCGCGCAGTCATCACCGCCGACTTTAGATAGATCGTCCTTCGTGGTCAATCACTCACCTCGTCGTCCGGCCGAGGCGAGGCGCGCCCGTCCCCACCTAGGTTCGGCTGGTTAGGTGGGGACGGGCGCGCATGGGCGCCTGCGGCGTGACGGTCGGGCTACGTTCCCGTGCGAATTCCGTGCCGCGCGCCTTCCGCGACCCCCGATGTTGATGGGCCGAAAAGCGCTCCATATCAGCGCTTTCCGGCCCATCAACGAGACGGGCGCACGGAGGCAGGTCGACCGCGCACGTAGGTGTGCCGACCGCGCAAGGAAGCATGTCGCAACGGCGCTCGGCGGTGTGCCGTCTGCCACGCAGGTCCCGGCGAAGGGCGCACGCAGGCGTGCCGTCCACGCACCCGGCCCGGTCCGCCGCCGCGCGTTCGCAGCTGGCGACACCATTTGTCGTCAAGTGCGAACTCACCGCTGGGGCCCCCGAGGGCGTTCGCACTTAGCGACGTCATTTGGCGTCAAGTGCGAACGCGTTAGCTGGGCCCTCGGAGTGAGTTCGCAGTTATCTGCGCTATGCGACGAGAACTGCGAACTCATCGCGGGAATGCGACCGAACCGTCCCCGGACCGCCACGGGACACGCGCAAGGCGCGCCCATCCCCACCTAACCAGCCGGACTTAGGTGGGGATGGGCGCGCCGTGGGCCGGCGGTCATGGCGCCGGCGGGATCCGCTCGGTCAGGCGACGAGGGCGGCGAGGTTGGCGACCGTCAGGTCCGGTTTGACCGCGGCTGTCGACGGGTCCTCGGAGCCGCCGTTCGAGCCGCTGGTGCCGCTGAGGACGAGGATCGTGTCGAGGCCCGCGGCGTGGCCGCCGGCGATGTCGGAGGAGAGGCGGTCGCCGATCATCGCCACCCGCTTTGCGCCCGGGATCCGCGAGAGCGCCAGCTCGAAGAGGTGACGCTCCGGCTTGCCGCCGATCTCCGCCACCTTGCCCGAGCAGACTTCGACCGAGGCCAGGATCGCGCCGGTCCCCGGCCACTCGCCGCCGGGCATCGGCATCGTCGCGTCATGGCTGGTCGCGACCAGTGCCGCGCCGGCGTCCAGCGCCCGCTTCGCGGCGAGCAGGTGGGGGTAGCCGAACTCGCGCCAGCCGGAGACGACCACGACCGAGGCGTCGGTCGGCTCCTCGAAGTCGACCAGCCGCAGGCCTTCGCCGGCGACCAGCTCGCGCAGCGGCTCGAAGCCGAGCACCAGCGCGCCGCCGCCCGGCCCGGCCGCCTCGGCGGCCAGCCGCGCCACCGTGATCCCGGCGGTGACGATCCGTTCCGGGCTGACGTAGACCCCCATGGACCCCAGCCGCTCCGCGTATTCCTCGGGCCGTTTGGTCGGGTTGTTGGTGACGAAGACGAGCTCCTTCCCCGCCGCCAGCATCGTCGCCAACGCCTCCGGCGAGCCCGGCACCGGCTCGCGCCCGGTCCATACGACCCCGTCGAGGTCGACCAGGAAACCGTCGTATGCGTCGAGCGTCGGCACGGCGGCTCAGCGTATTGTTCGGCCGCGATGCGCCGTGCTCTCGTCCTCATCCTGGCGTCCTTCGCCGTGCTGATCGTCGCCGGCCCGACCGCGTCGGCGGCGGAAGCGCGGATCCGCAACCCCGAATTCACGCTGCGGGAGGACGGCTTTCTGGTCACCGTGAAAGCGGCGTCGGAAAGCACCAAGATCGACCTGATCGTGTACCGGCACGGCCAGGTCGCCTACTACTTGGCCCCCGCCGAAATCACCGAAGACAGCGTGAAGGCGCGGTTCGCCCAATTCGGCGAACTCGACTACACGTTCACCGCGGCGCCCGGGAAGCGGCCGAAATGCAAAGGCGGCGACGGGACGGTCCCGGGCACCTTCCGCGGGACTTTCACCTTCCACGGCGAGAACGACTACCTCGACTTCGAAGCCGACCACGCCCACGGCACCTTCGAGCTGTTCCCGATGGACGGGTGCAAGGAACCGGCGGCGTCGTTCGAACCGCCTGCCCGCCCCCGGCGCGCGGGCGGCCCGAACCAAGCGGCCGCGGCGAAGGAAGCGACGCTGGAAGTCGTGTCGGGCAAGCGCCCGCCCGCGGTCGGCCTGATCGCCTTCTCGATCGGCACCAAGAAAGGCGTCAAGGTGTTCCTCAACGCGTTCCGGGCGGAAATGACCGAAGGGGTGCTGATCGAGCGCGGGGTGCAGGTCCTGGCCGGGCTGGGCTCCTTCCGCTTCGACGTCGCCGCGGGCACCGCGCGGGTCGAACCGCCCGCCCCGTTCAGCGGCTGGGCCGAATTGCGCCCCGGCAGGCATGGCCGGTCGATCTGGCGCGGCTCGCTGCGCATGCCGGTCCTCGGCGCCCAGCCCGCGCGGCTCACCGGTGCAACCTTCAAGGCGCGCCTCTTCGGCAGCTCTCCGCTCGACTGATTCGCGCTGCCGCGGTCTCGCCCGCTACCGTGACCGGGCGTGGCCACCCCGGACGGAAAGGTCGTAGTCGCCGAGGGCTTGACCAAGGTCTATGGCGCCGGCGACACGAAGGTCGTCGCCCTCGCCGGGGTCAGCACCGCCTTCGACCGCGATCGCTTCACCGCGATCATGGGCCCGTCCGGCTCAGGCAAGTCGACGCTGATGCACATCCTCGCGGGCCTCGACACGCCGACCTCGGGGACGGTGACGCTCGACGGGGTGCAGATCACCGGCCTCGACGACGGCGAGTTGACCAAGCTGCGGCGCGACAAGCTCGGCTTCGTCTTCCAGTTCTTCAACCTGCTCCCGGTCCTCACCGCCGAGGAGAACCTGGTGCTGCCGCTCTCGATCGCCGGGCGCAAACCGGACAAAGAGTGGGTCGACCAGCTGATCCGCACGGTCGGACTCGAGGACCGGCGCACGCACCGGCCCGCCGAGCTCTCCGGTGGCCAGCAGCAGCGCGTCGCCGTCGCCCGGGCCCTGGTCTCCAAACCGGCCGTGGTGTTCGCCGACGAGCCGACCGGCAACCTCGACTCGAAGGCGAGCGAGGACGTCCTCGACCTGCTGCGCCGCGCCGTCGACGAGTTCCAACAGACCGTGGTGATGGTCACCCACGACCCGGTCGCCGCCGCCCACGCCGACCGCCTGATCACCCTGCGCGACGGCAAGATCGTCCAGGACGGCGCGCCGGGCGGCGCCGACGACGTGATCGAGCTGATGAAGCAGCTCGACTAGGGGCGGGCGCGGAGAGATGACCAGGCTCGCGATCAAGAGCCTTTGGGCGCGCAAGGTGCGGGCCTTCGCGACCTCGCTCGCGGTGATCCTCGGCGTCGCCTTCATCGCCGGCTCCTACGTCCTCACCGACACGATCTTCGCCGCCTTCGACGAAATCTTCAGCGAGTCGCTGCAGGGGACGTCGGTGGTGATCACCGCCCAGAACCCGGTCAAACAGGAAAGCGGTGAAGTGCCGACGATCCCGGCCTCCTACCTGCCGAAGGTGAACGGCGTCAAGGGGGTGAAGCGGGCGGCCGGGGCGATCTTCACGCCGGGTGGCTTCTTCGACGAAGAAAACAAGGCGATCGGGACGAAATTCGCGCCGAAGTTCATCTCCTCGACGCTGCCGAAGGGCCTCGAGTCGCTCACCTACGTCGACGGCCACAAACCGCGCGGGCCCGACGAAGCCTCGCTCGACAAGGCGGCGGCCGAATCGGCCGGGCTCGAAATCGGCGACACGCTGAAGATCATCGGCGCCGGCCGGGTCGAACCGTTCCGGCTGGTCGGGCTGACCCAGCTCGGCCAGGCCTCCTTCGGCGGCACCTCGATCGCCCAGGTGACCCTGCCGGTCGCCCAGCGGCTGACCCACAAGCGCGGCCAGTTCGACCAGATCTCGGTCGCCTCCGACCAAGGCGTCTCCGAGCAGGCGCTGAAACGGCGGATCGAAAAAGTGCTGCCGCTCTCGGCGCGGGTCGAGACGGCGAAGGAAAACGCCGACCGCAGCACCGAAGAAATCCGCGAAAACCTTGGCTTCCTGCAGACGATCCTGCTCGTCTTCGGCTACGTCGCGGTGCTGGTCGGCGCCTTCATCATCTTCAACACCTTCTCGATCACCGTCGCCCAGCGCGTCTCCGAGTTCGGCGTGCTGCGCACCCTCGGGGCCTCGCGCCGGCAGATCCTCTCCTCGGTGCTGCTGGAAGCGGGGGGGATCGGGCTGGTGGGCGCGATCATCGGGCTGGCCGGCGGCTACGCGGTCGCCGCCGGGCTGCGGGTGCTCTTCTCGGCGATCGGCGCCGACCTGCCGACGACGAGCCCGGTGCTGGAGGCGCGGACGGTGATCGTCTCGGTCCTCGTCGCCCTGGTCGTCACCTTCCTCTCGGCGCTGATCCCCGCCTGGCGCTCGACCCGGGTGCCGCCGATCGCCGCCCTGCACGCGTTCGCTCCGTCGCCGAGCCGCCGGCGCCGCCTTGCCCTGCGCGTCCTCGCCGGGCTCTTGACCGCGGTCGGGGTCGCCTTCGTCGTCGCCGGCCTTGCGGGCGGCGGCGGGATCGGCGCCCGCGCGGCGCGGATCGGCGGCGGCGGGATCGCCGTCGTGGTCGCCGTCTCGCTCTTCAGCCCGGCGCTGGTGCGGCCGCTCGCCGAGGTCGCCGGCCGGCCGCTCGAATGGATGCGGCACCTCACCGGCCGCCTCGCCCGCGAGAACGCGAAGCGCAACCCGGGCCGCACCGCGATCACCGCGGCGGCGCTGATGATCGCCCTCGCCCTGGTCACCTTCATCACCGTCTTCGCCTCGGGGCTGAAGAGCTCGGTCGCCAAGGTGATCGACGAAAACTTCGCCGGCGGCCTGGTGATCGAGAATTCCGACGGGTTCTCGCCGATCCCGGCGGGCGCCGCCCTTGCCGCCTCGAAAGTGCCCGGGGTGAAGAGCGTGGCGACGATCCGCGGCGCCGAAGCGAAGCTGGTCGGCCCCGGCGGCGGCACGGTGAAAGTGAACGGTACGACCCCGAACATCGGGGAAGGGGTCGAAATCGAATGGGTGAAAGGCGGGCCGCGGGTGCTGCGGCACCTGGCCGACGACGAAGCGGTCGTCTCCGACGACTTCGCCTCAGAACACAACCTCGAAGTCGGCGACAAGTTCACCCTCCTGAGCCAGGCGGAGGAACGGCCGACCTTCACCGTCGCGGGCGAGTTCGAATCGAAGCTCGGCGTGTTCGGCAGCGTCGTCGTCACCCAGCGGGTGATGGCGGAGGCGTTCAAGCAGACCAAGGACACCATCGACTTCGTGATCCTCGAACCGGGTGCCGATCCCGAAAAAGTGCAGGCGATCCTCACCGTCGGCGCCGAACGCGCCTTCCCCACCGCCGAAGTGCTGAACCAGGGGGAACTGCGCGAAGAACGCGAAAAGCAGATCGACTCGATCGTCTCGCTCTTCTACGTGCTGCTCGGCCTGGCCGTGTTCATCTCCCTGATCGGCGTCGCCAACACGCTCGCGCTCTCGATCTACGAGCGCACCCGGGAGCTCGGCATGCTGCGCGCGATCGGCATGTCGCGGCGGCAGGTGCGGACGATGATCCGCTACGAGGCGGTGATCACGGCATTGATCGGGGCGATCCTCGGGCTGGTGCTGGGAATCGTCTTCGCGGCGCTGATCGCCCAGCCGCTGAAGGAAGAAGGCTTCACGCTCTCCTACCCGGTCGGGACGTTGATCGGCATCCTCGTGCTGGCCGCGCTGGCCGGGGTGCTGGCGGCGATCGTCCCCGCCCGCCGCGCCTCGCGGCTCGACGTGTTGGAATCGCTTCAGTACGAGTAACGCCGACGCGTCTACGCTCTGCCGGTGTTTCGGCTCAGTGCCAAATCGCCTTCGACCGGCCTCGGCCTCCTCGCCGCGATCGTCGTCACCGCGATCGGCGCCGGCGTCGTCGCGGCGCTGAAGGGGATCGCCGAGCCGGTCTCGCTGGGGATCGTCTTCATCCCGGGGGTGCTGCTGATCTCGATCGTCTGGGGCCTCTGGTTGGGCCTCGGCACGGCGGTGCTGAGCGCACTCGTCTTCAACTTCTTTTACCTGCCGCCGCTGCGCAAGTTGACGATCAACGCCCAGCACGACATCGTCGCCCTGGTCGTCTTCGTGATCGTCGCGATCGCCACCGGCACCCTCGCCGAGCTGGCGCGGGCGCGCGCCGCCGAGTCGGAGCGGCGGCGCAAAGAGGCCGACCGGCTGCTCGCGGAGGCGGCCGAACTGGCCGCCGAGCGCGACCGGGCGCGCGAAGAGGCGATCGAGGCCGAGGCGCTGCGGCGCTCCGACGAGCTGAAGACCTCGCTGCTACGCGCCGTCTCCCACGACCTGCGGACGCCGCTGACCGCGATCATCGCGGCGGGCGCGGCCCTCGACTCGCCCAGCCTCACGTCCGCCGAGCGCCACGAGCTGAGCGAGGCCGTGGTCGACGAGGGGCGGCGACTCTCGCGGCTGGTCGAGAACCTGCTCGACGTCTCGCGGCTCGAATCGGGCAAGGCCGAGCCGCACCGCGAGCCGGTCGAGCTCGGCGACCTTCTGACCGCGGCGCGCGAATCGATCGGACCTTACGGCGAGCACGTACGGCTGTCACTCGACGACGACCTCCCGGCGCTGCTCGCCGACCCGACCCAGCTCGAGCGGGCCTTCGCGAACCTGCTCGAGAACGCCGTCGTCCACGCCGATGGCCAGCAGGTGCTGGTCCGCTCGCGGCTGGTCGGGCCGCGCCTGGTGGTGCGGGTGGTCGACCGCGGGCCGGGCGTGCCGGAGAACATGCGCGAGCGGATCTTCGAACCGTTCTACCGCGCGCCCGGCGCGGCGAGCGGGACCGGCTCGGGGCTCGGCCTGGCGATCGCCCGCGGCTTCATCGAGGCGAACGGGGGCGAGGTCGAGGTCGAGTCGCTGCCCGGCCAGGGGTCGAGCTTCGTCGTCACCTTCGCCGCCCCCGCCGGCGCCCATGCTTCCGACTTTTTGGGCGTATATGACCACCGAAGCTCGGAAGCGCCGGGAGGGGAGGGGTGAGCGGGCCGAGCGCACGCATCCTGGTCTGCGACGACGAGCCGCAGATCCTGCGCGCACTGCGGGTGATCCTCCGCGACGCGGGCTATGAGGCGGTGACCGCGGCGACCGGCGAGGAGGCGCTCGACCTGGCGGCGGTGAAACCCCCCGAGGCGGCGATCCTCGACCTGATGCTGCCCGACATCGACGGGGTCGAGGTGACGCGGCGCCTGCGCGAGTGGAGCCGGATGCCGATCCTCGTCCTCTCCGCGGTCGGCGAGGAGGACCGCAAGGTCGAGGCGCTCGCCGCCGGCGCCGACGATTACGTGACCAAGCCCTTCGGCCCGCGCGAGCTGGTCGCCCGCCTGCAGGCGGTGCTGCGCCGCGCCGCGCCGGAAGGGGCGGACCCGACGATCGTCGCCGACGGCCTCGAGATCGACCTCGCCGCCCGCACCGTGCGCCGCGACGGCGAGCTGATCCACCTGACCCCGACCGAGTTCAACCTGCTCCGCACCCTGGCCCGCAACCGCGGCCGGCTGATGACCCACCGCGCCCTCCTGGTCGAGGTCTGGGGCGTCGAGTACGAAGACGACTTCCAGGTCCTGCGCGCCCACATCGCCAACCTGCGGCGCAAGATCGAGCCACAGAATGGCGACGGTCCGAAGTACATCAAGACCGATCCGGGAGTCGGTTACCGCTTCGCCGAGTAGTGCTCCGCCCAAGACCGGGCGATGTTCACAGAATCTGTATAGGCCGAGTGGAAAACGTTATGCGGCCTTGACAGGTGGGGGCGCAAGATGCTTCACGTGAGTTCTTTCGTCCTCCTCAGCGCCGCCGACATCTTTCCCGGCGGCGGCAGTCCGGTCGCCGACCTCTTCTCGATCGCGCTGGCGATCGCGATGTTCGCACTCCTCTACTGGCTGATCTCCCTGATCGATCGCATATGACCGCTCTCGTCACCGCTCCCCTCGCGGCGCTCTCCGGTGCCGACGTCTTCGGCCTCGTCGCCTCTTTCATCGTCTGCGTGTACCTCGTCTACGCCCTGCTTCGCGGGGAGAACCTCTAAGGCCCCGGGGAGGACCGCCGCATGTTCGAGGGTTACGTACAGATCGCGATCTTCGTCGTCGTCCTGGTGGCGCTGGTCAAACCGATCGGCATCTACCTGGCGCGCGTCTTCAACAACGAACGCGTCTTCCTCACCCCGATCTTCGGGCCGATCGAGCGCGGTGCCTACCGGATCATGCGCGTGAACCCCGACGAAGGGCAGGACTGGAAGCAGTACGCCCGCAGCCTGATCGTCTTCTCCCTGCTCTTCTGGATCCTGCTGTATCTGATCCTGAGGACGCAGGGCATTCAGCCGTTCAACCCGGAAGGGTTCCACTCGGGGCCCTGGGACCTCAGCTTCAACACCACCTCCTCCTTCATCACCAACACCAACTGGCAGTACTACGGGGGTGAAACCACCCTCACCTACTTCGCCCAGATGGCCGGCCTCGCGGTGCAGAACTTCGTCTCCGCGGCGGTCGGGATCGCCGTGTTGGTGGCGCTGATCCGCGGCATCGTCGCCCGCTCCGGCAAATCGCTCGGCAACTTCTGGCACGACGTCACCCGCATCCTCCTCTACGTGCTGCTGCCGATGTCGGTGGTCGGGGCCCTCTTCCTCGCCTCCCAGGGCGTGATCCAGAACCTCAGCCACGCCACCGTGATCCACACCCTCTCCGGCGGCACCCAGATCCTCGCCCAGGGCCCGGTCGCCTCGCAGGAGGCGATCAAGGAGCTCGGTAACAACGGCGGCGGCTTCTTCAACGTCAACTCCTCCTTCCCGTTCGAGAACTCCAGCGGCCTCACCAACTTCGTCGAGATGTTGCTGATGCTGATGATCCCGGCGTCGCTCACCTACACCTACGGGCGCATGGTCGGCAGCCAGCGGCAGGGCTGGGCGATCTTCTCGGCGATGTCATTGCTCTTCATCGCCGGCGTGATCGTCGTCTACATCGCCGAGCAGCACGGCACGCCCGCGCAGCACGCGGCCGGCCTCCACACCACCGCCTTCCACGGCTCGACCGGCGGCAACCTGGAGGGCAAGGAGCAACGCTTCGGGATCGCCGACAGCTCGCTCTGGACGGCGATCACCACGGTCACGTCGACCGGCGCGGTCAACAGCGCCTTCGAGTCGCTGACCGGGATCGGCGGCGCGGTGCCGTTCGCCAACCTCGGCTTCTCCGAGGTGATCTTCGGCGGCGTCGGCGCGGGCCTCTACTCGATGCTCCTCTACGTCGTCCTCGCCGTCTTCATCGGCGGCCTGATGGTCGGCCGCACCCCCGAGTACCTCGGCAAGAAGATCCAGGCGCGGGAGATCAAGCTGGTCTCGCTCGGCGTCCTCTTCACGCCGCTCGCGGTGCTCCTGTCGGCGGGCGCCGCCTCGGCGACCGAGCTCGGCAAACGATCGCTCTTCGCGGGCATCAACCCGACCGGGTTCTCGGAGAACCTCTACGCCTACCTCTCGCAGGCGAACAACAACGGCTCCGCCTTCGCCGGCTACACCGGCTTCATCCAGCCACATGCTCCCGGCAACGTCGGCGCCTACGGCATCACCTTCGCAAACCTGCTCGGCGGCGTGGTGATGGTGACCGCGCGCTTCGCCCCGATCCTCTTCGTCCTCGCCGTCGCCGGTGCACTGGCCGGTAAGAAGGTCTCGCCGGCCGGCCTCGGGACGATGCGCACCGACAACCCGACGTTCGTCTTCCTGCTGATCGGCGTGGTGATCCTGGTCGGCGCCCTCACCTTCTTCCCCGCGATCCTGCTCGGCCCGATCGCCAATGGCCTCACCGGGAGATTGTTCTGATGACCCAAGGACTCCGTAAAGACCTGCTCACCGGCCTGATCGCGATCGTCGCGATGACGATCGTCCTCGGCCTGCTCTACCCGCTGGTGATCACCGGCGTCTCCCAGGTCGTGTTCAACGGCTCCGCCAACGGCTCGAAGATCTCGTTCAACGGCCAGGTGGTCGGCTCGCACCTGATCGGCCAGTCGTTCCTGCACCCGCTGGTGAAGAACGGCAAGCCGGTGACCGACGAAGAAGGCGAAGAAGTGCTGGTCCCCGACAAGCAGTACTTCCAGCCGCGCCCCTCGGCGACCGAATACTCCGGCAACGTCACCTTCTTCGGCAACGGCGGCCCGAACAGTGTGGAAGTCCGCGAAGAAATCCGCGAAGAACTCGCCGCCTACGTGAAGCTTAACAAACCGTACGACCACTCGCTGACCCGCGAAGAGGTCCCGGTCGACGCGGTGACCCAGTCCGCCTCCGGAGTCGACCCCGACATCTCCGAAGCGAACGCCCAGATCCAGGCCCACCGGATCGCCGCGATCCGCCACCTGCCCTTGAGCAAGGTCGAAGAACTGATCTCCCAGAACACCGACAGCCGCTCGCTCGGCGTGCTCGGCGAGCCGGGCGTGAACGTACTTGAAGTCAACATCGCCCTCGATAAGGAAGCACCGCTGAAATGACCGACGACACCACTGCCACCCCAGAGCGCAACCAGCCGCGCTCGCTCTTCGACTGGGAGATCCTGCGGCCGGCCCTGTGGGAGTCGGTCCGCAAGCTCGACCCGCGCGTCCAGGTCCGCAACCCGGTGATGTTCGTGGTCGAGATCGGCGCCGTGATCACCTCCGTCGCCTGGCTGATCCAGGTCTTCGGCGGCGAAAGCCTCGGCGGCGGCCACGAACCGGCCTGGTTCACCTTCACGATCACGATCTGGCTCTGGCTGACCGTCGTCTTCGCCAACCTCGCCGAAGCGCTGGCGGAGGGACGCGGCCGCGCCCAGGCGGCCAGCTTGCGCGCGATGCGCTCAGAGACGACCGCCAGGCTGCGCGACGGCGGCGAGAAGCCTGCCTCGGAGCTCGTGCGCGGCGACTTCGTGGTGGTCGAGGCGGGGCAGACGATCCCCGGCGACGGCACCGTGATCGAGGGAATCGCCTCGGTAGACGAGTCGGCGATCACCGGCGAGTCGGCGCCCGTCATCCGCGAGGCCGGCGGCGACCGTTCGGCCGTCACCGGCGGCACCAAGGTCCTCTCCGACCGGATCGTCGTCGAAGTCACCCAGGAGCCGGGCAAATCGTTCCTCGACCGGATGATCTCCCTGGTCGAGGGCGCCTCGCGGCGCAAGACCCCGAACGAGATCGCCCTCGGCATCCTGCTCGCGGCGCTGACCCTGATCTTCATCATCGTGATCGTCAGCCTGCGCCCGTTCGCCCTCTTCGCCGGGACCGAACTCTCGGAGACGACCCTGATCGCCCTTCTGGTGGCGTTGATCCCGACCACGATCGGCGCCCTGCTCTCGGCGATCGGGATCGCCGGCATGGACCGCCTGGTGCGCCGCAACGTGCTGGCCCTTTCCGGGCGCGCGGTCGAGGCGTCCGGCGACTGCGACGTGCTCCTTCTCGACAAGACCGGCACGATCACGCTCGGCAACCGCGAGGCGACCGAGTTCATCCCGATGCCCGGGGTGAGCGAGCAGGACCTCGCCGAGGCGGCGCAGATGTCCTCGCTAGCCGACGAGACCCCCGAGGGGCGCTCGATCGTCGTCCTCGCCAAAGAAAAGTTCAACATCCGCGAGCACGACTTCGAGGGCCACGAACCGACTTTCGTCCCGTTCACCGCCGAAACCCGGATGAGCGGTGTCAACTTCAACGGCACCCAGCTGCGCAAGGGCGCCGGCGACGCGATCACCGAATGGATCGGCACCGAGGGCGGCCACGCGCCGCCGGAGCTGCGGGTCGAGCTCGACCGGATCGGCCGCGAGGGCGGAACCCCGCTCGCCGTCGCCCGCGACGAGCGCGTGCTCGGCGTCGTCTACCTCAAAGACATCGTCAAGGAAGGGATGAAAGCCCGCTTCGACCAGCTGCGGGCGATGGGCATCCGCACGATCATGGTCACCGGCGACAACAAACTGACCGCCGCCAAAATCGCCGAGGAGGCGGGCGTCGACGACTTCCTCGCCGAAGCCACCCCGGAGCGAAAGCTCGAACTGATCAAGGAGCAGCAGTCCGATGGCCGGCTGATCGCGATGACCGGGGACGGCACCAACGACGCGCCGGCCCTCGCCCAGGCGGACGTCGGCGTGGCGATGAACACCGGCACCCAGGCCGCCCGCGAGGCCGGGAACATGGTCGACCTCGACTCCAACCCGACGAAGCTCATCGAGATCGTCGAGGTCGGCAAGCAGCTGCTGATCACCCGCGGCGCCCTGACCACGTTCTCGATCGCCAATGACGTCGCCAAGTACTTCGCGATCCTGCCCGCGATGTTCGCCGCGACCTGGGCGGCGAGCGGCCAGACCAACGGCCCGCTGCACTCGCTCAACATCATGAGCCTGGGGACGCCGCACTCGGCGATCCTCTCGGCGGTCATCTTCAACGCGATCATCATCCCGCTGCTGATCCCGTTGTCGCTGAGAGGGGTCCGCTACCGGCCGATCGGCGCCACTGCCCTGCTGCGGCGCAACATCCTGATCTACGGGCTGGGCGGGCTGATCGTCCCGTTCATCGGGATCAAGCTGATCGACCTCATCGTGCACAACCTGCTGGGGGCCTGAGATGGCGGGCCACCGACACCCGTCGGCCGCCGACCTCTTCGTCCGCGACTGGCAGGACCCGGTCTGGAGCATCGCCCAGTCCGGCCGCCACTGGCCGCTCCGGGTCCGACTGCTCGCGTGCCTGCGCGCCCCCTGGCTCGACGCCGCCCTCGCCGCGGGCGTCGATCCCGCCGACTCCGCGCAGCTCGAATACCACGCCGGTCGGCTTCTCTCCCGCGATCACCGCGCCAGGGTGGTCGCGATGCTGCGCCAGAGCCGCGCTTCGGCCGGAACCCGGATCGACCCCCGCGATCCGCGCGTCCCGGTCGACCCCGAGGAGGTGCGGCTCGCGGCGGCGCGGCTGGTCGAGCTCGAGGACCTGTTGATCTCGCCGAGTCCGGTCTATTGTCGAGGCGTCGCGATGGCATCGCAGATCGTCTCCGAGGGCACCGGCCCGCTCTACGCGCCGCGACGCCGCGGCGAACTTCGGGAGCGGGTGGCGAAGGTGCTCGCCGCCCTCCGGGGAGCGCTCTGAGGAGTAGGCCCGTGGGCCACTACAAGATCTTCCTGGGTATGGCCGCCGGGGTCGGCAAGACCTACCGGATGCTGCAGGAGGGCCACGCCGAAGCCGAAGCGGGCCGCGACGTGGTGATCGGCTACCTCGAGCCCCACGAACGCCCGGAGACGAGCGCCCAGGCGCACGGCCTCGAGGAGGTGCCGCGGCGCAGTGTCGAGATCCGCGGCGGCGCCACGGTCACCGAGATGGACCTCGCGGCCCTGCTGCGCCGGGCGCCCGAACTGGCGCTGATCGACGAGCTCGCCCACACCAACCCGCCGGGCATCGAGCACGAGAAGCGCTACGAGGACATCGCCGCGGTGCTCGCCGCCGGGATCGACGTCTTCTCGACCGTCAACGTCCAGCATCTCGAGTCGCTGAACGACCAGGTCGCCGAGTTGACCGGGGTGCGGGTGCGGGAGACGGTGCCCGACAAGATCCTGGCCGGCGCCGACGAAGTGGTGCTGATCGACCTCACCCCGGAGGCGCTGATCGCGCGGCTGCGGGCGGGCAAGATCTACCCGACCCAGAACATCGACGCGGCGCTCAACAACTTCTTCAAAATCGAGAACCTGGCGGCGCTGCGCGAGGTGAGCCTGCGCCAGGTGGCCGAGGACGTCGAGTCGAAGCGGCTCGTCTACAGCGAGGCCGAGACCCTCGGCACGCGGTCCGAGGAACGCGTCTCCGACGACACCCCCAAGGCGGTGGGGGAGAGGCTGCTGGCGCTGGTGCGGCCGCAGCCGAGCTCGCAGCGGCTGGTGCGGAGGGCCTGGCGCTCGGCCCAGCGGCTCGGCACCGACCTCGACCTCCTCTGGGTGAAGCCGCCCCGCGTCCAGATCGAGGGCGAGGTCGAGCGCCAGGTGACGGCGCTGCGCCGGCTCGCCTCGGTGCTCGGCGCGACCTTGATCATCGAGGAGCACGACGACGTCGTCGCAGCCGCCGCCCGGGTCGCCCGCGAACGCGGCAGCACCTACATCATGGTCGGCGAGTCGCCGCCCGCGAAGGGGCTGGCGCGCCTGCGCGAACCGCTGCCGCAGCGCCTGATGCGGGCCGCCTCACCCGGCGTCGACGTCCGCATCGTCGCCAACCGCGGCCTGCGCGAGGAGGAGTGGGCCTCATGAGCATCTTCGCCGCGATCCGCATCGAGGACCCCCTGATCGTCGTCGCCCTGATCCTCGGGCTCATCGGCGGCTTCCAGTACGCCAAGTCCCGCCATGTGCGCAGGCCGCCGGTCGAACCGGAAGCCGTCCGCCACATCCTGCTCCCCTTCACCGGTACCGAGATCTCCCGGCGCGCGGTCGACGCGGCCCTGCGGCTGGCCCGGGCCGAGGGCGCGACGCTGATGCCCGCCTACCTGGCCCAGGTGCCGAAGAGCCTGCCGCTCGACTGCCCGATCCCCCTGGAGGCGGCGAAGGCGATGGGGATGCTGGAGGCGATCGAACAGCGGGCCGGGACCAAAGGCGTGGCGGTCGACGCGCGGATCGAGCGCGGCCGCACCTACCGCCACGCCCTCGCCCGCCTCCTCAGCGAAGAGGACTTCGACCGCGTGGTCGTCTCGGCCGGCGCAACCGGCACCCAGGGCCTCTCCGGCGACGACCTCGTCTGGCTGCTGGAGAAGGCGCCCGCCGAGGTGATGATCCTGCGGCCTGGCCCCGAAGACCACCGCATCCTCGTCCCCGCCCACCTGACGAACGCGAACGGCGTGGCCGCATGATCGCGGTGCACCACCTCCAGGAGTCTTCGCCTCAGTGGTCGCCGCCGCCGTTCCCCGGGTCGAGGCCGAGCGCGGCGAGCGCCCACGGCTCCTCGATGGCGAAGCTGTAGAAGTGCTGCATGGCCCCGCGCCGGCGTCGATTGCCGACCAACCTCACAGCGCCTTTGCCGAGCAGGACGAGGACGTGGTAGCTGACGTTCCCCAGCGGCTCACCCAGCTCGTCCGCCAGTTCGCGCGGGCTGATCCTCTCGACCGCTGACATGGTCCGAAGGATCCGGCGCCGCAGCGGATTGCCCAGAGCGAACATCAGCGGACTGTCGTCGTGCTCCTTCCCCAACGCCTTCCCGGGGCACTGTCTCGGGGCGGGCGCCCGCGGTCAATCGTCAGAACTTTGGAGCAGAGAGTGATTCCAAAGTCGGGCTCACCCCCGGCCGGTGTGCGTCGCCCGGCTGACCTTGGGTGACTCGAAACCGAGGATCGCGAACGTCGCGGGCATCCCCTCCTGGCCCTCCTCCTCGAGGCGGTTGCGGGCATCCAGCTTGATCTGCTCGACCTCGGCGAAGCAGCTCGCCAGGGCCTTGCTCAGATCCGTCCAGCCGCGCTTGTCCAGCTTCAGCGGCGTCCAGGCCAGCATCCGGTCGGTGTGGCTGTCGAACGTCCCGGCCAGCATCGAGGACTCGACCCGGGCGACCATGCCCTGGTACATCGTCCGGCTGATCTCGACCCGGCTCTCGGGCGGCAGGGCGGCCCACTGCTCGTCGGTGAAGTAGGCGACCGCCTTGCCCCGATAGGTGTGTTCGGTCGCGCCACGGACCGGGCGGGTGGAGACGACTTCGACGCAGCCCGCCTTGAGCAGGCCGCGGAAGTGGTAGGCGACCATCGAGACCAGGTTCTGAGCCGTTCGCCCTTTCGCGATCTCCGCCGGCACCATCCCCGTCTCGACGAACTCGGTGGGACTCATATCCACTTCGTTCACGACTTCCAGGATCCGTACCCGAACCGGGTGACTGATCGGCTGACTCAGGGCCTCCTCGGCAGGCAGTGCCTCCCGTCTCTTTACGCCGGCCTTGCGCTCCGTTGCCTCCATTCTCAAAGCTCCCCCCACTAGTCGAAATTCTCGGACTGTTGAACATTAGTCTGCCATCGCGCGGAGTAAGCGACGTTTTGGTTTATATCTTCGACTTGGTCGGTTGTAACTGATTGAACTATCCGATTACATCAATCTCCTAACTGACCTCAGGGAAGGGGGTGATGTGCGTGAACATCGGCGCGACCGGCCGGGCCTTCCCGAGCCAGTCGATCAGCAAGGGAGGCTGATCCGACGACCACGAGCGCCGTCCCAGCTGGCGAACGGAATCCGGGGGCGGCTCTTTAGGCGGCCGGTGGCGAGACAACTTCAGCCCGGCGATCTGTACGGAATCTGTATCGATCCCGGCCGATCTTCATGCGGACTTGACGGGGTCGGGCGGTTCGTCACAGATCCCCAGACGTTGCAATCACGTGACCACCCTTTGACCCCCCTATGGGGGCCCAAATCGTGGCCACGTCTTTGTAACGCCCACATCTCTGTGACTTCCCGCCGAAAGCGTCACGTCCCGGGCGTTCCGTGGCGGCCACACCCTGCCGGGGCCGCTACGGAACGTCGGGGCCCGCCATCCCCAATCGAGCGGGCAGCGACCCTTCCGTCCTCAGTGGACCGGGCCTGAACCCCGTCCCGACCGGCGTTAGTGGTTGCGCTTCTTCGGCAGGGTCCGGAACACCACGTCCCAGATCGGCGAGGAGACGCCGTAGCCGTAGCGGTGGTCCTGGAAGTGGTGGCGCATGTGCGCCTCGCGGAGCCTCTTGCCGAGTTTCGACTTCGGCACGAAGTGGTGCACGTAGTAGTGGGTGTAGTCGTAGCCGAGGTAGCCGAGCATGAAGCCGCCGAAGGCCGGGTAGGCGGCGTCGCCGAGCACCGCCAGGAAGCCGAGGAAGAAGAGGGCCGCGAGGGGGATCGAGACCGATGGCGGCATCACCAGTCGCATCTTGTCGTTGGGATGGTCGTGGTGGATGCCGTGGATGATGAAGTGCATCCGCCGGCCGACGGCGTTGTCGGGCTCCCAGTGGAAGATCAGGCGGTGGAGCCAGTACTCGGTCAGCGTCCAGAAGGCGACGCCGCCCGCCGAGATGAGGACCATCTGCCAGACGCTCCAGCCCTTCGTCGCTCCGATCCACTCGGCCGCGACGATCACCGGTAGGAAGATGATCGCGGGCAGCGCGGGGTGGACGCGGGAGAAGAAGTTGAGGAATTCGCTTTTGAAGAGCGGCGGCGAATCGGCCAGCCGCTCGGTACGTCTGTGTGCCTCCATCTGGCCGAATGTTAGCGGCGTGCCCCCGACGACTCGCAAGACGCGGGGACTATGTGAAAGGCCTGTGACGCAGATGTAGCGATTTGCGGAATCGTGCCCGACGCCGCCGGCGCCCGGTTGCTTTCATGCCCGGGCCGATGCCGCGCAAGCCCAAAGCCCCCACCTGTGAGGACTGCTATTTCCACCGCAATCTCTTGTGCGCTCTGGAGCTCGGCGAGCCCTGCGCGACCTTCCGGCCCAACCGTCCCGAGGGCCTCGTCCCACCGCGCCAGCCGGTGCTCCTGATGAGGGCGCCGCGGTGGGCCCCCGGTCGCGCCGCCTGACCGATACCCAGGCGCCGCGTGGGTATGTTGTAGCCCCATGCCGCAGCGCGACCTCTTCGCCGATTTTGCGCGGATGCGCCGAGAGATGGACCAACTGATGGGCGATCCCTGGGGCCGCACCCGCTACGTCAGCCGCCGCGCGTCGGGCTTCTCGCCGAACGTCGACGTCTACTACGTCGACGACCCGCAGCGCGCCGTCGTCAAAGTCGACCTCGCCGGGATCGACCTTGGCGAGATCGGGATCGAGGTCGGCGGCCGCCAGCTGGCGATCGTCGGCCGGCGCGCCCTGCAGGAGACCGAGGGCCGCGTCTACCAGCAGATCGAGATCCCCTCCGGTCCCTTTCGCCGCGTCGTCGAGCTGCAGGCCGAGGTCGATGCCAACCGCGCCGTCGCCAACTACGAAGATGGTCTGCTGACGATCGAGCTGCCGCTGCGCGACCCCCAAGAGACCACCCACCGGGTTCCGATCGAACGGCCGTGATGGAGGGCTCGCCCACCCTTGAGGTCGTCGAATCGCCGCTCGACGCCGAGGAGGTCCTGAACGGCACCGCGCCGGTCCCGGACACCCTGCCGGTGCTGCCGCTGCGCGACTCGGTCGCCTTCCCGGACACGATCACGCCGCTCGCCGTAGGCCAGCCGCGCTCGATCCAGCTGGTCGACGACGTCCTCGGCGGCAACCGGATGCTGGTGATGGTCGCCTCGCGCGACCCCGAGAAGGACGAGCCGACCCCCGCGGACCTCTACGGGGTCGGCGTCGTCGGCGTGGTCGAGCGGATGGTCAAAGTCCCCGACGGCAGCCTGCGGATCCTCGTCCAGGCGACCCAGCGGGTGAGCCTCGACGACTTCGTCACCGACCGCCCCTACCTGATCGCCCGCATCACCGAGCTGCCCGACGAGGTCAAACGGAACGCCGAGCTGGAGGCGCTGGCCCGCAACGTCCAGCGCACCTTCTCGGAGATCGTCGAGCAGATCCCCTACATGCCGGAGGAGCTGCAGCTCGCCGTCGCCAACATCGACGACCCGAGCGCGCTCGCCCACCTGATCGCCGGCGCGCTGCGCGTCGACACCGCCGAGAAGCAGGAGCTGCTGGAAGAAGTCGAGGTCGCCAAACGGCTCCGCCACCTCTCCCAGGTCCTCGCCCGCGAGCTCGAGGTGGTCCAGCTCGGCTCCCAGATCCAGTCGCAGGTGCAGTCGGAAGTTGACAAAGGCCAGCGCGAGTTCTTCCTCCGCCAGCAGCTGAAAGCGATTCAGGACGAGCTCGGCGAAGAAGACGAGGCCGCTGCCGAAGTCAAAGAGCTGCAGGAGAAGATCGAGGCGGCGAACCTGCCCGAGGAAGCGCGCAAAGCGGCCGACCGGGAGCTCGGGCGGCTGGCGAAACTGCCGCCCGCGGCGGCCGAGCACGGGGTGATCCGCACCTACCTCGAGTGGCTGACCGAGCTGCCCTGGGATAAGGAGACCGAGGACAACCTCGACATCAGACACGCGCGGAAAATCCTCAACGCCGACCACTACGACCTCGAAGACGTGAAGGAGCGGATCCTCGAGTACCTGGCGGTGCGCAAACTCAACCCTGAGTCGCCCGGGCCGATCCTCTGCTTCGTCGGCCCGCCCGGGGTGGGGAAGACGAGTCTCGGCCGCTCGATCGCCAAGGCCCTGGGGCGCGAGTTCGAGCGGATCTCGGTCGGCGGCGTCCGCGATGAGGCGGAAATCCGCGGCCACCGCCGCACCTACATCGGGGCCCTGCCCGGGACCATCATCCGCGCCTTGCGCGACGCCGGCTCGCGCAACCCCGTCTTCATGATCGACGAGCTCGACAAGATGGGCGCCGACTTCCGCGGCGACCCGGCGAGCGCGATGCTCGAGGTGCTCGACCCGGCCCAGAACGACACCTTCCGCGACCACTACCTCGACCTCGCCTTCGACCTCTCCGACGTCGTCTTCATCGCCACCGCGAACGTGCTCGACACGATCCCGGGGCCGCTGCTCGACCGGATGGAAACGATCGAGCTGGCGGGGTACACGCTCGACGAGAAGCTGCACATCGCGCGCAGCTACCTGGTCGACCGCCAGATCGCCGCGAACGGGCTGAAACCGTCCCAGATCGAGTTCTCCGACGCGGCGCTGACCGCGATCATCGAGGAGTACACGCGGGAGGCGGGGGTGCGCAACCTGGAGCGGCTGATCGGCACCGTGTGCCGCAAAGTCGCCCGCCAGGTCGCCGAAGGAAAAGTCAAAGGCAAGGTGCGCGTCTCCGGCAAAAAAGCGCGCGAGATGCTGGGACGGCGGCGCGTCTTCGCCGAAACGCGGCGGCGGACCAAAGACCCCGGCGTGGCGACCGGCCTCGCCTGGACCCCGGCGGGCGGCGACGTGCTCTTCATCGAGGCGACCGGGATGCCGGGGTCGGGACACCTGACGATCACCGGCCAGCTCGGCGAGGTGATGAAAGAGTCGGCGCAGGCGGCGCTCTCCTACGTGCGCGGTCACCAGGCGCAGATCGCGCCGATGCTGACCGAGGACTGGTTCGCCGGCCACGACGTCCACATCCACGTGCCGGCCGGGGCGGTGCCGAAGGACGGGCCCTCGGCGGGGGTGGCGATGACCGTGGCGCTCGCCTCGCTGATCAGCGGCCGCCCGGTTCGCAACGATGTCGCGATGACCGGCGAGGTGACCCTGACCGGCAAGGTGCTGCCGATCGGCGGGCTGAAGGAGAAGTCGTTGGCGGCGCAGCGAGCGGGCATCAAGCGGGTGATCGTGCCCGAGCGCAACGAGGGTGACGCGGCCGAGATCCCGACAAAGGAGCTCGGCAACCTCGAGTTCGTCTTTGTCGACGAGGTCTCGAAAGCGCTCGACGTCGCGCTCTCTTGAGGGGGCGCCCCTGATGGAGGCGGCAACCCTCCCGCGACCACGGCGCCCCGGCGCCGCGCGCCGGCGCCGCTCCCCGGTCGAGTGGGCCCGCGAGCACTCGCGCGCGTTCTGGATCGTCGTCGGGCTGACCGCCCTGGCGGCGGTGCTCCGCTTCGCCACGCTCGGCGTGCAGAGCTACCACCACGACGAGATCGTCACCGCCAGCCGGGTGCTGCGCGACGGCTTCGGCCACGCGATCAACGCGGTCTGGTTCAGCGAGTCGACGCCGCCGGTCTACTACGCGCTCGCCTGGGTCTGGACGCAGCTGGTCGGCACCGGCGAATTCGGCCTGCGCTCGATCTCGGCGGCGGCCGGGGTGGCGACGGTGCCGGTCGCCTACCTGATCGGGGTCGAGCTGCGCGGGCGCCGCGCCGGGCTCTGGGCGGCGGCTTTGGTCGCGGTCAACCCGATGATGCTCTGGTACTCGCAGGAGGCGCGCGCCTACGCGCTGGTGACTTTGTTCGGGGCGCTCTCGGTGCTCTACTGGCTGCGGGCCGAACGCGGCGGGGCGCGGCGCGACTTCGTCTGGTGGGGGGTCTGGTCGGGCCTCGCGATCGGCACCCACTACTTCGTCGCCTTCCCGATCCTCGCCGAGGCGGTGATGCTGCTGCGCCGGCGGGGGCTGCGAACGAGCCTCGCCGGGATGGCGGTTCTCGGCGGCTGCGCGATCGCGGTGGCGCCGCTGGCGATCCACCAGATGTCGATCGGCCACGCCGACTGGATCGGCAACTTCAGCCTTGGCCACCGGCTCTGGGAAACCGCCGCGACCTTCGTCACCGGCGAGACCGGCGACATCATCGCCAGGCCGGAGCGGCCCTGGCTCGCCTTCGCGCCGCTGGCCCTGACCCTGGCGGCGCTGGCGCTGCTGCTGGGCCGGCGGGCGGGCTGGGAGCGGCGAGCCGCGGGGCGGCCGCTGCTGCTGGTCGCCGCCGGGGTCGGCATCCCGGTCGCGCTGGCGTTGATCGCGGCGAGCAAGGACTTCGTCCTCGCCCGCAACCTGATCCCGGCGCTGGTGCCGCTGCTGGCGGCGGTCGGGATCGCGGTCAGCTCGCCCGCCTCGCGGCGGCTCGGCACCGCGATCGGGGCGCTGCTGGTCGCCTACTCGCTCGGCTTCTGCGTGTTGGCGAGCACCGACGAACAATTCCAGCGGCCGAACTGGAGCGCCGTCGCCGAAGGCATCGGCGCACCGCATGGGCCGCGGGCGACGGTCACCTGGACGCTGGGCGAGGCGCCGCTCCGCTACTACCTCTCTAGCGGGGCGATCCAGGTGCGGGCGAAGGAACGCTACGACTGGCTGGTCAAGGAAGTCGACTTCGTCTCCGACGGGGTCGAGCCGGCGCCGCCGCACCGCCTGCTCGGGCCGGGCTTCCACCAGGTCGGCCGCGATGACACCGGCCGCCTCTTCATCCGCCGCTACCGCTTCCAGCGGCCCGGCCTGGCGCCGCTGCGGCTGCGCCGGCTGCGCGACGCGAACCTCGATTTCCGCAGCACCGGGGTGCTGCTGGACGGTGTCGGGCCGGACTGATCGCGGCCGCCCGAAGCGCGTGCACGGTGTCCCGCTGCCAATCACGGGTATATCCTGGGCGAAACCGCATAGATCAGCGAGGGAGAAGGGATGTCCAAGACCAAGACCAGCCACACGGCGGATCGCGCCGGCGATCTGTACGAAGCGGCCCGCGAAAATCCGTACGTACAGCGCCTGATCGAGGACGAAGATCTGCGCGACAACCTCAAAGACGCGTTCAACTCCGCCAAGAAGGCCTACGGCCGCGCCACCGGCAACGGCAAGGGCACGGTCAAGGCGGTCACCTCCGACAAGAAGGTGCAAAAGGAAATGCGCCAGGCCGCCGAAGCGCTGCAGGAAGCGCGCGAGCGGCTGCAGAAGCCGGCGAAGCGCAAGCATCGCCTCGGCAGGCTGATCCTGCTCGCGATAATCGGCGGCGTCGTCGCGATGATCGTCAGCGAGGGTGCCCGCAAGGCGGTCCTCGATGCCCTCTTCGGTGCCGAAGAGGAGTTCGAGTACACCTCGACCACGAGCATCAACGGCTCCTGAGGTCCGAGGCGGAGGCGGCGAGCAACTCGGTGGAGGCGGCGACCAAAGAGCGTCAGCTCAGCGGTGAGAAGGCGCAGCGCATCGTCGACGCGATGCGCGACAGCGTCGCCAGGCGCGGCGCGGCGGGCTCGACTTTCGAGCACGTCGCCCGCGAGGCCGGGGTAAGCCGCGGCCTCCTCCACTACTACTTCGGCACCAAGGAGCGCCTCCTGGTCGAGGTGGTGCGCCGCGACACCGAACTGCGGATCGCCCGCCTCGACGAGCTGCTCGCCGAGGCCAAGACGGCGGACGCCGTCCTCGACGTCCTCGTCTCCAGCCTCACCGACATGATCGACAACGATCCGGGCTACTTCCTCCTGCTCTACGAGCTCTTCTCCGCCGGCCGCCGCAACCCCGACATCCAGCACGAGGTCGGCCAGCTCTTCGAGGCGACCCGCGTCCACGTCGCCGACGTCTTCCGCACCAAGGAAGAGGAGGGCATCCTCAGCCTCCGCTTCGACGCCGAGGCCGTCGTCGCCTACCTCCTCGCCGTCGCCGACGGCTTCGCCCTCCAAGCGCTCTCCGACACGAGTCGCGACATCACCCCCGCCCTGAACGCCGGCGCCGCCAGCGCGCGCTTCCTCCTCGTCTCCGACTGAGCGGCCGCGCCTTGCGTGGTTGCTTTTCCTCGTATGGCGAGGATTTCCAACCACGCAACGGCCGGCGCGCCGGTAGGATCGCCGCCGTGGGGCAGGGGGGAGATGACATTGCGTTCGCCGGCCTCGCCCGGCAGGCGGAGATGGTGCGCGCCGGCGAGGTCAGCCCGACCGAGCTGGTCGGCCAGTCGCTGGAACGGATCGACCGGCTCGATCCGGAGCTGAACGCCTTCCGCAAGGTCTTCGCCGACAAGGCGATGCTGGAAGCAGAGCAGGCCGAGGCGCGGCGGAGCGCCGGCGACGACCGGCCGCTGCTCGGCGTGCCGATCGCGATCAAGGACGAAGTCGACGTCGCGGGCGAGGTCAACACGCACGGCACCGACGCCTACGAGGTGCCCGCCAAGGCCGACTGCGAGATGGTCCGCCGCCTGCGCGAGGCGGGGGCGATCATCGTCGGCCTCACCCTGCTGCCGGAGCTGGCGATCTGCGGCTTCACCGAGTCGGCGACCTACGGCGTCAGCCGCAACCCCTGGAACCCGCAGCGCACGCCGGGCGGCTCGAGCGGCGGTTCGGGCGCGGCGGTCGCCGCCGGGATGGTCCCGGTCGCCTCGGCCGGGGACGGGGCCGGCTCGATCCGCATCCCCGCCGCCTGCAACGGCCTCTTCGGGCTGAAGCCGACCCGCGGCCGCGTCTCGGTGGCGCCGCTGGAGGAGGGCTGGCGCGGGATGGCGGTGCTCGGTTGCGTCAGCCGCTCGGTGATCGACACGGCCCTCTACCTCGACGTCGTCTCCGGCGGCTCGACCGAGGCAGAGGCGCCGGCGCCGCCCGCCAAGCCCTTCGTCGAGTCGGTCAAGGAATCGCCGGGGAAGCTGCGGATCGCGTGGTCGACGCTGGCACCGCGGGCGATCGCGCCGCCCAAGGTCTCCGACGAGGCGAAACAGACCGTCGCCGACGCCGCCGCCTTCCTCGCCACGCTCGGCCACGACGTGGCGCCGCGCGACCCCGACTGGGGACGGATCGGTGACACGATCACCGCCCGCTTCCTCAAGGGAGTCGCGGAGACCGTGGAGGAAGTGCCACTGCCGGAGCGGCTCGAACGGCGCACCCGCGGCTTCCGCAGGCTCGGCGGCATCCTCCCCGAGTCGCTCTACGAAAAAGCGATGGCCAACCGCCCGGCCGAGATCGCCCGCATCAACGCGATCTTCGACGACGTCGACGTGCTGGTGATGCCGGTGATGGGCGGCACCGCGCTGCCGATCCGCCGCTGGCAGGGCCGCGGCGCCCTCCACACGGTGCTCGGGATGAGCCGCTTCTATCCCTACTGCGTCCCCTGGAACCACCTCGGCAACCCGGCGATGTCGATTCCTTTCGGCCTCGGCGCCGACGGCATGCCGCTGGCGATCCAGATCATCGGCCGTCGCGAAAGCGAGCCGCTCCTGCTCTCCCTCGCCGCCCAGATCGAGGCCGAGCGCCCCTGGGCCGACCTGCGCCCGCCGATCAGCTGACGCGGCGCGGCGCGCCGCGCTAGTTGAAGACGCGGCGCATCCGGGCCAGCTCTTTGAGCTTCCCGTGCGGCCGGATGCGGCGGCTGAGCAGGAGCTTCAGCGGGTTCGCGTCGGGTTTGGTCGTCGCCAGCCAGTCGGCCCAGCTCGCCTCGATCGTCACCGCCGGGTCGGGCCCGAGGCCGGGCTCGGCGCGGGTCGAGCCGTTGTCGATGACCAGGTGCCATGGCTCGGCGTCGTTGAATTTCCACTGATAGACGAGCGGCGTGCCGTTGGCGGCGGCGGGGTCGGCGGCGCGGGCGGTCACCTCGAACCAGAGGCGCATCAGCTCCGGGTCGTTGCTTGGGGTGCCATCGGAGGGGCCGAGGATGCCGCCGAGCATCATCTTCACCTGCTCGCCGGCGATCTCCTCCTCAGACTTGTCGGGGTCGAAGGGGAAGACGCCGGGCGGCATCTCCTCGGTCGGGAAGCCGATCGTCCGCCAGCGTTGGCGGATCAACTTGAGGCCGAAGGCGTAGATGTCCTCCAGCGAGAAGCCGTAGCACTCGGTGTAGGCGCGGTCGAGGTTCGGCGGCCGGAACACGGCCGGCCCGTAGGGGAGCACCTCGCGCAGCAGCTCGACCACCGCCGCGCGGCACTCCTCCGAGGCGGGATGCTCAGGCGCCAGCAGCTCGGAGAGGACTTTGACGCCGAAGCCGATGTGGCGCTGCTCGTCGCGGGAGACGTTCGTCATCCCGGCGCTGAACCCCGGCAGCGATTCCCCCTTGGCGAAGAAGTCCTCGATGAAGTGCTGGCCGGGCTGGGCGAGGCTGCCCTCGACGATCAGGTGGTAGAGGGTGATCGCCTGCGCGTACTTGGGCACCGAGCGGTCCTTGCGCAGTTCCTCGGCCATCCGGTCGAGCCGGTCGAAGATGCCGCGATAGCCCCAGTTCAGCTGCGGCAGCGTCGTCGCAAGCGTCTCCTCGAGGCTCTCGCCGCCGACCCCGATCACCTCCTTGAAGAAGCGGTGGAAGAAGACCGAGTGGCGCACCTCGTCGACCTGTTGGGTGGCGAGGAAGTAGGACTGCTCCTCGGTCGGCGCGGCGGTGATGTAGGGAGCGAGCGTGTCGGCGACCCGGTCCTCGCCGTAGAAGAACATCGAGTAGATCCACATCGCCGAGGCGCGCTGGAGGTCGGTGAGGCCGGCCCAGCCGGCGACGTCGGCGGAGAAGTCGATGTCGTAGGCACTCCAGTTGCCCTGCTCCCAGCGCATGTAGAGGTCCTCGTAGGTGACGTTTTCCATCAGGCGCTGCGAGGCGACGCTCATCCCAACCTCGTTTCATGTCGTATTCGCCGGCTCCGAGAGCGTACCGGAAGAACTGGCTGCCTGGCCAGTTTTGGGGCCGGCGATTTCGTCGTCGGCGTTACGGGGCCGTGGCGCAACTACGGTGTCCGGCTGGAGTCCCGTCCTTGGCGACGGCGCGCCCGTCCCCACCTAAGGTCGGCTGGTTAGGTGGGGACGGGCGCGCCCGGGCGCCTGCGGCGTGACGGCCCGGGCACGGTCCCGCCCGCCTTCCGCGACCCCCGATGTTGATGGGCCGAAAAGCGCTCCATATCAGCGCTTTCCGGCCCATCAACGAGACGGGCGCACGGAGGCAGGTCGACCGCGCACGTAGGTGTGCCGACCGCGCACGGAAGCGTGTCGGCCGCGCGAGGAAGGGTGTCGCCTCCCGCGCGCTTCCCGGCGAAGGGCGCACGAAGGCGTGCCGTCCACGCCCCCCGCCCCTGTCCCCCGCTGCGCGTTCGCAGCTGGCGACATTATTTGTCGTTAAGTGCGAACTCACCGCTGGGGCCCCCGAGTGCGTTCGCACTTGGCGCCACATATTGGCGTTAAGTGCGAACGCATCGGCCGGGCCCTCGGTGTGAGTTCGCAGTTATCTGCAGTATGCGACGAGAACTACGAACTCACTCCTTGGCTGCGGCCGAAGCGTCCCCGGACCGTCCCCGGGCACGCGCAGGCGCGCCCATCCCCACCTAACCAGCCGGACCTAGGTGGGGATGGGCGCGCCGGGGCTCGGGCGGTCCGCGGGTCCGGCCGCCAGGGGTGGGTGCGGCCCGGCCTGTGGTGCAGCGACGCGAGCCCGGCGTCAGCTGACCCCCGCCGGGACCTCGATCTCGCGCTTGAGGATCTTTCCGGTCGGGCCTTTTGGCAGCTCCTCCAGGAACCAGACCACGCGGGGGTACTTGTAGGCGGCGATCCGCTCCCGGACCCAGGCGCTGATCTCCTCCGGCGCCAGGTCGGTCGAGCCCGGCTCGAGCACCACCGCGGCGCCGACCTCCTCGCCCCACTCGGGGTGGGGGATGCCGAGGACCGCGGCTTCGCGGATCGCGGGGTGCTCATAGAGGAGCTCCTCGACCTCGCGCGGGTAGACGTTGTAGCCGCCGCGGATGATCATGTCCTTCTTGCGGTCGACCACGTAGAAGTAGCCGTCCTCGTCGACCCGGCCGATGTCGCCGCTGTGGAACCAGCCGCCGCGCATCGACTCGGCGGTCGCCTCGGGCCGTCCCCAATAGCCCTTCATGATGTTGTGGCCGCGGATCACGATCTCGCCGACCGCTCCCTGCGGCACCTCGGCGTCGTTCTCGTCGACGATCCGCATCTCGCAGCGTTCGATCGGCGTGCCGATCGAGCCGGCCTTGCGCACCGTGCCCGGGTGGCCCGAGCAGGCGACCGGGGAGGTCTCCGAGAGCCCGTAGCCCTCCAGCAGCTCCGCCCCGAACGCCTCCTCGAACCCGTGCAGCACCTCGACCGGCATCGACGCCCCGCCGGTGATGCAGATCCGCAGCGAGGAGGTGTCGTAGCTCTCCCGCTCGGGGTGGTGGAGCAGCGCCCCGTACATCGTCGGCACGCCGTAGAAGTGGGTGACGCGGTCGCGCTCCATCGTCGCCAGCGCCTCACCGGGCTCGAATTTGGGGACCAGAGTGAGGCAGGCGCCTTTGCGCAGCGAGGCGTTCATCCCGACCGTCTGGCCGAATGAGTGGAAGAGCGGCAGCGCCCCCAGCACCACGTCACCGGCCTCCACCGTGCAGGTCGTCCGCGAGGCGATGTCGGAGTTCTGGTCGAGGTTGCGGTGGGACAGCTCGGCGCCCTTCGGCTTGCCGGTCGTGCCCGAGGTGTAGAGGATCACCGCGGTGTCCTCTTCGTCGGTGTCGACGACCTCGGGGGTCGGCTCGAGCGTCGCCAGCGCCGCCAGCGCCGCCGCGAACTCCGCCGGCTCGACCGCGATCAGCTCGGCGCCCGCGTCGGCCGCCCCGTCGCGCGCCTCCTCCAGGAACCCGTGCCAGGCGAGCAGCAGCTTCGCCCCCGAGTCCTCCAGGTAGAAGGCGATCTCGCGGCGTTTCAGCAGCACGTTCATCGGCACGACGATGCCGCCCGCCCGCAGCACGCCGTAGTAGGCGAGCGGGAACTCGAGCACGTTCGGCAGCATCACCCCGACCCGGTCGCCCCGCGCCAGCCCGTGTTCGCGCAGCAGCGTGGCGACGCGGGCGCTGCCGTCGTCGAGGTCGCCGTAGGTGAGCGTCTGGCCGCCCAGCCGCACGGCGGGCGCGGCGGCGTCGCGCGCGGCGCTCGCGGTGACGATCGAGGCCAAGTTCGTTCCCATGCAGTCCCCCTCCGGTCGGTGCCCACTCCAGTTCCCAGCCCCGAGTCTAGGTGCCGCGGGCGCGCTCCGTTAGGCTCGCAGGCGATGGACGATCTCGGTCCCAAGGTTTCCTACCTGGTCGCCAAACGCGGCATCCCCGTCTTCTCCAGCGACGAAGTGAAACTGGGGACCGTGGTCAAAGTCCTCGACGCGCCCGAGGCCGACCTCTTCGACGGGATCATCTTCGACACCACGCCGAACCGGCCGGGCGGGCACAAATTTGTCGACGCCCCCGAGGTCGAGGGGATCTACGAACGCGGCGTGATCCTCAACATCGACGCCGCGACCGCGGCGCAGCTCGCCAAACCGGGGAAGAACCCGGGGTCGATCGAGGTCTCTCCGGACGACGTGGCGGGCGAGCCAGGGCCGACCTTCTGGCAGCGGGCCTGGGACCGGCTCTCCGGCAAGGGGTGAGGTCAGCGAGGGGAGGTCGGGTGGACCCCCTCTCTCACGAACTGCGGGGAGCTTCGTTCGGGGGTCCACCCGACCTCCCGGCGAGCCGCAGCGGGGCTTCGGCGAGCCGGTGAAGGCACGGGAGGTTCATGCGCTGCGGATTGCTGCGCAAGGGCTGGCGACGAGGCCGGCGCGGGATCCGGTGGAGGTTGCGGAGCGGCTGTTGGCGATCCAAGGGCAGGACACGCGCGGGGCGCGGCTGGCGGTGCGGGCGCGCAGCGAGGGGGTCGTCGCGTCGGACGTCGACCGGGCGCTCGACGACCGCGAACTGATCATCACCTGGGTGAACCGCGGAACGCTGCACCTGATTCGCGCCGAGGACTATCCGCTGCTGCAGGCGCTGACCACGCCGCCCCTCTGGGCCTCCTGCCGGACGCGGCTGCGCCAGACCGGGGTGGGGGACGCGGCCGATCGCGGGGTCGAGACGGTCGCGCGGGCGCTCGCCGAGGAGGGGCCGCTGACGCGGGCGCAGCTCCGCGACCGGCTCGACTCGGCCGGCGTGCCGACCGCGGGTCAGGCGCTCGTCCACATCCTCTTCTACGCCTCGCTCCACGGGGTCTGCGTGCGCGGGCCGATGGTCGGCAAGGAGCACGCCTTCGTCGCGGTGCGCGACTGGCTCGGGGAAGACGCGGTCGTCGGCGCGGAGCCGTCGCGCGGCAGGCGGGCGCGGACGGGTTCCGGGCCGACGGCCGGCGCGCGACCGCGGATCGACCGCGAGGCGGCGCTCGGCGAGCTCGCGCGCCGCTACCTGGTCGGACACGGCCCGGCGAGCGACGCCGATCTCGCCCGCTGGGCCGGACTGCCGCTGCGCGACGCCCGCGCCGGACTCGCGTCGATCGCCCGTCGCATCGTCGACCTCGGCAACGGCCTCGTCGACCTGCGCAAGCGCGAGGACCCCGCGCCGCTCCCACCCCCGCGCCTGCTCGGCGCCTTCGACCCGCTGCTGCTGGGTTGGGAGTCCCGCGAGCAGGTGGTCGGCGAGCACAAGCTCCTCGTCACCAACAACGGCCTCTTCCGTCCCTTCGCCCTCGTCAAAGGCCGCGCCGTCGCCACCTGGCGCTTCCAGAAGGGCCGCGTGCAGATCGAGCACCTGGAGCGCGTCACGAAAAAAGCGATACGTGAGCTCGACGCCGAAGCCGCCGCCGTCGAGATCTACCTCGCGAGCTGAGCCGGAACGACGCGACGCATGTTCGGGCGCTCACAGCGCCCGAAGGTGCGTCGCGTTTCGAGCCTTGGGGCTCAGGGAGCGTCGTCCAGCTTTGGCGGCATCGGGCCTTTGCCCCGGCCCGGCACCGGCCCCTGGCCCGGCAGGGGTTCGGCCTCCTGCTCCCAGACGTGGTTGAGCGCGACCTGCAGGTAGGCCCACATTCCCGGCTGAAGGATCAGGTAGAGGACCAGGACCAGCCAGCCGTTGATCGGCTCGCGGTCGGCCAGCGCCTCCGTCCCCTGCACCCGGTGCGTCCCGCGCCAGTAGGTGACGAACGGCGGGATGATGAGGATGAAGCCCGGGAAGAGCGCCAGCAGCGAGTTGGTCGGGTTGCGCCCAAGGTCGTAGCCCTTCGACTCGCCGTAGGCCTTCATCTCCTTGTTGATCCGATACCACCAGACGAGGTGGTAGATGCCGAGCGTGACGATCGGCAGCAGCGCCACCGCCCACGGGTTGCGGATCTTGACCTGCTGGTCGGAATCGGGGATGCGCATCTCGTAGGCCACGTCTGCTCCTCGTCGAGATCTAGCACCTCTCCCGACGTCCCGTCAATCGGGTGCGCGTTCGTTCTCTTGAGGTGGAGGCATCTCGGTAGGCGGGGGACCCGGTGCCGCGGGAGGGGGCGGCGGCGGAAGCGTTTCTCCGAACGGAGAGATCAGGGTCATACCCCCCTTCCCGTCGGGTCTGTCTCCCCACTTGTTCACGGGTCCGGAATCGGTACAGGCGAAGACGATCAAGACGACGGGTCCGACCAGCGGCACGAGCCAGATGAATACCCACCATCCACTGCGATCCGTGTCGTGCAGGCGACGCACGAGAATGGCGAGGCTGGGGAGAAAAAACGCCAGCACCGCAAGACCGGCCAAGACCTGAGTGCCGATGGCGGCGTCGACGATCGACGTCGCGATCAAAACGAGGACGTAGAACAGAACGAACCACCAGTAGGCGGAGCGCGATGAGCGGCCGTTGAACTCCACGTATTTCGAGAAGCCGTCGCTGATTGCTTCACCAAACGTCACGTGTCTCTCACCTCCGGGTTTGAGGGATGGCACCGACTTTGAAACAGCCTGCTTCCGTTCGAAGGGCGCATCGGCGAAGTGGCGAGGCAGATGAGCGCCGCGAAGACGAAGGGAGACGCGGCGTTTGATCTGACCGCCTGCCGAAGGCGTCCGCGCCACAGGAGCACGAAGGCCCGGGTCATTCCACAACCGGGGCAGTTGCGGCCGGTGGCCCGGTGAATCAGGCAAAGATCGGGGACGCGACGGTGCAGAACGACGAGCGGCCTGCCGACAGCCGGTTCCCCGCTCGCGGCGGACAGGGCCGCGCTCGCCAAGAGGGCGGCGGCGGCGCTAGACCTTGCCGAGCTTCTGCCACAGGACGTTGCCAAATTCGTCCACCACCACCATCTCGCGCTTTTCGCCGCCGGTCGCCGCGATGATCGCCCACACGATCCCCCAAAGAAGGCAGGTGAAGATCGTGAGGATCGCGTGCAGGACGTGGTTGACGGGCTTGCCCTCCACGAGGACCGCTTGAAAGTCGCTTTGGGACTCGATCCGAAGCCCACGCGCCGCCGCCGTCTGCAGCTGCTGGGCCATGATCACCTTCCGTTCATCCGCGGTCCGGCGCTTGACGCTGATGTCGCTGCCGTTCTGAACGCGGTCGGTCCAGGCATCGCCGTCCCAGTAGCGCATCAGGTTCGCGCCGCCGGCATTCGGGTCGGGATACCAACCCGGTGCGGGGCTGGAAGGCTCTTCTGAGGCGGCTGGATCTATCGGGTCCGGAGTGGGTTCCGGATCGCGACCTTTGGTCGAATCTGGCATAGCGGACGCGAAACCTATGTCCACTTAAAGCCTTCTGTCAACTCAGGTCCCGGTGGCACGGCCCCCGTCCGGGGGCACTCCGGTGGCGCGCTACCCCAGCTTCGGCGTCTTCCAGGGCGCTTCGAGGCGGCGGACCAGCTCGTCGCCGAGGCCCTCGATCGGGACGCGGACCTGCTCGAGGGAGTCGCGGTCGCGCAGGGTGACGGTGTCGGTCTCCATCGTCTCGCCGTCGACGGTGATCCCCCAGGGGGTGCCGATCTCGTCCTGGCGGCGGTAGCGCTTGCCGATCGAACCGCCCTCGTCGAACTCCGCCGGGAGGCGCTTGCGCAGGTCCTGGAAGATCTCGCGCGCCTTCTCGGGCATCCCTTCGCGGGAGACGAGCGGCAGGACGGCGACCTTGACCGGCGCGAGGCGCGGGTGCAGCCGCAGCACGGTGCGCTGGCGCCCCTCGATCTCCTCGACTTCGTAGGAATCGACGAGGAAGGCGAGCGTCGCCCGGTCGGCTCCCGCGGCCGGCTCGATCACGTGCGGCACGTAGCGCTCTTTGGTCTGCTGGTCGAAGTACTCGAGCTTCTCGCCGCTGAACTTGGCGTGCTGGGTGAGGTCGAAGTCGCCGCGGTTGGCGATCCCCTCCAGCTCGGACCAGCCGATCGGGAAGAGGTACTCGACGTCGCTCGTCCCCGAGGAGTAGTGGGAGAGCTCATCGGCGTCGTGGGCGCGGATGCGCAGGTGGTCGGGGCGGATGCCGAGCTCGGTGTACCAGCGCTCGCGGATCTCGATCCACTCGCGGTACCAGCGCCCCGCTTCGGCGGGCGGGACGAAGAACTCCATCTCCATCTGCTCGAACTCGCGGGTGCGGAAGATGAAGTTGCCGGGGGTGATCTCGTTGCGGAACGACTTGCCGACCTGGGCGATGCCGAAGGGCGGCTTCTTACGCGCGAAGCCGAGCACGTTCTTGAAGTTGATGAAGATGCCCTGCGCCGTCTCCGGGCGCAGGTAGACCTCGGAGCCCTCGCCGGCCACCGGGCCGACGTGGGTCTCGAACATCAGGTTGAAATTGCGCGGCTCCGAGAGCTCGCCGCCGCACTCGGGGCAGCGGATCTCGCCGTCCGGGTCGCCGCCTTCGGCCGCGACCGCCTCGCGCAGGTGGTCCTCCCGCCAGCGCCGCTTGCACTTGCCGAGGCACTGGACCAGCGGGTCGGTGAAGCCGGCGAGGTGGCCGGACGCCTCCCAGACCTTGGGGCTCTGCAGGATCGCCGAGTCGAGCGCGACGATGTCGTCGCGTTCCTGCAGCATCGAGCGCCACCACTCGTTCTTCACGTTGGTCTTCAGCAGCACCCCGTAGTGGCCGTAGTCGTAGGTCGAACCGAGGCCGCCGTAGATCTCCGAGGAGGGGAAAACGAAGCCGCGCCGTTTGCACAGCGCGACGATCTCCTCCATCGTCACCTCGGTCTCGGGCTTCTCCTGTGGGGTCGTCGCCATGCCCGAACGGTAGCGGCTGCGATAATCCCGGGTCCCGTGCCGATCTACGAGTACAAATGCGACAACGGCCACGTCTTCGACGTGATGCAGAAGATGTCGGAGGAGCCGCTGACCGAGTGCGTCGAGTGCGGCGCCCCCGCGCGCCGCGTCCTGACCGCCCCGGCGGTCCACTTCAAGGGCTCCGGCTTCTACAACACCGACTACGGCAAACGCAAGGGCGGCGGCTCCAATGGGAGCGGCGCCGACAGCTCCTCGGAGTCGAAATCGAGCGATTCGTCGTCTGGCTCCTCGGACTCCGACTCGAGCTCGAAGTCGGAGTCGAAGGCCGCCGCGTCGTCGTCCAGCGGCTCCTCCTCGAGCGACTGACCCGGCGCCCGTCGCGCTGCGTGACTTTGGTCCCCTATGGGGGCCCAAATCCGTGCAGCGTGAGTTGACCGTGCTCTGGCGCGGTCAACCCGTGCAGCGCGTCAGCCGGGGAGGAGGCGCAGTGCGAACTCGGGGCGGGCCGTGACCGGCAGGAGCGATTCGATCTTCCAGGCGACCTGGGCCCCGGCCGGGATTTCGATCGACGTCGACGGCGTACAGGTGCTCGGGACTTCGGTGATCGTGCAGACTTCCTGCGCGGGCTGCGCGGAGCCGTTGACGACGAGGTAGACGTGCACGGAGAGGCCGCCTTGCACCGCGCCTTCGAAGTGGACCGCGAAGTCCGTCGCCCGGAATTTGCGATTGGGCAGGATCGTCGGGACGCCGGGCAGGGCCGGTTTCCCCGCGCGGACGCCGCTCACCGAGAAGAAGAGTTCGCCGCTGAAGGTCACTTCGGCTTCGGCGCTTGCGACCAGCACCGGGCCGAATTCGCCGGGGGAGATGCCATCGATCGTTTCAGCGTCGGTCGCCGTGGTCGCGTGGTCGGCGTTCGTCGCCAAGTCCGCGCTGGTGGCGTGATCCGCGTTCGTCGCGCTGGCCGCGTTGGTCGCGGTATCGGCCTTCGTCGCATGCGCCGCGTCGGTGGCGCTCGTTGCGCTGTCCGCGCTCGTGGCGTGGTCCGCGTCGGTCGCAGTCCCGGCCGTGCTCGCGCTGTTGGCAAAGTTGGCGTGTTCGGCGTTTGCGGAGTTCGGCACCTTCCCCAGCGTCGAGGCGTCGATGTCGCTTCCGGTCAGCGAGCCGTCGACGACCTTCTTGCTGTTCACGGAACTCGCGGCGAGCTTCGCCTTGGTCACCGCTTCGGCCTTCAGCGCGTTGGTGTCGACGCTGCCCTTCCCGGGCTGCGTCCCCGCGTAGGCGACCCCGCCGAGCAACATGAAGAGGCAGAGGCTGGAGACGACGTTCGCGTAGGTGAGGTGCTTGCGCGGGTTCATGGGCGGCCTTTCGCCGCCGCGGTCGTCCCTCCTGCGAGCGCTGCGCTCAGCCCATCAGGCGGTGGACGGCGGCGCGGCGGACCGACTGCGGGATTTCGATCGAACCGCCGGGCCCTTCGCCGCACTTCGCCGCTTCCTTCGGCGTCCCGCAGAGGACATCGGTGCCGCCGGTCCCGCCGATCGCCGCGGCCAGCACCAGCTGCGGCATCGTGAAGAAGCCCATGTCGGAGACGAATGCTTTCGGCGCGTCCCAGCCGATGATCGGGCCCTTGATGAAGTTGTAGGGGATGCGGGTGATGCTGGTGAGGCGGTCCTTGACGCCGTTGATCACCGCCTGCTGGGCCTTCGCCCGGTCGAGGTCGGAGTAGCCGAAGGTGAAGGCGCTCTTGCCGGGGCCGGGGCATTCGCTCGGCTCGCGGATCCGCGAGTAGGCCAGCGCCTGCTCCCCGTCGAGCGTGTTCTCGCCCTTCTTCAGGTGCAGGGTGATGCCGCCCTGGCCGCCGCCCGCGCCGCCGGAGATTTCGGCGCAGAGCTTGTGCGGCAGGTCCACTTCGACCCCGCCAACCGCGTCGACGAGGCTTTCGAGCCCGGTGAAGTCGATGATCGCGACGTGGTCGATCTTGATGTTGAGGAACTTTTCGACCGTCTTGATCTGCAGATCGGCGCCGCCGAAGGCGAAGGCGGCGTTGATTTTCTGCGGCTGCTCGCCGGGGATTTCGGCGAAGGAGTCGCGCGGGATCGAGAGTTTGTTGAAGGTGCCGCCACCCGCCCGGATCACCATCAGCGTGTCGGCGCGGAATTCGCCCTGGGAGCAGGGCGCGTGCGGCGCTTCGCCCTTTTCCTGCTGTTCGAAGCACTTCTGCTTCGGCGCGGCGCCGGGTTCCTTGGTGTCGGGCGGGCGGGCGTCGGTACCGAGCACGAGGATGTTCTGGGCGCTCGGCAGGATGAACGGGTTGCCGTGCAGGGCGTCCTTCGCTTCGCCGGCCAGCTTGAAGGACTGGAGCTGGGCCGAGATCGCGAAGCTGAGCAGGCTGACGACGATCCAGCCGACGATCGCGATCCCCACCCAGAAGGCGATTCGCCGCGCCGGCGGCTTGCGGCGGCCGGGGCGCGGGCCGCGCTCGTCGCGCCGCTTCCACGGCAGCTTGAACGGGGGGAGGTGCGGGCCGCCGCGGCCGCCGCGGCCGTAGTTGGTGCGGCCCGGTTCGTCGGGCGGGCCGCCGGGGCGCCCGGGACCGCCCGGCCCGTCGTCGCGCCCGCCTGCGCCGCCGCCCGCCGCGGGCGCGTCGGAGCGCGGCACGTCACCGCCGCCGCGCAGGCGCGAGAAGAGGCCCCGCCGGGACCGGTACACCTTGTAGTCGGGCTGGCCCTGGGGCCGCTCTTCAGGCGGCCCCTGCGGCCGCTGCTCGTCGTCAGGCATAAAAAGGGTCCGAAACCGTAGTCGAGGTTCCTAAGGAACAACGGACTTCGCCGGATGGCTCGATCCGCCTGCATGGAACCTGTCGCGGGTTCCGCGACAGGTTCTCGCCCGCGGGAAAGGCCTTGCGTCGTCGGGACGGGCGGACGACTAGCCTAGCCCCGATGAGTGAGGCCGAGACGATCGGTGTCGACCTTGGCGGGACGAAGGTGCAGGTCGGCGTCCTGACCGATGTCGAGACCCTGTGGGAGAGCCGCGAGGGCTCCCGCGAACAGGACCAGGATCAGCTGGTCGAGCTGTTGATCCGTGAGATCGAGGCCGCCCGCGAGGCGCGCCCGAACGTGGCCGCGGTCGGCCTCGGAATCCCGGCGACGATCAACCAGGAGCGCGGCGAAGCTATTTCCGCGGTCAACCTGCCGCTGGTCGACCTGCCGATCCGCGACCTGATCTCCGAACGGGTCGGCCTGCCGGTCTTCCTTGACAACGACGGCAACGTCGCGGCGCTCGCCGAGTACCGCTACGGGGCGGCGCGGGGGATGCCGACGATGGTGATGCTGACGATCGGCACCGGGATCGGCGGCGGGCTGATCCTCGGCGGCGAGATCTTCCGCGGCGCGACCGGGGCGGGGGCCGAGCTCGGCCACGTCGTCATCCAGGCCGACGGGCCGCCCTGCCAGGGCAACTGCCCCAACCACGGCTGCGTCGAGGCGCTGGCCTCAGGGACGGCGCTCGGGCGCGAGGGCCGCGCGGCCGCCGAATCCGCGCCCGACTCGGCGGTCGGCAAACTGCTCGTCGAGGGCAAGGAGGTCGACGGGCTCGCGGTCACCGAAGCGGCCCTGGCCGGCGACGAGACCGCAATCGGCGTCTTCGACCTGATCGGCAGCCGCCTCGGCGTCGCCTGCTCCAGCTTCGCCAACATCTTCGAGCCCGACGCGATCGTGGTCGGCGGCGGCGTGATCCGCGCGGGCGACCTGCTGCTCGACCCGGTCCGCAAGGAAGTCCGCGCCCGGGCGCTGCGGCCGATGAACGAGACCCCGATCCTCGAAGCGACGCTCGGCAACGACGCCGGGATGATCGGCGCGGCGGCCCTGGCCCGCACCGAGCTCGAGAAAACGAGCTGATGCCGGGCGCCCTCGTCGTCTGCCCGACGCCGATCGGCAACCTCGATGACGTCAGCCCGCGCATCCGCGAGGCCCTGGTAAGCGCCGACCTCATCGCCTGCGAGGACACGCGGCGGACGGGCCAGCTCCTCGACCGCCTGGCGATCCGCCCGGCGCCGCGCCTGGTCTCCAACCACGAGGGCAACGAATCGGCGCGGGCGGTCGAGCTGACCCAGCAGATCGAGCGGGGCTACACGGTGGCGCTGGTGAGCGACGCGGGCATGCCGGCGATCTCCGACCCGGGCTTCAAGCTGATCCACCGCTGCATCGAGCGCGACCTCGAGGTGACGGTCCTGCCCGGCCCTTCGGTGGTGCCGGTGGCCCTGGTGGCGAGCGGGCTGCCGACCGACCGCTGGCGCTTCGAGGGCTTTCTGCCGCGGCGGGCGGGGGAGATGGAGCGTGTCCTGCGCTCGACCGAGACCGTCGTTTGCTTTGAGAGCCCGCGGCGGGTAGGCGAGAGCCTCGCGGCGCTGGCGGCGATCGCCCCAGACCGCGAGGCGGCGGTCTGTCGTGAGCTGACCAAGATCCATGAGGAGGTCGCCCGAGCGACCCTCGGCGAGCTGGCGCGCCGCTTCCGCGGCGACGTGCGCGGCGAGATCGTGTTGGTGATCGGCCCCGCCGCGACCGCCGAGCACGGCCAGGACGTCGGCTTCGCCGTCGACGCCCTCCGCCACCTGGTCCAGAGCGGCGCCCGCCCCCGCGCCGCCGCCTCCGTCGTCGCCGCCCTCACCGGCACCCGGGCGAACGACCTCTACAAAGCCCTGACCGGCCGCGAGGCCCGCCGCTGAGCGAAGTGCACCGGACGGGCGAAACGGCACGGTCGCTACGGTGCCGCGGCGTGCGAAAAGCCGCTGCCCTCTCGCTCGCCCTTGCCTTGGTCGTTGCTGGCTGCGGCGGCAGTGGCTCGAGCAGTTCAGGGTCGACGACCCGCTCCGGCACCTCCGGCGACCCCGAGGCGGTCTGGGCGAAGGAAGTGCAGGCGGTGATGAGCAGCTTCGAAAACAACGTCTCGGCGACGATCATCGAACAGATCAACGAGACCTCAAGTCACCTGCTCCTCGAACCCCTCTCCGCACCTGGTCGACCGACCTCGCCCGGCTCGGCAAACAACTCGAAGCCACCAGGACCCCCGCCCCTGCGTCCCGGCCCGCAAAAAGATCGCCGCCGACGCTCACCAGGTCAGCCTGCTCACCGGAGAACTGAGCGAACGGCCGAATCTCTCGGAAGAAAAGTACGCGGAACTGGTCTTCGCCCGACGCCAGAAGATCACCAGAATTGGCCGCCGGCTTTCGGCTTTTACCGCCAAACCAACCTGCTGAACGGACCAGGCCGCCCCTAAGTTGGGCGCGTTTGGATCAGCTGCCGCCAGAGACCACGGCGCGCGCCGCACCGGATGTAGACGGAGCCATCAGTTATAAAACATGGATCGCCCGATCTTGAGTAATCGGAAGCTGTCGCGGAGAGTCGGCTTGAGGCGCCTGGGATCAGGCGTCGAATGAAATCCAAGGCGGGGGCAAGGTGCCGTCGGCGCCCGCACCCGTCGAGACAGAAAGCGAAAGACATGGGCATCAAGAAACTAGGCCTCGCACTGGTCGCCGCGCTGGCGATCGGGGCGGTCATCTCAAGCAGCGCCTCGGCGGCGGTGGAAACACAGGACGCCAATTTCCGCGTCGGAGGCGTGGTCCTCACCGGTTCGAAGACGGTGACCGGATCCGCCGTCACCAACGGGGTGCTGGAATCCGAAATCGGCACCACTAAAATCAAGCTGCAGTCCACGGCGTTCAGCTGTGAAACCTGCACGATCGAAAACAAGGAAATTACAGAAATGGCCGGGGCGGATGCCTACGGCGAAGGCAAGATCGTGTTCGAAAACGTGACCGTCCTCGAACCGGCGAACTGCACGGTGACGGGTGAAACCGGCGTCCTCGGCAAAGTGCCGACCAAACCGCTGAAAATCCACGGTGACTTCATGGACACGAACACGGCCAATCAGCACGGCTTCGTCCAGTTCATCCCGCTGTCCGGAGGGACGTTCGCCCAGTTCACGCTCGGCGGCACCGGCTGTGCGGCGATCAGCGGCGCCAAAAATGTGACCGGCTCGGTCTTCGGCGAATCGGTACTCAACACAGGCGAAGAATCGGCGACCCAGGAACTGGTGTTCAGCCAGGCCGTCCAGGAAACAACCGGTGCCAGCCTCCTGCTCGGCATCAAGCCCGCCAAATTCTCCGGCACGGGCGCGTTCAAACTCACCACCGGGGAAAAATTCAGCATCAGGACAGCTCCGGCGTGGAACGTGAACTTCCAATACGCCAAAGGCACAATCGTCGAACATCCCGCCGCCGGCAATGAATGCTACAAAGCGCTTGTAGCGAATAAAGGCGCAACTCCGACAGCCAATCCAACTGTTTGGGAAAAACTGCCGAATTGCTAGCTGACCCATCATCCTGAGGGTCAAGTGGACGAGGACGGGGACTGTTACGGTCCTCGTCCTCTTTATGTGTGGCGTCTCCCGTTCCTTTGCCCCTGGCAGTTTCATGCAGGCAGGGAGCCTCCGCGGGTCGCATCGTTAGGGAAACAAAGCCCTCCCGATCTTGAGCAATCGGACTCTTTCGCAGAAAGTCGCTTTCGAGGCGCCTGGGATCAGGCGTCCAGATGAAATCCAAGGCGGGAACAAGCCGCCGTCGGCGCCCGCACCCGTCGAGACAGATAGCGAAAGACATGAGCATCAGGAAACTCGGGGTCGCGCTGGTCGCCGCGCTGGCGATCGGGGCGGTAATGGCGAGCAGCGCGTCGGCGACGGTGGTGACAAAGGCCGCCAACTTCCGCGTCGGAGGCGCAGTACTCACCGGCTCGAAGACGGTGACCGGCTCAGCCGTCACCAACGGCGTGCTGGAATCCGAAATCGGCACGACGAAAATCAAGCTGCAGTCGACGGCGTTCAGCTGTGAAGGATGCAAAATCGAAAACAAGGAAGTGACAGAAAACCTCGGGAGCGTCGCCTACGGCGAAGGCAAGATCGTGCTCGAAAACGTGACCGTCCTCGAACCGGCGAACTGCACGGTGACGGGCGAAACCGGCGTTCTCGGCAAAGTGCCGACCAAACCGCTGAAGATCCACGGCGACTTCATGGACACGAACACGGCCAATCAGCACGGCTTCGTCCAGTTCCTCCCACTGTCCGGAGGGACGTTCGCCCAGTTCACGCTCGGCGGAGCCGGCTGCGCTGCGATCAGCGGCGCCAAAAACGTGTCCGGCACGGTCTTCGGCGAATCGATACTCAACACAGGCGAAGAATCGGCGACCCAGGAACTGGTGTTCAGCCAGGCCGTCCAGGAAACAACCGGCGCGAGTCTCCTGCTCGGTATCAAGCCCGCGAAATTCTCGGGCAAAGGCGCATTCGAACTCAGCACCGGAGAAAAATTCAGCATCAGGACAGCTCCTGCGTGGAACGCAGCACTGCAGTACGCCAAAAACACAATCGTCGAACATCCGGCAGGTGGTAATGAATGCTACAAAGCGCTCGTAGCGAATAAAGGCGCAGAACCAAACGTCAACCCCGCTATTTGGCAAAAACTAGCGGCCTGTTAGCTGACCCATCATCCTGACGGCCGGGAGGACGGGGACAGTTGCTGTCCCCGTCCTCGTCATGTGGGGTCCACGGCCAGGGTCTTCGCTTCCGTAGGCAGGGAGCGTTTGGGCAGCGCACCTCAATTAGGAAACAGGACGGGCCCGATCTTGAGCAAAAGGGCTCCATCGCGGAGAGTCGCCTCGAGGCGCCCGTGAGCAGGCGTCTCGCAACGAGATCAAGAGGCGGGGCGACCCGCGGTCCGAGGCTTCCCCGTCGAGAAAGAAAGCGAAACGACAATGAGCATCAGGAAACTCGGCCTCTCGCTGGCAGCGCTACTGGCTATCGGAGCCGTCATGGCGAGCAGCGCGTCGGCGGCGGTGGAAACAATGCCGGGCAAATTCTTCGTCGAAGGCGCACTACTCACCGGCTCAAAGACGGTGACGGGCTCCGCGGTCACCAACGGGGTGCTGGAATCCGAAATCGGCACGACGAAAATCAAGCTGCAGTCCACGGCGTTCAGTTGCGAAGGCTGCAAAATCGAAAACGCCGCGAAGACAGAAAAAGCCGGCGCGATCGCCTTCGGCGAAGGCAAGATCGTGTTCGAAAACGTGACCGTCGTCGAACCGGCCAACTGCACGGTGACGGGCGAAACCGGCGTCCTTGGCAAAGTGCCGACCAAACAGCTGGCGATCCACGGCGACTGGATGGACACGGTTGAAGCCCAAAAACATGCCTTCATCCAGTTCCTGCCGCTGTCCGGAGGTACGTTCGCCCAGTTCACGCTCGGCGGAGCCGGCTGCGCTGCGATCAGCGGCGCCAAAAACGTGTCCGGCACGGTCTTCGGCGAATCGAAACTCAACACAGGCGAAGAAGCGGCGACCCAGGAACTGGTGTTCAGCCAGGCCGTCCAGGAAACAACCGGTGCGAGCCTCCTGCTCGGCATCAAGCCCGCGAAATTCTCCGGCACGGGCGCGTTCAAACTCACCACCGGGGAAAAATTCAGCATCAAGACAGAATTCTCTGCTTGGAACGCAACTACGGATTATCAGAAAGACGACATTGTTGAACATCCGGCGGGCAGCGGAAGTTGCTGGCGGGCGCTAAAAACAAGCCTCGGTGTGACACCCGAAGCTAAATCCGAATTTTGGGTATCAAGAACCTGCTGATGACCCGTCATCCTGAGGGTTGGGTGAAGGAACGCGGATTGGGGGGATCGTTGGGGTCCCCCCAACCGCTTCATGCCTCCGGTCCTCGATCGCTCGTGTGCGGCCCGCAACGGCATGGGGCCCCGGCGCGAGAGGCCGTGGTTGTACTCCATGTTTGACTAGACGCTGTCGCACTCGGTCGGTAGCCCGCTCTAGGAGCCGTGCGTGCAGAAGAGAAGGTGAGGAGCTGCCCGGTTGCACCCGCTCCCCGCCGTGCTGGACGACGACCGGGCGCTCGGGTGTATCGCCCGCCATCCGCCCTCACTATCGTGGTGCGCGTATGACCGAGTTCTACGTCACCACCCCCATCTACTACGTCAACGCGGAGCCCCACGTGGGGCACGCTTACTCGACGCTGGCTGCGGACATCCTGGCGCGGCATCATCGGCAGCGGGGGGAGGACGTGTTCTTCTTGACGGGGACGGATGAGCATGGGGAGCCGATCGAGAACGCGGCGGCGGCGGAGGGGATCGGGCCGGCGGAGCTGGTAGATCGGAACGCGGCGAAGTTCGAGGCGCTGATGCCGATCATCGATGCGACGAACGACTTCTTTATCCGGACGTCGGATCCGCGGCACGAAGCGAAGGTCGCGGAGATCATGCAGCGGGTTTATGACAACGGCTGGGTGCGGAAGGGCGCCTATGAAGGCTGGTATTGCCCGCGCTGCGCCGACTTCAAAACGGAGCGCGAGGTGGCGGAGGGTAATACGTGTCCGATCCACGAGATCCCATTGGACTGGGTCGAGGAGGAGAACTGGTTCTTCGAGCTCTCCAAGTTCCAGGGCAAGCTGGAAGCGCTTTATGCAGGGCAGCCGGACTTCGTCGTCCCCGAGTTCCGCCGCAACGAGGCCGTCGCCTTCATCAAGGGCGGGCTCGAGGACGTGTCGCTTTCGCGGCCGACCCTGAAGTGGGGGCTGCCGCTGCCCTGGGACCCCGAGCAGCGCATGTACGTCTGGTTCGACGCGCTCCTCAACTACGTCACCGCGCTCACCTTCGCCCGCCCGGGCGAGGACCTGACCGACCGCTACTGGCCCGCCGACCTGCACGTGATGGCCAAGGACATCCTCAAGTTCCACGCGGTCATCTGGCCCGCCCTCTGCATGGCCGCCGGCCTCGAGCCGCCGCGCCGCATGGTCATCCACGGCTACCTGCTGATGGGCGAGAAAAAGATGTCGAAGAGCCTCGGCAACGTGCTCGACCCGTTCGAGGTGATCGAGCGGTTCGGCGCCGACGCGCTGCGCTTCTACCTCTTCCGCGAGGTCAGCTTCGGCCAGGACGGCTCGATCTCGACCGCGGGCTTCGAGGGGCGCTACGAGACCGAGCTCGCCAACGACTACGGCAACCTCGCCAGCCGCACGCTGGCGATGGTCGCCCGCTACCGCGACGGGACCGTGCCCGAGGCACAGGTCGACGCGGTCCTCGCCGAGGACTTCGAAGGCACGCTCGACCGCCTCACCGACCTGATCGACCGCGCCGAGCTGAGCCAGGCGCTGGAGGTCATCTGGGTGCTGGTGCGCCGCCTCAACCGCTACGTCGAGGAGACCTCGCCCTGGGTCCTCGCCAAGGACGAGGCCGACCCGGCCCGCCTCGACGAAGTCCTCTACAACCTGGTCGAGGGCCTGCGCGTCGTCACCCTGATGCTGGTGCCCTTCCTGCCCGCGACCGCCGAGCAGCTCCTGGCGGCGCTCGGTGAAGACGGACGCGCCCTCGCCGAGCTCGGCTCGCGCGGCGGCGGCCAGCAGGTCGAGCGGATCCAGCCGCTCTTCCCGAAGATCGAGACGCCCGCCTAGCCCCGCGCGGTTGGAAATCCCCGTATGGCGAGGATTTCCAACCGCGGAGCGACCAATAGGCTGGGGTGGGTGATCGACTCCCACACGCACCTCTTCCTCTGCGAGAAGCCGACCGCCGAGCTGCTCGAGGCGGCCGCCGGGGCAGGGGTGAACCGGATGCTGAACGTGGGGCTCGACGAGACGACCAACGCCGAGGTCGTCGCGGTCGCCGAGGCCGAGGAGCCCGTCTTCGCGAGCATCGGCCGTCATCCCAACGACGCGACCGGCTTCGACGACAAGGCCCAGGCGGCGCTCGCCGAGCTGGCCACACACCCGAACGTCCGCGCGATCGGCGAGACCGGCCTTGACTTCTACCGCGACACCGCGTCCCCGGACGACCAGCGCCGCGCCTTCGCCGGCCAGATCGAGGTGGCGGTCGACCTCGGCCTGCCGATCGTCATCCACGCCCGCGACGGGGATGGCGAGAGCGCCGCGATCGACGAGATCTTCGCCACGCTCGACGCGCGCGCCGCCGGCGCCACCGTGATCCTCCACTGCTTCTCGGCGCCGCAGAAGGCGACCGAAGCCGCCGAGCGCGGCTGGTACTGCTCGTTCGCCGGCAACGTCACCTATCCGCGCTCCGCCGACCTGCGCTTCGCCGCCGCCAAGGTGCCCGACGACCGCCTCCTGGTCGAGACCGACGCCCCCTTCCTCACCCCGCAGGTGCGCCGCCGCGAGCGCAACGAGCCCGCCAACGTCGTCGCCACCGCCGAGGTCGTCGCGATCGAGCGCGGCGTCTCCTACGAGGATCTGGAGCGCACGGTCGAGGCCAACGCCCGCGCCCTCTTCCGCTGGTAGCGGGGCGGTGGTCAGGCTCGGCCAGAACTTCCTCGCCGACCCCAACCTGCTGGGCGCGATCGTCCGCGACTCGGGGGTGGGGGAGGGCGACGTGGTGCTCGAGGTCGGGGCCGGGGCAGGGGTGCTGAGCGGGCGGCTGGCGGAGCGCGTCGCCCACCTCCACGCGGTGGAGATCGACCGCGGTCTGGAGGCGGCGCTGGCGCCGATCGCGGCCCTCCCCAACGTGACGCTCCACTGGGGCGATGCGGTGCGGCTCGACCTCGCCGCCTTCGACCCGGCGCCGAACGCGATGGTCGCCAACCTGCCCTACTCGGTGGCGACGCCGGTGATCCTGAAGACGATCGAGGAGCTGCCGTCCCTTCAGACCTGGACGGTGATGGTGCAGCTGGAGATCGCCGAGCGCCTGCGCGCCGCCTCGGGCAATCGCACCTACGGTGCTCCCAGCGCGATCGCCCAGCTCGCCTGCGAGGTCGAGCTGGTCCGCAAGGTCGATCCCGCGGTCTTCAAGCCGCGCCCCCGGGTGGACTCCGCGATCCTGCGCCTGCGGCGGACCGGCCCGGGCGCCGACGCGGCGACCCGCGACCTCGTCCGCGCCGCCTTCGCCCACCGCCGCAAAACCCTGGCGCGCTCGCTGGAGATCGCGGGACTGCGCGGCGTCCCGGCGCCGCGCGCCGCCGCCCGCGCCGGCCTGGCGGAGCTCGGCCTGCCCGAGGACGCCCGTGCAGAGAGACTCGCGCCCGGCCAATTCGCCGCGCTCTCCGCGATCCTCCACGGCGAGGAGGACTGACCGCCTGTCGATGCCCGACTTCCCCCGCCGCCATGCCGTCCCCGCGATGCCCAACCCTTCCCCGATGAACCGGCCGCCGCGATAGCCGCCTCACCGCCGCCATGCTCGTCCACGCACCCGCCAAGCTGAACCTCGGCCTCTACCTCGGCCGCCCCCGGCCCGACGGCCTGCACGAGCTCTGCTCGCTCTTCGAGCCGCTCGCCCTCGCCGACCTGCTGCGGATCGAGGAGGCAGAGCGCGACCAAGTGATCTGTCCCGGGGTCGAGGGCGAGAACCTCGCCGCCCGCGCGCTCGCCGCCCTGCGCGAGCGCGGTTGGGACGCCCCACCCCTGCGGATCGAGATCGAGAAGCGGACCCCGGTCGCCGCCGGCCTCGGCGGCGGCTCCGCCGACGCGGCGGCGGTGCTCCGCCTCGCCGCAGGCGAGATCGCCGACCTGCCGACGATCGCCGCCGAGCTGGGGGCGGACGTTCCGTCGCAGCTGCGACCGACCCTGGCGCTGGTCCGCGGCGCGGGGGAGAGGGTCGAGCCGCTCCCGGCGCCCGCCGAGCACGCGGCGCTTCTGCTGCCGTCCGGCGGTGGGCTCTCGACCGCCGCCGTCTTCAAGGAGGCCGACCGGCTCGGCCTCGGCCGCGACCCGGCCGAGCTGGACGAGATCGCGCCACGCCTGCGCGCCGCAGCCGGCGCGGGCGCGTCCCCACTCACCTACGTCGACCTCTTGGTGAACGACCTCGAGCCCGCCGCGATCAGCCTCCGCCCCGACATCGGCGACGCCCTCGACGCCCTCCGCTCCACCGGCGCCCCGGCCGTCTTCCTCAGCGGCTCCGGCCCCACCGCCGTCGCCCTCTTCGCCAGCCTCACAGAAGCCGAGCGCGCCGCCGCGTCTCTCGACCGCGACGACGCAATCGTCTGCCTCGCGGGACGCGCCCCGTCGACGGGGGTTCCGTGATGTCCTCCGGACACTCAGCGCCGAAGGCGCGTCCGGAGGGCGTCATGGAACCCCCGGCCTTCGCCGGAGCCCCCCGGTGAAGCTCCCCGGCACCGACACCCAGCGAAAGTGGGCCAGCCGCGCCGCGCTGGTCGCCGTGATCGCGGTCGCGTACTACCTCTTCACCCAGGTCCTCGACCTCGAGTCGATCCTCGAGAAGGTCTCCCACGCGCTCGGCGCCTGGACCTACCTGCTGGTCGGCTTCTTCGCTTTCGCCGAGACCGGCGCCTTCATCGGCCTCGTCGCCCCCGGCGAGACCGTGATGCTGCTCGGCGGCGCGGTCGCCGGCCAGGGCGCGATCAACCTCTACGTGACGATCGCGCTCGCCTGGACCATGGCCTGCGCCGGCGACGTCACCAGCTTCTTCCTCGGCCGCCGCCTCGGCCGCGAGTTCCTGCTCCGCCACGGCCCCCGTTTCGGGTTCTCCCACGACCGCCTCCACCAGGTCGAGGACTTCTTCTCCCGCCACGGCGGCAAAACGATCTTCCTCGGCCGCTTCGTCGGCTTCGTCCGCGCCTTCGCCCCCTTCATCGCCGGCAGCTCCGGCATGCGCTTCCGCCAGTTCTTCCCCTACAGCGTGCTCGGCTGCGGGATCTGGGTCAGCGCCACCGTCGTCATCGGCTACGTCTTCTCGAAGTCGATCGACACCGCGATCAACTACGCCGGCAAAGGCGCGGTCATCCTCGGCACGCTGATCGTCGTCGTGGTCGGCCTCGTCTGGGCGACCCGGTACCTGCGCGTCGCCGAGAACCGCGCCGCCGCGGTCCGCTGGATGGACGATCACATGGCGACGCGCTGGATCGTCACCTTCGCCCGCCGCCACGAAGCCGGCCTTCGCCTGATCGGCGACCGCCTCACCCCCGGCGGCACCTTCGGCCTCGAATTCACCTCGCTGATGGCGGTCCTCGCCGTCGCCCTCTTCGTCCTGATCGCCTACATCGTGGTGATCGAAGGCCACCCCGGCCCGACCCCCGGCGACGAAACCGCGATCTCGGTCGCCGAAGCCATCCGTTGCGGCTTCATGACCGGCTTCTCGAAGGTCGTCACCTTCCTCGGCTCGGGCGCCTTCGTCTGGCCGCTGACCCTGGTCTGCGCCGCGGCGCTGGCCTGGCGCCGGCGCTGGACCGAGGTTTGCGTCCTCCTCGCCGGCATGGTGCTGATCCAGGTCGGCTTCCAGGAGATCAAGGCGTTGGTCGACCGGCCGCGCCCGCCGCACCGCCTCGTCGCCACCACCGGCTCCTCCTTCCCGAGCGGCCACGCCGCCCACTCGGTGATCTACGTCTGGCTGGCGACGACGATCGTCGTGCGTCTGCGGCCGGGGATGGCGCGGGCGACGCTGGTCGTCGTCGCCGGGTTCGTGCTCACCGCGCTGGTCGGCCTCTCACGCGTCTACCTCAACGTCCACTACCTGAGCGACGTCAGCGGCGGCTGGGCGCTCGGCGCCGCCGGCTTCTCGATCTGCGCCGCCGTCGGCCTCGTCGTCAGCCAATTGCGCCACAATCCGCAACAGTGATCGCCTTCGGCCTCGCCAAGATCGAACACCAGTACGTCCTCTTCGGGATCGCGGCGCTGATCTGTCTGATCACCTTCGTGACCCTGATCCTGAGTCCGGCCCTGTCCGGCGCGGGCCGGCTCTGGGAAAAGGCGGCCGCCGGAGCGCTCTCGATCTTCGTGCTGGCAGCGCTGATTCTCGGGGGTGTCGTGATCGGGCTGGTGGTCGTCAAGTACTGGCCGGAAATCCACGAATTCATCACCGGTTAGGGACGGTCGCAGGCGGGCTTCAGGGTCCGGGGCGCGGGCGCTCATGAGTGCGCGTCCGGCCTGGCTGTGAGGGCGTGTCGGAATAATGCGACGGTGACCGCCACGCCCAAGGAGACCCAATCGGCTGTGTCGCCCGAAGATCCAACGCTGCTTGACGCTCTCTCTGAGGCCGTTGAATCGGGTGCTGGGCTGCCCGCAGTGGCACGAGCCGCGGCGCGGCTGCTCGATGCCAGCGTGGCGCTGATCGATCGCTCCAGTGCTGTGCTTGCGGTCGCGGGCGCGTCCCCGGACCAGGAGGAACGGCTGCTGTCGGGCGGCGAGGGCGTGACCGTGGTCGAGCTGCGGGTCGCCGACAGCGCGGTCGGTGAGCTGCGCTACCGGGCCAAGGCGCCGCCCGCCCCCTCGATCGCGCGGATGGTGACGACGCTCCTCGCGTTGGAGCTGGAGCGCTCGCGCGCCCCCGAGTGGGCGAGCGAGGAGGTGGCGAGCGCCTTCGTCGCCGACGTGCTCGAGCGCCGGGTCACCGACCGCGGCGACATCGTCGCCCGCGGCGCCGAGCTCGGCGCCAACCTCGACCGCGGCGCCGGCGTCCTCGTCCTCCGCGCCGCCCCGCGCGCCGCCCAGTCCGGCGAGTGGCGCGGCCGCGTCCTCACCTTGGCGCTGCGCGCCCTGCGCTCGTTGGCGCCGGGCAGCCTGGCGACAACCGCGGACGCCGAGCCCGCCGCCGAAGTCGCGGTGATCGTCCCCGCCGAGGACGACGAGCGCCTCGCCCGCGCCGCCGCCGGCCTCGCCCGCGAGCTCGCCGACAGCCTCTCCGGCTTCCACGTCACGATCGGGCGCAGCCGCCGCAGCGCCGACCCGGTCGACCTCTACCGCGCGGGCTCGGAGGCGCGCCTCGCGGTCAACGTCGGCGAGGCCGAGGGCCGGCCGCTGCTCGCCTTCGAGGACACCGGCGCCTACCGCCTGCTGCTGCCCGCGATGAGCGACGACCCGGGCGAGCTCGAACGCTTCTACGCCGAGACGATCCAGCCGCTCGCCGACTACGACGAGCAGTACGAGACCGAGCTGGTCACCACGGTCGAGGCCTACCTCGACAACGACGGCAACGTCGCCGCCACCGCCAAACAGCTCTTCACCCATCGCCACACGGTGCGCTACCGGCTGGAGCGGGTGCGCGAGCTCTGCGGCCACGACGTCTCCTCGACCGAGGGCCGCGAGAAGCTCGGCCTCGGCCTCAAAGCGATGCGCGTGCTCGGCATCGCCTCGCCGCGCGGCCCGGCGCTCGAGCCGGGCGCCGGTGGCGGGAAGGTCCGCCGCAGCAGCGACGACTGACGCGCAGCCGCCGCCCGGCGCTACGCTGCCAACCCGGTCCGGGGTGGTGTAATCGGCCAGCACGCCAGGTTTTGGTCCTGGAAGAGAGGGTTCGAGTCCTTCCCCCGGAATCGCCGACGAGCGTCCGCCGCACCGCTTAGGGTCTCTTTTGGAATGGAGTACGGAGGAGCTTCACTCGATCCCGAGGTGCGCGAAGGGCTGGCGCAGACCTGGCGCACGCTGCGGACGATCGGCATCGTCGCGGTCGTGATCGGCGTGATCGCGATCGTGCTGCCGGAGATCTTCTCGCTCGGCACCGCGATCTTCATCGGCTGCATCCTCGTCATCGTCAGTGCCTTCCTCGCCGCCGCGGCCTTCGCCGCCCACGGCGTCGGCAGCTTCCTGGCGCGGCTGGCCTGGGCGGTGCTGACCTTCCTCGTCGGCCTCTGGCTGATCGTCGAGCCGCACAACGGCACCCTCACCCTGACCCTCGTCCTCGGCATCTACTTCTTGCTGATGGGACTGACCCGGATCGTCGTCGCCTTCCTGGGGCGCGGCACGCCGAACGCCGGCTGGGTCGGCCTGAGCGGCATCTGCGGCCTGATCGTCGGCATCCTCGTCCTGGTCAAGTTCCCCTCCAGCGCCGACTGGGCGATCGGCCTACTGGTCGGCATCGACCTGATCTTCCTCGGCTGGACGCTGATCTCGGTGGCCCAGGTCGGCAAGGAACTCGCGCGCGACGCCTGAGCGGGACGTTTCGCCGGCCCCCTGAACGCGACGCCGACGCTCGCCCCCGAATAATCTGAGGGACAGTGGCAGCCCCTCTGGTCCTGGTCATGGCGGCCGGCGAGGGAACGCGGATGCGTTCCTCGACGCCGAAGATGCTGCACCCTGTGTGCGGACGGCCGATGGTCGCCTGGCCGATCCTCGCCGCCCGAGAGGCGGGCGCGGGGCGGGTCGCGGCGATCGTCTCACCGGGCCGCGACATCTCCGCCGGGCTCCCCGAGGGCGTCGAGACGGTCGAGCAGCCCCAGCCGGACGGCACCGGCGGCGCGATCCGCGCGGCGCTGCCGCTGGTCGAGGAGGCCGAGACCGTTCTCGTCCTTTCCGGCGATGTACCGCTGATCTCGACCGAGACCATCGCCGCGCTGCTCGAGGCTCACGCCGGCTCCGACGCCGCGGCGACGATGCTGACGATCGAGCTCGAGGACCCTGGCTCCTACGGCCGCGTCGTCCGCACCGCCGACGGCGGGGTCGAAAAGGTGGTCGAGGCGAAAGCCGCGGGCGACGCCGACCCGGCCCAGCTCTCGATCCGCGAGATCAACGCCGGCACCTACGCCTTCGACGCCGCGCCGCTGGCGACCGCGCTCGCCGGCCTCTCCAATGACAACGCCCAGGGCGAGTACTACCTGCCCGACGTCTTCGGAGCGATGCGCGCCACGGGACTCGCGGTCGCCGCCCACCTCACCGCCGACCTCGCGGTGACGATGGGGATCAACAACCGCGTCCAGCTCGCCGAGGTCGAGGTCGAGGCTCGCCGCCGCCTGCTCGAGGCCCACATGCTGGCTGGGGTCACCGTCGTCGACCCCGCCTCGACCTGGATCGACGCCGGCGTCGAGATCGGCCAGGACGCCCGCGTCGAGCCCGCCACCAGCCTGCTCGGCGCCACCGTGGTCGGCGCCAACGCCGTGGTCGGCCCGCTGACCACCGCGATCGACACCGAGATCGGCACCGAGGCCGCCGTCCTGCGCTCCCACGTCGAAGGCTCGAAGATCGGCGACGGCGCCACCGTCGGCCCCTTCGCCTACCTGCGCCCAGGCACCGTGATGGAGGCCGGGTCGAAGGCCGGCGCCTCGGTCGAGATCAAGAACTCGCACATCGGCAAGGGCGCCAAAGTCCCCCATCTGTCCTACGTCGGCGACGCCGACGTCGGCCCCGGGTCGAATCTCGGCGCGGGCACGATCACCGCTAATTACGACGGTTTCCACAAGAACCGGACGACGATCGGCCGCGACGTGCGGATCGGGGTCGACACGATGCTGATCGCGCCGGTTGAGGTCGGCGACTCCGCTTACACTGGCGCCGGCGCGGTGATCAAGGACGATGTCCCGGAAGGGGCCCTTGCAGTGTCCGAAAACGCGCAACGCAATATCGACGGCTACGCGGCAGACAAGGCGGCGAAGATGCGAGAGGAGCAGGACACGTGAGTACCCTCGAGGAGAAGCCGATGGCGGCTACGGCGATCTCCCACGATTACTCGAAGCGGATGATGGTCTTCGGCGGGCGCAGCTCCGAAGAGCTGGCCGCGAAGATCGCGCAGAAACTCGAAATCGACCTCGGCAATGTGACGCTGAAGACGTTCGCCGACGGCGAGGTCTACTGCCGCTACGAGGAGTCGATCCGCGGCGCCGACGTCTTCATCGTGCAGTCGACCTGCGGCAACGAGCGCACCCACATGACGCCGAACGACTCACTGATGGAGCTGCTGGCGATGATCGACGCCGCCCAGGGCGCCTCCGCCCACCGGATCATCGCCGTGATGCCCTGGTACGGCTACGCCCGCCAGGACAAGAAGTCGGCGCCGCGCGAGCCGATCTCGGCGCGGATCGTCGCCAAGTGCCTGGAGGCGGTCGGCGTCGACCGCGTCCTCACCATGGACCTCCACGCGGGCCAGGTGCAGGGCTTCTTCCACGTCCCGGTCGACCACATGACGGCGATGCCGATGCTGACCCAGTGGTTCATCGACCAGGAAATGACCGAAGAGCTGGTGATCGTCTCCCCCGACGCGGGCCGAGTGAAGACGGCGCGCAACTTCGCCCGCCGGATCGGTACCCAGTGGGCGGTGATGGAGAAGGAGCGGCCCGCCCAGGCGGTCGCCGAGATCGGCTACGTGGTCGGTGACGTGAAGGGCAAGACCGCGGTCCTGGTCGACGACATGATCGCCACCGCCGGAACGCTCGTCGCCGCCGCCGAGACGGTGATCGACGAGGGCGCCGCGCGGGTCATCTCCTGCGCCACCCACGGCGTCTTCTCTGGCCCCGCCTACGAGCGGCTCGCCGAGTCGGCGATCGAGCGGATCGTCGTCACCGACACCCTGCCGCTCCGCCCCGGCGCCCCCGACAACATCACCGTGCTCTCGACCGCCGGCACCTTCGCCGACTCGATCCGACGGATCTTCACCGACGACTCGGTCTCGGAGATCTTCGCCGGCGAGAACCAGCTCTTCTAAGCCGGCGATGGCCGCGACACCGGCGATCGGGGAGCGCGGCGGATCGCTCGGCCGGTGGATCGTCGCGCCGATCGTCGGCGCGGTGGTGCTGGTCGTCGTCGCCTTCCAAATGCACGAGGCCGGGTGCGGGGCCTCGCTGACCGACCAGGCGGCGGGCGTTGTCTTCTCGGTCCTCAGCGCGATGGCCGTCCTTGCCACCCTCGGCCTCGGGGCGTGGCGCCTCGCCGCGATGCTCCGCAGCGGTCGAGGGGCCTGGAGAAAGGTTCCGGCGATCGGCACGGCGGCCGTGGTCGTCCTCGCCGTCGCCGGCGTGAAGGCGCCGCTGGGGTGGCGCTCTACGTCGTCCTCATCGCTCTCTTGGCGGGGACCATGATCGCCTTCGGCGGTCTCGTCGCCAACTGGACCGAACTGCGCGGCGCCGATGAGGTCGGCCTCAGCCTTCCCACCAACCTCCTCGGCTTTGCGCTGTTCGTCTACCCGGCCGTCTGGGTGATCGCTGCGGCGATCACGACCGGCTGCTTCGAGTGAGGCTCGTCGGCCACAAGGGCGCCGACCTGATCGCGCCCGGCAACACGCTGGAGAGCTTCAAGGCGGCGGTCGAGGCGGGCGTCGACACGATCGAGTTCGACGTACTGTGGCTGCAGGACGCCCACCTGCCGATGGAGCAGCGGCACCCGTTGGTCGTCGCCCATGACTGGGAGGACGCGGCGAGCCGCGAGCCGTTGAAGCTGACCGAGGCGCTCGACGCGTTCCTCGATCCCCCGCTCGACAAGGTCGAGATCGACCTCGACGTCAAGCTGCCGGGGCGCGAGGAGGAGTTCGTCGAGGCGCTGCGCGAGCGCGACCTGATCGACCGGGCGATGATCTCGACGATGGAGATGCACACCCTGAAACGCGTGCTCGAGCTGGAACCGAACCTGCGCCGCGGCTGGACCTTCCCGAAGACGCGCCGCGACTGGACGCGGCGGCGGTGGGCGAAACCGGCGCTGCGCGCCGCCCTCTACGGGATGCGCCTGCAGCTGCCGGGCCTCGCCGCCGAGAAATTGCCGAAGTTCGGCGTCTTCGCGATGTGGGTCTACCACCCGCTGATCAGCCCCCGGCTCGCCGGCATCTGCGAGCACGCCGGGGTCGAATTGATCGCCTGGACGGTCGACGACGAACCCCGCATGCGCCAACTGGTCGACATGGGCGTCGACGGCCTCGTCTCGAACGACCCGCGGCTGTACGCGCGGATTGGACTTTGACCCTGCCATGGCAGGGTCAAAGTCCAACGCGCTAGACCGTGCCGGGCGTGGCGCCGGGCGGCGTTGTTCGGGAGGCCGGCCGGCCGGCCGAGGTGCGTCCCGGGCGTCTCGTGCCGACCCCGGCAGGGTGTGGCCGCCACGAGACGCCCGGGACGTGAGGGGTTCGCGGGGAAGAGGTCGCAGGGACGGCGCGAAGTCGGACCTCCGTGACCGTCCTGCCCGAGGGTGAGCCCCCGGGACGGTGGGTTCGCGGTTATCCGCGCATACCTCGGAAAAGTGCGAACTCACCCGGGCCGGGAGGCCCGGTCGTCGACGAAGACGCCGGGAACGTCACACCTCCCGGCCCTCCGAGGGCCGGAATCGAGGCCCCCAGACGCGCTGGGTGCTTTTTGGCCCCTATAGGGGCCAAAACGATGGTCGCGTCTTCGTGACGTCCGAGGAAGACGCCAGGAAGAGTGACCTTCCCGGCATCTTCGTGACGATCCCCGGCGAGCGTCACGGATCCTCCACGCCTTTCATACCCGGCCGTCTCGGTCACGGCCACACCCTGCCGGGGTCGTGGCCGAGACGGCCGCATCCCTTCCCCGGGCGCCGGCTTCCCCAGCCACATCCCTTCCCCCGACCCCCGGGGCTCAGTTGAGCTCCCCCTAAACCGTGCCGGGCGTCGCGCCGGGGAGCTTCGCCCCGCGCTTGCGCTTCACCGCGCTCTCCAGGTCCTCCTGGGTGAAGCCGCCGACCACCTCGCCGTCGAGGGCGTATCGGTAGAGGGCGACGCCGAAGATGCCGCTGAGCGCCTTCGAGATCAGGAGCGCGACGCAGAGGACCAGGGCGCCGAGGACGACGAGGAGGCCGCCGCCGATGCCGGTCGAGGGCCAGATCACGAAGCCGACCACGATCAGCACCAGCGCGGGCAGCACGCCGAGCAGAAAGACGGCGCCGCCAATCGCCAGGTTGCCGGTGATCTGCTGTCCCCAGCGTTCGCGGAAGAGGGAGGCGGAGCGTTTGAGGGTGGCGAACGGGCCGGTGCCCTCGATCGCGATCACCGGCACCGAGAGGAAGGTGACCAGCGACCAGGCCGCGCCGACCAGGCGGCCGGCGATGTTGCCGAAGGCGCCGCCCTGGTTCTCGAGCAGTCCGATGACGAGGCCGATCGCGGTGGAGAGCGCGGCCCAGCCGCAGATCGCCGCGAAGCGCGAGTTGGCGACCGCCATCCCGTCGCCGACCGTGGCGCTCTCGCCGCGGAAGATCCGGTCCGCGCAGGCCGCCAGCCCGACGCTGAAGTAGATGCCGACCACGCTCAGCACGTAGATCCCGATCACGATCAGCGGCACGCCGATCCCGTAGCTGTGCTTGTCGAGCGCGAAGGCTCCCGGCCCGAGGAAGACGAGCCCGAGGATGATCGTCGCGATCCCGCCGTAGAGCGGGAAGCGGACCAGTTCCCGGTGCGCGCTCAGCAGCGCCCAGCTTTTCTTGGTCAGCGCCCAACCGCGCCTGATGCGTCTCATATCAGGGGGTTTCGGCCAGGCCGGGCGTCTGCTTTAGCCCTCGCTCCTCGAAGTAATCCCACTCCTGGCGCCCCAGCTCGGTGCAGGGCGCGTCCGCATAGACCCACTCGCGCACGATCCGGTGCCAGTTCCGTTTCGCTCGCAGCTGCCCGAGCACGGCGACGACGCCGACCTCCATCCGCCGCCCCATCAGCTCGTCGGCCGGGATCGACTCGCGCCGCATCAGGTCGAAGAACTCCGAGCGCGGGTCGTTGGTCGCCTCGATGATCCGCATCACGATCCGTCCGGTGATTTCGACCTCGCGGTCTTCGACGTACCAGCCGCCGATCGCGTGCATGTGCTCGAGCAGCCGTTCGGCGTCGAGCTTCGACGGGTTTTTGACGAAGCCGAGGTCGTGCAGGGCCTTACGGAACGCCTCGGGGTCGTCGCGCGAGGCGGCGTCGAAGGCGCGCTGCTCGAGCAGGATCTGCTCGCGGTCGAGTTTCTTCGTCATCCCGAAGTCGAGGAAGGCGACCCGGCCGTCCGCCATCAGGAGGTAGTTGCCGGGGTGGGGGTCGGCGTTGAACTGCTGCAGGTGGTAGATCGAGCCGAAGCTGCCGCGGAAGACGATCTCGCCGAAGCGGCTGCGCTCCTCGTGGGGCAGTTCCTTGATCTCCTCGAAACCGATCCCCTCGACCAGCTCGGTGACCAGGACGCGCCGCCGGGACAGCCGCGTCACGACTTCCGGCACGTAGATGAACGGATGTTCGCGGTAGGCGCGCGAGAAGGTGCGCTGGTTCTGCGCCTCGTACTCGTAGTCGAGCTCCTCCATCACCCGTTCGCGCAGCTCGTCGGCGATCGCCTTGGCGTCCAGCCCCGGCGCGATCGCCCGCGCCAGCCGCACGATCGTGCCGGCGTTCCGCAAGTCCGCCTCGAGCGCCTCGGCGATCCCCGGGTACTGGATCTTCACCGCGACGCGGCGCCCGTCGAGCAGCTCGGCGCGGTGCACCTGGCCGATCGAGGCGGCGGCGAACGCCTCGTGCTCGATCTCGGCAAAGAACTCCGACAGCGGTTCGCCGTCGTACTCCTCTTCGAGCACCTTCACCACCTGCTCCCAGGGCATCGCGGGCGCGTCGGTGCGCAGTTTGGCGAGCTGTTCCTGGTAGATCTCGCGGTACTCCTCGGGGATGAATTCGGTGTCGATGAAGGAGGCGAACTGGCCGAGCTTCATTGCCGCGCCCTTCATCTGGCCGAGCGCGCCGACCATCTTCATCGCCGTTTCCAGGTGGCGCTGCTCGAGCCGCTCTTTGCCCTCCTCTTCGGAGCGGGCCACGTTGGCAGCCTTGGTGCCCGCGTAACGGGCCCCCTGCGCGCCGATGATCGACCCCAGTTTCGCCGATCGACGGAACCGTCCCTTGGGGATCTTGGCTTCGTCAGCCACGCCCAGAGATTGTCACAGGACGCCTTCGGCGGCCGATTCTCTATCCTCCCCTGCCCGATGGCTGATGCACGCACCACTTTGAACGTCGCTCCGCGCGCCGATTTCGGCTCGCGGTCGGCCCGCCGTATGCGCCGCGAGGGGCTGGTCCCCGGCGTCGTCTACTCCGGCGGGGCCGAGGCGACCGCCTTCCAGGTCGCCGAACGGGACGTCCGCCACGTGATCGGCGAGGGCGCCGCGCTGTTCGACCTCTCGATCGACGGCGGCAAAGCGCGCCCGGTCGTGATCAAGGAGCAGCAGCTCCACCCGGTGCGTGGCACGCTCACCCACATCGACCTCCAGGAGGTCAAACTCGACACTGCGATCCAGGCGGAAGTCACGATCGAGCTGGAGGGCGTCGAGGACGCCCCCGGCGTGAAGGCGAGCGGCGTGCTCGAGCACGTCACCCGCGAGATCACGATCGAAGCGCTGCCGACCGAGATCCCGGACAAAATCGTCGTCGACGTCTCCGCGATGGAGATCAACGACACCCTGCAGCTCTCCGCCGTGGACGTGCCGAGCGGCGTCACCTTCGTCGCCGAGGACCCCGAGGAGATCACCATCGTCACCCTCTCGCCGCCGCGCGTCGAAGAGGCCGCCCCCGAGGTCGAGGAGGAGACCGAACTGGTCGGCGAGGCCGAGGGCGAGGGCGGCGAGGCCGCCGGCGACGGCGACTCGGGCGGCGACTCCGAGGGCGAGTAGCCCTCTCGGGCCGTGGCCCTCTTCGGTCGTCGTCAGGAGGACGGCGAGCGCATCCTGATCGTCGGCCTGGGGAACCCCGGGCCCGAGCACGCCCGCGATCGCCACAACATCGGCTTCGACGTGGCGCGCGAGCTGGCCCGCCGCTGGGACCTTGGCAAGCCGCGCTCCAAGTACCGCGGCGAGCTCTGGGAAGGGCGCGCCGGGCCGGGCGGCCCGCGCGTCGCGATCCTCCTGCCGCTGACCTACATGAACGCCGTCGGCGACTCGGCCGGCCCGGCGCGCGGCGCCCTGAAGGCGCCGCTCGACCGCACGATCGTCCTCCACGACGAGATCGACATCCCCTTCGGCGAGATCCGCGTCCGCGAGGGCGGCGGCCTGGCCGGCCACAACGGCCTGAAGAGCCTCAAACGCGGCTTCGGCTCGGCCGACTTCTGGCGCGTCCGGATCGGCGTCGGCCGTCCCGACTCGACCGACCCCGAGATCGTCTCCGCCTGGGTCCTGGGACGCTTCCGCGAGCCCCCCGCCGAAGTCGACCAGCTGGTCGACGACGCCGCCCGCGAAGCGGAGAGGCTGGTCGAGCGGCTAGCGTCCCCGGGGGCGGAGTGAACGAGCATCCATATCTGTGTGAGTGAACGAAGCGCGAGATATATGGAGCAACGACGATGAGTGACGCGCCGAACAACGGGGCCGCGGCGGCCGAGCCGGGGATGGTGACGAGCTACAGCGTCGCCGAGGACGGCGTCGCGCTGATCCGCCTCGACCGGCCGGGGGCGCGCAACGCGATCAACACGCAGATGCTGAGCGAGCTGCTCGAGCACCTCGCGGTCGCGCGCGCCGACGACGCGGTCCGGGTGCTGGTCTTCTCCTCGACCGACCACATGGGCCTCTCGGCGGGCGCCGACGTGCGCGAGGAGCTCGACCGCGACGGCCAGGTGCGGCGAATGCAGATGTTCTCCGACCTCTACGACACGATCGTCGCCTTCCCGAAGCCGACCGTGGCGGCCTGCCACGGCGACGTGGTCGGCGGCGGCGCCGAGATCTCGATCGCCTGCGACCTGCGGGTCGGCGGCTCCAACCTGCGGATGCGCTTCCCCGGCGCGGCCCTCGGGATGCCGGTCGGCCCGGCCCGCCTGGTCACCCTCTGCGGCCTCGCCGCCGCCAAGTACCTGCTGCTCACCTCGCGCACGATCGGCCCCGACGAGGCCCTCCGCCTCGGCCTCATCAACCGGGTCGCACCCTCCGCCGCCACCGAGGAGTCGGCCCTCGCCCTCGCCGCCTCGGTCGCCGCCCACCCACCCGAGGCGGTTGCCCGCCTGAAGCGGATGCTCCATGCGTGGGACGACATCGAGGGCCGCTCCGCCGCCGAGGGCGTCGGCCAGGTCGAGCACGTCCGCAACGGCCCCGGCTTCCCCTAGGCGGTTGACCCCACGACGCCTCGCCGCGGGCCGCGGAGGCGTCACTCAAAAATCCCTGCGGAACATTTCGGTTGCTGGGGACCCGAAATGTTCCTCGCGTCTTTTTGACCGTTCCCGAAGGCCCCCGCGGACCGCGCTCGGCGGGTCCGAAGCGGCGTGCTCGTAGAATCGGATGAGAGGCCGGATCGCCTGATCCGGCCGTCCTGCGTGCCCGATCCGTCGCTCTCTGCGTCCTGATTTCTCGCTGACTTCCCCACCCCGACCGATTCCTGACTGCTCGACATGAGCCTTCGACCACTTATATGAGCCTTCGCCCACTTATCGATCTTGCCGCCGAGAACGAGCGCGTCCATGCGCTCGCGGGGCGGGTGCTGGCCGCCGCCGACGGCGGCGAGGGCGTCAGCCTGCGCTCCTCGGCGACGCTGCGGCCACTGCTGCTGGCGGCACTGCTGGAGGACGATCGCGGGCTCGCGGGGCGCCCCGCCCTGCTGGTAGCCGCCGACGACCGCGCCGCCCGCGACCTCGCCGCCGACCTGCGCGCCTACCTGGCGCCCCGGCGCGTCCGCCTCTATCCATCGCGCGGGACCGGCTACGCCTCGTCGGTCACCCCGCCGCCGCACCTCGTCGGCCTCCGCATCGACGCGCTCGACGCGCTCACGCGCGAAGCCGACGCGGTCGTCGTTGCCTCCGCCGTCGCGCTCGCCGAGGCCGTTCCCGACGCCTCGCTGCGCCCGGCCGGCTTCGAAATCGCCAAGGGCGACGAGGTCGACCTCGGCGCCGTCGCCGAGGACCTGGTCGCAGCCGGCTACGAACGGGTCGAGCAGGTCGAGGAACGCGGCCAGTTCGCCGTCCGCGGCGGCATTCTCGACGTCTACCCGGCGACCGAGGAACGCGCCGTCCGGGTCGAGCTGTTCGGCGACGAGGTCGAGTCGATGCGTTGGTTCTCGACCTTCACCCAGCGCAGCCTCGGCGACGCCGACGTGGTCGAGCTGGCCCCGGCCGCCGAGCTCGACGCCGACCACCGCGAGCTCGCCGCCCTGGCCGCCCTCGAGGCGGCCGAAGGAGAAGGCGACGCCACCGAACTGGCGGAGCTGCTCCCCCTCGACCAGTTCCGCGCCCCGCTCGATCTCGTCCCCGCCAACGCCGCCGTCGTTCTCGCCGCTCCCGAGGAGGTCGAGCCCGCGCTGCGCGACGTCTGGGAGGACGCGACCACCTCGATGAAGGCCGAGGACGCCCGTCACCTCTACGTCGACGTCGCCAGGCCGCTCGCCGAGCGGGCGGCGCTCTCGCTGACCGCGGTCGGTGAGGACGACGACGAGGCCGAGGCCTTCCGCGCCGCCCGCGCCGAGAGCCCCGCCCGCTCGATCAAGGAGGCCGAGTCGGAGCTGGAGAAACTGGTCCGCTCCGGCTACCGCGCGGTCGTCGCCTTCGGCAGCATGGGCGAGGCGGAGCGCGCCCGCTACGGGCTCGACCTGCTCGACGCGAGGATCCTCGAAGGCGGCCGCCTCTCGCCCGACCCCGGCCTCTCCTTCGCCGAGGCGCGCCTGCGCGAGGGATTCGTCGCCCCGGAGCTGAAACTCGCCGTCTACCCCTTCCGCCGCCTCGTCCACCGGCGCCGCCGCGCCGAGGAGACGCCCGCGACCGGCGGCGGCCGCGGCCGCCTCGCCTTCTCCGAGCTCCGCGTCGGCGACTACGTCGTCCACGAGGACCACGGCGTCGCACGTTTCGCCGGCTTCGAGACGCGCGAGATCGCCGGCGTCACCCGCGACTACCTCTACCTCGAATACAAAGGCGAGGACCGCGTCTACGTCCCCACCGAACAGCTGGCGAAACTGAGCCGCTACGTCGGCGCGGGCGGCGAACCGACGCTCTCCGCCCTGGGCGGCAAACGCTGGCAGAACCTGAAGGCGCGGGCCCGCAAAGCGGCGGGCGCACTGGCCGGCGAACTGCTGAATCTCTACGCCGAGCGCCGCGCCCGGAAAGGCCACGCCTTCCCGCCCGACGGCGAGTGGCAGATCGAAATGGAGTCGAACTTCCCCTACCGCGAGACGGCCGACCAGATCGAGGCGATCGAAGCGGTGAAGGGCGACATGGAATCGGAGCGCCCGATGGACCGCCTGGTCTGCGGCGACGTCGGCTTCGGCAAGACCGAGGTCGCCCTGCGCGCCGCCGTGAAGGCCGCCGCCGACGGCCTCCAGGTGATGATGCTGGTGCCGACCACGATCCTCGCCCAGCAGCACTGGGGCACCTTCCGCGAGCGGCTCGCCGACCTCCCGTTCCGGGTCGAGGGCGTCTCCCGCCTGCGCCCCGCGGCGGAGACCAAAGCCGTCCTCGCCGACTTCGAGGAGGGCAAGGTCGACATCCTGATCGGCACGCACCGCCTACTCTCGCGCGATGTCCGCGCCAAGCAGCTCGGCCTGGTGATCGTCGACGAGGAGCAGCGCTTCGGGGTCAAACAGAAGGAGCTGCTGCGCCAGCTCAAACTGAAAGTCGACGTGCTGGCGATGTCGGCGACGCCGATCCCGCGGACCCTGCAGATGAGCCTCGCCGGCCTGCGCGACATCTCGGTGATCGAGACGCCGCCCGAGGGCCGCCGCCCGGTGCGCACCTACGTCGGCCCCTACGACGAGGCGCTGGTCAAAAAGGCGCTCTCGCGCGAGATCGAGCACGGCGGCCAGGCCTTCGTCCTCCACAACCGGATCGACTCGCTGTTCGAGGTCGCCGAGCGCCTCCGCGCGATCATCCCCGGCGCCCGCTTCCTCGAAGCGCACGGGCAGATGGACGAGCACAACCTCGAGGAGACCATGCTGGCCTTCCTGCGGGGCGACGCCGACGTGCTGGTGACGACGACGATCATCGAGTCCGGCCTCGACATCCCGACCGCGAACACGCTGATCGTCGAGCGCGCCGACCAGCTCGGGCTGAGCCAGGCCTACCAGATCCGCGGACGGGTCGGGCGGTCCAAGGAGAGCTCCTACGCCTACATGCTCTACCCGAGCGCCGAGGCGCTGACCGAGGACGCCGCCGCGCGCCTCTCCACCCTCGCCGACCACACCGAGCTCGGCTCCGGCTTCCGCATCGCGATGCGCGACCTCGACATCCGCGGCGCCGGCAACCTGCTCGGTGACGAGCAGTCGGGGCACGTCGCCGCGGTCGGCTTCGAGCTCTACTGCCAGATGATCGACGAGGCGGTCGCCGAGGCCGGGGGAGAGGGCGCCGAGCGCGAGGAGGCGCCGGAGCCGGTCCGCCTGGACGTCCCGGTCGACGCCTACCTGCCGGCCACCTTCGTGCCCTTCGAGGCGGCGAAGATCGACATCCACCGCCGCATCGTCGCCGCCCGCGAGCCGGGCCAACTGCGCCAGATCGCCGACGAGCTCGACGACCGCTTCGGCCAGCTGCCGCCGCAGGCGGAGAACCTGCTGAAGCTGCAGCGGGCGCGGATCGAGCTCGGCCTGGCCGGGGCGCGCGCGGTCGAGTTCCGCGGCGGCAAACTCACCGTGACCGGCGTAGAACTGGATTCGACCGGCGCCGGGGTGCTCTCCGAGCAGGTCGATGGGGCGCTCTACGAATGGCGCGAGCAGGCCGCCTCGCTGCGCGTGCCGGGCGATCCGGACGAACGCCTGGCGGCGGTTTTGGCGCTCGCGGAGGGCCTGCGCGAGGCCAAACGCGCGGCCGAGCCCGCTGCTGCCTGAGCGGCCCGTGCCGCCGGAGGAGGTCCCGGGACGAGCGGCTCGCGGCCCCTTCGCCCGCCCACGTCTTCTGACTTTTAGCCACCGCGAAGGGACTTTCACTATGCTGCCCCGTCGGTGGGAGCCAAATCAGGGCGAAATAAACGAGGTGGGGGCGGCAGGGGTGGCCCGAAAAAGTCCGGCGCGCCGCAGGGCAAACGCGGCGGCGGCCTGAGCGCTGCGCAGCGGCTCGGCCTCGTGCTGTTCGCGGTCGTCTTCATCGCCCTCTTCGTCGTCTTCGCGGTGGCCCAGGGGTTGGGCACGCCGAGTGTGCCCGCCGGCGACATCGCCCTGGTGACCAACGTCCCGAGCAAACTCGGCCACATCTCCGAAGCCGACTACAAGAAGTCGCTCGAACAGCAGGAATCGCAGGGCGGCCTGAAAAAACCGCCGAAAGCCGGCTCCAAAAAAGCCGAAGAACTGCACAAAGCCGCGATCGGAGAACTTCTCAACACCGCCTGGATCTTTGGCGAGGGCGAAGAACTGGGGATCAAGATCACCCAGAAAGAAATCGAAACCGAACTCGCCAAAGTCAAAAAAGAAAGCTTCAAAACCGAAAAAGCCTTCCAGGAATTCCTCAAGGAATCGCACTTCACGGAAGAAGACGTGAATCAGCGGATCGAACTCCAGATCCTCTCCACGAAGATCCAGGAAAAGATCACCAAAGAAGCGCCGCCGGTCTCGGAATCGGAACTGAAGGAATACTACGAAGCCGAAAAGGCGACCCAGTACACGAAACCCGCGACGCGGGACGTGCGCGTCGTCGTGAACGAAAACAAAAAAGAAGTCGAGGCGGCGAAGAAAGCGCTGGAAGCCGACAACTCGGAAGCCAGCTGGAAAAAAGTGACGAAAAAATACTCGCCGACGACCGCTTCGCAGGGTGGGCTTCAGAAAGAAATTTCCGAAGAATTCCTTCAGGAACCGCTGAAAAAAGACATCTTCAAATCGGCGACCGGTGAACTGATCGGCCCGGTCAAGCAGGCGAAAAGCTACCTGCTGCTCGAAGTCGTGAAGCTGCACCCGGAATCCACGCAGACCTTCAACGAAGTCAAAGCGACGATCGAACAGACCCTGGGCCAGGAACGGGAACAGAAATACTTCTCCGAATGGGTCCGGGGCTTCCAGTCGAAGTGGACCTCGCGCAGCCACTGCGCCTCCGGCTTCGTGATCGAACAATGCGCCAACTTCAAGGGCACCGGCCACCCGGCCACCGCGGCTGAATCCTGCTACGAAGCCAACCCGAAAGTGCCGCCGAAAGAATGTCCGGCGCCGGTGGTGCAGAACCAGCCCGCCGCGCCCGGCTCGGTGAGCCTGAAACAGCCGGAAGGCGAACGGAAGGCTCAGCGCGCGACGCCCGGCGTTCCGCCGAAAGAATCCAAAGCCGCCAAAGAAGCCGCTGAAGGCGCGGCGGGAGCTGAAGGCGCGGCCGGCGCCGCCGAAGGCGCCGAAGCCGAAGCAGCCCAGAAAGCCGCCGAAGAAGCGGCGGCCAAAGCGGCCGAAGAAGCCGCCGAAAAATCGGCCAAAAAAGGCGAATAGCGCGACGCGCACGGGCGCACCGCGCGGACGCGGGCGCCACGAATAGGATCGCCGTCCCGTGAGCACGATCTCCTCCATCCACGCCCGCCAGATCCTCGATTCGCGCGGCAACCCGACGGTCGAGGTCGAGGTCGCGCTGGAGTCCGGCGCGCGCGGCGTCGCCGCTGTCCCCTCGGGCGCCTCGACCGGCGAGTTCGAGGCGGTCGAGCTGCGCGACGGCGGCGATCGTTGGGTCGGCAAGGGCGTCACCAAGGCGGTCGCCAACGTCAACGGCGAGGTCGCCGCGGCGCTCACCGGCGCCCGCGCCGCCGAGCAGGGCGCCCTCGACGAGACGATGATCGAGCTCGACGGCACCCCGAACAAGGGACGGCTCGGCGCCAACGCACTGCTCGGCGTCTCGCTCGCCGCCGCCAAGGCCGCCGCCGCCGACTCCGGCCAGCCGCTCTACCGCTACCTCGCCGAGCTCTACGGCGGCGGTGAGCCGCGCGTCCTGCCGGTGCCGATGATGAACGTCCTGAACGGCGGCGCCCACGCCGACAACTCGGTCGACTTCCAGGAGTTCATGGTCGTCCCGGCCGGCGCCGAGAGCTTCGCCGAGTGCATGCGCTTCGGGGTCGAGGTCTTCCACGCGCTGAAGAAGAGCCTGGCCGCGCGAGGGCTCGCCACCGCGGTCGGCGACGAGGGCGGCTTCGCGCCCAACCTCGAGTCCAACGAGGCGGCCCTGCAGGCGGTCCTCGAGGGCGTCGAGGCGGCCGGCTATGAGCCCGGCTCGGACGTCTTCATCGCCCTCGACCCGGCGACCAGCGAGATCTACGAGGACGGCTCCTACGTGCTCGAGCACGAGGGTCGCACGCTCTCGCCGCAGGAGATGGCGGACTACTGGCGCGACGCCTGCGCCAAGTACCCGATCCTCTCGATCGAGGACGGAATGGACGAGGAGGACTGGGACGGCTGGAAGCTCCTCACCGAGACGATCGGCGACAAGGTCCAGCTGGTCGGCGACGACCTCTTCGTCACCAACCCGGCGCGCCTGCGCCGCGGCATCGAGCTCGGGGTAGGCAACTCGATCCTCGTCAAGGTCAACCAGATCGGCACTCTGTCGGAGACGCTGGAGGCGATCCGCACCGCCCGCGGCGCGGGCTACTCGGCGGTGATCTCGCACCGCTCGGGGGAGACCGAGGACACGACGATCGCCGACCTCGCCGTCGCCACCGGCGCCGGCCAGATCAAGACCGGTGCGCCCTCGCGCTCCGACCGCGTCGCCAAGTACAACCGGCTCCTGCGGATCGAGGAGGAGCTCGGTGGGGCGGCCGAGTTCCCCGGCCTGAACGCCTTCCTGCAACGCGTGGGGCGCGCGTGACACTTCGCATCTCGGCGTCCTCGGTAGCTCGCGTGCAGAGCACGCCACGCTCCCTGCGTCCTTGATCTGCTCGGTCACGCACGCCCCACGCAGGGAGGAAAACGCCGCTCCACCGCAAAGGACGCCGCATGGCCAGACGTCCTGCACCTCGACGGCGTCCCGCGCCCCGCGGCGGCCCCAGCCGCATCAAGTGGGACCGGGTCGGACGGATCGCCCTGGTGCTGGTCCTCTTCGCGGTCGCCTACTCCTACCTGAACCCGGCGATCGACCTCTTCAAGACCTACCAGGCGACCACCGCGGCGAAAGCCGAATTCCACGAACTGCTGCGCGAAAACAAGCGCCTGCACAAGGCCGTCCAGTCGGCCGGCGCGGCGGCGGTGGTCGAAGGTGCGGCGCGTCGGCAGGGGATGATCCTCGAAGGGGAGACCCCGTTCGTGCTCCACGGCAACCGCTGAGGCGGCATGCCTAGCCTCGGCTCCTACCTCCTGGGGGCCGCCCAGATCGCGGTCCTGGCGGCCGCCCTCGGCTACGCGGCCTTCGCACTGCGGGCACGCCTCCTGCCGGGCTGGCGGGGCGCCCCGGCGCGCCTGGTCGAGGTGGTGGTCGCGGTCGGCCTCCTCACGGTGCTCAGCGAGATCCTCGGCACCTTCGGGCTCCTCTACGCGGGGACCCTGCTCCTCGCCGCGGCCCTCGCCGCCGGCGCGGCCCGCTTCGTCCCGGTCGGGTACGGCGGCGGCCAGACCGCGCGCGGCGCCGACCCCGGCCTCTGGCCCTCGCTGGTGGCGATCGCGGTGATCGCGATCGTCGTCTTCCAGTGGGCGGTGACGACGAAGCACGCGCTCGACGCGGGCATCTTCAACTTCGACTCGCTCTGGTACCACATGCCATTCTCGGCGGACATCGTCCAGTCGCACTCGACGACCGGGATGCACCACATCGAAACGGTGAACGTCAACTGGTTCTACCCGCAGAACTCGGAGCTCCTGCACGCGGTCGGCTTCCTCCTGATCGGCCGCGACACGCTCAGCCTCTTCATCAACTTCGGCTGGCTGGCGGTCGCCTTCCTCGCCGCCTACTGCGTGGGACGGCCCTACGGGCGCGGCGTCCCGGCGGTTCTAGCCGCGGCGATCCTGGTCGGCTGCCACACCCTGGTGGTGCGCGAGCCGGGCGCCGCGAAGAACGACCTGATGGCGGCGGGCCTCCTCCTCGCCGGGATCGCGATCCTGGTCGAGGCCTGGAACTCCCAGCCGGAGGACCGGCGCGCCCTCTACGGGTGGCCGCTGGCCGCCGCGGGGCTTGCCGTCGGGCTCGCCGCCGGGACCAAGGTCACCGTGCTCGCCCTCGCCGGGGCGCTCAGCGTCCTGGTGCTCGTCCTGGCGCCCTCCCGCAAGCGCCGGAAGGCGGCGGGGTGGTGGTTCGTCCCGGCGCTGATCGGCGGCGGCTACTGGTACCTGCGCAACCTGATCGACGTCGGCAACCCGCTGCCCGAGGTGACGAAGCTCGGGCCGATCTCGCTGCCCCACCCCGAACGCCTGCAGGAAGGCCGCCCCAACTTCGACATCGTCCACTACGCGACCGACACCGGCATCTGGCGCCACTACTTCGGGCCTGGCCTCCACGACGCCTTCGGCTCGCTCTGGCCGCTGGTCGCCGTCGGGGCCGTCGCCGCCTGTCTGCTGGCGATCTTCTCCGGCCGCGACAAGCTGATCCGCTGGCTCGGCGGCGTCGCCCTCTTCGGCCTCGTCGCCTACCTCTTCACGCCGCTCGGGGCGGCCGGGGCGGAGGGCGAACCGGTCGGCTTCGCGATCAACGTCCGGTTCGTCATCCCGGCCCTCCTGCTGTCGCTGGTCCTGGTGCCGATGCCACGCTTCCTCGACGCGCCGCGCCGCCAGTGGGGCCTGATCGCCGCGCTGGTCCTCGTCTACCTGATCACCGACCGCCCCGACGATGGCCTCCACGACAAGGCGCGTCTGTTCGCCCTGGCCTTCGCGATCGTCATCGTCGCGGTTCCGGCGTTGATCTGGCTGGCCCGCCGCGACGGCCTCCCGGGCCGGCTCGTCGCCGCCGCGCTGGCGGCGCTGGCGGTGGCCGCGATCATGCTCGGCTACCCGGTCCAGCGCCACTACCTGAACCACCGCTTCGCCAACCTCACCGCCGCCACCTCGATCCCCGGCATGAGCCTCGACCAGGCCTACCGCTGGGCACGCGGGGTCCACGACGCGCGCATCGGCCTGGCCGGCACGACCGCCGGCTTCGCCGGCTACGGCTTCTACGGACCCGACCTCTCCAACGACGTCATCTACCTGGGCGAACCCGGCCCCCATGGCGCCTTCAACGCGATCCGCACCTGTCAGGGCTTCCGCGCCGCCGTCAACGCCGCCGAACTCGACTACCTGGTCACCTCGCCCTTCCTCAACTTCATCCATCCCGGCAACCCGATCCCCTCACCCGAGGCCCGCTGGCTGCGCGGTGCGGGCGGCGTCAAACCGCTCTTCCGCGAAGGCCCGGTGACGGTCTGGCAGGTCACCGGCCCCCTCCGCACCACCTGCATCGGAGCGAACGCCCCGCTCCGCCAAGTCCCAAACACGCCCGGCACTTGGCGCGCCCCGTCGGTGGGCGTCCGTGGTCGTCCTGAGGACCGGTAGGCGGGTCGCGATGCCGGACCTGCCTGCGGGCGAAGGGTCGAGCTCCCTCTGGTGGGGCGGAAGGTCGACCGCCCCGGCCGGAGCGAGGCGCGCCCGTCCCCACCTAAGGTCGGCTGGTTAGGTGGGGACGGGCGCGCATGGGCGCTTGCGGCGTGAGGGTCCCGGCACGGTCCCGTGCGCAGTTGCGGCAGCGGAGGCAGGTCGACCGCACACGTAGGTGTGCCGACCGCGCGAGGAAGCGTGCCGACTCCCGCGCGCTTCCCGGCGAAAACCGCACGCAGGTGTGCCGTCCACGCGCCCCGGCCCGGTCCCCCGGAGTGCGTTCGCAGTTAGCGACACCATTTGTCGTTTAGTGCGAACGCACCGGCCTGGCCCTCGGGTGAGTTCGCAGTTGACGCCACATGTTGTCGTCAACTGCGAACTCGTCGGACCCACGCCTGGTGCGTTCGCAGAGATCGTCGGATAGCGACGATAAGTGCGAACTCACCGCCGGCTGCCTCGGGAGATGTGACGGGACCGTCCCCGGGCCGTCCCGGGACACGCGCAAGGCGCGCCCATCCCCACCTAACCAGCCGAACTTAGGTGGGGATGGGCGCGCCGGGGTCGGCGGTTCGGGTGCCGGGGCCGGCGGTCCGGGAGGGCCGGGGAGCGGGGGTCCGGGAGCCCGACCGTCTGGCGCGCCGGCGTGGGATCTGGCAGCTAGCCGCGGCCGCGGCTGGTGGCGACCTCGTAGGCCTTCTCGGCGCCGACGAAGGGGGCGAGGGTGAAGTAGGTGAGGAAGGGGGCGAGGCGGGGGAGGTCGGCCGTCTTGCCCTTGTGGATCGCGTTGAAGAAGACGCCGAGGAGGGCCCCGACCGTGGCGTCGATGACCAGGGCGGAAGGCTCGACGCCGCCGCCGGAGACCGCCGGGCCGAGCAGGCAGGAGACGATCTTGCGGCCGGTCGCGTCGCGTTCGGCGATCGCCTCCGGCCCGGCGCCGTAGACGTCGACCATTCGCAGCGAGGCGAAGGTCGGCTCGGCGGCGAAGAAGCCGCACATCTCCTCGAAGCCGATCCGCACCGCGATCCGCCAGTCCTCGCCCCGCCGCACCGCCGGCATCACCGCGGCCTGGAGCTGCGCGCCGCTCGAATCGAGCGCCGCCTGCAGCGCATCAGCCTTGCCGTCGAAGTGCTCGTAGAAGGTCGTCTGGGAGATCGAGGCGGCGGCGGCGATGTCGGCGATCGTCGTCGCCGGGTAGCCCTTCTCGGCGACCGCCGCGGCGAAGCCGCGGATGATCCGCTGTTCGGCGCTGTAGGAGGCGAAGGGCGAGGCGGTGGGGACGGGCCGCGAGACGATCAGCCGGCCGGGGCGGCGCAGCGGCCGGGGCGGCGCCGGGAAGTGCATCGCCCAGTCCCAGAGGCCGTCGACGAGGCCCGGCAGCTCCTCCTCGCGGCCCGCCAGCAGCCGCCCGTAGATCACCTGGTAGAGGCCGCCGACGATCCCACGCAAGAGCTCCTGTGGCATCGTCTCGCGCCCCGGCATCCGCTCGGCCGCGTCGCGGACCAACAGGACGACCCAGTCGATCGCCTTGCGCACCGGCTCGACCCCGGCCTCGCCCGCCGCGTAGGACTCGACCAGGCACATCCGCGCCGCCGCGGGCTGGGCGACGACCAGCCGCACGAACGCCTCGAGCGCGGCGCGGGGACGGTCCTCGGCCTCGCCGTCGCCGTTCAGCTCCTCGGCGACCGTCGAGACCGCCGCCGTGACCACCTCCTCCTGGGCGGCCCGGAAGCAGTCGAGCTTGTCGCCGAACTGTTCGTAGAAAGTCGCGCGGGAGACGCCTGAGATGCGCAAGAGGTCCTCGACCGAGGTCGCCTCGTAGCCCTTCTGCGCACATCCCGCGACCATCGCGGCGAGAAGGCGTTCGCGCTGCTCGCGCCGGGCAGCCTCGCGGTCGCCGCTGCGGCCAGGCGGCAGCCGCCGCTCGCGCAGCGTGTCGGCATCCCCCCAAGGAGTGACGAGCATCCCGCCCAGAATAGAACGAGATCCCTGACGGGTACAGTCGGGCAAATGACCTATCCGCTCGCCAACGCTCTGTACCAGTGGGAGGAGGGCGCCCGTGAGCTGGCGGCGATCGACGATCCCCGCCGCCGCCGCCTCGCCGACCGGGTGATCGAGGCGATCCGGGTCGAGCTGCGCCGCCGGATCGGCCCGACCTTCAGCGCCGGCGAACTTGCCGACCTCTACGGCGAAGGCACCGACTGGGCGCAGCAGATCGCCATCGACGTCGCCCCGGCGGCCCTGGACGACGCGCAGACGCTGGCCGACGCGGCCTTCTGGGCATACCTGCGTGGGGCCGGAGATTTCGCCGGCGGGCGCAGCCTCGCTTAGCGCCTTTGGCGCCGCGCGCGGCTACTACTCGTCATCGGAGTCGGAGTCGTCCGCGTCGGAGTCGCCCTCGCCATCGGCGCCGGCGCGGCGGATGACGATCTGGTCGGCCTCGATCCGCACGGTGACGTCGCGGCGGCCGGCCCAATGGTCGGCGTAAACGGGGTTGTCCTTGACCGAGGCGTCGAGCCAGAGGCCGTAGCCCTCCTCTTCGCCGTGGTCGAAGGTCGCCTCGTATTCCTTGCGGCGACCGCGTCCACCGCGGCGACCGCGGCGGCGGCGCCTGCGCGGACGGCCGGGCCCCTCGTCCTCGCCGTCCTCGTCGCCCTCCTCCTCGGCGTCGGCCTCCTCGGCCTCTTCCTCGGCGGTGGCGGCTTCGATCTCCGCTTCGATCTCGTCGCGGAGGTCGATGTCTCCCGAGCCCGCGTTCTCGTCGTCGGGCGAGAGTTCGTACTGCTTGCGGAACTCGCGCAGCTCGGTCGCGGAGACCTCAAGTTGGTGGGCGATCCATGCATCGGTACGGCCCTGGTGGACCCAGGCACGGATCTGATTCAGCTGTGGCTTCAGGGAGCGTCGTGGCATCGGCGGGCGAGTCTATTGAAAGCGGGGGCGCGGGCGTCCCGCGAGCTAGGAGATGAGGAGCGCGAGCGCCTCGAACATCGCCACGGCGACGACGATCACGGTCACCGTCAGGCAGATCGCGAGCACGCTGAAGCGGACCGTCCCCGACTGTTCGGTGCGCTCGATCCGGCGGGCGCGGGAACGGTTGGCGGCGCGGCGGCGAAGCTGCTCGCGGCGGCGGCGCTCGAGTGAGGTCTCCTGTTCGAAGGCGGACTCGAACTGGGAGATGCTTTGTTTCATCCTCATAACGGGGAGCCCCGGAGGGCCGCGGGCACCGTAGCAAAGGATCTTGCAAGCCTCACGCTTCGCTCCCAAATTGGTCGGCGAGGAAGCGCCTCAACACGCATTCCAAAGCCCTTTCCCGGCCCTCGCGGTTTTTCGCTCAAGCGATTCGAACCGGTCGGCGAAACGGTCGTTTGGATGGAAAGTGAGCGTGCGGGCGAGGCCGCGGCGGAGCAATTCGACCTCCAGGAACCGCTCCCGGGGACGCCCCTCGACCCACACGTAGGCGAGCAGCCGGCCGTAGAAGTCGCGCGGTTCGACTCCGGTCAGGAGCCGCACCCGGCGCCCTTCGACCGTGCGGTGCTCGAACGCCGACGCCCGCGGCCCGAAGCACTGGACCGGCGTGTCCGGCTTGACCGTCTCCGGCGTGTCGACGCCGATCAGCCGCACGGTCTCCGTCGCCCCGCCGTCGAGCGCCACTTCGAGGGTGTCGCCGTCCACGGCCCGCACCACGCGCCCCTCCAGCCGCTGGGACGCCCCCGTGGCGGATGGGGGTCGGAGCGCCTCCCAGGGGCGCAGGAGGATCGCCGCGGCGATCAACAGCAGGGCGATGCTCCCGCGTCCCGTCATCCCCACCCAAGTCGGGTGGGGCTTCGATTACTCCCCCTCAGACGCCGCAGACGCCGCGCGGCGCCCGCTCTTTACGGGGTGCGGCGCACGTTCGAGAGGAGGCTTTCCTTGATCTGCTCGACGATCGCGATCGCCTCGTCGTGCTCGCGCTGCCAGACGTTGCGGCCGAAGATCACGCCGGTGCCGCCCGCCTCCATCACCTCGCGGGTGTTGCGCAGGACCGTCTCGTCGTCGGCCTTTGAGCCGCCGGAGAGGACGACCAGGGCCCGGCCCGCCGATTCGACGCACTGGCGGATCGCCTCCTGCTGGTCGACTTCCATTTCGTTGTAGGGCGCCGGGGCGTCCTTGTCCTTGTCCGGGTTGATCTGCGGCATGTTGAGCTTGACGATGTCGGCGCCCATCTCCATCGCCATCCGGGCCGCGTAGTCGATCGCGTAGAAGGAGTTCTGGCCGCCCTTCGCCTCGACCGCTTCGCCGCGCGGGTAGGCCCAGATCACCAGCGGCATGCCGAAGCGGTCGCATTCCTCGCGGACGCCGCGCAGCTGGGCGAGGTCCTCGTCCTGGCGCGGCGAGCCGACGTAGAGCGTGTAGCCGATCGCGTCGGCGCCGAGCCGCACGCCGTCCTCGACGCTAGCGTTGCAAGCGGAGAAGGCCTTCGAGCCGGACGGGATGTCGGTCTTGCCGTTGACCTTGAGGATCAGCGGCACCTTGCCCGCGTAGTCGGGGTAGTACTTCTCCGCCATGCCGATCTGGCAGGCGAGGGCGGAGTAGCCGGCCTCGGCGGCGAGGCTCCACTGGTAGTCGGGATCCTTGGAGGCAGGGTTGGGGAAGAAGTCCCGCGGGCCGTGCTCGATGCCCTGGTCGATCGGCAGCAACATCAGCGTGCCGTTGCCCGGACCGAACTCATACAGCAGCCGGTAAAGACGGGCGCGTTTGCCGGGCGGAAGCGTCGCGAGCAGCGATTTCTGCTCGGTCAGGCTCTTCAACTCCACGATGATTCCTCCTCGAATAAGGGTGGAGAGCCAGTATGGCAGCGGAATCGACCATGGGGAGGCCGGCCGCCGGGTATCCTCGGATGAGCCCATGAGTGAGACTGAGCTCAGCGTCATCTGCAAGAACTGCGGTTCGGAGGTCAGTCCGTATGTGACGGAGTGCCCGTACTGCGGTGCGCGGTTGCGCAAGCGGGCGCCGAAGCTGGAGCGGCGCGGCGACGGGCTCGAGGCGCAGCGGCCGAAACGTCGCCGGCGCCGGCTGCGATTGAAGGTGCCGCGCCCCGGCCGGCCGGCCACCTTCGCCCGCTCGGAAACCTTCCGTCCCTACGCGACGCTGACCGTGATCCTCGGCTCGGCGATCCTGCTGCTGATCCAGAAGGCGACCGGGGACACGCTGTCGACCTTCGGCGGCGTGATCATCCCCTTCGGCGGCGAGTGGTGGCGCTACCTGACCGCGCCCTTCGCCTACGTCGACGTCGGCTACCTCTTCGTCGTCGCGGTCGGGCTGGCGATCTTCGCGACCGGGGTGGAGCGGCGGCTCGGCAGCGCGCCGACCGCGCTGCTGCTGCTCGCCTGCGGGGCGCTCGGCGTTCTCGCCGCCGGCGGCATCGCCAGCGCCAAGGGCGAAATCACGGTGATCGCGGGCGGCAACGGGATGGCGCTCGGCGCCGTCGCCGCCTGGTTCGCGATCCGCCGTGCCGAATCCCACGGGGCGATCGACGAGGAGTACGACCTGATCGGGGTCGGCGTCGCCGCCGCGGTGCTGATCGCGCTGCCGCTCTTCGCGCCGACCGCCGACTTCTTCGCCGCCCTGGTCGGCGGCGCTGTAGGCGGCCTCGCCGGGCTCGCGGCGACCACTCTGCACCACAAGGAATAGGACTAGGCTCCGGCGGGTGCCCGACGAGAGCGAGCTCGAAGCCGCGATCGAGCGCCTCCTCGACGCCGAGCGCTTCGCCGAGGCGGAGCGGATCGTCGCCCAGGCCGCGCCGCAGCTGCAAAAGGTGTTGGCGGCGGCACTCGCCGAGGGCGGCTGGTTCGGCGAGCCGCACGAAAACGAGACGCTGCGAGCCGCCACCGTCCCCGACCCGGACGAGCGGCTCCTCGCCGTCCGCGCCCTCCTCGCCGAGGAGGCCCGGATGGGGATGATGGTTGGCGTCGCCGTCGGTTGGGCACTGAACGAAGAGCTTCGCGACGACGTAGAGCGCGACCACCCGCCCACCGGGCGCGACGAGCCGCGCCGACCCGACCAGAAGGGAGCTCCCTGAGATGGAGATCAAGTTCCACGGCCAGTCCTGCTTCGAACTTTCCGACGGCGAGACGACCGTCCTCACCGACCCGTTCCTGAAACCGAACAATCCGATCGCGGTGGCGACCGCCGAGGAAGTGAAGGCGGACGTGATCGCGGTCAGTCACGGCCACGCCGACCACATCGCCGACGCGATCCCGGTGTCGAAACGGACCGGCGCCCACTGCGTCTCGATCGTCGAGGTCGCCAACTGGCTGAACGACCACGGGGCGGCGGGGGTCAGCGACCCCAACCTCGGCGGCACGGTCCGCTTCGACTGGGGCTGGATCAAGCTGGTGCCCGCCTGGCACACCAACACGATCCCCGGCTCCGAAGAGGCGCCGTTCAGCGCCGAGCACGGCGTCGCTGTCGGCACCTGCAGCGGCCTGCTCATCAACATCGACGGCAAGACCGTCTACCACGCCGGCGACACCTGCCTGTTCGGCGACATGAAGCTGATCGCCGAACGCGACCCGATCGACATCGCCCTGCTGCCGATCGGCGGCCACTACACGATGGACCGCCACGACGCCGTGGTCGCCGCCCAGTTCATCGGCGCCGACACGGTGATCCCGATGCACTACAACACCTTCCCCCCGATCGAGACCGACGCGAGCGCCTTCAAGGCCGACGTCGAGGCGGCGGGCGCCGGCACCGTCGTGGTCCTCGAGCCGGGCGAGAGCCACACCGCGTAGCGCCCGCCCGCACCGGACTGGCCGGCCGGCCAGTCCGGTGTTAGCCTCGGCCCTCGGCACCTACGACCGAGGAGGATCGGATGGAGGCGAAAGAGGCGGCTGGGATCCGGTCGCGGACCCAGCGGGCGGACTACCAGGCGACCGCCGACCCGGCGCTGAACGAGGCGGCGGACCGCACCGCCAACATCAGGCTGCTCGGCTACGGCGAGCTCTACGACCTCTGGGAGCGCCAGCAGTGGCAGACCCAGGAGCTCGACTTCAGCCAGGACCGCGAGGACTGGCACGAGCGGATCTCCGAGGAGGAGCGCTTCCAGCGCATGTACGGGCTCTCCTCGTTCTTCATCGGCGAGCAGAAGGTGGCCGAGGAACTGGGACCGATCATGCGGGCGGCGCCGACCGAGGAGCAGAAAATCTTCCTCTGCACGCAGATCGCCGACGAGGCCCGCCACGTCCGCTTCTTCGAGCGCTTCTACCGCGAGGTCGGCGTGCTCGAGTCCGACGGCCTCGGCGAGATGCTGGTCGAGACCTCCTCGCACCTGAACACCAACTTCGGCGAGCTCTTCGACCAGATGCTCGGGGCACGGACCGAGCGGCTCTCCAGGGAACCGGAGGACACCGAGGTACTGGTCGAGGCGGTGACGCTCTACCACATGGTGATCGAGGGGATGCTGGCCCTCACCGGGCAGCACTTCATCATGGAGTTCAACGAACGCGAAAACACGCTGCCGGCCTTCGTCGAGGGCTTCGGCAACGTCGCCCGCGACGAGCACCGCCACGTCGCCTTCGGCTCCGTCTTCCTGCGCGAAAAGGCCCACGAGGACGACCGCTACAAAAACGCGATCCAGCGCACCCTCGAGCAGTCGCTGCCGATCGCCGACGGCGTCTTCTCGCCGCCCTGGGCGGAGGGCGGCGACGACTTCGAGCTGTTCGGCTACTCGCTCGGCGAAACCCGCCAGTTCGCGGCGACCTGTCTGATGCGCCGCCTCAAAGTCATCGGCCTCGGCTGAGGCGGATCGCGCCGGGCGACCGGCCCGGCGCGGCGGCTACGGAGTTTCTTCGGCGCCTGGCGCGGTTTCGACCGCGCCTTCCGGCGAGGCGGCCGCGGCTTCGGTTTCGACCGGCGGGGCTTCGGCGGGCGGCGGAGTCGCCTCGGCGGGCGGGGGCGGCGGGGTGCTCACCGGCGTTTCCGGGGTGACGGTGACGGTCACGGTCGGTTTGCCGCCGTGAGCGCCGGCGGCCGTGCTCGGGCTCGCGGTGATCGCGGTTTCGACTTCGACGCCGCCGGAGACGCTGCCCTCTTCGACGTCGGAGGCGCCGGCTGCCGGTTCCTCGACGGCTTGGGCTTCTTCCGGCGGGACGGCCGCTTCTTCTTCGACCGGAGGCGCCGCGGTTTCGACCGGCGCCACTTCCGTCACTTCGGATTCTTCGGCCTTGGTCGGCGCCGCGGCGACCGCGTTGGTGGAGATCGCGACCTTCGGTTCGGCCTGCTCGGTCGCGGCGATCGCCGCCCCGATCCCGCCGCTCTGCGGCGTCGTCGATTCCACGTTGGTCGGGAAGCTCTTGACGATCGGCGCCGGCGGCGTCGAGTGGTGTTCCTTCGGCAGCTCGACCGCGGCGCCCGCGGTGAGCACCGCCGCGGTCACCACGCCGGCGACCGCCTTGGTGCCGATCGCGCCGCCGATCGCGCCGCCGATCCCACCGAGGCCGCCGGCCGCGCCACCGCCGCCGAGGGCCGCGCCGATGCCGCTCGCCGCGCCGCCCGCGGCAGCCGCGCCGCCGCCGGCAGCGGCGCCACTGGCAGCCGCGCCGCTCGCCGCCGAGCCGCCGCCGAGTCCCAGCTTCGAGGCGATGAAGCCCTTGAAGGCGAGGAGCGCCGGGATCGGGAAGAGGGCCGCCAGCAGCTTCTCGTTGGAGCGGATCTGGGAACGGAAGTCGGCGCATTCGTCGCACTCGCGGACGTGCCGGCGGACGGGCGCCGAGACCTTGCGCAGCCCCTCCGCGGCTTCGGAGAGCTCGACCCGCACCTCGCCGCAGGTCAAGAGGCGCGCCTGGCTCGCCTCGGCGAGCGAGATCCGCGCCCGCACCAGCAGCGACTTGACCGACGGCACCGTCGTCTCCATCGCGTCGGCGATCTCCTCGTAGGAGAGCGCGTCCATCTCGCGCAGCAGGAGCGCCGAGCGCTGCGTCTCGGGAAGTTTGTTGACGTCGCTGAGGATCTGGCGGAACTCCTCGCGGTTGTGGACCTTCTCGGCGGTCGAGGCGGCCTCCACTTCGGGCACCATGTCCATCGATTCCTGCGCGTCGGCGCTCGGTTTGCGCAGGTGGTTGAGGCAGCGGTTGCGGGCGATCCGGTAGAGCCAGGGGCGCAGGTTGATCTCGCGCTCGTCGGCGAGCATCGCCCGGTAGGCGTTGACGAAGACCTCCTGGAGGACGTCTTCGGCGTCCTCGGTCGAGCCGAGCATCTGCCGGCAGAAGCCGAGCAGGCGGCCCTGGTAGCGGTCGACGATCGTCTCGAAGGCGCCGGGATTCCCGCTGCGGGCCATGGCGATCAACTTCTCGTCGCCCTGCAGTTTGAGCAGCGGCGACTTACGGGCGAGAAGCCCGCGGCGACTGGCGTGAGTTAGTGCTGAAGCCTCCAAGGTCCCCTCCAGGGAAGGCGTTGGTCCGGTGCCTGTCCAGACACGGTAACAACGGTCGAGTTGCGCTCCCGCAACATTTACTGGCCTTTTATTGCGTGGTCGCAGGAGCTTTTGCACGCTCCTAGCGGCATTTCGGCCGCGCCGCGGCGGGCTTTCGACCTCGCTCCGGAGGCCGTTCGGCGGGTTACCATCGCCTGGCCCGGGTGGCGAAACTGGTAAACGCGGCGCCCTTAAAAGGCGCTTCTCCTTATGGAGTTCGCGGGTTCGAGTCCCGCCCCGGGCACTTCATCAACCGCCGCGTCCTCCGCTCCGCGTCCGGGCGCGGCGGGCGGGGGCCGTAGGACTTCGTGGCGTATAGGCTTCGTCGATGGCCGAGCACGGGGGGCGGATCGTCGCCAAAGTCCTGAAGTCGCGCGGGGTGGACACGCTGTTCACGCTGTCCGGCGGCCACCTGTTCTCCATCTATGACGGCTGCAAAGCGGAGGGGATCCGGATCCTCGACGTCCGCCACGAGCAGAGCGCCGCCTTCGCCGCCGAGGGGATCGCCAAGGCGACCCGCGGGATCGGTGTCGCGGCGCTGACCGCCGGGCCGGGCGTCACCAACGGGATGAGCGCGATCGCCGGGGCGCAGTCGAACAACTCGCCGATCTGCGTGCTCGGCGGGCGGGCGCCGGAGATGCGCTGGGGCTCGGGGTCGCTGCAGGAGATCGACCACCTGCCCTTCGTCGCGCCGCTGGTCAAGTCGGCCGAGACGGCGAAGACGACCGACGCGCTCGCCGCGCTGACCGCCGCCGCGCTCGACACCGCCGCCGCCGCCCCGAGCGGCCCGACCTTCCTCGACTACCCGATGGACGTCGTCTTCTCCGAGGCCGAGTTCGAGGTGCCGGCGCTCCCGGGGACGGGGGACGGCCAAGCGCCCGCGGGCGTCGAGGAGGCGGCGGCGCTCCTGGCGGGTGCCGAGCGGCCGGTGATCATGGCCGGCACCGGCCTCTACTGGGCGCGCGGCGAGGGACAGATGCGGGCGCTGGCCGAAGCGCTCGGCATCCCGGTCTTCCTCAACGGCCTCGGTCGCGGCTGCCTGCCCGCCGATCACGACCTCGCCTTCAGCCGCGCCCGCTCGACGGCGCTGAAGGGCGCCGACGTGGCGCTGGTGATCGGCGTGCCGCTGGACTTCCGACTCGGCTTCGGGGGGAGCTTCGGCGAGGAGACGAAGCTGATCCGCCTCGACGTCGCGCCCAACGCCTTGACCGCCAACCGCCTGCCCGACCTCGACCTGGTCGGCGACGTCGCCGCCGGGCTTGCCGCGATCGCCGCGGCGGCGGGGGAGGGGGAGCGGTCGAAGCCGTGGCTCGAGCAGCTTGACAACGTCGAGCGCGAGGCGCGCGAAGCCGAGCGCGAGCAGCTCGACGACCCGCGCTCGCCGCTCCATCCGGTGCGGGTCTACCGCGAGCTCGACAAAGTCCTCGACCGCGACGCGATCGTGGTCGGTGACGGCGGCGACTTCGTCTCCTACGCGGGCCGCTACATCAACACCTACGAGCCGGGCTGCTGGATGGACCCGGGTCCGTTCGGCTGCCTCGGCGCCGGGCCGGGCCAGGCGATCGGGGCGAAAGTCGCCAACCCCGACCGGCAGGTCTGCCTGCTGCTCGGCGACGGCGCCTTCGGCTTCGCCGGGATGGAGTTCGACACGATGGCCCGACACGGCCTCGGCGTGGTCGGGGTGATGGGCAACAACGGGATCTGGGCGCTCGAGCACCACCCGATGAAGTTCCTCTACGGCTACTCGGTGGCGGCGGAACTGCGGCCGGAAACGCGCTACGACGAGCTGGTCGAGACGCTCGGCTGCGAGGGGGTCGTGGTGCGCGAGCCCGACGAGCTGCGCCCGGCCCTTGAGCGCGCGTTCTCCTCGGGGGCGCCGACCCTCGTCAACGTCATCACCGATCCCGAGATCGCCTACCCGCGCAAAGCGAATCTGGCCTGAGTGCGGCGAGCCGGGGCGCTTGCACCGGATCGACGAACGGGCCGGTACATAGACCCCCAATACGAGAATCGCCCGTCATCACTGACGGGCGATCCACGCGGATCCCTCAGGACGGGCAGGGGTACGTCTTCAGGGACCCTTGATTGTTGGGCTCAGACGGCGGGAGGCGCCATG
>DASXMH010000002.1:0-45975 GCA_036495785.1 Solirubrobacterales bacterium
ATCGCTTTCGGCGAAAGCAAGATCGTCCTCGAAGAAGTGAAAGTGGTCGAACCGGCAAACTGCACGGTGACGGGCGACACCGGGATCGTCGGCACGGTGCCGACGAAAAAAATGTCGATCCACGGCGACTGGATGGACACGCATACCGCCAATCAACACGCCTTCCTCCAGTTCATTCCGCTTGAAGGCGGGGCGTTCTTCCAATTCGAACTCGGCGGAACCGGCTGCGCGGCGTTCAGTGGCAAAAAAAACTTGACTGGCTCCCTGTTCGCCGAATCGAAAGTCAACACAAATGAATCGTCGGTGAAGCAGGAACTGGTCTTCAGTCGGCTCGTCCAGGAAACAAGCGGCGCCAGCCTCCTGCTGGGCACCAAGCCAGCCACATTATCGGCCACGGGTGCGTTCGAACTCAGCACCAAAGAACTATTCAGTATCAAATAGGCCGTCTCAATTCCGCCATCGGCGAATCCGAAGTCGCGAAGCGAGCGACCAGGATCATCCTCCACCGATCGAATTCGAAGACTAATGACGGGACAGGCCTCGGGCCACGAGGAAGCTGCTCGGGTTCGCGCGTTGCCGGCTATCAGGTCAACCATCGGGCCTCAGCTGGTCCAGGTTGAGGGAGGCTGGATCAACCTCCGATCCGGCCTCCCCCGCTGGGAGGACAGTCACGCCGTGCCGTCCATCGCCAACAAGCCTTTTCGCCCCTGTCATTGGGCACCCTACCGGTGCGATGAGATCGACCGCCGCGATGTCTGCCGGTGAGGCCCACCGTCGCGATCAGGGAGTCGAGGTGAAGACGCTCACTCCGCCAGAGGCTTCCACGGTTCCGGTGCCGGACAGCGTTCCACCGCTTGGGCATTCTCCAGTTGACGCGCCCGCATTCAGCGCGAATTCAGGCGCGCTGATCAGATCGCCAAGGGCGTTTCCGATGGTGAACGTGCCCGCGACCGATTCTTTTTCGTAGACGCAGTTCGAGACCTGCGCGACCACGCCTTTCGAGACTTCCGCGAACAGCTTCGATCGCAATCCGACGCTCCCCGTCGTCGCAACGATCCTGCTGAGACCTTCGGTGGTGCTGGTCCCATTTTGTTCAAACGCCGAGATCCATGCCAGGTTCACGGCGGAGACTTCGGCCGTCAGGGGCCGGATCGGACCGGCAATGGTGGTCTTGCAGCGTTCCAAAGCGCCTTCTTCAGCTCCCTTGAAGGCCGCAGAGGTGATCTGAATTTTCGCCTGCGGCGCGCCGTTCAAGCTGACGTGGCCACTCAGGGTGCTGTTCGAACATTCGACATTGCCCACGGCCGGGCCGGTCGTACTGAAAACCAGATTCGAACTCTTGATGGTCACCGCTTTGCCGACGACGATTTTCGTTCCGGTCCCGGAACCTTCGCGGAGCGAGATGTTCGCCGACGCGATCGCCGGCAGGGCCGCGAACGCCAGCGCCGTCAGCCCGAGGGCGAGCGCAACTCGCTGTGGCTTCCCGGCTGGTATGAGTTTGCTTACGTATTCCCTTAGTGATTGCATCTCCTTGACCATAAGGCCATACTCGCCCCGTGGTCAAGCATCCTTATCCGGACAGAGGCTGATCCATGACCTCCAAGCTCGGCCTCTCGGTGGTCTCCGTCCTTATGGTTGCCGCGGCGGCGGCGGGCAGCGCCTCGGCGGCGGGGGAAACAGTCGGAGCCAAGTTCTTCGTCGAAGGCGCGGAACTCGCCGGTTCGAAGACGGTCACCGGCTCCGCGGTCACCAACGGGGTGCTGGAAACCGAAATCGCCGGCCTCCCGGTAAAGCTGGAATCGAAAAAACTCAGCTGCCAGAGCTGCAAAATCGAAAACAAAGAAGTCACATCGAAAGCCGGAAAAGTCGCGTTCGGCAGCGGTACGATCAAGTTCGAAGAAGCGAGCGTGGTCGAACCGAAAAGCTGCACGGTCAAAGACGAAGGCGGCACCCTCAGCCAGGTCGTCACCAAACCGCTCTTCATCCACGGGGACTGGATGGATACGACCAAAGCCAACGAACGCGCCTTCGTCCAACTCATCCCGCAGACCGGATCGACGTTCGCCCAGTTCACTCTCGGCGGGACGGGCTGCGAAGCAATCGCGGGCGCCAGGAACGTGACCGGCTCGGTGTTCGGCGAATCGGCGAACAAAACAGGGTTCGAAGCGGCGAAACAGGAACTGGTCCTGAGCCCGACCGTCCAGTCGACAACGGGTGCCAAACTTCTCGTCGGCACCAAAGAAGCGAAATTCACCGGCACCAGCGCGTTCGAACTCAGCACCAAAGAAAAATTCATGATCAGCACGGGCGTCGTCCAAGAACCGACCAGCCTCACGACCTCGCTCTCCGGCGAATCCAAATCCGGCGCCTCGATCACCGTCCTCGAGGGCTCCAAAGTCAAAGACCAAGCGACGCTCGAAGGCAAAAACGCCGCCAAAGCCACCGGCAAAATCAGCTATGCCGTCTACGCCGACTCAAGCTGCAAAGAACTGGTCACCAGCGCCGGCGAATCCGAATTCAAAGAAGGCAAAGTCCCGGCATCGGGAGAAATGACGCTCGAAGGCGGGAGGGTCTACTACTGGCAGGCCCACTACGGCGGCGACTCGCTCAACGGCGAATCGACCAGCGCCTGCGGTAGTGAGGTGCTCACCGTGAAGGCGGCGACTTCGCTTGCGGTCACGCTCTTCGCGGAAGAAGAAGCGGCGATCGAAGGCGCGGAAATCACCGTCTTCGAAGGCACCGAAGTCGATGCCGCCGCGACCCTCAGCGGCACCAACTCCACCACCGCCACCGGCAATCTCGACTACAGCGTCTACGCCGACAACGAATGCGAAGAACTGGTCACCGGGGCAGGCGAAGTCAGCGTCGAAGCAGGCGAAGCTTCCGCCTCGGAAGAAGTCGAACTGAAAGAAGGGACGTATTACTGGCAGGCCGCGTATTCAGGGGACGCTCTGCACCAAGAATCGAAAAGCGTCTGCGGCAAAGCGGTGCAGGTGGTCAATCCCCCGAAGTTCTTTGCCGAATCGTACCCGGCGATCGCAAAAGGAGGCCCGGCCACGATCGTTCCCCACACCTTCTCCACCGGGTTTCGCGCCGTCACCTGCAACAAAGCGACCCTCACCTCGTCGGCCTTCGGAAACGCGACCGGCGATGTGGTCCTGACGCCTCGATACGAAGAATGCACCTCGACCGGCGGCCTGCCCGCGACAGTGGTGACGAACAACTGCGTCTACAGGGTTTCCGCGACTCGCTCGTTCACGATCGAAAACTGCTTCAACGCCAAGATCGAACTCCTTGTCTATGCGAGCGCGGCAGACCATACGGCTGGAACCATTCTTTGCAAGTACAAAATCACCAATCAGGCGAACCTGAAGAAGATGACGTTTGTCAACGAAGGGGTCCTGTTCGGTCGCGACATGACCTTCCGCTTCCAGATCGGCGGGATGACCATCACCAAGGTCGAAGGCGGAGAAGAACAGTGCGGCGAATCAACCACTCAAGGCACCTACGGCGGTTCGACGACAATGAGAGGTCGCGAATCGGCTCCACCGAACGCAATTATCGACCTCTGGCGCGGGTAGCCGGGTAGCGCGGCCGAACCTTGGGTTACTTATCGCTGCCTGCCTCCTCCCTGTCAGGTCACGGCGATGTCGACCCCAGGAGAAATCCTCAGAGGACGCAACCGACCCCCGAGGCGACGAAACCCTGCACGAAAGGTCGGGCGGCGGCTCGTGGCTTACCCAGTCTCGCCGAGACACACCTGCGGTGAGATCGCTCTTGCCAGCTCGATCAGCCGCTCGACTTGTCCGGTTGCGCCATCGACCACCAGCTCCTGGCCGTTGGCGGCGAGCTGCCGCTCCAGTCCGACGATGACGCCGGGTGCACCGGCGTCGAGAAACCCACAGTTCGACAGATCCAAGACGACGCAGGGAAGGCCCGATCCAACGGTGTCGGCGAGCAGGCGTCGCAGAGCGTCGACTCCAGCGTGGTGCAGCTCACCGCTGACGCTTATCTGGCGCGACTCGGCCCAGATCACCGTTTGCTCGAGGCGGAGTGCGGCCCGCGAGCGCAACCGACGGCTCTCGGGGCCCGACCGAACTCGGTCCTGGGCTCTGAGCTTCCGATCTTCTGAAAGCGCGACGAGCTCGAAGTGCCCCAGACCTCGCGCGAGGCAACGGGGGCAATGTAGCGGGGGGTCCGCGGTACGGATTCGCATCCGGCAGTGGGGGCACTTCGTCCGCGGCATGGTGGGCCCGCTACCTCGGTCCTCACCGACCAACGGTCTGGCCACGCACTGGACGGCCAGCGCTCGCGTCGAGTCGTTCGGAAGCAAGTCCACCTCCCTTTGGATCGCCATCGTGGAGCCGGCGGTGATGGCGGCCGCCCTGAGTCCGAGTGGGCGGCCTTCGCCGACAGAAGCGCACTCGGGCTGGTAAGTCGTTCGGTTGCTTTTTCAAGCCCGGCCTCGGGAGCCTTGGCTCAGACTCCACCCGTTGACAACCCGGCGCCACGGCCTACCAGGACCGCAAATGGCCGCCGTGCGCAGCGATCGGATCGGAGTTCCCACCGGGCTCAACGAGCGAAGGGTGCTCCTCCGGTTGTCGTCCTGCGCGCACGACGCCCTCGCCGGCCGAGTCGTTGGTCCGTCTCCGCCCTCCCCGGCGGCCACGCGGCCGGCCGGCGCCTCCGGGAACTGCTGCACGACAGCATTGAGGTCGTTCCCCTGGGCGTCGAAGCCACCGGGCCCTCGGCGAGGTTGGCACGGCAGCTCGATGCCATGATGACCGGGGTCCCCTCCCCCGGACCGCTCGGCGCCGGGGCGCGGGTCGCATACGCCCAGCACCTGCGCAGGCGATCCGCATCGACGCCTCACGTAAGGGCGGCGGTCGACTTTCTCGACCATGTCGGCGGCGCGATCCAGGTGCGGCCCGTGGTCGCTGCTCGCTGAGCCGATGGGCGCCGCCGAGCCGACCGAGATCGCCGAGACCCCCGACCGGGACGGCGCCTTCCCGCGGCTCAGCGAGAGTCAGATCGAGACGCTGACCGAGCACGGCCGCTCCTGGCGGACGACCGCCGGAGAATGCCTCTACCGCCAGGGCGACTCTCGCTACGACTTTTTCGTGATCCTCGAGGGCCTGGTATCCGCCCACACCGACGCCGACGGCGCCGAACCCCCGGTCGCCGTCCACGGCCCCCGGCGCTTCCTCGGCGAGCTCAGCCTGTTGACCGGGCAGCCCGCCTTCTACACCACGATCGTCCGCGAGGCCGGGGAGGTCGTCCAGGCCGCCCCGGAGACGCTGCGCCGCCTGGTCGGCGAAGATCCGGCGCTCGGCGACCTCGTACTTCGCGCCTTTCTGCTGCGCCGCGAGCTGCTCAGCGGCCTCGGCGCGGGGCTGAAGATCGTCGGCTCGCGCTACCTCCCGGACACCCGCCGCCTCTGCGAGTTCGCGGCCCGCAACCGGCTGCCGTTCCGCTGGATCGATCCTGAGGGCGACCCGGGAGCCGAGGCGCTGCTCGAGCGGCTCGGGATCCCGCCCGAGGAGACCCCGGTCGTCGTCTGGGGCAGCCGGGTCTGGCGTGACCCGGGCAACGCCGAGCTGGCGGCGGCCGCCGGGATGCGCGAGAAGCCGCCTCGCGACCGTGCCGGCGACCTCGTCGTCGTCGGGGCCGGCCCGGCGGGCCTGGCGGCGGCCGTCTACGGCGCCTCCGAGGGTTTGCTCACCGTGGCCCTCGACGGGATCGCCGTCGGCGGCCAGGCCGGCACCTCCTCGCGGATCGAGAACTACCTCGGCTTCCCATCGGGGATCTCCGGCGCCGAGCTGGCCGAACGAGCGACGATCCAGGCCCGCAAGTTCGGCGCCCGGCTCGCCGTCGGCGCCGCCGCCGTCGGGCTCGAGCGCCGGGACGGCATCCACGCGATCTCGCTCGAAGACGGGACCACGCTGGAGACGCGGGCATTGCTGATCGCCACCGGCGCCCGTTATCGCCGCCTCCCGGTCGAGCGGCTCGAGCACTTCGAGGGTGCCGGCGTCCACTACGAGGCGACCTTCATGGAGGAGCAGCTCTGCGTCGGCGCCCCGGTCGCCGTGGTTGGCGGCGGGAACTCGGCCGGCCAGGCGACCGCCTTCCTGGCGGGGCGGGCCGGCAAGGTCTATCTGCTGCTCCGCCACGGCGAGCTGACCCGCGACATGTCGCGCTACCTGGCCGACCGGATCGAGCGCCTGCCCAAGGTCGAGGTACTCCGCAACACCGAGGTCCGCGAGCTGCTCGGCGAGGATTCTCTCGACGGCGTCCTCGTCGAGGACCTGCTGAGCGGAGAACGCCGCCGTCTTGACGTCCGCGAGTTATTCGTTTTCATCGGCGCCGAGCCATGCACCGACTGGCTCCGCGGAGTCGTCTCGCTGGACGACCACGGTTACGTGCTGACGGGCCCCGACGCGGTGCCGGAGAACCGCGACGGCCAGGGACCGCCCGCCACGCTCGAGACCGGGGTGCCCGGGATACTCGCCGCCGGTGACGTGCGCGCCGGCTCGATAAAGCGCGTCGCCTCGGCGGTCGGCGAGGGGGCGATGGCGGTACGCCTCGTCTACGCCCAGCTCAACCTCTGAAAAGAGCGGGCGCAGGTGGGAGCCGGTCGGCTCCCACCTGGCGTTCCGCCCCGTTACGAGCTCCGCTCAGATTCCTGTTCGGATTCGTCGTCGCCGCCGACCGTCACCTTGCGCGGTTTCGCCCGCTCTGGCTTCGGGATCTCGACGGACATCACGCCGCGCTCGAGCTTGGCGTCGACCTGCTCGGGATCGGCGTCGGCGGGCAGCGCGACGCGTATCTCGAATCTGCCGGTGCGACGGGTGCGGTGACGCACCACGCCGACTCGTTCGCGCTCCTTGATCTCGCCGCTGATCAGCAGCTCGCCGTCGCGCACTTCGACATTGACGTCCTTGCGCTTCACCCCCGGCAGCTCCGCCTCGACGATCCAGGCGTCCTCGGTCTCCTCGATGTCGAAGCGAGGTATGAAGGTCGTCTGGCCGTTCTGCATCGTGTTTCCGAAAACCCCTTGCATCAGCTCGCGGAACGGGTCCCATTGCTCGACCGCCAGCGGAGCACCGGCGGAGCGACGTACTGGCAGTGCCATGTTTCCTCCTCTTCGTAGAGATGCTTGCCGTCCCACCCATGGGTAGGCCCGAGGGCGCCCTTGTCGAGATCTTGATCCGCCTCCGCGCCGCCCTACCCAACCGGGTGACCGACAACCGCCGGTCGCCCACGAGACAAGGAGTTGGTGGAGATGACAAACCCAGAAGGCGCCCCGAGCAACGGGATCGGCGGCGAACCCCGTCGGGCGGTCGCCTCCTTCAGGACCTATGCCGAGGCGGAGCGCGCCGTCGACCACCTGGCGGACCAGAAGTTCCCGGTGGAACGGGTCGCGATCGTCGCCCGTGGCCTGAAACTGGTCGAGCAGGTGACCGGCCGCCGTGGCTACCTCGAGGCGGCGCTGCAGGGCTTGGCCTCAGGCGCCCTGATCGGCGTCCTGATCGGGTGGCTGTTCGGAATCTTCAATTGGTTCGAACCGATCACCTCGGCCTTCTGGCTGGCGATCGACGGCCTCTGGTTCGGCGCCCTGGTCGGGGCCTTGTTCGGCTTGCTCTCGCAGGCCCTGAGCCGCGGCCGACGCGACTTCGGCTCGGTCGCCGGCCTCAGCGCTGACCGCTATGAGCTGCTGGTCGACGAGGAGGTGGCCCCCGAGGCCGCGCGCCTGCTCGCCCAGCTTCGGACCGGCAGCCCGGCTGCGACGTCGGCCACAGGCCCGGGCGGTCCCGGGACTGCCCGCGGCACTAGAGCCAAAGCCGAACGGTGAAGCCGGCGGCGGTCGGGAAGGCCTCCAGGTTCCTGACCAGTTGCCGCACGACCCACATTCCCGGCGCTCGGCCGGCCGGGTCGCCGGGCGGGTCGAAGCCGATCAGCGGGTCGTCGAACCCCGGACCCTGGTCGACCACCTCGCAGACCACCCGGTCGCCAACCCGCCCAAGCCGGACCTCGACCGGTGGCTCGGCGTGTCGGAAGGCGTTGAGGATCGCCTCATTGGCCGCCAACACGGTCTCCATCGCGCGCGAGCCGCCGACTCCCTGAGCGGCGAGCGCCGCGGCGAGCTGCACGCGGAGCGCCTCAGGATCCTCGCCGTCGGCGACGGTCCGCAACTCGGGCAGCGGCCGCAGTGGCGGGGTCGGTTCGCCGAGGATCTCCGCGCGGTCGGCGCCGGACCCGCTCGGACGAGCGCCGGCGAGCAGCTCCGGGCTGCCACGCAGGATCGTCTCGAGCAGCGGCGCCGGAGCGCGGCGGGCGTCGTAGCCGCACAGCGCCCACACCGGCATCGCCGCGAGCGCCCGGTCAAGCGCCGCCTCGTAACCGAGCCAATCCGGCCAGCCGTTATGAGGCGGCCCAGGCTCGACCCCGACGAACAGCCGCATCGCCGGCCAGTGCCGCAGGCGCTCGTGTAGCGCCGCGTACTGCGCGGCGAGTGTGCGGGCGGGCCGGTCGGCGACCCCGGCAAGGTCGAGAAAGCCGACCTCCTCGGAGACCGAGCCGAGGCCGCGGCGGACCAGCGCCTGCCGGTCGCGCGGAGCCGAGACCAGCGCCCCATGGCCGGCCTCCAGCCCGGTGCGGAGAAAATCCACGGCAGCCTCGACGTACTCCGCGTCGGACGAGTAGACGAATGCGGTGTGGCTAAATTCCGGGTGGCTCACGGCTGGCACCCCCCCGAACCTAGGCCGGCCGCTACCTCCCCGGTGCGCCCGGTGGCCAGGCGGCTGCCTGGCGGAGTTTACCGAGGGCGCGCTCCTCCAGCTGTCTCACCCGCTCGACGCTGAGGTCGAACTCACCGCCGATCTCCCGCAGCGTCCGCTGCAGGCAGTCGATCCCGTGATGGGCGAAGACGATACGGCGCTCGCGCTCATCGAGGTCGGCGGCGAGGTCCTGGAGGTGCTCGCCGCCGACCAGGTCGACGACACGTTCGTAGTCTTCCTCGCCGGCGGGATCGGCGAGTCGCTCGGCGAAGGTGGTCTCCATCTCCTCGTCGCGGGGAAGTCGCGCCTCCAGACTGCTCGGGGCGCGCTCGAATGCCATCAGGTGCTGCACCTGCTCCAGCGGCATCCTTGTGGTCTCGGCGAGCTCGGAGTCGGAAGGCTCGCGCCGGTTCGCCTGGACGAAGGCGGACCGCGCCCGCTTCATCTGGACGAGGCTGCGGTTGGCCCGGTCGGAGAGCACGACGGGACCGGTCAGCTCGGCGACGAGCTGCTGCATCGCCTGCCGAACCCACCACGAGGCGTAGGCCCAGAACGGCGTCTCGTAACGCTGGTCGTAACGCCGGGCGGCGCGGAGCAGCCCGACGACACCCTCCTGCTGGAGCTCCCGGCGTTCAAGGATGCGGAATTTTCCGTAGAGGCTCGCTACCCCGTCGATCGCCGGCATGAAGGCCGTCACCAATTCCTCCGTGGCAGCCCGGTCACCGGCCTCGGTACGGGCAAGGAGGTTGCGCTCTCGGGCCATGGAAAGCGGCGACCTCGCTGGATGCGCGTCTTCGCGCATGCGTCCTTCTTCTTCCGGTTTGGCAGTCCGTGAGCCGGGCAGCGCCCCGGATAAACGGGACCAATGTCGGCGACCCAATACACCCCTTCCCTCAACAGGCTGCCTCAAACCTCTTGACGCACACGTTCGCCGTCCTACCAGTAGCTAAAAGCCCGCGAACGGCCAGGACAACGCCCCGGCCCGAGAGGAGATCACATGGCAAAGGCGGTCGGAATCGACCTCGGTACGACCAACTCGGTGGTCGCGGCGACGATGGAGGGCGGACAGGCCGAGGTGATCCCGAACTCGGAGGGCTCGCGGACGACGCCGTCGGTGGTCGCCTTCACCGAGGACGGCGAGCGGCTGGTCGGCCAGGTCGCCAAACGCCAGGCGATCCTCAACCCCGAAGCCACGGTCTACTCGGCGAAGCGGTTCATCGGCCGCAAATGGGACGAAGTACGAGACGAGATCCAGACCGTCCCCTACAAAGTCGTCAAAGGCCCCAACGACGCGGTCCGCTTCGAGGTGCGCGGGAAACAGCACGCGCCGGAGGAGATCTCGGCTGCGGTGCTGCGCAAGCTCGCCGACGACGCGGCCAACTTCCTCGGCGAAAAAGTCACCGAGGCCGTGATCACGGTCCCGGCCTACTTCAACGATGCCCAACGCCAGGCGACCAAAGACGCCGGGAAGATCGCCGGCCTCGATGTGCTGCGGATCATCAACGAGCCGACCGCGGCGGCGCTCGCCTACGGCCTCGACAAGAAAGGCTCCGAGACGGTCCTCGTCTTCGATCTCGGCGGCGGCACCTTCGACGTCTCGCTGCTCGAAGTCGGAGACGGCGTGATCGAGGTGCGGGCGACCAGCGGCGACGGCCACCTCGGCGGCGACGACTTCGACAAACGGATCGTGGACTGGATCGGCGAGGAATTCAAAAAAGAACAAGGAATCGACCTGCGGCAGGACCCGCAGGCTTTGCAGCGCCTCTACGAGGGCGCCGAGCGGGCCAAGGTCGAGCTCTCCTCGACCACCCAGACGCAGATCAACCTGCCCTTCATCACCGCCGACGCATCCGGGCCCAAACACCTCAACATGACCCTGACCCGCTCGAAATTCGAGCAGCTGGTCGAGGACCTGATCGAGCGCACCCGCGGGCCGGTGGAACAGGCACTGAATGACGCAAGCCTCAGCGCCGACGACATCGACGAGGTGATCCTGGTCGGCGGCTCGACCCGCATCCCGAAAATCCAGGAGCTGGTGCGCAAACTGACCGGCGGCAAGGACCCGAACCAGACGGTCAACCCGGACGAGGTGGTGGCAATCGGCGCCGCCCTGCAGGCCGGGGTGCTGAAAGGAGACGTCGAGGACGTCGTGCTGCTCGACGTCACCCCACTCTCGCTCGGGCTGGAGACGATGGGCGGCGTGATGACGAAAGTCATCGAGCGCAACACGACGATCCCGGCGCGGCGGTCCGAGGTCTTCTCGACCGCCGAGGACAACCAGACCGCGGTCGACATCGTCGTCCTCCAGGGCGAGCGCGAGATGGCCCGCGACAACCGGCAACTGGCCAAATTCCGACTCGAAGGGATTCGGCCGGCGCCGCGCGGCGAGCCGCAGATCGAGGTCACCTTCGACATCGATGCGAACGGAATCCTCAACGTCTCGGCGCGGGACAAAGACACCGGCGCCGAACAGCAGGTGACGATCACCGAAACGACCAACCTCGACAGCTCCGAGATCGAGCGGATGGTCAAGGAAGCCGAAGAGCACGCGGCCGAAGACCGCCGGCGGCGCGAAGAAGTCGACGCCCGCAACGAGCTCGACGCTTTCGCCCATCGGGTCGAGCGGCAGCTCGAGGAACTCGGCGACCGGGTTCCGGTCAACCAGAGAGAACAGGCCGAGGCGCTGGTCAGGGACGCCCGAGCTGCGATCGAGGAGCAGGCCGGTCTCGACCGGGTGCGGCCACTGACCTCCGACCTGCAGCAGATGGTCCAGGCGCTGCAGAACGCCGGCGCGGCGGCCGGCCCCCGGGACGGCGGCAACGGCGGCGAGGGCCAACCGGCGGCCGAGGAGGAGGAAGTCGTCGATGCCGAGTTCACCCGTGAGTGAGGAGGGCCGACAAGAGCGTCAGCCCGAGGTAGCCCCGCCGGTGACCGACCAGGAGCCGGGCGACGCACAGCCGCCCGGGCGCGACGACGAGCGCTACCTGCGCGCCCTCGCCGACCTCGACAACTACCGCAAGCGCTCGGCGCAGGAAGTAGAGCGCCGGGTCACCGAACAGGCCGAGCGGCTGCTGCTTGAATGGATCGAGGCGATCGACAGCGTCGACCGTGCGCTCGGGATGCAGCCCTCCGACGGGCTGCGCAGCGTCCTCGAGCAGATGGAGGCGATCCTCGCCAGGCAGGGCATCGAACGGGTGGGCGCCGCGGGCGATCGCTTCGACCCCGAGCTGCACGAGGCGATCTCGGTCCAGGAGAGCGACGAGGTCCCCGATCGCACCGTGCTCGACGTCGCCCGTTCGGGCTATCGGAACGCCGAACGGGTGTTGCGCCCGGCACAGGTGGTGGTTTCGCGGAACGGCGGCAGCTCAGAGCGCGAGCAGAAGCCCAGCGGAGAAGGCGAGGACTGATTGGCGGTCGGCTTTCGCGACTATTACGAGGTACTGGGCGTTCCGCGCGGCGCCGGCGACGAGGAGATCCGCAGCGCCTACCGCAAACTCGCCCGCGAATACCACCCAGACGTCAACAAGGATCCTGGCGCCGAGGACCGCTTCAAGGAGGTCTCGGAGGCCTACGAGGTTCTGCGCGACCCCGAGAAACGGGAGAAATACGATCGCCTCGGAGCGAACTGGAAAGCCGGCGAGGATGTCAGCGGCGCCTCCGGGTTCGGGGGTGGCGGCGGCTTCAGCGGCGGCGGCTTCGGCGGCGGCGCCCAGGGATTCGGCGACGGCGACGGCTTCAGCGACTTCTTCGAGAGCTTCTTCGGCGGCCGACGGGGGGGCTCCGCGGGGTTCGAAGGTTTCTCGATGCGGGGCGGCGACCAGGAGGCGCCGCTCGAGGTCACGCTCGAGGAGGCGGCCCGGGGCGGCAAACGGAGGATCTCGCTCGCCGACGGCCGCGACTTCGAGGTGCAGATCCCGCCCGGCGTTCGCGACGGTCAGAAAATCCGCCTCGCCGGCCAGGGCGGCACCGGGGCGAGCGGCGGCCCCGCGGGCGACCTCTACCTACGGGTGCGGATCAAACCCCACCCGCGCTTCCGGCGCGAAGGCGACGACCTCGTGGTCGAGATCCCCGTCGCGCCCTGGGAGGCGGCGCTCGGCGCCACGGTTCCCGTTCCGACCCTGGACGGCAGTGCCAAGGTCAAAGTCCCGGCCGGCTCCTCCAGCGGCCGCCGTTTGCGACTGAAAGGCGAGGGCATGCCGGGACCGGGCAGACGCAAAGGCGATCTCTACGCGAGCGTCAGAATCGTCGTTCCGAAAAAGCTCGAGAAACGCGAACGGGAGCTGTTCGAGGAGCTCGCCGCGGTCTCGCGGTTCGACCCGAGGCAGGGGCAGTGATGTCGCCCGGCACGACGCTCATCCTCGCCGACGCCCGGGCGCTGGCCCGCCGCTCCGGCCTGCACCCCGACCTGGTGCGTCGGCTGATCGCGCTCGACGCCGTCGACCCCCTCGACTGGGACGCCGCCGCGCGCCTCGCCCGGCTGGTGCGACTGCGCCGCGACCTCGGCCTCAACGTCGCCGGCGCGGCACTCGTCTGCGACCTGCTGGTGCGGATCGAGAAGCTGGAAGCGCAGCGGCGCTAGGCGCCCTGCGAATCGCCATGGCGACGGTGAAGCTCGGGTTGATCGTCTCGCCGGCAATCGACCAGCCGGCGGCCGATGAGCTGGCGGCCGAGCTCGGCGCTGCTCTGGCCGAGCGCTACCCGGAGGTCGAGTGGGACCTGGAGGTCCTCACCGACCCGTTGGCCGAGCCGCCGGTGCAGCTGACCGAGCTCGTCTCCGCAGCCCGTCGCCGGATGCTCGACGCCGACTGGGACCTTGCGGTGGCGATCACCGAGCTGCCGCTGCGACTCTCCCACCGGACTTTGCTCAGCCACGCCAGCCGCACCCACGGCGTGGCCCTGGTCTCGCTGCCGGCGCTTGGCGTGCTGAGGCGCCGTCGGCGTCTCAACGACGTGGTCGCGGATGCGGTCGGCACCTTGGTCGGCGATCCGGAGCGCGGCCGCGCCGCTCAGTCGGCCGGCGCCCGGCTGGGGATCGAGCGCCGTCTTGCCGAGCTGGCCGGCGACGTCGATGACGACGGGGGCGCTGCCTACGTCGCCCGGGTGATCAGCGGCAACCTGCGGCTGCTGTCCGGCATGGTCGGAGCCAATCATCCCTGGCGACTGGTCGGGAGGCTTTGGCGGGCGATGCTGGCGGCGGTCGCGGCGGTGGCCTTCGGCCTGCTCCAGTTCGAACTCTGGAGAATCGCAACCAGCATCGGCCCGCTGCGACTGACGATTGCCGCCCTCGCCTCGGTCGTCGCCGCGTCGGTGACGCTGATCGCCGGCCACGGCCTGTGGGAGCGGGCACCTGACCCGCGCGTGCGCGAGCAGGTGACGCTCTTCAACCTGGCAACCACCGCAACGGTCGTGTTCGGAGTCACCGCTCTCTACCTCTCCGTCTTCGTCGCCAGCCTGCTGGCCGCCCTACTGCTGATCGAACCGTCGCTTCTCTCGGAAGAGCTCGGGCGTGACATGGACGCCTGGGACTATCTGCGGCTCGCCTGGCTCTTGAGCACGCTGGGGACGATCGGCGGCGCCCTGGGGGCGACCTTGGAGACCGACGAGGCGGTCCGCGAGGCTGCCTACGCCTACCGGGCGAAGAGCGCACGTGGGCGATAGCCGCATGCTCGCCGTTCAGGTCCGGGTCACGCTCATACCGGGTGTTCGGACTGCTGCTCGGACACTTCCTCGTCATCCGGGAACCTTCCGTGCCGGCACAGTGCGCACTCGCCGTTCGCCTCGACCGTGAGCGGTGCTACCGCCTCGAGCACTTCGCCGGCCAGCCGGGCGCCGTCCGGTGCGTGCCGGGGCGTTGCGGAGATCCGAGCGATGACTTCGCGGGCGTTCAGCTCCTCCAGCTGAACCCGTGCCGGGCCACGGGTCGGCGTCTTGATCATCTCGCCGAGCAGGCGCTCGACCTCGACCGGCGGAACGCCGCGTCGCAGGCGGACCCGCAGGTCCACCGCATCGGGTTCGCGTAGCGGCACCACCGCGACGTTGAGGACGATCGAGTTCGGCACCATGATCAGGTCCTCGCCGCCGGCCAGCGTCGTGTAGAGAAGGCCGAGGCCGCTAACCACGCCTTCGACCGAGCCGGCCAGGCCACCGCCCTGAAAGCGCACCCGGTCGCCGATCCGGAAGGAGCGGGCGCTGATCAACACCGTGCCGGCGATCAGATTGGAGAGCGTCTGCTGCGCCGCCAGACCGATGACGACGGCGGTCAGCGCTCCGCCGAAGGCCAGCGTGCGGGGGGTGAGGCCGGCGACGCGTAGGGCGATGAAGATGACCGTCAGCAGGGTCGAGAGCTGGATCACGAAGCCGACTGTGCCGGCGGTGCTGGGATCGAGCCTGCGGAACAGAATCGGACGCAGGGCGCGTCCGATGTCGCGGACGAACTGCCAGCCGAGGGAAACGAGCGCGAGCACGGCGAAGATCCGGACCACGGTTTCCCATTCCGAGCCGAAAAGCCTTTCGCGGTAGTGGTAGACGACGAGGACCGCGACCAGCACTGGAAGCAGAACGAGCGACTCGATCCGGGCGCGCTTCACGGCCCTGCGGCTAATCCTCTGAACGAATTCGATCTGCCCTCCCGCGGCTCGCGGCGGCCACCCCGTGCGGACACGCGCGGGTTTCCGCTTATTCACGAAGCCTGGTGACGATCATCGGGTTGACCCGGCGGTGGACCGTAGGAGCCCCCTGCGAAGTGCCCGGCCCGGCCCTCGTGGACCGATTCCGAGAGCGCGCGCCCGAACCGTCCGGGGCCCCAGCCACGCCCGTCTACCAGACGGTAGAGCTGGTCCCGGTCGATCGGGCCGCTGCGCCGCAGCGCTGCGGCGATCGTCTCGATCTCGGCGTCGAGGTCACGTTCGGCGCCGGCCGCATGGCGGCTGGCGGGGCCCGCGGTCCCGACCATTCCGGGCGAGTAGAAGGACGGACTCGGTCCCGGCCGCAGCCGTCGCAGGCCCTTGCGTTGCCGAACGCGGCTTGCGTCTCGGCGGGCGCGAATGCGGCTCTCGGTGCCCGTTTCCGGTGCGGGCTCGGGGGCGGGCGCTCCGGTGCGTTCGCGCTCCCACGCCTCTTCGGCTTCCTCAGCGGTCAGCGGTCTTGCGACCGCCTCCAGGGACTGCTGCTCCGCATTGACGCCGAAGAGCAGCTCGGCGAGCCCGCCGAGCGCCATCGCGGCGGCCCCGATCAGGAAGCCGATGGCAACCAGGTCAAGGTTGCCGCTGTCGATGAACTGCCCGAACAGCGCCGGTCCGGTTATGCCGCCGACCGCCGTGCCGACCGCGAAGAACAGGGCGATCGCGAGCGCGCGGGTCTCCATCGGGAAGACCTCGCTGACGGTCAGGTAGGCCGAGCTGGCGCCGGCCGAGGCGAGGAAGAAGGCGACGCAGACGAGCGCAATGAACGAGGCCTTGGTCAGCGAGTCCGCGAGCATCAGGACCGCGAGCAGCACGACCACGGCCGCCGAGCCCAGGTAGGTGCCGGCGATCATCGGTTTTCGCCCGACAGTGTCGAAGAGGCGCCCGAGCAGCAGGGGGCCGAGGAAGTTGCCGAACGTGAAGATCACGAAGAAGAGCGGCACCGACGCCGTGCCGACCTCGAAGAAGTCGTGCAGGATCGTCCCGAGGTCGAAGGTAACGGCGTTGTAGAGAAATGCCTGGCCGATAAAGAGCGCCAGGCCGAGGAGCGCTCGTGTCGGGTAGCGCTGGATCGCGACCCTGGCGATCTCTCGGAACGGAATCGCGTCGCGCTGGCGGACGACGATGGTTTCCCGCGGCGGGGGAAGCTCACGCCCGGTTTCTGCCTGTACTTCGCTCTCGATTTGGTCGACGATGCGCTCGGCAGCCTCCTCGTGTCCGTGGATGAAGAGCCAGCGGGGGCTCTCGGGGACCCCACGGCGGACGAGGAGGATCGCCAGGCCAAGGATCGCCCCCAACCCGAAGGCCAGCCTCCAGCCTAGGTCGGCTGGGAAGATCGAGGTGTCGAGCAGGACGAGCGCGCCAACGCTGCCGAGCCCGGCACCGACCCAGTAGCTGCCGTTGATCGTCAGGTCGACCTGGCCACGGTTGCGCGCCGGGATCAACTCGTCGATCGCCGAATTGATCGCCGAGTACTCGCCGCCGATCCCCATCCCGGTGACGAACCTCGCCAGAAAGAGGTACCACGGAGCGAAGGCGAAGGCGGTCGCGACGGTGGCGAGAATGTAGACGGCGAGCGTGAACATGAAGAGCTTCTTGCGCCCGAACCGGTCCGTGAGCTGCCCAAACAGGAGGGCCCCGACGCAGGCGCCGGCGACGTAGAGCGCCGCTGCCGTGCCAACGTCACCTGACGTGAGTTCGATGCCGCTGCCGGCTTCGGTGAGGCGGGAGGCGACCGAGCCGACGATCGTGACCTCGAGTCCGTCGAGGATCCAAACCGTGCCGAGCCCCATGACGATCCGCCAGTGGAACCGTGACCAGGGGAGCCGGTCTATCCGGGCCGGGATGTCGGTCCTGATCGTCCGTGGCGCCGTCGCGGCGGTGCTCATGGACCCGTGCCCTTCGAGTAGCCTCGGAGGACGTGCATAGCTGCCGTCTGATCGGCCACCGCTACCGCTTCTGGAGCGACGGGGAGACGATGCGCTGGGAGTGCCGCCGCCGCGGCTGCGACGCCGGTGGTTCGAAGCGCTACGCGACCGCGGAGGAGGCGAGCCGCTACGCGGGCGCCTTCGACCGCGAGGATCGGGACGACCTGGGGAAGCGGGCCCCGTTGCTCGGTCTGTTTCCACTTCGACTGGCACGGGCCCTGCGTCGCCGAAAGCGCCGGAGCTGAGAAGACGTCCTCCCCGACATCGGATCTCATGGGTTTCAAAGTAGGCCGCCCGAGTGGGCGCTCAAGTGGCTGACGCCTCGAGGGTGACCGCCAAAAGGGTGAAGATAGATGCGGCCGAGGGGGCCTCTATAACGTGAGATGGCGCTCGAGCCAGGATTCGAGCTGTGGTTTGGGGGCGGCGCCGACCAAGCGGTCCACCTCCTTGCTGTCACGGGCCAGCATCAGGGTTGGGATGCTCTGCACGCCGTAGCGGCCGGCGATCTCTGGGGCGCTGTCGATGTCGAGCTTCACGACCTTCACCTTCCCGGCCCGGTCGCGAGCCTGATCCTCTACCGCCGGCGAGATCCATTTGCAGGGGCCGCACCAGGGCGCCCAGAAGTCGACCAGGACGGGGACCGGGGCCCGCAGCTCTCGCTCGAAATCGGCGGCGCTCGCGTTGATTATCCAGGGGAGCTGGTGGTGGCAGACCGCGCAGCGCGGGACGCCGTCGGCGTTCGGGCGGAGCCGGTTCCTGCGACCACAGTTGGGGCAGGTGACGATCTGGCCCGTCGCCTCGGCTGAGCTTGGGTTCGGCGCTCCCTCCATGGGTTTCTGTGTAGGCCGGCTGCAGCCGTTGTCGAGATGACCGGTGTATTCCACGCGACCGCGCCTTGGTCGAGCGGGCGCGATCACGATCGCCCGCGACGGCGTCGTCGAGCTGCCGGCGCCGGCCGGAGGCGTGGCCGCGATCCTTCGCTACCGACCCTCGAAGCGCGGTCGGTTGACAGAAGCGCCGCGGCGGCCTACCAGAAGAACAGGGTTCCAGGGACACCAGGGCGCCAGGCACGTGCGCGCCGCCGACGACAAGGAGCAACTCAGATGACCCAGCTGCAGACCGAACAGGGGATCGTGCGGGTGCCGACCGGCACCTGGGCGGTCGATCCGATCCACTCCAGCGTCGGCTTCGAGGTCAAGCACATGATGATCTCCACCGTCCGTGGGCAGTTCAAGCAGTACCAGGGGACGCTGGAGGCGGCCGAGAACTACCAAGACTCACGGGTCTGGGGCAGCGTCCAGGTCGCCTCGATCGACACCGGCAACGCCGACCGCGACGAACACCTTCTGGGGCCGGACTTCTTCGACGCCGAGCACTTCCCCTTGATCACCTTCGAGTCGACCGCGATCGAGCACGTCATGCTCGGCAGCTACCGGGTCACCGGCAATCTGACGATCAAGGACGTCACCCGCGAGATCCAGGTCGAGGCAAACGTCGAAGGCGCGGCCGTCGACCCCTGGGGCAACGACCGCGTCGGCATCGCGGTGCGCGGCTCGATCGACCGGACCGAGTTCGGCCTCACCTGGCAGCAATCGCTCGTCGGCGGCGGGCTGCTGGTCGGTGAGCAGGTAGCGGTGCGAATCGACATCTCCGCGGTGCGGGCATAGGCAGGGTTGGTCGAGCAGGTTGACCGGCGGCGCGGGTGGCCTACCAACGCCCGTGCGATGGCTCAAACCACGGCACACACCCGCAACAGCTTCGCGACCGTCAACCCGTACACCAACGAGGTGGTCCGGGAGTTCCCTTCGCTGCGCGGCGAGGAGGTCGATCGGGTCGTGGAGCGGGCCCATCGCGCGTCGCGGCCGTGGCGGGAACGAGCGGCGGCGGAGCGGGCAGGCGTGGTCGGGCGGGCGGCGGAGCTGATGCGGGAGCGCTACCAGGAGCTGGCGCGGACGATCACGCTCGAGATGGGGAAGCTGATCAGCCACAGCCGGGCGGAGCTGGACCTGACGATCCGGATCCTCGAGTACTACGCCGAGACGGGCCCGGCGCAGATCGCCGACCAGCCGCTGGAGATGGACGACGAGGGGTCGGCGGTCATCCGCAACGACCCGCTCGGGGTGCTGCTGACCGTGCAGCCTTGGAACTTCCCCGCCTACCAGGCGATCCGTATCGGCGCCCCGAATCTGGTGCTCGGCAACACGATCATGCTCAAGCACGCGCCGAGCGTGCCGCAATCCGCACTGGCGATCGAGGCGCTGTTCGCCGATGCGGGCGCTCCCGAGGGCGTCTTCACCAACGTCTTCGTCGAGGTGGAGGACATCGTGCGAATGGTCGAAAGCCCGCTCGTCCAGGGCTGCTCGCTGACCGGCAGCGACCGCGCCGGCTCCGCCTATGGCGAGGAGGCCGGCCGCGCCGTCAAGAAGGTGGTGCTCGAGCTCGGCGGCAGCGACCCGTTCATCGTCCTCGACGGCGACAACCTGGAGCGCACCGTGGAGGCGGCGTCGTCGGGCGGATGCACAACATGGGCCAGGTCTGCACCAGCGCCAAGCGGATGATCGTGATGGCCGACGTCTTCCAGGACTTCCTCGACTGCCTCGGCGAACGGATGGCCGAGCTCGAGCCCGGCGACCCTCTCGAAGAGAAGACGACGCTGGCGCCGCTCTCCTCCGAGCGGGCGGCCCGGCTTTTGATCGAGCAGGTCGACGAGGCGATCGAGAAGGGCGCCGGCGTGGTGACCGGCGGCCGTCGCATCGACCGGCCGGGTGCCTTCGTCGAGCCGACGATCCTGGTCGATGTCACCCCCGAGATGCGCGCCTACCACGAGGAGCTGTTCGGTCCGGTCGCCGTCGTCTACCGGGTCGAGTCCGACGACGAGGCGATCGCCCTCGCCAACGGCTCCCAGTACGGGCTCGGCGGGGCGGTGTTCGGCAGCGACGGCGAGCAGGCGCAGGCGGTCGCCGACCGGCTCGAGACCGGGATGGTCTTCATCAATCACCCGACCGCCTCGGAGCCGAACCTGCCCTTCGGCGGAGTCAAGCGCTCCGGCTTCGGGCGCGAGCTCTCCTCCCTCGGGATCCTCGAATTCGCCAACCGCAAGCTGATCGCGACGACGCCGACCGACGCGCCGATCCGCGACGCCCTGGGCTAGCTCGAGGCGGTCGGCGATGGCGGCCGTGCGCAGAGATCGGATCGGAGCTCCCCCAGGGCTCCACGAGCGACGGGTGCTCGCCTGGCTGCGTTCCCGTGGAAGTGACGCCCTCGCCGGCCGGGTCGTGTGGTGCGCCGCCGCCCTCTCCGGCGGCCACGCGGCCGGCCGACGCCTCCAGGAGCTGTTGGACGACGACCTCGAGGTCGCTCCCCTTGCCGTGGAAGCAACCGGGCCTCCGGCGGAGTTGGCACGGCAGCTCGACTCGATGTTGGCCGAGGTCCCCTCTCCCCGGTCGCTCGGCGCCGCGGCGCGGGCCGCATACGCCCACGGCGCCGAGCTTGCCGAGCCCACTCTCGGTGGAAGGGTCCGAGCGGGCGACGTCGTCATCCTCCACGACTGCTTCACGGTCTCGATCGCGGCGGCCCTCAGAGACCGCGGGGCGCACGCGATCTGGCATCTGCGCAGGCGATCGGGATCGCGAGCGCCCTGTGTCAGGGCGGCGGTCGACTTTCTCGACCGAGCCGGCGGCGCCACCGCCAACGCGGTGGTGATCGACGAGCGGGTGGGAATCGACGGCCCGGAGCGAGTCGCCGCTCTCATCCCCGCCGCCGGGCTTCTCGACATCCGCGAGGTGTCGCCGGGAGGAGATGCGGCGCACGCCGAGCGGCTGGCGCTCGCGTGGATCAGCCTGCTCGGCGACATCGTCGAGGAGGACCGGGCCGATCACGTCGGCGGCACGATCCAGGTGCGGCCGGTGGTCGCAGCTCGCTGAGGACATGGGCGCCGAGCAGACCGGACTCACCAACGCGGCCACCTTCATGGAGGAGCTCTGCGTCGGCGCCCCCCGGCGAGGTCGTCGCCGCCACCGAAGAGGAGCGGTTGAGCCGCCGCAAGCACGCCAAGGCACCGCTCGCCTTTGCGACCTGGGAGCTGCCCGAGCTCGCCGCCCGCTGGTGCCTGCGCGAGGCGGGGATCGAGCCCGGGGCGGCGATCGCGTCGTTCATCGAGAAGAAGGCTCCGGTGGAGTCACCAGGATCGTTCGAGGTCAAGATCGAGCAGGTCGACTAAGCCCGTGGCGCCAGCTCCGGCAACTTGGATGCGAGGTAAGGATGTCGAGGGCGAACAGCGGTCGCGGAAGGGATCAGCCGTCCGCCGGTAAGACCGTGAAAGCGCCACCGCGGAGCGGCGTGACAGTCCGAAAGGCACGTTCGTCGCAGGTGGCGATTCGGTCCGTTCCATGGCGGTCGGCGAGGACCGCGAGCGAGGCGTCGGCGAGCCCGAGCTCCAGGTCCCGATGTCGCCGGGCCAGGTCACGAGCGATGCCGAGACCCTCTCGGTCAAGGCACTCCACCTGGAAGGTGCCGGCGGCGAGGTCGTCGAGAAACGAGAGCTCGACGTCGACTCCAAGCCTGGTGAGGATCAGGTAGTCGGCCTCGGCGACAGCAAGTTGCGAGGTCACCAAAAGCCCCGGCTCGGATTCGAGAAGCGCGACCACGTCCTCATGGTCGGCGTCGTCGGCGTCCGCCTGGGCGAAGAGAACGCCGGCGTCGAGAACCAGCGTCATCCGGCGGGCTTGCCGCGAACCTTGCGGTAGAGACCGTCCGCATCCCAGCTTCGGCCCTGCTTGCCGCCGCTGCGCCCCTTGCCCATGCTGTGGAAGGTGCGCGGCGGCGCATCCTCTAGCACCCGCTCGACTCCTTCGCGGATCAACTCGGCCTGGCTCCGGCCGACGGTTCCGGCCAACCTGCCTAGGCGCTCGACTTGGGAATCCTCCAGGTAGACAGTCGTCTTTTGCATGAACGTATGGTACCAGCTAGGTGGCATCGGTCTGGGAGCCGTCCTTAACCTTCGAGACCTCCCGCGGGCCGAAGAGCCATCGGCGTTTCTCGGCATCTGCGGCCCTCCAGCAACATCTCCATGTCGGTCGTGGAGATGAGGATCGCGCGGCCCTCTCCATCTCGGCAACCGACCAGTTGGATGCGATGGTCCGCGACAGCCTGGGTCACGATCTCGTCGAGATTCGCGTCCGCCCGAGCGAAGTCCGACTCGGCCAGAAAAGACGTAACAGGGTTGCTCACGGCTCGAGTTCGCTATCGCGACCTGAACGCGCATTGTTCAGATCCTCGCGCACCCTGGCGAGGGTCACCGTCTCGCCGCGACCGATCTCCCGGAGTCCCTGCTCCAATGCAGCGACCGCAAGGGGATCTGAAAGGATCTCAACGGTCTCCTCCAGCGCAAGATAGTCATCGACCGAAACCAGAGCCGCGATCGGAGACCCATCTCGTGTCACGACGACCGGGGAGCGGAGGTCGAGGACATCGTCGAGCAAAGCGTCAAGCCTGATCCGCAGCTCGCGTTCCGACACCGTCTCCGCCATCGCTCGAGGGTACGAGATCGGCCGGGCACGGACATCAATCATCAATGAGCCGATATCCGATCCCCCAGCAGTTGACGACGTAGCGGCGGTGCTCGGCGTCGAGTTTGCTCCGTAGTCGACTGGCATGGCTGTCGAGAATCCGGGTCTTCGCCGCCGGACCGCGCAGTCCCCAGACGTCGCGCAGCAGTTCCTCCTTGGCGAAGACTCTCGTCGGGTCGGAGGCGAGGACACGGAGCAGGGTGAACTCTTTCTTCGCGAGGCGAACCTCGCGCTCGCCGACTATGGCCTTGCGGCGGGCAGGGTCGACCAGCAGCTCTCCCACTCGCACCGGCTCGTCCAGGCGGCTGTGTCGTCTGCGCAGGATCGCGTCGATGCGCGACTTCAGCGCCTCTGCCCCGAACCGCCTCGGGGTCGGCGACCTCACCTACCTGCGCTCCTGGGAGGGCATGTCGTTCTTCGCCTTCGTGATCGACGCCTTCTCCAGGAAGGTCGTCGGTTGGCAGCTCGCCTCCCACATGCGCACCGATCTGGTGCTCGACGCCCTGCGGATGGCGCTCGGCCAACGTGACCACGGGGCCGACTTCCAGCTGGTCGCCCACACCGATCGCGGCTCCCAATACACCTCGGCCGACTACACCCAGGCCCTCGACGATGCCGGCGTCCTCGCCTCGGTGGGCTCGGTCGGCGACGCCTACGACAACGCTATGGCCGAGAGCTTCGTCGACACCTTCAAGACCGAGCTGGCGGCCGATCGCTCCTGGCGCTCTGGCTCCCAGCCCGAGCTGGCGGTGGTCGAGTGCGTCTCATGGTTCAACCACGAGTGCCTGCATGATCACTCGGTGACCGATCTCCCGTGGAGTTCGAGTCCCTATACGTTCGACGGGAGGCTCAACTGAGCTATCCCGCTTAAATTGGAAGCCAACAAAAACGGTTTCCGTCAAACCTGGTCCGGCTCACAATGCCGGCGTGGAGGTCGCTGGGCCGCGGCGAAAACCTGAGTCGCTACCTGGACGAATCCGGGCTGACCCGCGAAAGGGAGCGGAAACCAAAGCAACGCGCCGCTCGCAGCGTTGCGCGTTGGATGGACCCGCTCCCGGAATGCCCCGCAGGCGTTCAAGGGGGCCTGCAGCTCCTGCCTTTCGCCGCCGTCACCGCGCTTTCTGCTCCAGCTGCCCGTCCACGAAGGTCAGCTCCCACAGTCCGTAGCGCAGGACGGTGACCCGTTCGTCGCTACCTTCCCAAATTTCGTAGATTGATTCCGCCGTCCCGAGTTGGGCTTCAACGCGACTTTTCGGAATTCCCGTCGGCAGACCGGCGATTGCACCTCTGCCCAAAGCAGGCCGTCCCCCGTTCTCAGGGACCCTAACCCGCGCTTTCCGAATGAGTTGACCGTCCCCGAAAGGTGAGCTGCCAGCTCCCATAGTTCCATTCGTCGACGCTGCCGGTTGAAGATCGACTGATCGGATCACCTAGCTCCTCGACCACCTGAGATTCCGCGACACCCAACTTGAGGCGCGCGATATCTCTCTGAACATCCCCTGGCGAAAGCACCGTTTCGTTCTACCGCCACAACCGCCAGCACCGACAAGGCAGAGGGCGATCGACAGCAGAGCCGCGGTCACCCGCACGGGTCACATAGCCCTATCGTCCTTCTGGCCTCACTGCGCTCACGCCGGTGACGACGCCCCGAACGCGCACAACGGCGACCCCCACGGGCCGCGCAAGGTGGGCGGCGCGCGCACGCTTTGTCCCCACAAGCTGTACGGGCACGGTGAGCCTGCGTCCGTCGTTGCGCCCGACACCTTCGAGCGTAGTCCGCAAGCTGGCGATGCCGGGGCGAGAAATGAGAAACACCACAGATTCTCGCAATGCGCCCTGACCTACCACTCCCACCGCCGCCAACTGCCACGGATCTTTCGGGACCGACAGTCCGCAGGTGACCGATCGCTGCGGCAACGATGCCTCGACCACTTCCGTTGACCAACATTGGCGGCCTTCGTGATTGCCGTAGAGCCAAAGGGACCAACTGTTCCTGTCGCCGTGATGATGGCCCACCTCAACTGCGTAGCCCGGGACCTGAGGATTCGCAGCGGCCAAGCCCTGACAGACCACGAGGGTGGCCAGAGCACTAAGCACCGCCAAGATCAAGGGCTTAGCAGTAACGTGGCGCTTGGACCTAGCCAACTTGGTCATGATCGTGCCCTCTCGCCTCGAATTCTCGGCCCGCGCCTAGTACGGACATCGCTGCTGTACCTGGACGTTCAACTGATGTTCCACCGGACCTCCCCCCTGGTAATTGTACGTCACGCCCCAAGAAATATTGAGCTGATATTCAGTACCCGGGGTGCAGTAGACCGTCTGTTCAGAAACCGAAACCCCGAGAATCTCGGCCGTCTCACTCAAGCTTTTTCCCGATCGATAGGTGGCGACAGCGGTTGCTGGATCGCATCGACGACCTCCTGCGAAATGTCCTTGGAGGAACTTGGCAGGTTCTCCGTGCCTGACGCCGGAACTGCTGCGCACCTTTTTCCTCAGCGGTTTCGTCGGTTGACCACATCCGCAAGCACAGACCCTCACGATCGTCATGCAGAAACCTCGGCCTTGCGCCACCTATCCCAGTTGTCGGTCTTCCGTGCGGAACCCGGGCGTCCGAGGACAACATCGCCTGGCTGTGGTTGCCACGGTGGCTCAACTTCCAGAACGGGTAGCAGCACCCACTCGTGGGTCAGTTCGGACCAGTGCCAGGCGAAGCCCTCCGGCGCCGAGCAAGGCCAACAGAACGGACCGGCGTTGTAGCGGCAGATGCCCGCTCCGCATTTGGGGCAGTGGCGCTCGAATTGGCCGATCACGCCGCCACCCGCCCCTCATACACCCCTACGCGTCCGGCCGGCCAGACATCCGGCCACCGCTCACCACATGCCTTTGAGTGCTTGCAGACGAGTAGCTTCAGCTTGTTCCCGGTCTCGCCTTCGATCAGACCCTCGGTTGCTTCGCACCACTCGCACCGGCGGCGCTCCATGGAGAAGGTCACGCGGCCTCGTCCGCGTCACGGTCGATCGCCTGCATCGCGCCGTCGCAGCGCATGGCGACCCGATTCAGTTCAGCTTGTCCGGCGTAAGTGAAGTGCCGAAGCGCCAGGGGATCGGCCTGCACCATGGCGATGGCCTCGTAGATCGCGGCGATCCTGGCTCGCGGTTCAGTCGCTCTCGGGTCGGCTGGGATGCGTACGACCACGCTCAGACCTCCCGCCAGACGTTCCCGGCGTCGAGGTAGCCGTGCCAAGGGGTGCCGTCGGGTCGCTTCTCCCGCGTCAGAATCGACTCACGGATCTCCAGGCTGCCGTCCGGCTGCTCCGTGAAGACGTGGGGCGGGCTGGTGACATGGCGGAAGCCTGCGACCGCGCCGAGGCCATCCTCCGGCAAATCCTGCGCAACGGGCAGCTTGAAAGACACTGCCTCCCGGTCGCCGGTGTACCCCCTGTAGGGGCCGCAATAGTCGCCGGGCTGCATCTGACCCATGACCTCGTTGATGTCGCCGCTCTCGGGGACCGGGATGCGGCGCGCCGGATAGGTATCGCCCGCAGCCACTACGCCACCCGCTCCACCGTCGCCATGTGCTTGCGCTCCGGGTGGCCATTGGCCGTTTCATTGGCCAGTAAACGCTCCCGTTGGCCGCTCCGCTGCCCGGCACGAGGTCGAACGGAGCCGAACGCTCGCCCCGCAGATCCCGGCCCAGAGCGCGAAAAACCCGGCTCGGGGCCGGGTTCACGCCAAGCGGCTGAAGGGATTCGAACCCTCGACCTTCTGCATGGCAAGCAGACGCTCTAGCCAGCTGAGCTACAGCCGCGTGGAGGCGACACGATACCGCCCCGCGCGATTCCCGGGTTGCTCCGCCTGAGGGCGGGCGAACGGCTCCGGACGCGCGACGACCCCGAAGCGGCAGATTCGGGGTCGTCGTCCAGCAGCATCAGTGCCTTGCCACACCGATGCGGGGTTGTTGCCGGACGGCGGTTGGAGGCACGCCGAGCCGACTCGGGAAGATCCTCGCGGGCGCCCCGGAACATGGAGTTAAAGGGCTGAGAAAGTCGGTGATCGGACTTTCCGAAGGATCGTCGGCGCGGCAGGAGGCGTTAGCCTGGCCCGAAGGAGGAATCGACCATGCTCTTTCGCCAGATCATCCACGAGGATCTCGGGTGCGCCTCCTACCTGGCGGCGGATCGCGAAAGCGGCGTCGCGGTGGTCGTCGACCCGCAGTGGGAGGTCGAGCCTTACCGCCGCCTGGCGCGGCTGCACGGGGTGCGGATCGGGCACGTGCTCGAGACCCACAACCACGCCGACCACGTCTCCGGCCACGGGCGGCTGGTGCGGCAGACCGGGGCGACGATCCACGTCCACGAGCTCGCCGAGGCGGAGTACGCGCACGAGCCGTTCGCCGACGGCTGGAAGCTGACCCTCGGCGACCTGACGGTCGAGGCGATCCACACCCCCGGCCACCGGCCCGAGCACACCTGCTTCCTGCTCAGCGACGCGAGTCGCGGCGGCACGCCCTGGGCGCTCCTCACCGGCGACTCGCTGTTCATCGGCGACGTCGCCCGCCCCGACCTTGCGATCGAGCCGCGCGAGGGCGCATCGCAGATGTTCCAGTCCCTGCACGACCGACTGCTGGAGCTCGGCGACGAGGTGGAGGTGTGGCCGGGGCACCTCGGCGGCTCGCTCTGCGGCGGCTCCGGAATCGACCTGAAGAGCTCCTCGACGATCGGCTTCGAGCGCGCCCACAACCCGGCGCTGGCGATCGCGGCCGAGGCCGACTTCGTCGCCGGCGCCACCTCCTCCCTGCCCGACCGGCCGCCTAACGTCGAGCAGATCGTCGCCCTCAACCGCGGCCCGCTGGTCCAGGGCTTCGGGACGCCGCAGCCGATGACGCCGCACGAGGTCGAGGAGGCGGTGGCGGGCGGCGCGGTGGTGATCGACGGCCGCACCAACGAGCAGTTCGACGAGGCCCACATCGCCGGCGCCCTCAGCACCTCCTCCTACGACACCGGCTTCGCGACCAAGGTCTCGCGGGTGGCGCCGGCCGGGGCCGAGATCATCGTCGTCGCCGGCTCCGACGTCGACGAGTGCGAGGCGGCCGAACTGCTCGCCGCGGTCGGGCTGCCGGTGCGCGGCTTCCTCGAAGGCGGGATGACCGCCTGGCGCACCGACGGCCTCCCGATCGAGCGGATCGAGTTGATCGATCCCGAGGAGCTGGCGCGGCGGGTCGCCGGACCGGACGCGCCGCTGGTGCTGGACGTGAGGAACGCCTCCGAGTACGCCGCCGAGCACATCCCCGACAGCCTCCACATCCCCTACGGCGACCTCGCGGCGCGGATCGACGAGCTGCCGCGCGACCGCCAGATCGCGGCGATCTGCCGCGGCGGCAAACGCTCCGGCCTCGGCGCCTCGATCCTCGCCCGCGAAGGCTTCGTCGACGTGATCCACGTCGGCAAGGGGGTCGGCGCCTGGCGCGCCGCCGGCAACCCGGTCGAGGCCGGCGCCCCCGGCGTCCCCGCAGCGGGCTAGAGCCGCGCGAGCGCGTCGACGATCGGCGTCCCGCCGGCCAGGAGGTCGAAGCTCCTGCCGATCGTCCCCGACATGTCGAGGCAGGCGGCGAGGACGCGGGCGACGTCGGCCCGCGGGACGTGGCCGCGCCCGAGGTGCTCGGCGATGCTGACCAGGCCGGTGCCGGGGTCGTCGGTGAGGCTGCCGGGGCGGACGATCGTGTAGTCGAGGCCGGAGCCGCGGAGCGCCTCGTCGGCGGCCGCCTTCGCCCGCAGGTAGGCGCCGAAGACGCCGCCGCCCTCGGCGGGCGGGTCGTCGGCGCCCATCGAGCTGACCATCAGGTAGCGGGCGATGCCGTCGACCTTGGCCGCCTCGATCAGCTTGACCGCGCCGCCGAGGTCCATCGTCGACTTGCGCGCCTCGCCTGAGCCCGCGCCCGCCCCGGCGGCGAAGACGACCGCGTCCGCCCCGCGCACCGCCGCGGCGACGTCGCCATCGCCCTCGAGGTCGCAGAGCACCGGCTCGATCCCCGCCGCGCGCAGGTCGGCTTCCTGGTCGGGGTTGCGGATCAAGCCGCGCACCGTCTCACCGCGCTCGGCGAGCATGCCGCCGAGCAGCATCGCGATCTTCCCGTGCGCGCCGGCGATCGCGACCGTGCTCATCCCTCCACCGCCTCGGCGAGCAGCGCCTCGACGTCGAGCGGCCGCGTGTACATCTCCACTTTCTCTCCCTCCCTCGGTTTCGGCCACGCCTCGCGCGGACGGTCCCAGTAGAGCTCGATCCCGTTGCCGTCCGGGTCGGCGAGGTAGAGCGCCTCGCTGACGCCGTGGTCGGAGGCGCCCTGCAGCGGCACCCGTGCCTCGACCAGGCGGCGCAGCGCGTCGGCGAGCGCGGCGCGGTTCGGGTAGCGGATCGCGAGGTGGAAGAGGCCGGTGGTGCCCGGCGCCGGCGGCGAGCCGCCGCGCGACTCCCAGGTGTTGAGGCCGATGTGATGGTGGTAGCCGCCCGCCGAGACGAAGGCCGCTTCGGTGCCGAAGCGCTGCATCAGCTCGAAGCCGAGCACGCCGCAGTAGAAGTCGAGCGACCGCTCGATGTCGGACACCTTGAGGTGGACGTGGCCGATGTCGACGCCGGGGTCGATCGGGCGGGCGGCGGGAGTGCCGCCAGGGTCGCCTCCGGTCCCGGTGCCCTCGGCGTCAGGCATTGTCGAGCGCCTGGTTGACCAGCCGGTCGGCGTCGGCGTTCTGGGCGCGCTTGACGTGGCGGATCGACCACTTCTCGAAATCCGCGAGCGCCGCCTTGGCCTGTGCGTGGAGCTCCTTCATCCCTTCGTTTTTAACTTTGTATCGCCCTTCGATCTGCCGCACAACCAACTCGGAGTCGCCGATCAGCTCCAGCTCCGTCGCGCCGTGGGCGGCGGCCAGCTCGATTCCGCGCAGGAGCGCCCGGTACTCGGCGACGTTGTTCGTCGCCGCGCCGATCGTCTCCCCCACCGACTCGACCACCGCGCCGTCGGCGTCGCGTACGACCACCCCGATCGCCGCCGGGCCCGGGTTGCCGCGGGCGCCGCCGTCGACGTTCACCGTCAATTTCGCCATCCGGCTAGCTCTTCGCCATCGGCTACCGGTGCACCGGGCGGCCGTTCTCGGCCTCGCGGCGGGGCGGCGCGACCATCACGATCCGACCGTCGTGCGCGGAGGCGTTCCACTGGCGCGCGGCGGCGTCGATCTCCGACACCTCGTAGCCCTTCTCGAGCTCGAAGACGGGGCGCAGCTCGTCGCTGAGGTCGACGCCCCACTGGTACCAGGTCAGCTCCCAGGCGACGGTGACGCGGACGACGTCCTCCTCGCCGGCCAGGTCGCCGACCGAGACCGAGGGCGCGCCGAGCGTGCGGGTGAGGCCGGCCGCGGTGCGCCCGGCGTCGCTGGTGTTGAAGCGGGCGATCGCGCGCTCGAAGCGGGTCGCCGGCGAAAGGTCGGGTTGGAGGCGGCGCGGGCGCATGCCGCGGCCGGCCGGGTCCGGGAGCGGCGCCGGGTGCGCGTGGGGGTCCGGCGCGGGTGCCTCGGGCGCGGGCGAGTGGTCGGGCTCCGGGACCTCGTCGGGCGAAGGCAGGTGCGCGGCGTGGCCGTGCGGCATGTCGCCGTAGTGGCCGTTCGGGGGCAGGTCAGACATTGAGAGATCGGCAGCCTGGCCGCGACCGCCGTCCGGCGCCGAGTCGCCGCCGGAACGTCCGCGCGGTGCCGCGTCGGTCGGCCCCGGGCCGGCAGTGCGGCCGCGCGGAGAGCCCGCCGGCCCATCGTCGCGGCGGCGCGGCACGCCGAAGAATCCGCGCAGGAGCCGACGCGAGGGCCACGGGCTCGGCTCATCATCCTCGCCCCGCCACTCGGCCTCGACGTCGTAGCGCTCGGTCTCAAGTTCGTGGATCTCGCCGCGGGCGCGGGTTGCTTCGGCCGCGGGCGGCGGCGCCTCGACCGTGTCGTCCTCGCCGAGCGCGTCCAGCTCGTCGCGCTCCGGCAGCTCGTCCCGCTCCGTCCGCGTGAACATCCGCCCGAAGAACCCCGGCTTGCGCTCCGCTTCGGCGCGCAGCGCCTGCTCCGCGCCCTCCTGGTCGGCGGGCAGCCAACCGGCCTGCTCGGCCCGCCCCGCGCAGAGCGTGCAGACTTCGTGACGACCCTCAGCCGAGACGTATGAATGCACCTGCTCACCAACGAGAAGCGTCCGTCCACAGACCGCGCAGGCACCTTGGGGGCTCACTCGGCTCAAGTTAGCAGCGGGCGCGCACTTTCCGCAAAATGCAGGACGTAAACAGGCGGTTCTGAAATCAGGCTTGCTGAAGGTGGGACTTCAACCGCATCACAGCCTTGGTGTGAAGCTGTGACACGCGCGACTCGGTCACGCCGAGGACCTCGCCGATCTCGCGCAGCGTGAGGTTCTCGTAGTAGTAGAGCGCGACGACCAGCTGCTCGCGCTCCGGCAGCGAGCCAATCGCCTCGGTCAGGCGGTCCTTGACCTCGTTCGAGGCGAGCGCCTCCTGCGGGTCGGCGGCGCCGTCGTCGGCGATCGTGTCGAGCAGGCTGACCTGGTCGCCGGAGGAGTCGGAGACGGTCCAGAGCTCATCGAGCGCGTAGACCGAGGAGTTGGCGATCTCGAGCAGCGAGTTCTGCAGTTCCGCTTCGGTCATGCCGAGTTTCGCGGCGAGCTCCTCCTCGGTCGGCGCCCGCTGCAGCTCGTGCTCGAGTTTCGCCTGGGCCGTTTCGATTTCGCGCGCCCGCGAGCGGACCGAGCGCGGCACCCAGTCGAGCGAGCGCAGTTCGTCGATGATCGAACCGCGGATACGGGTCATCGCGAAGGTCTCGAATTTGATCCCCCGCTCCGGCTCGAAGCGCTCGATCGCGCCGATCAGCCCGACCAGGCCGTAGGAGATCAGGTCGGCGTCCTCGACGTGGGACGGCAGCCCGGCGCCGAGCCGGCCGGCGACGAACTTCACCATCGGCGAGTAGGCGACCACGAGGCGCTCGCGGGCGACTGGATCTCCCTGGTCTTTGTAACGGCGCCATAGCTCGCGCAGCTCGACTTCCTTGACCCCCGTCTCCATCGCCACGGTCAGAGTCTACTTTCGGCAGGGGTCTGGATCATGCGCGCGGGTGGCTGTCGGCATAAGTGTCGCGCAGGCGGGCGGCGTCGACTCGCGTGTAGACCTGGGTCGTGGAGATCGAAGAATGGCCCAACAATTCTTGAATCGTACGCAGATCTGCGCCGCCCTCAAGCAGATGAGTTGCAAAGGAATGCCTGAGTGAATGCGGGGATACCCCACCGACCGAGGAAACGTTTGCGACCCAGATCCGTAGGCGTCGCGTCACATCTGAGTTGGAGAGCCGCCGGCCGCTCTTGGAGAGGAAGAGGGCGCGCTCGCGCGGATCGCCCGCCAGCGGGCGCCGGCCGCGCTGGAGGTAGCGTTCGAGCGCCCGCCGGGCGGGCTCGCCGACCGGCAGCAGCCGCTCCTTCGAGCCCTTGCCGAGCACCCGCAACTGGTCTTCTTCGAAGTCGAAGGAATCGATGTCGAGGTTGACGATCTCCTCACAGCGCAGGCCGCAGGAGTAGGCGAGCTCGAACATCGCCCGGTCGCGCAGCTCGAGCGGGGTCCGCGCCGGGATCCCCTCGAGCAGCGAGCGCATCTGCTCACCGCTCAGGACGTTCGGCAGCTTCTGCGGGCGCTTCGGGCTGGAGACGAGCTCGGCGGGATTGCCGCCGAGCTGCTAGGTACGGACCAGGAAGTCGTAGAGGCCGCGGACCGCGGCGAGGTTGCGGGCGACCGTGGTCGAGGCCTTGCCGTCGGAGGAGAGCGAGGCGGCGTAGCGGCGCACGTCGCGGTGGCGGAGGTCGCCCGGGCCGAGGTGGCGCGCCTTCGCCCAGGTGGTGAAGGCGGCGAGGTCGACGCCGTAGGCGCGCCGGGTGCGCTCGGCGGCGCCGCGGGTGCGCAGATCGCGGTCGTATCCGGCGAGCGCCGTCTCCCAATTCACGCATGCCTCATTCGGGGTCGAACCCTTACGTCCTGCGTTATCCGATGAAGATGGGAGTACCAATTTCGACCTGGCTCAGTCGAAGGTGCCGCAGTCGAGGGCGGAGGCCGCGACACCACCGCCTTTGCCGGGTTCGTTGAGGGATATGTTTCGGCCCATGCGCTCGAAGGACGAGGTCCGGGCAGAAGTCTGGAAGGCGATGGAAGACCAGGGGGTCTCGCGGTTCCCCGGCGCCGAGGGGCGCATCCCGAACTTCGCCGGCGCCAAACTTGCGGCCGAGAAGCTGGCCGGGCACCGGCTCTGGAAACGGGCGATGGTCGTCAAGGCCAACCCGGACTCGCCGCAGACCCACGCCCGCCGGCTCGCCCTCGAAGAAGGCAAGACGGTGATCATGGCGGTGCCGCGCCTCCGCGACCCGCACCCCTTCCGCGTCCTCGACCCGAAGGTGCTCTCCAAGAAAGCGGTCCAGGAGGCGGCCACGATCAAGGGCGCATTGAAGCACGGCCAGGTGGTCGCCCTCGACGAGCTGCCCGAGATCGACTTCGTCCTCTGCGGCTCGGTCGCCGTCAACCTGAGCGGCGCGCGGATCGGCAAAGGCGGCGGCTACCACGACCTCGAGTACGGGATCCTCGTCGAGGCGGGCAAGATCGACTCCCACATCATCGTCGCCACCACCGTCCACCCGATCCAGATCCTCCGTCAGCACCTGATGGTCACCGCCCACGACCTCCCCTGCGACGTGATCTCCACCCCGCGCGCGGTGATCGAGATCGACCGCCAGTACGACCGCCCCCGCGGCATCCTCTGGGACCACCTGCAGCCGCCCCAGATCCGCGAAGTGCCGGTGCTCGAACGCATGGGCTACGCCTAGCGCGCACCTGGGCGGGGGTACCTTGGGGGCATGGCACCGATGATCCCCAGCTACGACGGCCTCGATGACACGAGGCTCGAAGAGGTGCTGCGGGAGCGAGCGTTTGCCGAAGGCGCGGACCTGTGGGTCGGGCGGCTCGACGATGGCGGCTGGCGAGCGGCGTATCGGTTCTACGGGCCGTCGGTCGGACGCGCCGAGGAGTTCACCGAGGGCGCGGCGGCGGTCGGGGCGACGAAGCGCGAGGCGCTGATCGCGCTGGCCCAGATCGACGACATCGGCACGATCAGCTGATGGTCGACCCGAGAATCGTCGCGGGGAGCGACTACAGGGCCTCGGATCGAGAGTGGACGCGGATCGACTGGCGCGCGCACCGGCGGCGGGTGGGGTTGCCGGGGGCGAGCGTCAACTACGTCGAGATCGGCGAGGGCGAGCCACTGGTGTTCGTCCACGGGGTGTCCGGGTGCTGGCAGAACTGGCTGGGCGGACTGGTCGCGGTCGAGCTGGCGGTGGCGGCGCCGGAGGCGTTCGAGCGGCTGGTGCTGGTCTCGGCGGCGGGGATCATCAACACCTGGCGTCCGGAAGAGCGGGCGGTGGTTACGGCCTGGGCGTGGCGGCACTTCTCGCCGCTCTTCGCCGACCGGGGGCGGCAGATCGTCACCCGGCCGCGGCTGCGGCGCGCCGTCTTCGGGCCGTTCGTGCGCTTCCCGAACCGGCTCGCCGACGACGTGCTGGTCGAGCAGATCGTCAACGGGCTGCGCCAGGCGGAAGGGTTCGAGCCCGCGCTCGCCGACCTGATCCGTACCGACTTCCGCGACGGCCTCGCCACGATCGAGATCCCGACGCTGATCGTCTGGGGGCTCTCGGACCGGGTGGTCCCGGTCGCCGCGGCCGCCTCCTACCACCGCCGCATCCCCCACTCCCGCCTCGAGATCTTCGAGCGCACCGGCCACGTCCACCAGCTCGAGCGCCCGCTGCGCTTCAACGCCCTGCTCGACGAGTTCCTCGAATAGCGCTGCCTGAGTTTGGGCCCCTATGGGGGACCAAATCCGTGCAGCGCGTCAGCTGGTAACGGCGCCGTGGGCGGCGCTCGACACCGTTGCGGCGTACTTGGCCATCACGCCGCGCTCGAACCCTGGTGGCGGCGCGGGCGCCTCGTAGCCGGCGATGCGCTCGTTGATCACCTCGGCGGGGAGGTGGAGCTCCAGCTTGCGCTCGTCGATGTCGACGGTGATCCGGTCGCCCTCCTGGATCGCCGCGATCGGGCCGCCTTTCGCCGCCTCGGGGGCGACGTGGCCGATCATCAGGCCGCGGGTGGCGCCGGAGAAGCGGCCGTCGGTGACCATCGCCACCGACCCGCCGAGGCCCTCGCCGACGATCGCCGCCGTCACTTGAAGCATCTCGCGCATCCCGGGGCCCCCCACCGGGCCCTCGTTGCGGATCACGACGATGTCGCCGGGGTTGATCTGCTGGTCCTTGACGGCGCGGAAGCATTCCTCTTCGGACTCGAAGACGCGGGCCGGGCCGGATTGCTTGCGGCGCTCGGTGCCCGCCACCTTCACCACGGCGCCTTCCGGGGCGAGGTTGCCGCGCAGGATCGCGAGGCCGCCTTCGGGCTTCAGCGGCGCGTCGACCGGCAGCACGACCTCTTGGCCGGGTGCCTCGATCGCGGCTTCGGCGACCTCACCGATCGTCTGGCCGGTAACCGTGATCTGCTCGCGGTGCAGCAACCCGGCGTCGTCGAGCCGCCTGAGGATCACCGGCACGCCGCCCGCGGCGTAGAGGTCGGTGGCGACGAAGCGGCCGCCCGGTTTGAGGCTGGCGAAGAGCGGCGTCGCCCGCGAGATCCGCTCGAAATCGTCGACGGTCAACTCGATGCCGAGCTCATGGGCGAGCGCGATCAGGTGCAGCACCCCGTTGGTCGAGCCGCCCGAGGCACAGACGCAGGCGATCGCGTTTTCGAGCGACTCCTTGGTGATGACCTTGCTCGGCCTGATGTCCTCGGCGAGCACGCGGATGACCAGCTCGCCGACTTTCTCGGCGACGGTCGGCTTGTCGTCGCCTTCGGCCGGGACCATCGCCGAGCCGCCCGCGCTGATCCCCAATGCCTCGAAGGCACAGGCCATCGTGTTGGCGGTGAACTGGCCGCCGCAGGCGCCGGCGCCGGGGCTGGCGACGCCCTCCAGCTCATGCAGTTCCTCGTCGGTCATCTCGCCGGCGTTGTGGGCGCCGATCGCCTCGAAGATGTCGAGGATCGTGACGTCGCGGCCGTGCCAGTGGCCGGGGGCGATCGAGCCGCCGTAGAGCAGTACCGAGGGCACGTCGAGCCGGGCCAGCGCCATCGCGCAGCCGGGGATCGTCTTGTCGCAGGCGCAGAGGGCGACGATCGCGTCGAACTGGTAGCCGCGCGCCATCAGCTCGATCGAGTCGGCGATCACCTCGCGGCTGATCAGCGACGCCTTCATCCCCTGGGTGCCCATCGTCACCCCGTCGGAGACGGCGACGGTGTTGAACTCCATCGGCGTGCCGCCCGCCGCGCGGACCCCGTCTTTGATGTGCTCGGCGAGGGCGCGCAGGTGGAAGTTGCAGGGCATTGCCTCGGTCCAGGTATTGGCGATCCCGATCGTCGGCCGGCTGAGCGCGTCGTCGTCGAAGCCGATCCCCTTCATGTAGGCGCGCGCGTGGGCGCGGTCGGGGCCGTCGAAGACGGTCGCCGAGCGAGGGCGCGGCAGGCTGGTCGCGGTGTTTGCGGCGTCGGAGCTCATGCACGAAATCTACTGACGGGGCGGGCGGTGCACCTTGCGGCGGTCAGCGGTGAGCTGGCGGCGGCGCTCCGGCGGAACTTCGGCGGCGGGGCTACTTCTGTGCCTGGGCGGCGAGCTCGGCGTCGGCGCGGGCGCGAGCCGCGAGGTCGAAGACGTCGACCGGACCGTGGCCATTGCCGAGCCCGTCGAGCCCCGCGCCGACCGCCAGCGAGGCGAGCCGGCGCGCGGCGGCGGCGGCCTGCAGCGGCTCGGCGCCGCGAGCGAGGAAGGCGGCGATCGCCGCGGAGTGCGTGCAGCCGGACCCGTGGGCGGCCTCGCCTGAGTGGCGCTCGCCGGGAATCTCGACCGGCTCTTCGCCGTCGAAGAAGAGGTCGACCAAGGCCTCGGAATGCCCGCCCGTGACCACCACTGCCTTCGGCCCGAGTCGGTAGACCGACTTGGCCAGATCCTCCTGGGAGGCGTCGTCGCCGAGCCCCGAGAGGACCCGGGCCTCGGGGATGTTCGGGGTGGCGATGGTGACCAGGGGCAGGAGCTTCTCGACCAGCGCTTCGCGGGCGTCGTCGTCGAGCAGCCGCGCGCCAGACTCGGCGACCATCACCGGGTCGAGCACGACCGGCGCGTCACCGACGTAGCCGAGCGCCTCCACCACCACCGCGACCGTCGCCGCGTTGCCCAGCATCCCGATCTTCACCGCGTCGACGCCGATGTCCTCGGCGACCGCGCGCACCTGGGCGATGATCATCTCCGGCGGCACCTGCTCGACCGCCTCGACCCCGACCGTGTTCTGCGCGGTGAGCGCCGTGATCGCGGTCATCCCGTGGACGCCACAGCGCGCGAAAGCCTTCAGATCGGCCTGGATTCCGGCGCCCCCGCCGGAGTCCGAGCCGGCGATCGAGAGCACCGCGGGTACGGGTTTCTCAGCCACCACTGGAGCCTAGGCGACGGCCCCCGCGGGCGCCGCGAGCAGGGTGCGGGTGACGGTGCCGACCGGGGTCGGGGCGATGTAGCCGAGCAGCTCGAGTCGGGCAAGCGCGGCTGAAGCGCGACGGGCGGAGAGATCGGCGGGACCGATCGCGGCAACAACCCCGTCGGCGTTGGTCGCGCCTGCCTCGATCGCGGCGAGGACCCTCGCGAGCTCCGGGTCGAGCGGCGGGCCGGTGCGCTGCAGCGGACGAGCGCCGGCGCCGAGCATCGCGTCGAGGACGTCCTGGGCGTCGCGGACCACGCAGGCGCCGCCCGCCAGGAGCTCGTTGGGCCCGGCCGAGGCACGCGAGGTGACCGGGCCGGGGACGGCGCCGAGGTCGCGGCCCAGCTCGGCGGCGAGGTCGGCGGTGATCAAGGAGCCCGACCTCGCGGCCGCCTCCACCACCACGGTCATCCCGGCGAGCGCCGCCATCACCCGGTTGCGGGCCGGGAAGCTCCACCTCCATGGAGTCGAGCCGGGCGGCAGCTCGGAGATCACCGCGCCGGTTTCGCCGATCCGTCGCCAGAGCGAGCGGTGGGCCGCCGGGTAGGACGTGTCGGGGCCGCAGCCGAGTACGGCGATCGTCGTGCCGCCGGCGTCGAGCGCGCCGCGGTGGGCGCAGGCGTCGATTCCGAAGGCGAGGCCGCTGACCACGACGAGGCTCGCCGCGGCAAGCTCCCGGGCCAGGTCGCGCGCCACCTCGCGCCCGTAGGAGGTGGCACGGCGCGAGCCGACGATCGTCACCGCCGCCGCCGGCTCGAACCTCTCGAGCAGCGCCGTGTCGCCCCTTCCGAGCAGCGCCCAGGGCCCGTCGGCGGCGTCGCGCAGGCCGAGCGGGTAGCGATCGTCGTGGCGGCAGATCGCCCAGCACTCGGCCTCCTCCAACTGCTCGGCGAACCAGTCCTCGCTCCTCGCCTCGACCTGGCCGATCAGCTGCGCGCCCAGCTTCGGCGCGACCACCTCGACCAGGTCCTCGCTGCTCAGCCGCAGCAGTTCCGGAGAGCGGCGCCCGACCGACCCCGTGGCCGTCTTCTCCAGGTAGGGACCAAGCAGCGAGAGCAGCCAGGAGCGGCGCAGACACTTGACGCAGGCCCGCCGCTCAGACACGGTCCCTCCTCCGCAATTGCAGCGCCTGTGCCATCTCCTCCTCGCCGATCCGCGCCGCCCCGGCCAGATCGGCGACGGTTCGGGCCAGCCGCAGGGCGCGATCGTGGGCGCGCCCGCTGAGGCGGCGGCGAGCGTAGAGGTCGGCGAGCAGCGTCGCCGCGGCGGGATCGAGCTCGCAGTCGCGCACCTCGGCCGCGGTCATCTCGGCATTGCAGCGACCCGGACCGAGACGCGATTCCTGACGCTGCCGTGCCGCGCAGACCCGGTCGCGGACGGCCGCCGACGACTCCCCCGGCGCGCCGCCGATCTCCTCGGCGCTCGGCTGGGCGACCGCGGCGAGCAGATCGATGCGGTCGGCCAGCGCCCCGCTCAGTTTCCCTTGGTACCGCTGGACCGAAGCGCCAAGGCAGGTACAGTCGGGGTCGTTCTCGCCGCGCCCGCACGGGCACGGATTGGAAGCGGCGACCAGCATGAACCGGCAGGGCAGCCGGCGCCTCCCGCCGACCCGGGCGATCGCCACCTCACCGGTCTCGAGCGGAGCCCGCAGCGCCTCGAGCACGTCGCGGCGGAACTCGCAGAGCTCGTCGAGGAAGAGGACCCCGCGGTGGGCCAAAGTGATCTCCCCGGGGCCCGGCGGCGTGCCGCCGCCGATCAGCCCGGCGGCGCTGATCGTGTGGTGTGGCGCGCGGAACGGACGCCCGGCGGGGAGTCCGGCGCCGAGCCGCCCGGTGGCGCTGGCGATCCGCGCCACCTCGAGCGCCTCGGCCTCGCCGAGCGGCGGCAGGATCGAGGGCAGTCGGCCGGCGGCCAGCGACTTGCCGGCGCCCGGCGGTCCCACCATGAGCAGGGAGTGACCACCCGCGGCGGCGACCTCGAGCGCGTGGCGCAGGTGCGACTGGCCGCGCAGATCGGCGAGGTCGGGCGTGCCCGGAGCCGGGCCACTCCACAGCCTCAGCGGTGGCGGTTCCGGCGCCCTCTCCCCCGTCGCCAGCGCCGGCAGCTCCGCGACGCTGCCCAACGGCACCGCCTCCACCCCGCCCGCGAGCGCCGCCTCCGGGCCGTTCTCGGCCGGCACCACGACCGCCTCGACGCCGTCCTCGCGCGCCGCCTCGGCGATCGCCAGCGCCCCGGGGATCGGTCGCACCTGGCCGTCGAGCGCCAGCTCTCCGGCAAAGGCGAATCGCTCCATCCCCTCCCACTCCAGCTGCTCCGACGCGCGCAACAGGGCCGCGGCGATCGCCAGGTCCATCCCCGGCCCCGCCTTGCGCAGGCTGGCGGGCGCCAGGTTGACGACGATCCGCGAGAGCGGGAACTCGAAGCCACAGTTGACCAGCGCCGCCCGCACCCGCTCGCGCGCCTCGCGCACCGCCGCGTCAGGCAGCCCGACGATCGCGAACCCGGGCAAGCCGCGGTGGACGTCGACCTCGACCCGCACGGGCCGGGCCGAGATGCCGTCGAGGGTGAAGGTGCGGGCGGTGGCGAGCACGGGAACGACGCTGACGGGCAAATGCGCACAGGTGGCGCGCGGATTGGAATTTCTCTGTGCCACTCCTGGGCCAATTCGGTGACGACCGCCGCGAACCGCGGGCCGATGGGCGAAGGTCGGCTCATGACCGCCGCGCCTCACCCACCGACGGGCCTCGACCGCCGATGACGCGCAACCGCCTCCGCACCGGCCGCCTCGCCGAGGCTCGCGCCGCCGAACACCTCGGCTCGCTCGGCTACCGCGTGCTCGAGCGCAACGCCCGCACGAAATACGGCGAGCTCGACCTCGTCGCCTTCGACCCGCGCCGCCGCGCCCTCGTCTTCGTCGAGGTGAAGGCGGTCCGCGCCGGGAGCAAGGTCGGTCCCGAGCGTCCCGTCCTCTGGGTCACGCCGCGCAAGCAGCTCCAGGTGCGTCGGCTGGCCACCACCTGGATCGCCGAACGGCGCGAAGGCGGGTCAGTGCCGCGCTACGCCGAGATCCGCTTCGACGCCGTGGGCGTCGTCCTCGGTCCCGCCGACGAAGTCATCGACCTCGAGCACCTCGTCGGATGCTTCTAGCTCCTCCAACTCACCCTCGAGGAGGGCCTCGTCGTCGACCAGATCGCCCTCGAAGCCGCCGTCCAGCCCCAACTGGGTGTAGGCGACGCTGGCGAAGGAGCGACGGTGGAGCGGCGAGATGCCGAGCCCCTCGATCGCCGCGCGGTGCTCCGGGGTCGAGTAGCCGACGTGTTCCTCGAAGCCCCAGCCCGGGTGGCGCTCGGCCGCTTGGCGCATGTAGCGGTCGCGGGTCACCTTGGCGAGGACCGAGGCGGCGGCGATCGCGGCGCTTGTGCGGTCGCCGCCGATCACCCTGCGGTGCGGCACCTCGCAGCGGGGCAGGCGGAAGCCGTCGACGAGGCAGATCGCCTCCGGGCTCGGCTCGAGGCGGGCCAGGGCGTCGCCGAGCGCCTCGCAGTTGGTGACGTGGAGCCCGCGCCGGTCGATCCCCGGCGCCGAGCGGATCACGATGCTCACCCGCGCCGCCGCCCTCAGCACGCACGGGTACATCTCGAGGCGCTTCTCCTCGGTCATCTGCTTGGAGTCGTGGAGGCCGCCGAGGATGCGGCGATCGCCGAGCGACAAAGAGTCGTAGTCGAAGAGGACCGCGGCGGCGACCAGCGGCCCGGCCAGGCAGCCGCGCCCCGCCTCGTCGGCGCCCGCCACGAAGCGGTGGTCGAGGCCGCGGTCAAAATCGAAGAGCCGCTGGCTGCGCCGCAGCCGGCGTTTGTGGAGCTTGCCGCCTGCCGGGCGCTTCGCCCCCTGGCCGTTCGACGTCGCGCCGTGCCCGTTCGGCGCCGCCTGGTCGCCGTTGCCGTTCGCGCCCACGCCCTCGCTAGAGGGTGCCGATTCGATCGGGGGGCCAGTAGGTGGCAAAGGCCTCGCCGATGATCCACGCCTTGGGAACTGGTCCCCAGTAGCGGCTGTCGTCGCTTTCGCCACGGTTGTCCCCCATCATGAAGAAATAGCCGGGCGGGATCGTGATCGTCTTCGGCAAATTGCACTCATAGCCGCCGCCACAGGGGTTGATGTAGGGCTCGTCGGCGTTCTCGACGCCGTTCACGACCGGATGGCCTTCTTTGATCGAAAGGGTGTCGCCGCCGACCGCGACGATCCGCTTGATGAAGGTCTGGCTCGACTCGCCGGGAGTGGGTTTCGGGCAGGCCTCGCCCGATTCGAGCGGCTGCTCGCGTTTGACCAGGACGCCGCATTCGCTGCTCGACTCCGCCCCTTCGGGCGGGTGGAAGACGACGATGTCGCCGATGTGCGGTTCGTGCAGGTGGTAGATGAAGCGGTTGACGAGGACCCGCTGCCCGACGTCCAGGGTGGGCTCCATCGACCCCGACGGGATCTGGTAGGGCTTCACGATCCAGGCCTGGATCGCCAGGGCCAGCCCGAGAGCAAGCGCCACGATTACCACCAGCTCGATCAGCCCGCCGGCTCTGCTCTTTGGTTTCGGGATCCTGAGTTTCACGGCGGCGATTCTTGACTAAAAGTCCGAAGGGCGCCTAAAGGGTGCCGATTCGGTCCGGCGGCCAATACGTTGCGAAAGCCTCGCCGATGAGCCACGACTTCGGCACCGGACCCCAGTACCGGCTGTCGTCGCTTTCGCCGCGGTTGTCGCCCATCATGAAGAAATAGCCCTTCGGAATCGTGATCGTTTTCGGCATGTTGCAGACCGAGGCGGTCCCGCAGGGGCGGATGTACGGTTCGTCGCCGTTCTCTTTCCCGTTGACGACCGGGTGCCCTTCTTTGATCGAAAGCGTGTCGCCGCCCACCGCGACGATCCGCTTGATGAAGTTCTGGCTCGACTCCTGCGGCGTCGGTTCCGGGCACGCCTCGGTGTCGGGGACGTCGACCCCGCACTCGGCCGCCGTCTCCGCCCCCGCGGGCGGATGGAAGACGACGATGTCGCCGATGTGCGGTTCGTGCAGGTGGTAGACGAAGCGGTTGACGAGGACCCGCTGGCCGACGTCCAGCGTCGGTTCCATCGACCCCGAGGGAATCTGGTAGGGCTTCACCAGCCAGGCCTGGATCGCCAGCGCCAGCCCGAGGGCAAGCGCGACGATGACGACCAACTCGATCAGGCCGCCCGCTTTGCTCTTCGGCTTGGGCAGCGAGAGTTTCAGCCCGCGGAGTCCTCGTCGGAGTCGCCGGATTTGTCCGGCTCCTCGTCCTCGGCATCCTCCGACGCTGCACTGTCCTCGGTCTCCGCGCCGGCGGTCGGCTCGGTGTCCGACTCCGCCGTTGCATCAGGCTCAGCCCCCCGATCGGCCGCCGGCGCCTCCTCGGCGCTCGTCTCGGCCTGCTCGGCCTCGGTCGGGACGGCCTCGGGCGCTGCCTCCTCCTGGCTCACGCCCTCGGCGTCGACCGCGGTCGACTCTCCGTCCGCCGCCGCGACCGGCCGCGAAACCATGTCCTCGTCGATCCCCCAGCGCCGCTCGGCGACGCGGGCCGCCTTGCCGATCCGGCCGCGCAGGTAGTAGAGCTTCGCGCGCCGAACGTCGCCGCGCGCCGCGACCTCGAGTTTCTCGATCTTCGGCGAGTGCAGGGGGAAGGTCCGCTCGACCCCGACCCCGAAGGACTGCTTGCGGACGGTGAACGTCTCGCGCGCCCCCGAGCCCTGCCGACGCAGCACCACGCCCTCGAAGACCTGGGTCCGTTTGCGCGAACCCTCGATCACCTGGAAGTGGACTTTGACGCGGTCGCCCGGATCGAAGGACGGTAGGCCCTTCTTAAGCTGATCGCGCTCGATGCTGTCGATAACTGAGCTCATCTGAAGTCTTTTGCGTGGGGGCCTGAAGCCTCAGGCCGGTGGTCGGATTCCGGCGAAGAAAAACCGCCCAGCCCCCGGTGGGATCCGCGCGGTTCGCGGAATGGTAGCTACTCGGTGCCGGAAGCGGCCTTCCGCTCCTGCTCAGCAAACGTTTTGGCACGTTCGCGTGACCTCTCGAGACGCCACTGGCGAATCTTTTCGTGGTCGCCGGAGAGCAGCACCTCGGGCACCTTCCAGCCGCGGTGGACCGGCGGCCGCGTGTAGTGCGGGTACTCCGGCATGCCCTCCAGCACCTGGCTGAAGCTGTCCTCGGCGGCCGACCCGGCGTTGCCGAGCGCCCCCGGCAGCTTCCGCATCAGCACGTCGGCGACGACCATCGCCGGCAGCTCGCCGCCCGCCAGCACGTAGCGCCCGATCGACACCTCGTCGTCGGCGAAGTGCTCGTGGATCCGCTCGTCGAACCCCTCGTAGCGGCCGCACAGCAGCGCCACGTGGCGTTCGGCCACCAGCTCGTCGGCGAGCTGGTCGTCGAGCAGCCGCCCGGTCGGCGTCAACAGCACGATCCGCGGCCGCACCCCCTCGCCGTAGGCAGCCTGCAGCGCCGCGTCGATCACGTCGACCCGCAGCACCATCCCGGCGCCTCCCCCGTACGGCGCGTCGTCGACCTGGCGGCCGGTCAGCGGGGTCGAGTCGCGGTAGTTGAAGAGGCGCAGCTCGTTGCCTTCGCGCAGCGCGTTCTGCACGGGGCGCTGCGTCTGCAGCCAGTCGAACGCCTCCGGGAAGAGGGAGAAGATGTCCAGCCGCACGGCGGGCGCCGCCCGGCTCAGTCGAGGATGTCGACGATGACGCGGCGGTCGATCCGCACCGCCGCCGCCTTGGCGATCGTGCGGATCGCGTTGGCGACGCGGCCGCCCTTGCCGATCACGCGGCCGAGGTCGTCGTCGGCGACGCTGATCTCGTAGACGAGGTCGCCGTCCTCCTCGAGCTCCTCGACCTCGACGGCCTCAGGGTCCTCGACGAGGGCCTTGACGAGGAATTCGAGCAGCTCGGTCATCGCCGCGGGCGGCTAGCTGCCGTGGGCGGCGATGCCCTTGGTGCGCAGCAGGTGGGCCACGGTCTCCGACGGCTGGGCGCCGTGCTCGATCCAGTGGCGAGCGCGCTCCTCGTCGAGCACGATCGTCGAGGGCTCGGTCTGCGGGTTGTACTGGCCGATCGTCTCGATCGTGCGCCCGTCGCGCGGCGACCGTTTGTCGGCGACGACGATCCGCCACACCGGGTTCTTCTTGGAACCCACTCGTCTAAGTCTGATTCGGACTGCCATGAGCCGGGGAACTGTAGCGAAAGCGCGCTCTTAGCGGCGGCGGACCTTCGGCCGCGGCGCCTGACCGCTCATCTGCATCAGTTTCTGCGGGTCCGGCATTTTGCCGTTGACCATCGAGCGCATCATCACCCGCATCTGGTCGAACTGTTTGACCAGGGCGCGCACCTCCTGCACTTTCGTCCCCGACCCGTCGGCGATCCGTTTGCGGCGCCGGCCTTTGATCAGGTGCGGGTCGGCGCGCTCGGCCGGGGTCATCGAGAGGATGATCGCCTCGGTGCGGTCGAGCTGGCGCTCGTCGATGTTCGCGTTCTTCAGCTGTTTCATCGCGCCCATCCCCGGCAGCATCCCGAGGATGCCGCTGAGCGGGCCCATTTTGCGGACCTGTTTCATCTGCGTGAGGAAGTCCTCCAGCGTGAACTGGTCCTTTTTGAGTTTGTCCTCGAGCTCCTCGGCGGCCGTCTCATCGACCTGGCTTTCGGCTTTCTCGATCAGGCTGAGCACGTCGCCCATGCCGAGGATCCGCTGCGCCATCCGGTCCGGGTGGAAGCGGTCGAAGTCCTCGATTTTCTCGCCGGTGGAGGCGAACATGATCGGCTTGCCGGTCACCGCTTTGACCGAGAGCGCGGCGCCGCCGCGGGCGTCGCCGTCGAGCTTGGTCATCACCACGCCGTCGAACTCGGCCGCCTCGGCGAACGATTCGGCGACCCCGACCGCGTCCTGGCCGGTCATCGCGTCGACTACCAGCAGCACGTCGTCGGGCTTCGTCTTGTCGCGGATCCGCGACAGCTCCTTCATCAGGTCCTGGTCGATGTGGAGGCGGCCGGCGGTGTCGATGATGAGGACGTCGCGGCGCTCCTCGCGGGCCTGGTCGAGCGCCCAGGTGGCAATGTCGACCGGGTCGGCGTCGGTGCCTTTCTCGTAGACGTGGGCGCCGGCGCGGTGGCCCATCGTCACCAGCTGCTCGACCGCGGCGGGCCGGTAGACGTCGCAGGCGGCGAGCGCAACGTCTTTGCGCTGGTTCTTGAAGTACTGGGCGAGCTTCGCGCAGGCGGTCGTCTTGCCGCTGCCCTGGAGGCCCGCCATCAGGATCACGGTCGGGCCGGAGGCGGCGAACCGCAGGTCGACGCCCTCGCCACCCATCAGGTCGGCGAGCTCCTCGTTGACGATTTTGACCACCTGCTG
>DASXMH010000003.1:0-58395 GCA_036495785.1 Solirubrobacterales bacterium
CGACCAGCCCCTCGACCGTCGGGAAGACCGCGAACCAGAGGCCGATCCAGCCGGGGATCGAGAGCGCCACCGTCGTTTCCGGCAGCCAGCCCGCCAGCTGCATCTCCTGCACCGACTCGCCGACCATCACGATCAGGACGATGCCGAGCATCACCCCGGTCAGCACCAGCATCCGCTTGTAGGGCATGTGCCTGTGGGCGAGGAAGGTGACGACGCCGACCGCGCCGGTCAGCGCGAGCCCGAGCGCGACGCCCTCCAGCACCGTCCCTGCCCCGTAGCTGAGCCGCAGGTTCTGCAGGAAGAGGACGACCTCGAAGCCCTCGCGGTAGACAGAGGTGAGGCCGAGCAGCACGAGCCCCAAGATCGTCGCCCGCCGGCCGTCGAGGCCGGAGCGCGAGAGGATTTTCCGCTTGCGCTTGTTGCGGTTCTGGATCCAGCCCGTCCAATAGACCTTGTGGAAGAACCAGTTCATCACGACGAGCAGGACGATCACCGCGAGCAGGCCGGTCGCCGCCTGCACCGCGAGCCCGCCGCCGCCGAGCTGCCCCAGCACCCAGGCGGCGAGGAACCAGGTGGCGACGCTGGCGAGGAAGCCGGTCCCGGCGCCGATCGCGATCGGCCGCCGGTAGACCTGCGTGGCGCCGACCATGCTGGCGGTCACCGCGGCGAGGACGAGGATCGTCTCGAGGCCCTCACGGAAGACCAGCAGGGCGCTGTCGAGGACGACCGCGCCGTGGCTCAGGTGCTCGCCGACGCCCGGTTCCGGGGTGCCGCCGTGGGCGTCGAAGGCGCTCCAGGCAAGCAGCGCGACGACAAGGCCGCCCAGGTAAAGTGGCCAGTGGCGGCGCGCCGAGTTCGAAATCGTCGTCAAGGAATTGCATCTTAGGGAATCCCTCTTAGGGATGCCTAATAGGAGGAGGAGCGTTGGCAGCCGAGACGGCGACCGTGGCGGAGCAGGAGTACCTCGAGACGATGTTCTGGATCGACGAGGCGGGTCTGCCGATGACCGGCGCCAACATCTCCCGCGCGATGCAGCTCTCGGCCCCGACCGTCCATGAAATGGTCGGCCGGCTGGTCAAGGACGGCTACGTCGAACGCAACCCCGACAAATCGCTCGCCTTCACCGAGGACGGCCGCGAGCATGCCTCCTACATCGTCCGCCGCCACCGGATGATCGAGCGCTTCCTCACCGACGTGCTCGGCATCCCCTGGGACGAGGTCCACGAGGAGGCGGAGCGGATCGAGCACGCGATGTCGCCGGTGCTGGAGGAAAAAATGCGGGCCGCGATCGGCGACGCGACCACCTGCCCGCACGGCCACCCGATCCTCGAGGGCATCCGCGAGCGCGGCTCGCTCCTCGCCGACGTCGAGATCGGCGCCGACGTGACCGTGCTGCGCTTCGAGAACGAGGCGGAGGAGCTGCTCCACTACCTCAAGGACGCCGGCCTCCACCCCGGCCTCGAGGGCATGGTCGCGGAGTCGGGCGACGACCACGTGACGATCAGGTCCGCGGACGGCGAGCACGTGGTGACGCGGAGCGTCGCCGAGACGGTCTCGGTCCGCGCCGACCCGGCGCCGCCGCCGCGCGCGGCGATCCCCGAGCAGCTCGTCCTCTCCAGCGACCGCTACGGACGTTAGGCACCGGGCGGAGGCGCCGCGGCCGCCCCTGGGCGCACGACGCGCAGGCGGTACGGGCCCTCCGGCAGGGTGACCTCGCGCGGCTCGTCCCCACAGGCGACGATCTCCGTCGGCAGGGGCCGGGCGGGAAGGTCGACCGGGATCCAGCCACGGCCGACGGGCGCGACGATGACCACCGCGTGGTGGTCGCCGACCGCGGTCAACAGGGACCCGGGGGCGCCACCCCAGAGGACGTCCTCGCCGAAGAACTCCGCGACCGCCGCGGACGTGGCGCCGAGGTCGGCGGCCGCAACCCCGATCTCGGCGATCTCGATCAGCGACCCGGGCCCGAAGGGCTGATCGCGCTCCCCGTCCAGGTAGGGGCTCGAGATCAGCTCGACCACGTTGCCCGCCGCGTCGAGGAAGTAGAAGCAGCCGGAGCCGACGTCGGTCCGCACCACCGTCGCGCCCTCCCCGTCTTCGGGGTCGCCGCGGAAGGGGAGCGGCTCCTGGCGCGGCCCGATCCACTCCACCGCCCGGTCGATCGAGTCCGGCGGAAGGTTGATCGCGAAGTGGTAGCGCGCGTCGACGCCGGGAGCGGCGCGGCGGAAGCGGATCGTCGAGGAGCGCAATCGGACCTCGAGCTCGTCCTCCCCCGCACGCGCCACGGGCAGGCCGAGCCGCTCTCCCCAGAACGCCTCCTGCCCCTCGAGATCACCCGTCGCGAGCGTGAGCTGAATGATCCGCATCGGAACCATCCTGGCGCATGTGCCGCGGCCCGTCGCCGGGTCGGGGGGGCGCCTAGCTTTCGAGCGGCACTTCGACGATCGGCTTCGTGGTCGGCTTCTCGGTGCCGCCCGACGGCTCGCGCGTCACCATCACCGCGCTGACGCCGTTCATATCCTCGATCGTCGTCGAGGCGCGCCCCGCCTGGTCCGGGGCGAAGAGGGCCGAGACCGCTTCGACGGCCCCATCGCGTTCGACCCAGGCCTCCAGCACCCGGCCCTTGGGCAGCGACCGGACACCCGCCAGCTGCACCTCGGCGCGGTCGCCTTCGCGGACCACCTTCGCCTCGACCCCGTTGGCGCCCGGTTCGATTTCCCAGGTGTGGGTGTTGCCGCCGGAGCCGCCGTTGTCGTTGCCGACCAGGTAGCCGATCCCCCCGGCGACCACCAGGATCACGAGCGCCAGCCCGGCGAGCGGCTTCCAGGTCATCCCGCCGAGCCCCAGCCCGGCCAACCACTCGCGAATGCCGGCCGGGTCACCTTCGCGCCGCTCGGCGCCGGCGCCGACCTCCTCGCCCGCGGGGCGCGGCTCGCGAGCCGCCGGCCGCTCGTCCCCGGCCCCGCTCGACTTCGCGGCGTCCGCCCGCACCTCGGCCATCAGCCGCTCCTTCAGCCGCGGCGGCGGCGCCTGGCGCTCGACCGCTTCCGGCAGCGCCCGCACCGCCGGCGAGAGCCAGCGCAGCTCCTCCTGGCAGCGCCCGCAGTCCTCCAGGTGCCGCTCCAGCTCGGCGACCCGCTCCGGGTCGAGCGCGCCGATCGCGTAGGCGGCGACCTCCTCCAGCCGGCGGTCGTGGTCGTTCGCGTTCATGCCAGTCCCTCCGCCAACTCGCCGCGGATCTTCTCCAATCCGAGTCGCATCCGTCCCTTCACCGTGCCCAGCGGCAGCCCCAGCATCGAGGCGATCTCCGACTGGCTGAAGCCGCCGAAGTAGGCGAGCTGGATCACCTTCGACTGCTCGTCGGGGAGGTGGGAGAGCGCGCCGCGCACCTCGGTCGCGGTCTCATGGCGCATCGCCTCCTCCTCGGTCAGCTCCGCGGCCGGGCGCGACTCGAGGGCCTCCTCGTCGTCGAAGGTCAGCTTCGGCGCCTTGCCCGCCTTGCTCCGCAGCGCGTCGATCGCCCGGTTGCGGACGATGCTGAGCGTCCAGGAGCGGACGCTGCCGCGGGCCGGGTCGAAGCGGCCGCCGCTGCGCCAGATCGAGATGAAGGCCTCCTGGATGCAGTCTTCGGCGGCGTTGCGGTCGCCGAGGATGCGGTAGGCGAGGGACCAGGCCGCGCCGCCGTGGCGGTCGTAGAAGACCGCGAACGCCTCCGCGTCCTTGCGGCCGATCCACGGCATCAGCTCCTCGTCGGCCAGCCGCTCGGCTTTCTCACGTCGCACGGGCATCCCTGACAAGCCTTACGCACCGCGGCGGGCGGGCGGATCACCAAAGCCGATTCGATACGGCCCGCGGCGAGATGAATCGGGCTGGGTACCGGCGGCGCCGTGGGACAGATCAGGCCGGGGTGCCGGCGCGCAGCTTGTCGAGCGCGGCGGCGATCCGGGTGACGCCCTCGGCGGCGTCGGCGGCCGGCACCGGCGCGAAGGAGAGCCGCAGGCTGTTCTCGCCGCCGGTCATCATGAAGTCGGGGCCGGCGACGAAGGAGACGCCCTCGCCTTTCGCCTCGGCGAGGAGTGCCTTGGTGTCGGTGCCCTGGGCGAGGTCGAGCCAGAGGAAGTAGCCGCCCTGCGGGACGACGAAGACCGCCTCGGGGATTTTCTCCCGCAGCGCCTCGACCAGCGCATCGCAGCGCGCCTTCAGCTCGCCTTTGACGAAGTCGATGTTCTGGTCGAGGACGCCGGAGCGGCAGAGCTCCAGCACGATCGACTCGGCCAGCATGTTCGGCGAGATGTACTGCTCGTTGGCGCGCTTGGCGAGCTTCGCGATCTCCTCGGTCGGGCCGATCAGGTAGCCGACCCGGACGCCGGGGCTGACCGTCTTCGAGAACGAGGAGGCGTGGATGACCTTGCCGCCACTGTCCATCGAGAGCATCGTCTCCAGCGGCTCGCCCTCGAAGGGGAGCTCGCGGTAGGGGTCGTCCTCGAAGATCCAGAAGTCGTGCTCGGAGGCGAGCTCGACCAGGCGCCGGCGCTTCTCCACCGAGAGCGTGCAGCCGGCCGGGTTGTGGGCGTTGGGGATGACGTGGACGAACTCGATCGGCCCGTCCGCGAGCGCCCCTTCCAGCGCCCCGACGTCGAGGCCGTCGGCCTCGAGCGGGATCGGCACAAGCTCGGCGCCCAGCTGCTGCAGCAGCAGAAGCGTGCGGTCGTAGGTGGGCTGCTCGACCGCCACCCGCGTCCCCGGCTTGACCAGATGGGCAAACAGCATCGCGCCACCCTCGAGCGATCCGTTGGTGATCATCACCTGCGCCGGATCGACCCCACCGTGCCGCTCGGCGACCCATTGGCAGAGCCCCGGGTGCCCGATCCCGACGCCGTAGGAAAGCGCCGTCTCCCAGTCGTCGGTCAGCGCCCGCTGCGCCGCCTCCCGCACCTGCTCGTGGGGAAGGATGTCGGCGCTAGGCGCCCCTCGCGCGAATGAGATCGTGTCGGCCATCGATCGCCGAATCTAGCAACGTCGCGACCGCGTTCGTCGCTTGGCCAAAATGGGCCGTCAAGCGACCAACGCCGGCGCTACCCGCGCAGCGTCTCGACCGCGATCGCCGCGGTCTCGGTCGGGCTTTCGCCGACCCGGACGCCCTTCGCTTCGAGGGCGTCTTTCTTCGCCTGGGCGGTGCCCGAGGAGCCGGAGATGATCGCCCCGGCGTGGCCCATCTGCTTGCCGGGCGGGGCGGTGAAGCCGGCGATGTAGGCGACCACAGGCTTGGTCACCTCGGCGGCGATGAACTCGGCGGCCCGCTCCTCGGCGTCGCCGCCGATCTCGCCGACCATCACGATCAGCTCGGTGTCGGGGTCCGCCTCGTAGAGCTTGAGGATGTCGATGAAGTCGGAGCCGACGATCGGGTCGCCGCCGATGCCGACGATCGAGGAGTTGCCGGTCCCGGCCTGTTTCAGCTCGTTGCCGATCTGGTAGGTGAGCGTCCCCGACTTGGAGACGACGCCGATCGGGCCCGGATCGAAGAAGCGGTCGGGGATGATGCCCACGTTCGCCTTACCGGGCGAGAGCACGCCGGGGCAGTTCGGCCCGATCAGCCGCACGCCTTTCTCCTTCGCCTTCCAGTAGGTCGAAAGCATGTCGAGCACCGGGATCCCCTCGGTGATCGCGATGACGGTCTCGACGCCGGAGTCGATCGCCTCGTCGATCGCGGGCGCGGCGAAGCGCGCGGGCACGAAGATCATCGAGGTGTTGGCGCCCGCCTCGGAGACCGCCTCGGCGATCGTGTCGAAGACCGGCGTCCCCTCGACGTCCTGGCCGCCCTTGCCCGGCGTCACGCCGGCGACGAGGTCGGTCCCGTAGGCCTTGTTGCGCAGCCCGTGGAAGGAGCCCTCGCGCCCGGTCAGCCCGGAGACGGCGAGCTTCGTCCCCTCGTCGATGATGATGCTCACGAGGCACCCCCCGCCAGCTCGACCACGCGGCGCGCGGCGTCCAGCATCGTCTTCTCCTGGTGCAGGTTCGGCAAGTTCGCCTCGGCGAGGATCGCCAGACCCTCTTCGAAGTTCGTGCCGTCGAGGCGGACGACCAGCGGCAGGTCGAGGTCGATCTGGCTGGACGCGGTGACGATCCCTTTGGCGATCTCGTCGCAGCGGGTGATGCCACCGAAGATGTTGAAGAGGATCGCCGTCACCTTGGAGTCGGATTTGATGACTTCCAGGGCGTTGACGATCGCCTCGGCTTTCGAGCCGCCGCCGGCGTCGAGGAAGTTGGCCGGCGCGCCGCCCGCCTGGGCGACGACGTCGAGCGTCGACATGCAGAGCCCGGCGCCGTTGGCCAGGATCCCCACGTTGCCGTCGAGTTTGACGTAGGTGAGGCCCTTTTCCTTCGCCATCTGCTCCTGCGGGTCGTCGACGGTGTCGGCGATCTCGGCCAGGTCCTCGTGGCGGAAGAGCGAGTTGCCGTCGATCGTGACCTTGGCGTCGAGGGCGACGACATCGCGGTCGGCGGTGACGATCAGCGGGTTGACCTCGATCAGCGTCGCGTCCTCGGAGCGCGCCACCTCGTTCAGCTTCGCCAGCACGTCGGCGGCCTTGTCGAGCGCGTCCTCGGCCAGCCCGGCCGCCTCGACGATCGACCGCGCCTCGGCGGGGCCGAAGTCCACGGTCGGGTCGATGTGGACTTTGGTCAGATCCGCCGCGTTCGCGGCGGCGACCGCCTCGATGTCCATCCCGCCCTTGGCGGAGACCATCGCCAGCAGCTTCTTCTCGCCGCGGTCGAGGATGATCGACGCGTAGTACTCCTCGGCGATGTCCGAGCCGCCCTCGACCCAGACCGAGTCGACGCGGAAGGGGCCCTCGCCGTGGGGGCCGGTGATGTCCATGCCGATGATGTCGGCGGCATACCGCCGCGCCTCGTCAACGTCCTTGGCGATCTTCACGCCGCCCGCCTTGCCGCGGCCGCCGATCAGTACCTGGGCCTTGATCGCGACGGGGTAGCCGATCCGCGCCGCGGCCGCCACCGCGTCGTCGACGTTGTCGGCGACCTCGCCGCTCGGCACGGCGATTCCGTGCTTCGCGAACAGCTGCTTGCCCTGGTATTCGAGGAGGTCCATAGAGGGGAGTGGCGGTGTCGCCGGGGGACGGCGCGGCGCGGACCCTATCCGAATGCCATAATCCCGCGCTCTCAGATGGCACTCCCTTCGCTGAAAAACATAAATTGGGTCACCACCGACTGCTACGGCACCCTCATCGACTGGGAGAAAGGCATTCTCGATGCCTGCCAGAAAGAGGCCGCAAAAGACGGCTTTTCGTTCGAGGAGCAGCCCTTTCTCGACCGCTTCTTCGAAGTCCAGGCCGAAGTTATGGCCGGCTCGTACGAGCTCTACGCCGAGGTGCTCCGCCGCACGATCGTCAAAGTCGCCGGCGAGCTGGGCTGGGAGATCGAGCCCTCGCGCGCTCAGTTCCTGCCAAACAGCGTCGCCTACTGGCTGCCCTTCCGCGAGGCCAACGCGGCGATGGACCGGCTCGGCAAAAAGTACGAGATCGGGATCATCTCCAACGTCGACGACAAACTGCTGGGGATCTCACGGCGCCACCTGCGCACCGAACTCGACCTCGTCGTCACCGCCCAGCAGGTCCGCAGCTACAAGCCGGACCCGGTCCACTTCAAAGAGTGCGCGCGGCGGATCGGCGGCAAAAAAGGCTGGCTCCACATCGGCTCGAACTACACGACCGACATCGCGCCGGTGCTCAAAATGGGCGTGCCGGTGATCTGGGTGAATCGCCACGGCGAGAAACTCGAAGGCCGCAAAGCCCCCTCCGCCACGGTCAAAAACTTCCGCGAAGCTGCGAAAAAACTCGGCGCGTCCTGAGCGTCTTTTAGTTTCCGCAGCGCAACTCCAGCTGCCGCCGGCGGTTTTTCCTCGCGGTAGGGACTTTTCTCGCCTTATTGATGACTTCGCGTGATCTCAGAACCCAGTCGTGGCGCGGCGTCGCGGTGCGCGTGGCCGCGGCGATCACGGTCTTGGCGCTCGTTTTCGGGCTCGCCATCGCGACCAGCGAGGAAGCGCGCGCGGCGCGCGCCAAAGCGTCGGAACTCCAGAAACCGAGCTTCGTCGTCATCCAGACCGACGACGAGACGATGGAAGAGCTCTACGACGGCGTCCGCATGCTCAACGGCAACGAAGAATTCGCGATGCCGAACACGCTGCAGATGCTCGGCGAAAAAGGCATCACCTTCACCCGTTACTACACGCCCTACTCGCTCTGCGCCCCCTCGCGGGTCAGCCTCCTCACCGGCCGCTACGCCCACAACGACCACGTCCAGGGCAACGTCCCGCCGAACGGCGGCTGGACCGGCTTCCAGTCCCGCCAGGCCTACTCGCACAACCTGGCGACCTGGCTGCAGGGCGCGGGCTACCGCACGATCCACATCGGCAAGATCCTCAACGGCTACGGCGACGCGCCCTACAGCCCGGGGACCGAAGAGCCGCCCGGCTGGAGTTCCTGGCACACGATCCTCAACTCCGACACCGACCACTACGCCTACGGCTACCTGCTGAACAACAACGGCGTCGTGGAAGGCCCGTACGGCAACTCGGGCAGCTGGGAAACGCGCGAATACGGCGAAATCGACGACGCCGGCTGCCCCTACGCGCCGCTCAACGGCAAACCCTGCTTCTACGAGACCGACAAGTTCAACCAGCTGGCGGTCGAAGAACTGGCCGCGACCTCGCCGGAACAGCCGTTCTACATGCAGGTCGACTACACCTCGCCGCACGGCGACTTCCGCCGCCCGGCCGGGCCGCAGCCGGCGACCCGCGACATCGGCCGCTTCGCCGGGGCGCCGCTGCCCGACAGCCGCGCCGAAGGCTTCAACGAGGGCAACGTCAACGACAAGCCCCGCTTCATCCGCGAAGCGCCCTACCTGAGCGCGACCGAAATCCACACCTACCGCGTCTACTACGACAACTGCCTGGCGGCGCTGATCTCGGTCGACGAAGGGGTGAAACAGATCCTCGACGAGCTCGGCGGCCTGCACCGGCTGAGCAACACCTACGTCATCTTCACCTCTGACAACGGCTTCTTCTTCGGCCAGCACCGCCTGGTCGGCGGCAAGTTCCTCTCCTACGAGCCCTCGACCCACCTGCCGCTGATCATCCGCGGGCCGGGAATCAAACCCAAAACCGCGACCGGCCAGCTGACCTCGACGATCGACATCGCGCCGACGATCCTCGAACTGGCCGAAGTGACGCCGGACAAAAGCATCGACGGCGTCTCGCTGGTCCCCTACATGAAAGAACCGAGCCTGCGCTCGCGCCGGCCGCTGCTCTTCGAGTCCTTCGTGCAGACCGACGACGTCGAACAGGGCGGCCAGGCGGCCGAAGGCGAAACTGCCGAACGCGCCGCCGCGGGCCCGGCGCGCGGCAAGCTCGGGGTCCGCGGAGCGACTGCCTCGCCCACCGCCGCGACCGCCACCGCCTCCCGCGCAGCCGCCTCACGCTCCTCCGCGCCGGCGAACCCGCCCGCCCACGCCTCGGTGGTGGCGCCGCCGAAGAACTACTACGGCATTCGCCTCGGCCCCTACAAGTACATCGAGTGGCCGGACGGCGAGAAAGAGCTCTACGACATCAACAAAGACCCCTCCGAGCTCAACAACATCGTCCGGGACCCTGACGTCGCCCCGATCCGCTCCTTCCTGCACGAGGAACTGGTCCGCCTCGAGGAATGCTCCGGGCGCACCTGCCAGGAAGTCGCCGAAAAGATCCCGCTGACCCGCCAGGAGCAGCTGAAGGTCAAGCGCGAAAAGGAAAAGGAACAGCGCGAACGGGAACGCGAACGCGAACAGCGCGAAGAAGAACGCCGCGAACGCGAACGCGAAAAGTCCCACAAAGTCAAACCCTGAGCCACCCCGTCGCGTCCGGCGCAGGTCGGGGCCAGCAGCGCAAGGAGTAGCGAGGGAGCCTGCTTCGCAGGTGACCGACGCCACGACGCCGCGCTGCGCTCCCCGGCCCAGCCAGACGCGACGGGCTACTCGATGATGGCGATGACGTCGCCGGAGCCGATCGCGGCCCCCTCGGCCACGTTCAACGCGGTCACCTTGCCCGAGCGGTGGGCGGTGATCTCGTTCTCCATCTTCATCGCCTCGATCACGCAGATCAGGTCGCCCTCGTTCACCTCGGCGCCCTCGGCGACCGCGACTTTGAGGACCGTGCCCTGGAGCGGCGAGGCCAGCGCCTCGCTCGAGGCCGCGGAGCCGCCGCCGCCACTGCGCTCGCGTTTCGGCGGTTTGCGCCCGCCCGCGGCCGGGGCCGCGGCGCCGGCGACCGCCTCGCCGATCACCTTGACGTCGAAGAGCTTGCCCGAGACCTCGACCTTGTAGTCGCGGGTGACGATCTCGGCGCCTTCCTCCGAGGGCTCCGGCGCGGCTACCTCATCGGGCGCCGTCGATTTCAGCCACTCGTTGTCCTCCATCAGGTCGCGGCAGGTCTCGCCGTCGGCCCACTGGCGGGTCTTGAGGATCGCCTTGTGGAAGGGGATCAGGGAGGTCAGGCCGCCCGAGTCGTATTCGTCCAGCGCCCGCAGCATCCGCCGCGTCGCCTTCTCGCGGTCGACGTCCCAGACGATCAGCTTGGCCACCATCGGGTCGTACATCGGGCTCACCTCGCCGCCGCCCTCGACGCCGGAGTCGACGCGCACGCCGGGGCCCGAGGGCTCGCGGTAGGACGGCCCGATCGGCCCCGGGGCGGGGGCGAATTTCTTCGCCGCGTTCTCGGCGTTGATCCGGCACTCGATCGACCAGCCGCGCAGGTCGACTTCGTCCTGGCCGATCGAGAGCGGCTCGCCCGCCGCGACGAGGATCTGCTCGCGGACGATGTCGAGCCCGCTGATCATCTCGGTCACGCAGTGCTCGACCTGGACGCGGGTGTTCATCTCGAGGAAGAAGTACTCGTCGCCGACCTGCATGCCCTCGATCGTGCCCGCGCCGCGGTAGCCGACCGCGGCCGCCGCGTCGGTGGCGATCTTGCCGATCCGCTCCCGCATCTCCTCGTCGACGTGGGGACCCGGGGCCTCCTCGATCACCTTCTGGTGGCGCCGCTGGATCGAGCAGTCGCGCTCGCCGACGTGGATCACGTTGCCGTGCGAGTCGGCCAGCACCTGGACCTCGACGTGGCGCGGGTCCTCCAGGTAGCGCTCGATGTAGACGCGCGGGTCGCCGAAGAATTTCTCGCCTTCGCGCGCCGATCCTTCGAACGCCTCCTGCAGATCATCCGGGGTCATCGCGACCCGGAAGCCCTTGCCGCCGCCGCCGCCCGCGGCCTTGCAGGCGACCGGGTAGCCGGCCTCCTCGGCCTGCTTGCGCGCGGCCTCCAGGTCGGGGGCGACCTCGGTCGAGCCGGGGACGATCGGCACGCCCGCCTCGGCCATGATCTCGCGGGCCCGCGTCTTCGACCCCATCGCTTCGATCGCCTCCGGCGGCGGGCCGATCCAGGTGATCCCGGCCTCGGCGCAGGCGCGCGCCATGTCGGCGTTCTCGGCGAGGAAGCCGTAGCCCGGGTGGATCCCTTCGGCGCCGGCCTCCTTGGCGACCTCGATGATCTTCGCGATGTTCAGGTAGCTCTCCGCCGGCAGCGCCGGGCCGAGCAGGAACGCCTCGTCGGCCTCGCGCACGTGCGGCGCGTCGCGGTCGATCTCCGAGTAGACGGCGACCGAGCCGATCCCCATCTCGCGCAGGGTGCGCGCGACGCGGATCGCGATCTCGCCGCGGTTGGCGATGAGCACCTTTCCGAACACGGCGGCGCAGTCTATTTATCTGCCAGGCGTGAGGGAGGCAGGGTGGGCCCTCTCGCTCAACCTTTTCGATGAGGAGCATTCCGGACGCAGCGAGATGCATCTCGACGAAAAGGTACAAGCCGTTCGAGGGCCCACCCTGCCTCCCTCCCCCGGACCTGCGGCGTGGCCGGCTTGCCGCGCACCCACTGCCAAGCTCGCGCCGAGCCTGGTCGCGAGGATACCCGGCACCCGTCGCTAGGCTCCGCCGATGCCATTGATCGAGTTGCAGTCGCACTCCACTCACTCCGACGGGCAGCTCGCGCCGGCCGGCGTCGTGGCGGAAGCGGCCAAGGCCGGGGTGACCACCCTCGCGCTCTCCGACCACGATTCGGTGGCGGGGGTGCCGGAGGCGGAAGGGGCGGGGCGGGATAACGGGGTCGAGATCGTTCCGGCGGTCGAGATGTCGTGCGTGCACGAGTACGCGGAAGACCTGCACATCTGCGGTTATTGGGTCGACCTGGAGAAGATCGAGCCAGCATGCGAGCGCGCCCAGGAGGAGCGGCGAGAGCGGGCCGCGGAGATCGTCCAGAACCTGCGCGGCTTCGGCTTCGAGTTGACGCTCGACGACGCGATCCGCGAGGCGGGCGGCGCCGACTCGATCGGCCGTCCCCACATCGCCCGCGCCGCGGGCGCGACCGGCGACCTCGGCCCCTTCTTCGAGGAGTACCTCGTTCCCGGCGCCAAAGCCTTCGTGCCGCGCCGCTGGCCGAACGCCGAGCAGGCGATCGGCCTGATCCGCGACGCCGGCGGCGTCGCCGTCATCGCCCACCCCTACTGGGACATCTCGGCGCCCGGCGAGGTCGACGACCTGATCCGCTCACTCAAAGCCGACGGGATCGAGACCTTCTACCCCACCCACACGCGTGAGCAGACGGCGCATCTGCTCGACCTCTGCGCCGAGCTCGACCTCGTCCCGACCGCCTCCTCCGACTACCACGGCCCGACCCACAAGACCTTCGCCCGCTTCGGCGCCTACGACACCTACGGCCTCGGCGAGCCCCAGGTCCCCGCCAAGCCGTAGATGATCGATTCCGGGCCGGTGCGGCCGTCCGAGGTGCGTCCCGGGGACGTGAGGGGTTCGCGGGTGTGGAGAAAGGCCGACACGGAATCGGACTTCCGTGACCGTCTTGCCCGAGAGTGAGGCCCGGTCGTCGACGAAGATGCCGGGAACGTCACACCTCCCGGCCCTCCGGGGGCCGGAATAGAGGCCCCCAGACGCGCTGGGTGCTTTTTGGCCCCTATAGGGGCCAAAACGATGGTCACGTCTTCGTGACGTCCGAGGAAGACGCCAGGAAGGGTGACCTTCCCGGCTTCTTCGTGACGATCCCCGCCCTGCGACACGGATCCTCCACGCCTTTCATACCCGGCCGTCTCGGCCACGGCCACACCCTGCCGGGTCGTGGACGAGACGGCCGCATCCCTTCCCCGGGCGCCAGCTTGAGAGGACACCATCCCTTCCCCGGGCGCCAGCCCGGCGTGAACCCAACATCTAGCCCGCCATCACCAATGAATCGGGTTGCCGCACCAGTGGCCGAAGGACGTACACATCGCTTCCGCCACGGTTTTCGCGAGGTTTTCGTGACCGAGTTTGCTGGGATGGATCCAGGTGTCGTTGAGGAAGATCCAGGATCCGTTCTTGCTGTGCGGCTGGTGGTTTTCCCATTCGACCGGGTTGGGCCGGGTGAAAACGATGTTGTTCGGGCGACCGGTGTTCGGCCACTTCTTCCGCGCCACTTCGCGGGCCTGTTCGACCGCGGCTTCGATCAGCTTGTCAAGCTTGTTGCCGATCGCAACCGCCTGTTCCCACTGTGAGATCTGTTGCGGGTTGGTGGGGCTGAGCGGCCGCACCTTGGATTTGCAATTGTCGCCGTCCGCCGGGCCCTCGAAGGGGTTGGCGATGTCCTGCCAGTTCCCGAACGACCAAGGACAGTCGCGGTAATAGCCGAGCACGACGACGCGGTCGCCCTGGCCGAGCAGCGTTTCGTAGATCCGCACCAGGTGTTCGGTCTGGTTTAGCCGAGCCCATTCTTTGAGCAGGCAGTAGACCGGGTTATAGAGCGGGCCGGAGTACCACTTGGGAGCAATTCCCACCGAGTAGCCGGTCGAACTGACGCATGGCCCACTGATGTGTTCCACGCCGAAGTTGATGTCGGTGAAGTCGGAGAGCAGCGGGTTGGCCCCCAGGGTCATCACCACGTACTGGTTGTTCAGGCTGCCGAGCAGTTCCTTGCCCAAGCCTCCGCCCTGGGGATCCCAGTTGGCGGGGGTCGAGCCGGTCACCGCCCAGTCGGAAACCGAGGCGGGATTGGACGAGGACTGGCCCGCGGCGAGCTGGTACGGATAGGCGACCACGGGCGCGTCGGGGCCCGGCTTCCAGGGGTCCTGCTTCCACGGTTTGCCGTTGAAGTTGTCGTTGGAGCAGGCGTCGACCAGCGGCGCCGGAGAGGCTTTCGGCGCACACGCCTTGATGCTGTTCTTGCCGGTCCAGGCATTCGCGAATTCTTCATTCGGTTTGCAGGTCACTTCCTTGGCGTTCTCGGTCCCGCAGTAGCCGAAGCCGGCGGTGACCGAGTCGCCGATGAAGGTGACCGAGGGGCTGAAGGTTTCCGTCGCTCCGAGCGCGGCGGCGGCGGTCATCAGGAAGACGACCATGATGACGCTGACGATGGTCGCGAGCTTCCCGCCGACCCGCGCTGGAACACGTCGATACTGCATTAGGTACGCGACGATATTCCACAGAGCTGAACCGGTCAACCCGGTCCAACTAAAAACCGCTATGGAAAGCGAGAAGGCGCCGCCTAACGCAGCAACGCGAGAACCTGGCGGACGGCCTCCTCGAGGTCCGGCGAGGTCACCAGGTCGGGGCGGTCGGGAGCCTCGTAGGGGGCGCCGACGCCGGTCAGGTCCTTGATCTCGCCCGCCCGGGCCTTCGCGTAGAGGCCCTTCGGGTCGCGGCGTTCGCACTCCTCCAGCGGGGTGTCGACGAAGACCTCGTAGAAGGGGATGCCGGCCTCCTCGTGGATCGCGCGGACGCGATCGCGCTCGGCGCGGTAGGGGCTGACCAGGGAGGCGATCGCCACGGTGCCCGATTCGGCGAGGATCTTCGCCACCTCGCCGACCCGGCGCACGTTCTCGTTGCGGTCCTCTTCGGAGAAGCCGAGGTCGGCGTTCAGGCCGTGGCGCAGGTTGTCGCCGTCGAGCATGAAAGCGGCGCGCCCGGAGGAGACGAGGGTGTGCTCGATTGCCGTCGCGATCGTCGACTTGCCCGAGCCCGAGAGGCCGGTCATCCAGATCGTCGCGCCGCCCGTTTCGAGCGCCCCCCAGCGCTCCTCGCGCGAGAGCTTCGACGGGTGGAAGGTGATGTTCTCGGCGACGATCGTGGCGGTGTCGGACTGCTGGGCGCCGGGGTCGCCGCCGGCGCTGATGATCATCCCCGCCGCGACCGTCAGGTCGGTCGCCGGGTCGACCAGGATGAAGCTGCCGGTAGTGCGGTTCAGCCGGTACTCGTCGAAGAAGAGCGGCGAGGTGGTATGGATCGCGACGCGGCCGATGTCGTTGACCTCCAGCGTCTCCGCGTCGAGGTCGCGGTGCAGGGTGTCGACGTCGAGCTGGTAGCGCAGCTCCTCGACCTCGGCGGCGACCCACCGCGTCGTGTGCTTGAGCTGGTACGGCACGTCGGTGCGGAGTTGCGAGGTCTCGTCGAACCAGCAGATCATCGCCTCGAAGCGGCCGCTCGCGGTCGGCTGGTTCGTCGGACGGCAGATCATGTCGCCGCGCGAGACGTCGAGGTCGTCCTCGAGCCGCAGCGTCACCGCCATCGGCGGGAAGGCCGTGGCGACCTCGCCTTCGGGCGTGTCGATCGCGGCGATCTTCGAGGCTTTGCGCGACGGCATCACCATCACCTCGTCGCCCTGCTTGAAGATCCCGCCGACCACCGAGCCGGCGAAGCCGCGGTAGTCGCGGTTCTCGGCCGACTGCGGCCGGATCACGTACTGGACCGGGAAGCGGTTGTCGACCAGGTTGCGGTCGGAGGCGATGTGGACGTCCTCGAGGTGGCCGAGCAGCGGCTGCCCGTGGAACCAGGGCATGTTGGCCGAATTGGTGACCACGTTGTCGCCCGCCAGCGCCGAGATCGGCACGAAGCCGAGGTCGGTGATGTCGAGCTTCGCGGCGAAGGCGGTGAACTCCTCACGGATCTCGTCGTAGATCGCCTGCTCGTAGTCGACCAGGTCCATTTTGTTGACGCAGAGGACCAGGTGCGGCACCCCGAGCAGCGAGGAGAGCAGCGCGTGGCGGCGGGTCTGTTCGAGCACCCCTTTGCGCGCGTCGATCAGGAGCAGCGCCAGGTTCGCGGTCGAGGCGCCGGTGACCATGTTGCGCGTGTACTGGATGTGCCCCGGCGTGTCGGCGATCACGAACTTGCGTTTCGGCGTCGCGAAGTACCGGTAGGCGACGTCGATCGTGATCCCCTGCTCGCGCTCGGCCCGCAGGCCGTCGGTCAGCAGCGCCAGGTCGGTCTGCTCGTCGCCGCGCTTCTCCGAGGTCCGCTCGATCGACTCGAGCTGGTCTTCGAAGATCGATTTGGTCTCGTACAACAGCCGCCCGATCAGCGTCGACTTGCCGTCGTCGACGGACCCCGCGGTCGCGATCCGGAGGATCTCGGTGGCAGGCACTAGAAGTAGCCCTCCCGCTTGCGGTCCTCCATCGCCGCTTCGGAGAAGCGGTCGTCGCCGCGGGTCGCGCCGCGCTCGGTGATCCGCGAGACCGAGGTCTCCTCGATCACCGACTGGTAGTCGGTCGCCTGCGAGGGCACGGCGCCGGTCAGGGTCGCGTCGCCGACCGTCCGGTAGCGGACCATCTCGACGTGCGGCTCGGCGTCCTCGGGCACGGGGAAGTACTCGTTGACCGCCATCAGCAGGCCTTCGTGGTTGACCACCTCGCGCTCGTGGGCGAAGTAGATCGGCGGCAGCGCGATCTGTTCGCGCGCCAGGTAGCGCCAGACGTCGAGCTCGGTCCAGTCGGAGATCGGGAAGACGCGGATGTGCTCGCCTTTGCGGTGGCGGCCGTTGTAGAGGCGCCACAGCTCGGGCCGCTGGTTCTTCGGGTCCCACTGGCCGAATTTGTCGCGGAAGGAGAGCACCCGCTCCTTGGCGCGGGCCTTGTCCTCGTCGCGCCGGCCACCGCCGAAGACGGCGTCGAAGCCGCCGTCCTTGATCGCGTCGAGCAGCGCCCGGGTCTGGTGGCGGTTGCGGCTTTCCAGTTCGTGGCCGACTTTGATGACTCCCTGGTCGATCAGCTCCTGGACCGAGGCGACCTCCAGACGCAGCCCGTACTCGGCGACGACCTGGTCGCGGAACTCGATCACCTCGGGGAAGTTGTGCCCGGTGTCGACGTGCATGATCGGGAAGGGGACCGGTGCCGGCGCGAACGCCTTGCGGGCCAGCTGCAGCATCAGCACCGAGTCCTTGCCGCCGGAGAAGAGCATCACCGGGTGCTCGAACTCGGCCGCGACCTCGCGGATGATGAACATCGACTCCGCCTCGAGCGTGTCGAGATCGTCCAGCTCGACCGCGGCAGGGCGCACTTTCGTCGTCTCGTCCATCAGCGGCCCCTCACGGGCGCGCTAGTTGATGCCGCACTCGGTCTTTTCGACGCCGGCCCAGCGACCGTCGCGAAGGTCGCCGCCGGGACCCACCGGCTGCGTGCAGTGCGTGCAGCCGATCGAGGGGTAGCCGCGATCGTGGAGCGGGTTGTAGGGAAGGCGGTGCTCATGGATGTAGTTCCAGACGTCTCGCTCGGACCAATCGGCGAGCGGGTTCAGCTTCCAGAGGCCGAATTTCTTGTCCCAGTTGAACTTCGGAGCCCCGGCCCTGGAGCTGGAATCCGCCCGGCGGACGCCGGCGACCCAGCAGTCTACGGATGAGAGCGCGCGGCGCATCGGCTCCACCTTGCGCAGTCCGCAGCAGGCGTCCGGCTCGCGCTTCCAGAGCTCGTCGCCGTACTCGGCGGCCTGCTCCTCGATCGTCAGATTGTGGAAGCGATCGAACTCGATCCCCAGCGCCTCGGCGAGCCGGTCGCGGGTCTCATAGGTCTCCGGGAAGAGGACGTCGGTGTCGAGGTAGAAGAACCGCGCGTCGGGGTTGACCTGGGACGCCAGATGCGCCGTCACCGAGCTCGTTTTCTGGAACGAGCAGGCGATGTAGTGGTCCTGCCCGAACTGGTCGAACATCCACTCGATCGTTTCCTGCGCGGTCAGGCTCTCGAGCTCGTCCGCGATCGCCTCGTGGTCGAGGTCGGTGATTGTCGGCACGTTGCCGGACAGGGTGATGGGCGGCGGCTTCATGGTTCCTCGCTTTGGGCGCGACTAGATCGCGCACTCCCCCTCGCCCCGCTCCACCTTGTATGGAGTGGCTCGCTGCCAGTCGATGAACTGCTGCATGGTCTCGAGCGAGAAATCGGCCGGCATGGTCAGATCCTTGACCTCGCTTTCGAAGCGCTCGGCACCGGCCCGCTCGGCGAAGGCGTTGAATTCCTCGCCCTCGGCCCGCTCGGCCTCGTACAGGCGCACCCAGCGCTCGACCGCCTCGGGGACCCGTTTGGCCGGGAGCCGCGATTTCAGCCGCTTGCCGTAGAGCACCTCGCCGCCCTCATAGTTGCCGCCGATGTGCGGGATGTAGGCGGGCATCTGGCGGTCGCCGACTTTCAGCGAGGCGCCGTAGAAGCCGATGTTGGCGATGTGGTGCTGGCTGCAGCCGTTCGGGCAGCCGCTCATTTTGATGTGGATGCGACGCGTCAGCTCGTCCTCGAGCTGCATCCCGTCGATCCGCTCTTTGACGGCCCGGTTGAGGCCCATCGAGGAGGTGATCCCGAGTTTGCAGCTATCGGTGCCGGGGCAGGAGACGACGTCGGAGATCTCGCGCGCACCGGCGTCGCCGAGGCCGAGCTCCGACAGCTTCGTCCAGACGTCGTAGACCGACTCGTCGCGGACCCAGCGCAGGACCAGGTTCTGCTGCACGGTCGAGCGGGCGTTGCCGCCGCTGAAATCGCGCATGATCTGGGCGAGCCCGCGGAACTGCTCCGGCGTCAGGTCGCCGCGGTTGATCTTCACCTCGACCGCCGAGAAGCCCTCCTGGCGCTGGCGCTGCACGTTGCCGGCGACGAAGCGGTCGAAGGCCTGGCGGTCGCCGTTCGGCGAGGCCAAGCTGGGCGGCACTTTTGCAGCGCGCGACTCCTCGTCGTCGTCAAAGCGCAGACGCTCGACCAGCTCGGGGCCGAATTCGCGCTCCTCGACCCAGTCGCCCTGCAGCTCCTCGTCGAGCAGATCGCGGAAGGCGTCGGCGCCGATCTTGTCGACCAGCACCTTGATCCGGGCGCGGGCGCGGTTGACGCGCAGCCAGTCTTGGCGGTCGAAGATGCGGAAGACGGCCTCGGCGACCTTCAGGTAGTCGCCGTTGTCGGCCTCGACGAAGTCGTAGATGGTCGGCGCGACGCGGGCCATGATCGAGGTGCCGCCGCCGACCCGGACCTCGAAGCCCTTGACCCCGTCGCGTTCACGGGCAAGGAAGGCGATGTCGTGGATGCCGGTGATCGCCCGGTCCTCGTCGGAGCCGGAGAAGGCGGTCTTGATCTTGCGCGGCATCAGCTGCGTCGTCGGGTGACGGACGAAGTAGCGGACGTAGGCGATCGCGTGCGCGGTCGGGTCGAAGATCTCGTCCGCGGCGACGCCGGCCCAGGGGTCGCCGGTCACGTTGCGGACCGTGTTGCCGCAGCCCTCGCGGGAGGACAGGCCCGACTCGGAGATCACCTTCAGCAGCTCCTCCATGTCGCGCAGCGGCACGTGGTGGATCTGGATGTTCTGGCGGGTGGTGATGTGGCCCTTGTTCAGCGGCGCCCAGCGCTCGACCACCTCGGCGAAGGCATCCATCTGCTCCGGCGTGACGCCGCCGAACGGAAGCTTGACGCGGACCATCTGGACGTCGGGCTGGCGCTGCCCGTACACGCCCTGTTTCAGGCGGAACCCGATGAACTCGTTCTCGGGCAACTCGTCGGCGAGAAACCTCTCCGCTTCGTTGTCGAAGTCATCGAACTCGCGCTCGATGATCGGGATGATGTGGCCCGGGACGTTCGTGTAGGCCTCTGGGTTCTCCAGAGTCCCGACGCGGCCCTTGCCCTCCTGCTGCTTGTTCTCGGCGACTATGACCTCCATGTGGAGGAAATTAGCAAAACCCTGACCGGGATTAGGGTATTTATCCGAGAAGTTTTCTAACTTGGCTCAGGAAGCGCGTTTGCGGGACTCGAGAATCGCCGCCGCCTCCCCCGATTCGGCGACGTAGCCGCCCTCCGGGTCGAACGGCAGGCCCTCTTCCTCCCAGCCCGTCGCGCCCTCTGAGAGCTTCGCCGCGTCGTAGCCGGCCTCGGCCAGTACCGTGGTCGCCATCGAGGAGCGGTTGCCGCCGCGGCAGTAGAGGATCACCGGGCGGTCCTTGTCGATCTCGCCGACGCGCGCGGGCAGCTCCGGCAGAGGGATGTGGACGGCGCCGGGCAGGTGGCCCGTCTCCCACTCGTGGTCGGCGCGAACGTCGACCAGCTGGGCGCCATTGTCGAGCATCTCCCGCGCCTCGGCGCGGGAGATTTCCTTCGGCGTCCCCTCGGCGGCCGGATCGCTCATCAACCGACCTCCGATCCCTCGATCAGGAAGGCGACGCGGACGTGCGCCCGGAACTCGTCCAGGTTCTCGCCGCGGATCCCGGTCGAGACGATGTCGACCGCGCGGATGTTGCGCAGGGACCCCTGCGCCTGGGCCAGGGCCTGCCTGGCGGCATCGTCGGTAGACGTCTTGGAGCTGCCGACGAGCTCGATGATTTTCACGACTGCCATCTCGCTCCTCCTCCTTGTGGGTCCTGGATGTTCTGCTTGGCGCCCACTCCCTCGAGCAGCGCGGCGCGCTGCCACGGTCCGATCGCGTCCTTCGGGGCCGCCGCCGGCGCGGCGGAGAACTCCGACTCGAAGCGCGCGATGGCCGCTGCGATCGCCGCCGCCTCGTCTCCGCTCGCGCTCTTCTCCGCCACGTCCCAACCTTATTCGAGGCGCCGTTCGAGGTGGCGACGGACCGCGTCGACAACCGCCCCCGGTTCGCGATCGAGCCGCGGCCCGGTGACGCGCGTCGTCTCGATCCCGGCGAGCAGCAGCTCGTCGTCCCGTTCCCGGTCCTCCTCGAAGGAGAGCCGGGACCCGTGCGTCTCGTAGACGTCGAGTTCGACCCCGAACCGCTCGGCCTCCCAGTACGCGTCGATCTCGTGCCCGGCGACGAATCGATTCATCGCCGGCTCCGGCAGCCCCGCCTGCCGCACGATCTCGAGGAACCGCCGCTCGAGCCCGGAGCGCGTGAAGACCGGCCGCTCTTCGTAGGTCTCCAGCGCCCAGCGCACCTTCGCCTGGCCTCGGTGGCCCTTGGTGCGCTCGAGCAGGTCGTGCATCGCCCGCAGATCGAAATGCCCTGTGTCGTCGGCGAGCTGGATGTGGCGCCGAACCGTCCGCGGCCGACTGGCGACGGCCACGTCGAGGATGGTCCGATGCAGTGAGGTGACCGGGATCCCGTCGCGCCTGGTCAGGTCGACCGCGGCCAGATCGGCCCTGTGTACGACGAAGGAGCGCTGCCGAGGACGCGGGCTCCGACAGGTGAGGTGGACCGTTTCCGGCCGGGAGCGCAGCAGTCCCCAGATCCAAGCCGCCGAGAAATGGCTGACGACCGACGGATATGAAGCGAGCACCGCCGCCATGCACCGTCCCTCCCAGGAGAGCCGCCGGTGCCCAACCACGTAGACGCCTCGGTGCAAGCGATGGAGGCGACCGACCTTCGCGGCCTTCGCGACGGAGCTATTCGTGTAGCCGAGCGCCTCGAGCTGCCTCGTCGCGACCACCCCATGCTGCCTGGTGGCCAGCTCGGCAAGCGCTCCGTGCCCAACCTGTAGACCTTGGTCGCCCACAGGGCTACCAAGGTCTACAGGTAAGCGATCTCTCCCCCCTATTCGGCCGGATTTATCCGTTCAGGCCGGGGACCGGGTGGCCGTGGACGACCGTGGCGCAGTTGGTGGGGACGGGGTCGATGGCGTCGAGGAGGGCTCGGCCTTCGGGGCGGCCGGTGGCCGGTTTGGGGGGGACGGCCGGATGGTTTTTGGTTTTCGGTTTGCCGGCGACGGCGGGGCGGCCGCGGCCGCATTGGATCGAGTCGTCTTTGGCGCCGTCGCGGGCGTCGATCACGTCGTCGCCGCCCTTGCCGATGAAGACGTCCTTGCCGGGCTGGCCGAGCATCGCGTTGGCGCGGTGGTTGCCGATCAGGACGTCGGGCCCGAAGGAGCCCTCCATGTCCTCGTCGGTCGGCGAGAGGTGGACGTGGTGGCAGCCGGCGATCGCGGTGATCCAGGCGGAATGCCGGGGAAAGGAGACGATCAGCCTGCCGGGGTGGGAGCCGGTCTCGGCGAAGGAGGCATCGTCGCGGCCGCCGCCGCCGACCAGGGCACCGCCCACGCAGCCGCCGCCCGCCGCGAGCAGATCGCCGTCCGGGCCGCCGTAGAGGAAGGTCGGGCCCGGCGTGCCGCCGACCAGGCCGTCGGCGCCCGCGCCGCCATAGAGGCGGTCGGCGCCGGGACCGGCCTCGAAGAGGTCGTCCTCGGGGCCGCCGCGGATCACGTCGTCGCCCTCGCCGCCGTTGACGCGGATGCTGCCGACGGAAACCAGCGATCCCTTCACGGTGAAGCGGTCGTTGCCGGGGCCGAGGTCGGCCATCAGCCAGCGGGCCGGGCCGTCGAAGGGGCAGCTGACTTCCCGCGGAGCGGGGGACGGGTGCAGGCAGCCCGGCCCGGCGGCGAGCCCGGCCGCCCCATCGACCTCGAGCGTGTTCGTCGCCGCTTCGTATACGACGGTGATGTCGTCGCGGCCCGCGCCGCCGACGATCTGCACGCCGCCGCCCCCGTTCGGCGCCTCGTCGACCTGGACGTAGGCGCTGCCGCGCGGCGGGGCTTCGCGGCCGCAGCTGACGGTTCGTCCCTTAGCGCCGCGACAGCCGTCCGTCCCCTGGCCGCCGTCGAGCGTGTCGTGCCCGCCGCCGCCGATCAGCATGTCGTCCCCGGGCCCGCCGTCGATTTCGTTCGCGCCGCGGTCGCCGATCAGGGTGTCGCGGAAGGCCGAGCCTTCGAGGTCCTCGAACTCGAAGAGCTTGTCGTGGCCGTCGCCGCGGGCGACGTGCTTGCGCAGCGAGGCCCAGATCCCGGTGCCCTTGCCGCCCGCCACCGCGGTCGCGAAGGAGGCGATGTCGTGCTTGCCCGGCCCACCCGACATGCGGTCGTAGCCGTAGTCGCCATGGACCAGGTCGTAACTGCCGGGGCCGCCGTTGACGGTGTCGATGCCGAGCCAGCCGGCGACGTCGTCGTAGGAGCCCGGCCCGCCGACCACCTTGTCATCGCCGAGGTCGCCGAAGACGCGGTCGGCGCCGCGCCCGCCGAAGGCTTCGTCGTTGCCGCGGCCGCCGTGGATGACGTCGTCGCCGGCGCCGCCGCAGATCAGGTCGTTGCCGAGCCGGCCATAGATCGTGTCGTTGCCCGGCCCGGCCCAGATCACGTCGCGGCCCGGCGTCCCCTGCAGGACCTCGTCGCCCGCGGTGCCGACGATCGTCGCCCGCCGGCCGTGGCAGCGGTGGACTTCTTCTTCGGCAGCACCCGCCGTGCCCGCGACCGCCTGGGCGGCGAGGAAGGCGAGCGCGACGACGGCAAGCAGCGGCGCAGCCCGTATCTTCCCCCGGCCTCGACCCACGAGGGCGCCAGCATATGGGCGGAGCTCCGTCGGGCGAAGCGCCGCCGCGTCTGCTCCTAGCCGAGCCCGAGCGCCTGCTCGACCGGCACGTACTCGGCGCCGACGCCCTCGGCGACCGCCGGGTGCGTCACCTTGCCCGCCGCCACGTTGACGCCGGGCCGCAGTTCCGGGATCCGTTCGATCGCCCCGGCCAGCCCCTCGTCGGCGATCGTGATCGCGTAGGGCAGCGTCGCGTTCGTCAGCGCCTGGGTCGAGGTGATCGGCACCGCGCCGGGCATGTTGGCGACGCAGTAGTGGGTGATGCCGTCGACCTCGAAGGTCGGCTCGTGGTGGGTGGTCGGGCGCGAGGTCTCGAAGCAGCCGCCCTGGTCGATCGCCACGTCGACCATCACCGCCCCCGGTTTCATCAGGCGCAGCTGGTCGCGGGTGACGACGTAGGGGGCCCGGGCGCCGTGGACCAGCACCGCGCCGATGATCAGGTCGGCGCGCGGCAGCATCTCCTCGACCGCGAGCGTGGTCGAGTACACGGTCGAGCAGCGCCCGTTGAAGATCACGTCGAGCTCCCGCAGGCGGTCGATCGAGCGGTCGAAGACGAAGACGTCGGCCTCCATCCCGATCGCGATGAAGGCGGCGTTCATGCCGACCACGCCGCCGCCGATCACCATCACGTTGGCGGCCGCGACGCCGGGCACGCCGCCCAGCAGGATCCCCCGGCCGCCCTCCGGTTTCTGCAGCATGTAGGCCCCTGCCTGGGTGGCGATCTTCCCCGCCACCTCGCTCATCGGCGCCAGCAGCGGCAGGTGGCCATCGACATCCTCGACCGTCTCGTAGGCGACCGCTGTCACCCCGGCCTCGGTGAGACCGCGCGTCTGCTCGGGGTCGGGCGCCAGGTGTAGGTAGGTAAAGAGCAGCTGGCCGGGGCGCAGCATCGCGATCTCCGATGCCTGCAGCTCCTTGACGTGGAGGATCATCTCCGCCTCGCCGAAGACCGCGGCGGCGTCGGGGACGATCTTCGCCCCCTGCAGCGTGTAGCGCTCGTCGGTGATCGCGCTGCCCTCGCCGGCGCCCGCCTGGATCAGCACCTCGTGCCCGTGCTCGACCATTTCGCGCACCCCGGCCGGAGTGATCGCGACCCGGTACTCGTCCGACTTGATCTCGGTCGGGACACCGACCTTCACTGAGAGACCAGCTCCCGGGCGCGCAACGCCAGCCAGAACTCGATCCGGTCGTGGGCGCGCGAGAGGTCGCGGCCGGTCAGCTCTTCGACCTTGCGCATCCGGTAGCGCAGCGTGTGGCGGTGGCAGTAGACTTCGCGGGCGGCGCGCTCCCACTGCCCGTTCTGCTCGATGAAGGCCTCCAGCGAGCGCAGGAGCTCACCGCCGTACTCCTCGTCGCCTTCCTCGATCGGCCCGAGCACCGAGTCGCAGTAGAGGCCGAGGGCGTCGTCGTCCTGGATCGAGAGCAGCAGGGTGAAGGCGCCGAGGTCCCGCCAGGAGGCGACCTCGGGGGCGGCGCCGTTGGCGAAGGCGGTCGCTTCGAGGGCGCAGCGCGCCTCGTGGAAGGAGTGGCGCAGGGACTCCGGCGGCGCGGTGCGGCTGGCCGCGGCGCGGACCGGGCCGCGCTCGGCGATCAACGCCTTGCGCGCCGCGGCGGCGACCGCGATCGGGTCGTGCTCGGCCGCGTCGACCACCGCGCAGAGCAGCTCGCGGCCGCCGACCTCGTGCGGGGCGACGACCGCCGGGCAGCCCTCGGCGGCGAGCGCCCCTTCCAGGGTCGCCGCCGCGGCGGCCGGGTGCTCGGCGTCGAAGACCAGGACGGCGGCCTCACCGCCGATCCCGAAGGGCTCGAGCCGGCGGCGCAGCTCGACCGGCTCCATCCGCCCGCCCAGCGCCCCGGCGAGGACGTCGCCCGCCAGCCGCCGCTCGGTCTCGCGGGCGACCCGCCGGCGCATCAGCTCGAGCGCGACGATCGCCACCGCCTGCTGCAGGATCAGCCGCTCGAAGTCGCCGAGGCCGCCGGAGTCGCGGACGATCACCACCCAGGACTGCGGCGGCCCGCCGCCCGGCGAGACCACCGGGTGGGCCAGCGCCCGCCCGGCCAGCGAGGGGTGCGAGGGCACGAAGGGGTGGCCGTCGCCGGCGTGGCCGACGACCTCGCGGCGGATGCCGCCGACCGCCTCGGCGGAGAGCTGGCGGCGGAAGCCGCGCCCGGCAAGCCGCTCGCCGCGGCCGTCGAGGATCGCCACCGTCCCTCCCACCGCCGAGGCGACGGTGGCGGCGATTTCCTCCAGCCCGCGCTCCTCCAGCACCAGCCGCTCGAGCCGCCGCTGGATCGCCAGGCCGCGCTGCAGCACCTCGTACTGCTCGTTGACCAGCCGCGTGAAGGCCTTCTCGGTGATCGCGATGAACGGGGTCGAGTAGGGGACCTCGAAGAGCGGGAAGTCACGCTTCCCGGCCTCGTCGACGATCGCTTTCGGCAGGCGTTTGTGGCTGAACCCGGTGCCGAAGCCGAGCCCGGCGAGGTTGCGCTCGGCGAGGTCGGCGACGAAGGCGCGCTGCTTTTTCTCGGTGTCGAGCGGGATGCCGGTGGTCAGCATCAACTCCCCGCCCGACAGCCAGGGCGTCGGGTCCTGCAACTCGGAGATGTGCACCCAGCGCACGGGCGCGTCGGCGCCCTTGGCGCCGGCCGCCAACTCCAGATCGAGCTCGTCGAGGAGGCTCTGGACCGTGAGCAAACCGTCTCCTTAGTGTGCGACCACCTGGTCCCAAGCGTCACTGAGAACGCCGGACAAGACGTCGTGGATTTCGTCGAATTGCTCGGTGTCGGCGATCAGCGGCGGGGCCAGCTGGATCACCGGGTCACCGCGGTCGTCGGCGCGGCAGATCAGCCCGCGCTTGTAGAGCTCCCCGGACAGGAAGCCGCGCAGGAGCTTCTCCGACTCCTCGTCGTCGAAGCTCTCCTTCGTCTCCTTGTCTTTGACCAGCTCGATCGCGTGGAAGTAGCCGGCGCCGCGCACGTCGCCGACGATCGGCAGCTCGCGCAGGCTCTCGAGCATGCCGCGGAACTCGCCCTCCTTGGCGAGCACGTGGCCGCAGAGGTCCTCGCGCTCGAAGACGTCGAGGTTGGCCAGCGCCACCGCCGCGGCGACCGGGTGGCCGGCGAAGGTGAAGCCGTGGGCGAAGGACGTTTCGCCCTCGCTGAACGGCTCGAAGACGCGGTCGGAGGCGATCACCGCGCCCATCGGCGCGTAGGCCGAGGTGAGCCCCTTGGCGGTGGTGATCAGGTCCGGCTGGTAGCCGAACCGTTCGCAGCCGAAGTAGTAGCCGAGCCGGCCCCAGGAGCAGATCACCTCGTCGGAGATCAACAGCACATCGTACTGGTCGCAGATCTCGCGCACCCGCTTGAAGTAGCCGTCCGGCGGGACGAAGCAGCCGCCCGCGTTCTGGACCGGCTCGAGGATCACCGCGGCGACCGTCTCCGGCCCCTCGAAGACGATCCGCTCCTCGATCGCGTCGGCCGCCCAGAGCGGGTCGCGGTCCTCGGGCCAGCGGTAGATGTTGGTGTTCGGCACGTGGCAGGCGCCGGCGACCAGCGGTTCGAACTGGTTGCGCAGGTTGGTGATGCCGGTCGCCGAGAGGGCGCCGAGCGAGGTGCCGTGGTAGGCGACCTCGCGGGCGATGAATTTGTGCTTCTGGCCTTTGCCGTGGACGCGGTGGTAGTTGCGGGCCAGCTTCAGCGCCGACTCGACCGCCTCGGAGCCGCCGTCGGTGAAGAAGACGCGGTTCAGTTCGCCCGGCGCGAGACCGGCGATCCGCGTCGCCAGTTCGATCGCCTTCGGGTGGGCGTAGCTCCACAGGGTGAAGAAGTCGAGCTCTTCGACCTGGCGCGCCGCCGCCTCGCCGTACTCGGTGCGGCCGTGGCCGGCGTTGACGCAGAAGAGCGCCGAGAGACCGTCCAGGTAGCGGTTGCCGTGCTCGTCGTACACGTAGCAACCGTCCGCCTTGGTGATCAGCGGGATCTCGTGGTCGGGGCCGTACGCGCCCATCCGCGAGAAATGCATCCAGAGATGCCTGCGCGCCAGTTGCTGTAGTTCCGAGTCGACTACCTGCGGTGCGGTCGCCATGCCGCTCTCCTCTCAAACGCTTGCGACGTTATGGACAAAGCTAGAGGCCTCCTGGCGCGATCGCAAGTTGCTCTCGGTTCAAGCACTGAGAATCCAGTTGTACACCTGGTACAAACGGTAGCTGTCCTTTTAGGACATTCGCCACTTGCCGGCCGTGCCGGTGGGGCATACCGTCGAACCGATGGAGAGTGCAGCGGTGCCGACGCCGCGTACGCCAGATCTGGTGTCCGGGAGCGGGGTCGAAGACAAGGGTTTGAAGAAGAACGCGATCGGCTTCGTGTCGAGCGTGGTGATCGGGGTCGCCTCGACGGCGCCGGGCTACAGCCTGGCCGCGACGCTCGGCTTCGTCGCCGCCGCCGTCGGGACGCAGGCCCCGGCGATCCTGCTGATCAGCTTCGTCCCGATGTTCCTGGTCGCGGGCGGCTACTACTACATGAACAAAGCCGACCCGGACTGCGGCACCAGCTTCTCCTGGGTCACCAAGGCGATGGGCCCGCAGCTCGGCTGGATGGCGGGCTGGGCGATCGTCGTCGCCGACGTGATCGTGATGGCCAACCTGGCCCAGATCGCCGGCCTCTACTCGTTCGAGCTGTTCGGCTGGACCGCCGCCGCGGAATCGACCGTCGCGGTGACCCTTGTCGGCGTGCTGTGGATCGTGGTGATGACCTGGATCGTGGTGATCGGGATCGAGCTCTCCGCCCGCACCCAGGTCGGCCTGCTGGCGGCGGAGATCTTCACCCTCTCCCTTTTCGCCATCGTCGCCCTGGTCAAGGTCTACGCGGGCAGCGCGCCCTCCGGCTCGATCCACCCGTCGCTCTCCTGGATCAACCCGTTCTCGCTCAGCCCCTCGGAGATCTCCGCCGGGATGCTGCTGGCGGTCTTCATCTATTGGGGCTGGGACTCGACCGCGACGGTCAACGAGGAGACCGAGGACCCGACCGAGGCGCCCGGCCGGGCGACCGTGATCTCGACCTTGATCCTGCTGGCGATCTACGTCGTCGTCGCCTTCGCCGCGCAGGCCTACGGCGGCATCGCCCCGCTGATCCAAAACCAGGAAGACGTGCTCTCCAGTCTCGGCACCCAGGTCTTCGGCTCGCCGCTCGACAAGCTGCTGATCATCGCCGTCCTCACCTCGGCCGCCGCGTCGACCCAGACGACGATCCTGCCGACCGCGCGGACGACGCTCTCGATGGCGCGCGCCAAAGCGCTGCCGGGCAGCCTCGGCAGGGTCCACCCCCGCTATCTCACCCCGCACGTCTCGACGATCCTGATGGGGACGCTCTCGATCGTCTGGTACGTGGGGCTGACGATCGTCAGCGAAGACATCCTCTTCGACAGCCTTGCCGCGCTCGGGCTGATGATCGCCTTCTACCTCGGCCTGACCGGCTTCGCGACCACCATCTATTACCGGCGTGAGCTGCCGCGCAGCGTCAAGAACTTCTTCTTCATCGGGGTCGGCCCGGTGCTCGGCGGGGCGATCCTCTTCTACCTGCTGATCAAGAACGGGATCGAACTCGCCGACCCGGCCAACTCCGAATCCGGAAACTCGTGGCTGGGCATCGGCCCACCCTTGGTGATCGCCGTCGCCTTCGGCATCCTCGGATTCGTGCTGATGGGCCTGCAGTGGCGCAAGGTGCCCGACTTCTTCCGGCGCAAGCCGTCGGTGGTGCCGGCCGGCTTCCTCGAGGGCGAAGCGCCGGCGCCCGGCCCGACCGGAGTGGCCGAGTGATGGCCTCGATCGTGGTCGGATACGACGGCTCGGCCTGCGGCGAAGCGGCGCTCGACGAGGCCCTGCGGATCGCTCCCCCGCTCGGCGACGAGGTGACGGTCGTCTTCGGCTATGCGCCGCCAGGGATCTGGGGCGGGGAGATCGTCGAACACGAGGAGGCGATCGAGGAGCTCGGCGAGAAAGTGCTGGGACGGGCGCGCGAGCAGGCGGCCGTCGCCGGGGCCGAGATCCGCGAGCAGCTGGTCCCCAAGCGCGCCGTCGAGGCATTGATCGACGTCGCCGACGAACGCGGGGCGCGGATGATCGTGGTGGGAAGCTTCGGCGAACCGCCGCTCAAGGGGATCATTCTCGGCTCGAACACCAACAAGCTTCTGCATTTGACCGACAAACCGGTGCTGGTAGTCCCGGCGGAGGAGAGATGAGCGGACCCGAACCAACCACCACGATCGACGCCGGCGCGGCGATCGACCAGGCGCCGAGCGTCGCCCTGCGCAACGTCACCAAACGCTTCGACGAGTTCACCGCGGTCGACAACCTCTCGCTGGAGCTGGGGCGCGGCGAATTCTTCACGCTGCTCGGGCCGAGCGGCTGCGGCAAGACGACGACCCTGCGGATGATCGCCGGCTTCGAGCGGCCGACCAGCGGCGAGATCGCGATCGAGGGCGAAGACGTCGCGGCGCTGCCGCCCCACAAGCGGCCCACCAACACGGTGTTTCAGAGCTATGCGCTCTTCCCGCACCTGAGCGTCGAGAAGAACGTCGCCTTCGGGCTGAAGCGCAAAGGGGTCGGCAAGGACGAGCTCGCCGAACGGGTGGCCGGCGAGCTGAGGCGGGTCGGGCTGGCGCGGGAGGCGAACCGGCGCCCCTCGCAGCTCTCCGGCGGCATGCAGCAGCGGGTCGCGCTGGCCCGGGCGCTGGTCAACCTGCCGAAGGTGCTGCTGCTCGACGAGCCGCTCGGGGCGCTCGACCTGAAGCTGCGCAAGGGGCTGCAGGTGGAGCTGAAGCGGATCCAGCGCGAGGTCGGGATCACCTTCGTCTACGTCACCCACGACCAGGAGGAGGCGCTGACGATGAGTGACCGGATCGCGGTGATGAACCGCGGCCACGTCGAGCAGGTCAGCGTCCCCGAGGAGGTCTATGACCGTCCCACCACCACCTTCGTCGCCGGCTTCATCGGCGTCTCCAACCTGATGCCGGCGAGGGTGTCGGGGCCGGGGCGGGTGAAGCTCGACAGCGGCCCGGAGGTCGACGCCGACACGGCCGGGCTCGAGCCGGGCGAAGGCTGCGCGGCGGTGGTACGGCCGGAGAAGCTGACCGTCTCATTCGACCGCGATGGCGCGGCGGCGGACGGCAGGCCGCTGGTCGAGGGCATCGTCGAAAGCTCGCTCTACCTGGGGACGGCGACGCAGATCGTCGTCAACCTTGGCGGCGACGTGCGGATGACGGTGCTGGTGCCGAACGCCGACGAGGCGGAACGGCAGCGGCTCCCCGGCGGCGGAGCCAAGGTGTCGCTGACCTGGGCACCCGAGCACATGCACGTGGTGACCGAGTCGCCGCACGGGGAGGCGGCGCCTCAACTTGCAACCAACGAGAAGGGATGAGGATCGCGATGGCCAGGATGAAACCCAGAGGGGTGGTGTTGAAGCTGGGCGCGGCGGTGGCCGTGCTGGCGATCGCACTGGGGCTCGCTGCCTGTGGCGGCGGCAACAGCATCGAAGGCGGTGGCTCGACGGAAGCCTCCCAGGTCGAACTCGAAAGCAAGGCGAGCGGCAACCTGGTCATCTCCAACTGGCCGCTCTACATCGACAAAAAGACCGTCCCGAACTTCGAAAAGAAAACCGGCATCTCGGTCGACTACCACGAAGACATCAACTCGAACGAAGAATTCTTCAACAAGCTGCAGCCGCAGCTGGCACAGGGTGAATCGGGCGAACGCAGCATCTTCGTCCTCGCCGACTACATGGTGGCCAAAATGATCAAACTCGGCTACCTGCAGAAACTGGACAAGGCGGCGCTGCCGGAAGTGGCGGCGAACCTCTCCGAAAGCCTGCGCCATCCGCCGTTCGACAAGGAACGCGAATACAGCGTGCCTTGGCAGAGCGGCATGACCGGGATCATCGTCAACAAGGAACTGGCGCCGGAGATCCACTCGATCTGCGACCTGTTCAACCCCAAGTACAAGGGCAAGGTCGACTTCCTGAACGAAGTCCGCGAAACCGTGCCACTGGTGATGAAGTGCGAAGGGGTCGACACCGAAAAGGCCACCGAAGCGGACTGGATGAAAGCGATCGAAAAAATCAAGTCCGCCGCCAACGACGGCCAGGTCCGTCGCTTCACCGGCAACGACTACGCGGCCGACCTGACCAACGGCAACGTGGTCGCGGTGGTCGGCTGGTCGGGTGACGCGGTGCAGCTCCAGGCCGACAATCCGAACCTCGAATGGCGGATGCCGACCGAAGGCTGCATGCTTTGGTCGGAAGACATGATCATCCCGGTCGGGGCGCCGAACCCGACCGCGGCGGAGGCGTTCATGAACTACGTCTACGAACCGGAAGTCCAGGCGAACATCGCCGAATACGTGAACTACGTGACCCCGGTCGAAGGCGTCCAGGAAATCCTCAAGGAACGGGAACCCGCGCTGGCGGAAAACGATCTGATCTTCCCGAGCGCGTCGTTCACCAAGAAGTGCTCGCCGACGCCGACCCTTGAAGGCAAGGAGGAACAGAACGTGATCCGCGCCTTCGACGAAGTGCTCAACGGCTGAAGTAGATGGCGGCTCAGGTGTACAGCGACGGCGGAGGGTGGCGGTGATCGCCGCGCTCCGCCGTCGTTCGGCTGCCTACTTCCTGCTCGGGCCGGGGACGATCTGGCTGGTCGTCTTCTTCGTCATCCCGCTGTACTACATGGCGAAGCTCTCGCTCTACTCGGGAGTCGTCGGCGCGTTCCATTTCAACTGGGCCTGGTCGAACTACAGCGAAGCGCTGGAACTCTATGACACGCAGTTCGTCCGTTCGTTCGAGTACGCCGGGATCGCGACGCTGCTTTGCCTGCTGATCGCCTATCCACTCGCCTACGTGATCGCCTTCAAGGCGGGCAGATGGCGCAACCTGATGCTGTTCGCGGTGGTGGCGCCGTTCTTCACCACCTACCTGATCCGCACGCTCGCCTGGGAGACGATCCTCTCCGACGAAAGCCCGGTCACCGAATTCCTCCACACGATCGGGCTCGCGTCGAGCGGACATATCCTCGCCACCGGGTTCGCGGTGATCGCGGGCATCACCTACAACTTCCTGCCCTTCATGGTGCTGCCCCTTTACGCCAGCCTCGAGCGAATCGACGTCCGCGTGTTGGAGGCGTCCAAAGACCTCTATGCCAGCGCTTCGAGCACCTTCTGGAAAGTCACCCTGCCGTTGTCCCTGCCCGGTGTGGTGGCGGGCACGCTCCTCACCTTCATCCCGGCGGCGGGCGACTACGTCAACGCCCAGTTTCTCGGCGGCGCCAACAACCGGATGATCGGCAACGTGATCCAATCGCTCTACCTGACCCAGTCCGACTACCCGTCGGCGGCGGCGCTCTCGTTCGTGCTGATGGCGCTGATCATGATCGCCGTGTTCCTCTACATCAGGTTCGCCGGGTCAGAGGCCCTGATGGGACAGGAGGCGGTATGAGCGTCACTCAAGAGCCCGCCCCCGCCGCCCCGGGCACCACGCCCAGCCGTGGCTCGCTGAGCGCCGAGAGCGGCGCCGCCCGCGCCTGGCGCTGGCTGCGCGAACACGCGGTGAACATCATCGCGGTGCTGGTCGTGATCTACCTGCTGGTCCCGATCGTGGTCATCTTCGTGTTCTCGTTCAACAACCCGGCCGGGCGTTACAACTTCACCTGGGTGGGCTTCACCCTCTCCCACTGGTCACATCCGTTCAGCAACACCGAACTCACCGAAGCGCTCCTGACCAGCATCAGACTGGCCCTGCTGGCGACGGTCATCTCGACCGTGATCGGCACGATGATGGCGATCGCCTTGGTCCGCCATAAGTTCTTCGGCCGGCGGGTCGCCAACTTCCTGATCGTCATCCCGATGGCGACGCCCGAGGTGGTGATGGGCGCATCGCTGCTGTCCTTCTTCCTCCTGATCGGCACCGCGCTCGGCTTCACCACGCTGCTGATCGCCCACGTCATGTTCTGCATCAGCTTCGTCGTGGTGGTGGTGAGGTCGCGGCTGATCGGCTTCGACCGCAGCCTCGAGGAGGCGGCGCGGGACCTCGGCGCGAATTCCTTCACCACCTTCCGCCTGGTCACCTTCCCGCTGATCCTGCCCGGCATCTTCGGCGCCGCGATGCTCGCCTTCGCGCTCTCGATCGACGACTTCGTCATCTCCAACTTCAACTCGGGGACGACCGTCACCTTCCCGCTCTACATCTTCGGCGCCGCCCAGCGCGGGATCCCGGTCGAAGTGTACGTAGTGGCAATGATCCTCTTCTTCACCACGGTCGCCGCAATGGGCTTCGCCACCTGGCAGCAGCGACGGGCGGAAAAGATGACGAGCATTCGGCCCGAGCAGGAGGAGGCCGACGTCGTGCTGCCTGGCATTGCTTAGCGGTTGCGGGGAGGGGGCGGGGAGGACCCTTCACTCACGAACCGCGGGGAGGTTCGCTCAGGGTCATCCCCGCCCCCTCTCACCGGCCTATGTGGAAGCCGAGGAGCTCGGGGACGCGCGCGAGCGTTGAGGCGATGGGGTTCGGGGCGCGGTCCTCGCGCTCCGACGCCTCCTTGCTCGCGATGCCCATGCGGATTGCTTCGCCGCCGACCCAGTGGAAGGGCTCGGGGGGGACGCGGGGCATCTTCGCGTCGACGAAGGCGAGGCGGGTGGGGTCGTCGCCGCGGTCGAGGGCGAGCGAGGCGAGGGTAAGGCCGACCATGTTGGACGGGCCGACGCCGTTGCCGGTGTAGCCGGCCGCCACCCAGGCGCGCGAGCCGGGCAGCGAGGTCACCGCGGGCAGGTGGCTCGGCGAGGCGTCGATCGGGCCGCCCCAGGCGTGGCTGACGCGGCGGCCGGCGAGGTCGGGGAAGTATTCGAGCATGTGGCGGCGCTCCGCCTCGACCACGTCCGGGTCGACCTCGGCCCGGCCGTGAAGGCGGGCGCCCGCGGCGATCCGGCCGCCGCCACAGCCGAAGGCGATCCGCCCGTCGGGCGTGGTGCGGAAGTAGTGGAGGAGGGCGCGGCCGTCGCTGATCGACTCGCCGCCGGTCCAGCCGAGCTTCTCGAGCACGTCGGGGACCGGCTCGGTGATGACGATGTGGGATGAGGCGACGGTGAGCCGACTGCGCAGGGGGCCGCCCTGGGCCTTGGCGGCGCCGCCGATCGCGAGGACGCCGCGCGGGGCGCGGACGCGGGCGCCGGTCGCGGTCCTCGCCTCGACCCCGTCGGGGGCCTCGCGGAAGCGGCGCACCGGCGAGGACTCGTAGATGTCGACGCCCTGCTCGATCAGGCGGCGGCGGATCGCCAGGGCGAGGCGGGCGGGCTGGACGGTCGCCGCGCACGGTTCGAGCACGCCGGCGCGGAACTCGGGCGAGGCGCAGCGCGACCGGACCTCCGCGGCGGAGACGGCCCGCAGCTTGTCGGGGACGCCGAGCTCGCGGCAGGCCTCGAGCGCGTCCCTCCCCGTGCCGTCGTTGGCGGGGGCGGTCGACACCTGCAGGTAGCCGCCGGGCCGGAACCAGGCGTCGACCCCGTCCTCGGCGCAGAAGGCGGCGATCCGTTCGACTGCCGCCTCCGAGGCCTGCCCGACGGCGAGCGCCTCGGCGTCGCCCCAGCGCGCCCGCATCGAGGCGAGCGAGGTCCACATCGCCTCGCAGAAGCCGCCGTTGCGGCCACTCGGCCCGCGGCCGCAGACCGGTTCGGACTCGAGCAGGACGATGCGCGCGTCGGGGGCCAGTCGGCGGGCGTGCCAGGCCGCCCACAAGCCGGTGTAGCCGCCGCCGACGATCAGCAGGTCGGCGTCCCGATCCTCGCCCAGCGCGGGGCGAGGTGTGACGTCTCCCGCCTCTTTGATCCAGTAACCGAGTCGGGTGTGCTCCATCTCTGGGCAGTCTGCCCAAGGCGGCATGTCGCCGTGTTTAGACTCGCCGCATGGCTGACTCCAATCAGGCAAAGACCCCTTACGTCGACGCCCTGCTCGAGTACTCGGCCCGCGAGACCGGGCGCTTCCAGGTGCCGGGACACAAGGGCGGGCTGGCCGCCGACCCGGCGATGGTCGAGCTGGTCGGGATGACCGGCCTCGTCAACGACGTCCCGTCGGTGACCGAGGGCGTCGACATCGGGCCCGAACCAACGCCGTTCCAGCAGGCGCAGCTGCTCGCCGCCGAGGCCTGGGGGGCGAAGCGAAGCTGGTTCCTGATCAACGGCGCCTCGCAGGGCAACCACGCGACCTGCATGGCCCTCGGCCACATGGGCGAGCGGGTCGTCGTGCAGCGCAACGTCCACTCCTCGGTGATCGACGGGCTGGTGCTGAACGGGATGCGGCCGACCTTCGTGCAGCCGGAGCTCGACCCGGAACTCGGGATCGCCCACGGGCTGACTCCCGAGTCGCTGGCGGCGGGCCTCGACGCGACTCCCGACGCGGTCGCCGCGATGGTCGTCTCCCCCACCTACTTCGGCGCCTGCGCCGACGTGGCGGCGCTCGCCGAGGTCGCCCACTCGCGCGGCGTGCCGCTGATCGTCGACGAGGCCTGGGGCGCCCACCTCCACTTCCACCCCGACCTGCCGCCCGACGCGCTGGCGAGCGGCGCCGACCTGGTCACCTCCTCGACCCACAAGATCGTCGGCAGCCTCACCCAGGCGGCGATGCTCCACCTCGGCGAGGGCGATCGGATCGACGCCGCGGTGGTCGACCGCTGCGTCAGCCTGGTCGAAACGACCAGCCCCAGCGGCCTGCTGACGGGATCGCTCGACGCGGCGCGCCGGCAGGCCGCGGTCCACGGCGAGGAGCTGCTCGGCAGGACGCTCGAGGCGATCTACCGGACCCGCGAGCAGATCGTCCAGATCCCCGGGCTGGCGGTCCTCGACGAGTCGATGGTCGGTCGCGCCGGGATCGCCGGCTGGGACCCGCTGCGGCTCTCGATCGACGTCCGCGGCACCGGCTCGACCGGTTACCGGCTCTCGAAAAAGGTCTTCTACTCGCACGGGATCGACCTCGAGCTCTACTCGGAGAACGTCGTGGTGGGGATCTTCGGGCTCGCCGAGCCCGCCGCGACGACCGGCGAACGCCTCGTCGCGGCGATGCGCTCCGCGGTCGGCGAACTGGAAGCCGAGCCGGGGGCGCCGCAGGAGAAACTGGCGCCGCCGCCGCCCTGGGGCGAGCTGGTGATGACGCCGCGCGAGGCCTACCTCGGGCCCCAGGAGGTGGTCCCCTTCGATGAGGCCGCGGGCCGGGTCGCCGCCGAGGGCCTCGCCGCCTACCCGCCCGGCATCCCCAACGTGCTGCCCGGCGAGCGGCTGACCGCCGAGACGCTCGCCTACATCCGCGAGAGCATCGCCCACGGCGGCTACGTGCGGGGCGGCTCCGACCGCGAGCTGAAAACCGTGCGCGTCGCCCTCGACAGGCAGCCTGGTTAGGCTCCGGCGCCGATGGCCTCCTACGACGCGATCGCCGACCTGCCGCTGACGATCGACTCCTGCTCGTTCGAAGGGCTCGAGATCACGGTCGGTTCTTTCGAACGGGCGACCACGCTGGTCAAGTTCGAGGGCGGCGGCCACGAGGGGATCGGCGAAGACGTGATCTACGACGTCGTCGACCACATCGCCCAGCAGGATCACGGGCCCCCGGAGGGGCTGGCCGGCACCTCGACCTTCGACGAGTTCTCGAAAAGGCTTGACGAGATCGACCTCTTCCCGGCGGCGGCGCCGCAGCGCGAGCCGTCGGTCGACTACCGACGCTGGGCGTTCGAGTCGGCGGCGCTCGACCTGGCGCTGCGCCAGGCGGGGACGAACCTCTCGGCGGCCCTGGGGAGGGAGCCGCGGCCGCTCAACTTCGTCAGCTCGCTGCGGCTGGCGGGCTTCGAAGAGGGCGAACGCTCCTCGATCAAACCGGTCGCCGACCGCCTCGCCGTCTACCCCACCCTGCGCTTCAAGCTCGATCCGGTCAACGACTGGGACGACGAGCTGATCGAGGCGCTGGTCGCCACCGGCGCGGTCGACTCGCTCGACCTCAAGGGGTTCTACAAAGGCACCCCGGTCGACGTGGTCACCGACCCCGAGCTCTACGCGAAGCTGATCGAGGCCTTCCCCGACGCCTGGCTGGAGGATCCCGACGTGACCGACGGGACGCGGCCGCTGCTCGACCCGGTCCACGAGCGGGTCACCTGGGACGCGCCGATCCACTCGATCGCCGACATCGAGGCGATGCCCTGGTCGCCGCCCCGCATGGTCAACGTGAAGCCTTCGCGCTTCGGCCCGATCTCCCGCCTCTTCGCCGCCTACGACTACTGCGAGGAGCACGGCATCGGCGCCTATGGCGGCGGCCAGACCGAGCTCGGCCCGGGTCGCGGCCAGATCCAGTACCTCGCCTCGATCTTCCACCCGGATACGCCGAACGACACCGCGCCGAGCGGCTACAACGACCCCGCCCAGGCGACGGCGCCGGGCCTGCCGTCGAGCCCCTTGGAGCCGAGCATCGAGGTGCTCGGCTTCCGCTGGACCGGCCCGCAAACCGCTTAGGCAAGCCGAATCCGGCTTAGGTCGGCCGAAGGGCTACGTAGGGCAGCCGAACTTGAGCGATCGGCTACGTTGGTCTCAGATCGTCTCAGTCGCCAGCCAAAAGGAGCCCACCAAGATGGCCGAGAAGTCCTTCGCCGCCGCCCTCAACGAGCAGATCTCGAACGAGTTCGCCGCCTCGCAGCAGTACGTCGCCGCCGCCGTCTACTACGACGCCGAAACGCTGCCCCGCCTCGCCGCCTTCTTCTACCGGCAGGCGGTCGAGGAGCGCGAGCACGCGATGATCATGATCCGCTACCTGCTCGACGTCGGCGAGGAGGTCCAGATCCCGGACATCAAGTCGCACCCGACCACCTACGCCGACGGCTCCGAGCCGGTGAAGATGGCGCTCGAGCAGGAGAAACGGGTCAGTCAGGAGATCTTCTCCCTCTTCGAGCTCGCCCGCGAGCTCAAGGACTACCGCGCCGAGCAGTTCCTCCAGTGGTTCGTCAAGGAGCAGGTCGAGGAGGTCGCGCTGATGGGCGACCTGCTGAACGTGGTCGCGCGCTCCCGCGACAACCTGCTGCTGGCGGAGGACTTCATCGCGCGGGAGAAACTGGGCGAAGAGGGCTCCGACCCGACGGCGCCTCCGGCCGCCGACCAGGCCGGGTAGTCGGGAGGCCGCCCGCCCGCCGTCCAGCCGGCAAGAGCGCGCCTGCGGCATGGCGGCCCCGCCGCGGTTCCGTGCGCCATTGCCTCAGCCCGATGTCGATGGGCCGGTCCCCCCGAGTGCGTTCGCAGTTAGCGCCACATATTGGCGTTAAGTGCGAACGCACCGGCCGGGGCCGTCACGGGATCGTCCGTGGACCGCCACCGGGACACGCGCAAGGCGCGCCCATCCACTCCTAACCAGCCGAACTTAGGAGGGGATGGGCGCGACCGGTGCAAATCGCGCTCCTCCCTACCCGAGCCAACCGGCCCGTTGGCGCATCCCTTTGATCCGCCGGTACTCCGCGATGTCCTCGCGTAACGCCGCAGGCGCCGGCGCGGGAAGGAAGCGGGCCGGCAAGGGGCTCTCGACGACCTCCTCGTCGCGCCTGCTCACCCGGTAGGCGCGGGCGCCGCGGCGGGCGGTCACGGCGGAGGGGGAGTCTTCGCCCTCCCAGAGGAGGCCGGCGTAGTCGTCGAGGCCGTAGCCGCCCGGCATGCCGTTGCCGATCGCGGCGAGGTAGGCGGCGCGGCGCTCGGGCTCGTTGTTGTAGTGGACGCAGAGGCTGCCGCGGAGGAGGCCGAGGCCGGCTGCCTCGAGGGGCTTGCCGGACGATTTGGTGATGCCCGCCTCGAACCAGCACATCGCGCCGGCGCTCTGGCCGGCGAGGACGATGCCGCGGCGCCAGGCAAGGCTGAGGATCGAGGCGATGTCGTGGGCCTCCCAGACCGCCAGGAGGTTGACCATGCTGCCACCGCCGACGTAGATCAGGTCCTGGGAGAGCAGGTGGTCACGGAGCGCCATCGGGCGGCGGCCGAGGCGGAAGAGGGAGACGTCGGAGGGCTCGCAGGGGCGGTCGCCGAAGGCCTGGTAGAAGCGGGCGATCTGCTCGGAGGTGTCGCCGCTGGCGGTCGGCAGGATGCAGATCCGCGGCCGCTCTCCGCCGCGCTCGCCGGCGAGCCGCAGGAGGAACTCGCAGACGGCGCGGTCGGGCGGGCGCGAGGTGAAGTCGTGGCCGCCCAGGGTGAGGATGCGGCGGACCGCGGTGGTCGTCCCCGGACCTGAGCCGTTCTCCCCGATCGCCGCTCCCGTCCCGGCCATCAGGCCGCCGGCACCGCGGTGGACAGCGCCTCGGGCAGCGGCGCCTCCGGCACCACACCGCGTTCGCCGAGGTAGGTGGTGGCGATCCGCATCTCCAACACCCGCTGTCCCGAGACGTCGAGTCGGTAGCCGCGCGCCTCGGGCCGCGAGGCGACCACGCGACTCAGCTCCTCGCCGACGAAGTGGAGGGCGGCGCCGTCCTCGGCCGCGTACCCCGGCCGCATCCCTTCGCGCAGGAAGCCGTGGTAGGACTCGCGGCGCTTCGACTTGCGTTCGTAGTGGACGCAGTTGCTGAACGGCAGCAGACCGAGCCCCTCGAGCCGTTTCGGCGCCCCGTGGAAACCGGTCACCGCCTCCGCGAACCAGCAGAGCGAGCCCGCCGAGAGGCCGCAGAGGATCACCCCGGCCTCCCACGCTTCGCGCAGGATCACGTCGATCCCGTGCGCTTTCCAGACGCCGAGCAGGCTGACCACGCTGCCGCCGCCGACGTAGATCAGGTCCTGGGAGAGGAGGTGGCGGCGGATGTCTTCCGGCCCCTGCTCGCGACGGAAGAGCGAGATGTGGCCGGCCTCGCAGCGATGCGCCGAGAAGGCGCGGTAGAAGCGGACGATGTAGTGGTCGGCATCGCCGGAGGCAGAAGGCAGAAAGCAGACCCGTGGCCGCTCCGCCTTGCAGAGGCCGAGCACGTAGTCGTCGAGCAGCGGGTTCCCCGACTCCATCGAGAACCCGCCTCCGCCGAAGGCGACGATCTGTCGTGGGACCGTCTTCACGTACTCAATAGTCGCCGCGGGGCGCCCTCCCGTCCTTATCCAGCGGTCCGAACTTGGGGCCGCCGCGCTCGCCCCCGTGTACAGGCGGATTTCGCGGGCTTTTCGGCAGATTCCTAGGACGCGTAGGCGCGCCGCAGCTTGACCCGTGCCCGGTGGAGCTGCACCTTCACGGTGCCCTCGGGGATGCCCAGGCGGGCGGCGATCGCGGGCTGCGTCAGGTCCTCCTCGTAGCGCAGGGAGAGCAGCACCCGCTCGCGCTCGGAGAGTCCTTGGAGCGCCGCTTCCAGGTCGGCCCGGTCGACGGTCGAGAGGACCAGCTCGTCCTCGCTCCCCTCGTAGATCTCCAGCACATCGGTCGGATCGGGGCGCGGCCGTGAGTAGTAGCGGAAGGCCTCGTTGCGGACGATCGCGGCCAGCCACCCCTGGCGGCTGCCCTCGTCGCGCAGGGTCGAGCGGCGACGCCAGGCGCGGAGCAAGGCCTCCTGCGCGATGTCCTCCGCCTCGCTCGGGTTGCTCGCGTAGCGGTACGACAACCGCAGACAAATCCTCTGTGCCTCACCCCACTCCCAGCCATCCGCACCCTTGTGTGAATGGTCCCTCTGAGAGTCGATGTAACGAACTTACATAAACCAGACGAACCGGCAAGGGGCAATGAACGGAATACGCGGATAGATCGTTTGAAACTGGGCTGATCTGGGCTCTCATCGAGGAGAAACGCCCAGGAAAGGGACGAGCTCAAGGGGGACCGACAGGGTGGCCCCCTTCTCTCACGAACTGCGGGGAGGTTCGTTCAGGGGGCCACCCTGTCGGTGCTCCGGGTCGCCACCGGGGGCTCGGGCTTGGGGAGAGCCCGAGCGGTTTGGCGGTGGCGACCTGGGAGCGGACCGACGACTTGGCTAGGCCGCCTCGGAGCTGAAGGCGGGCTCTGCCTCGGCGGACTCGACGGCGGCGGCTTCGCCGGCCGTGCGGTTTGAGCGGAGCACGGCGACGGCGATCGCTACCGCCCCGACCAGGAGGCCGGCGCCGACCACGAAGGCGAGTTGGTAGCCGCTGGTCAGTGCGGCGTGGGAACCTTCGCCGCTGTTGACCAGGTCGGTCGTGCGGTTGGTCGACAGCGTCGCCAGGACGGCCAGCCCGAGGGCGCCGCCGACCTGCAGCGTCGTGTTGACCAGGCCCGAGGCGAGACCCGCCTCCTCCGGCCGGACGCCCGTCATCGCCAGGGTCATGACCGAGGGGAAGGAGAGCCCGGCACCGATCCCGATCAGCACCATCGCCGGCAGCACTTCGCTCCAGTAGCTGCCGTTGGCGCTGATCTGGGAGAAGAGCGCCAGCCCGGCACCGACTGCGACGAGCCCCGGGGTCAACGTCGCCCGCGCGCCGTAGCGCAGGTTCAGTTTCGCCGAGAAGCCGAGCGAGAGGATGCCGATGATCGCCGTCACCGGGAGGAAGGCGAGGCCGACCTCGAGCGAGTCGAAGCCGAGCACCCTCTGCAGGTACAGGGCGCCGAGGAAGAACATCCCGTACATCCCGGCGACCATCAGCGCCTGGATCGCGTTGGCGCCCGAGAGGTTCCGCGAGCGGAAGATCCGCAGCGGCACCAACGGGTTGGCGGCACGAGACTCACGGACGATGAAGGCGACCAGGAGCGCCACCGCCCCGGCCCCGAAGCCGAGCGTGTGGGCAGAGGCCCAGCCGTAGTTCGATGCCTCGACGATCGCGTAGACGCCCATCATCAGGGCGGCGACGATGAACCCGGCACCGAGTAGGTCGGCGCCTTTGGAGAAGCCGAGCCCGCGGTCACGCGACAGGTAACGCATCGCGAGCGTGCCGGTGATGATCGCGATCGGCAGGTTGACGATGAAGATCTAGTGCCAGTTGATGGCCTGGGTGATCGCGCCGCCCGCAAGCAGCCCGATCGAGCCGCCGGCGGAGGCGACGAAGGAGTAGACGCCGATCGCCTTCGCCTGCTCCCCCGGCTCGGGGAACATGGTGACGATCATGCCGAGGATGACGGCGGAGGTCAGCGCGCCGCCGACTCCCTGCGCGAAACGGGCGACTACGAGCACGGTCTGGCTGTCGGCGAGCCCGCAGGCGAGTGAGGCGGCGGTGAATAGGACGAGCCCGCTGAGGAAGACGTCACGGCGTCCCAGCAGATCGCCGAGCCGCCCCGCCAGCAGCAGCAGGCCGCCGAAGGTGATCAGGTAGGCGTTGATGACCCACGCGAGGCTCGACTGCGAGAAGCCGAGATCGCTCTGGATCTTCGGAAGAGCGACGTTCACGATCGTCGCGTCGAGGACGATCATGAGCATGCCCACGCAGAGGACCACGAGGGCGATCCAGCGCGAGCGGTCGGAGGTGGACGAGGTTTGAGCTATGTTGTCGTTCGTGGGTGACATGGGATGATCACTGTAGCAGGGACTATCTCGGGCGCAAGGATGAATCGGCTAAAATCCTGAGTCAGACATGAGTACGGCAACTCAAACCCCCCAAACGACCGGCACGATGGGCCTGCTGTCACAGCTCAATCGCGTCGCCTACCGCCGCGCGACCGAGGACGTGCTCGGGATCAAGCTGAAGCAGCTGATCGCGCTCGAAATCCTCGCCCGGAACGAAGGCTGCCTGCAGCAGGAACTGGGCGCCTCCCTGATGGTCGATCCCAACAACTGCGTGCTGCTGTTGAACGAGCTCGACGACCACGGCTTCGTCGAGCGCCGGCGCGACCCGCGCGACCGCCGCCGCCACATCGTCGCGATCACCCCGACCGGGGCGAAGGCGCTGAAGAAGGCGCAGACGAAACTGGAGGAGCTGGAGGGCGAAGTGCTGTCCAACCTCGACACCTCCGAGCGCGAGCGGCTCCGCGACCTCCTGGCCCGGGCGATGGACGGCCAGGACCCGAACGTCGACCTCGACTGCGGCTAGCGCGGCGCGTAGCGCCGGTGCAGGATCAGGACGTTGCCGTCCGGGTCCTTGAACGGCGCCTGCAGGCAGACGCCCGAGTCCATGGTCTCGCCGAGGAACTCGACCCCGGCGCCTTCGAGCTCCTCCCGCGCGGCGGCGACGTCGTCGACGCGCAAGGCGATCGGGCTGCCGCTCGGCGCGAACTCGCGGCCGACCGACTCGGCGTCGATCACCGACAGCGTCAGGTTGCCGGTCTCGAACTCTCCGGCCGGGATTTTCCCGTAGTCGACGGTGTGCTCGAGCCCGAGCGTGCCCTCGTAGAACTCCTTCGCACGCGGGTAGTCCCGGGTGAAGACGACGGCGAAGTCCGTGCCTTCGACCTTCACGTCAGTCGACCGAGCCGAAGCCGACCCGGGTGCCGCCAGAGGCGATCCGCAGGAAGGCGACCTTGCCGAGGTAGAGGGAGATCACGCCGTCCTCGGTGTGGAGGTCGTGCCAGCCGCCCTTCTCGAGTTGCTTGCGGAGGTCCTTGAGGTCCTCCTCGGCGAGCCGGGCGGCGATCACCTGGCCGCCTTCGAAGCCGATCTCGACGCGCTGTGCCTCTGCCATCAGTGCCCTTTCGCTGGTTCGACGATCTCGGTGAGGACCCCGCCGGTCGAGCGGGGGTGCAGGAAGGCGACGCGGCTCTGGCGGATGCCGACCCGCGGCTCGGCGTCGATCAGCTCGATGCCGGACGACGCGAGGCGCTCCAGCTCGGCGTCGAGGTCGTCGACCGCGTAGGCGACGTGGTGGAGGCCGGGGCCGGAGCGGGCGAGGAACTTGCCGACCGCGGTGTCGGGGCCGAGCGGCGCCAGCAGCTCGACGTGGCCGTCGCCGATGTCGAGCAGCACCGCCTCGACGCCCTGGGACTCGACCGTCTCGCGGTGCACGAGCACCATCTCGAAGCTGGTCTCGTAGAGCGCGATCGCGGCGCCGAGATCCTCGACTGCCACCCCGATGTGGTCGATCCTTCCGAACACGCGCCGCAGTCTATGGGGCGGGCTCGGCGCGCAGGATCTCGGCCATCGCGGCGAGGCTGACCTCGAGCTGGTCGGGGCTCGGCTCCTTGGTCGCCAGCAGTCGCTGGATCTCGCGGCCGGGGGCGTGGAAGGCCTCGGCGAGCGGCTCGCCGTGATGGCGGTCGCTCCAGGCGAAGGCCTCGACCGCGATCGAGGCGCCCGCCAGGCCGACCACGGTGCGGGCGGCGGCCGACGGCTTGTCGACGAGGCGCTCGAGCAGGATCGTGCCCGCGGCCGAGAGCAGCATCATCGGGACGATCAGGTTGGAGCCGCAGCGGTCGTGCTCTTTGGGGACCGAGGCGACGTCGTCGACCCCCTGCTCGTAGGCGGCGATCGCCTTGTGCTCGGCGCCGTGGTAGGCGGCGAGGTCGCGGTCGGAGAGGGCGACGACGGCGGGGATCAGGCCGATCGCCTGGAGCAGCCCCTCGCGGCCCGCGCCGGCTGGCTTGCTGCGGCGCATCAGGCTGGAGATCGCCAGGGTCGAGGCGGTGGCGACGACCACCCGCGGGTCCTCGAAGGGAAGGCGGGCGGAGCGCATCCGCCGGCGGACCAGCGGCAGCACCAGCATCGCCTCGGCCAGTTTGACCGGGCCGCGCAGGCCGGGGATTTTGGCGACCAGTCCGGGGACGAGCTGCGGTTTGCGTTCGGAGGCGACTTCGATCGTGCCGTCGGGACGGCGGACCGCGGCCGCCCAATGGGTCGGCCCGTGGACGAGGAGGCCGTTGCGCAGCGCCATCCCGCCGAGCCGCAGCTTCTTCGGTTTCTTCGCCTCGCCCTCTGCCATGTACAGACGATACGAGATGGCCGCGGCCGGTCGCGAAAACAGAGAGGGCGCCGAGTCAAGGGTCCCGGCGCCCTCTCCCCCCTGTTAAGTCCGGCCGGAAGCCCCCAGTCCGAGCCTCCGGCCGGTGTCACGGCTCTCCCTGGCTTAGCTTGGAAAACCGCAATACGAGAAACCGGGTACGCGGAGGAAGTTGCGGTGCGCTCAGGGGCTGTTCCAGCGGCCCTCAGGGCTTGCCGAGACGGTTGCGCAGCTCGGCGAGGCGCTCGCCGAAGGCCTTCTCGCGGCCATTACCGGTCGGCTCGTAGAAGGTCCGGTCGGCAAGGCCGTCGGGGAGGTACCGCTGGGCGGCGACGCTGCCAGGGTGATCGTGGGCGTATTGGTAGCCCTCGCCGCGGCCGAGCGCTTTCGCGCCGGGGTAGTGGGCGTCGCGCAGGTAGTCGGGCGGGGTCTGGGCGCCGTTTTGGCGGACCTCGGCGCGGGCGGCGCCGATCGCCGTCGTCGCCGCGTTCGACTTCGGCGCCAGCGCCAGGTAGATCGCCGCCTGGCTGAGGTTCAGCGCGCACTCGGGAAGGCCGACCCGGTCGACCGCGCGGGCGGCGGCGTCGGCGACCAGCAGCGCCATCGGGTCGGCGTTGCCGATGTCCTCGGAGGCGAGGATGACCATCCGGCGGGCGATGAAGCGCGGGTCCTCGCCGCCCTCCAGCATCACCGCGAGGTAGTAGAGCGAGGCGTCGACGTCGGAGCCGCGGGTCGACTTGATCCAGGCCGAGATGAAGTCGTAGTGGCGGTCCCCCTGGCGGTCGTAGTCGATCGCGCGGCGCTGCAGGGCGTCCTCGATCGCGGCGACGTCGACTTCGGAGCCGGCGGCGCGCTCGACCGCCCGCGCCAGGGCCGAGAGGGCGACCCGGGCGTCGCCGCCGCTGCGCTCGGCGAGCATCGCCAGGGCCTCATCGGCGATCGGCGGCGGGTCGGCGATCCCGCGCTCGGGGTCGGCGAGGGCGCGGCGCAGGACCTCCTCGACCTGGGCCGGGGACAGCGGCGCCAGCTCGTAGACCTGGCTGCGTGAGATCAGCGCCGAGTTGACCTCGAAGTAGGGGTTCTCGGTGGTCGCCCCGATCAGGGTCAGGAGGCCTTCCTCGACCGCGGGCAGCAGCGCGTCCTGCTGGGCCTTGTTGAAGCGGTGGATCTCGTCGAGGAAAAGGATCGTCGGCCGGCCGGAGGCGCGCCGGCGCTCCCGCGCCCGCTCGATCACGCTGCGGATCTCGGCTTTGCCGGCGTTGACCGCCGACTCCTCCTCGAAGGCCCCGTCCGCCATCCGCGCCGCGATCCGCGCCAGCGTCGTCTTCCCCGACCCCGGCGGCCCGTAGAGGATCGCCGAGTGCGGCCGCCCCGATTCGATCGCCGCCCGCAACGCCGACCCCTCCCCGACGATGTGCTCCTGCCCGACCATCTCGTCGAGCGTCCGCGGCCGCATCCGCACCGCCAGCGGCGCGTTCGCCGGGATCTCTTCCGCCGCCTCGCCGCCCGCCGCCCCGGGCACATCGCCGGTGTCGAAGAGCCGATCGCTCATCCCTTGAGTATGAGGGAGCCGATGTACGCTCAATCGATGGAGAGCGCAACGCAGGTCTCGCCGTCCATGGACACGCTCGAGTCGAGGAGCCCGACCACGGGTGAGGTCATCGGCAGCGTCCCGACCATCACCCCCGCGCAGGTGCAGGGGGTGGTCGACGAGGTCGCGCGGATCCAGCCCGCCTGGGCGCAGCTGACGCTGAAGGACCGGGCGCGGTACATGCGGCGGGCGGCCGACGCGCTGCTGGACGAGATCGACGAGATCGCCGAACTCCTGGTGAGGGAGCAGGGCAAGCCGCGGGTCGAGGCCTACACGATGGAGCTGCTGCCGACCGTCGACGCGCTGCACTGGGTGGCGAAGGCGGGGCCGAAGATCCTCGCCGACGAGAAAGTGCGGATGACGCAGGCCTTCACGGTCTCGAAGAGCGGGCACTTCTCCTACGAGCCGATCGGCGTGGTCGGGGTGATCGCGCCGTGGAACTACCCCTGGTCGATCCCCTTCGGCGAGGTGGCGATCGCGCTGATGGCGGGCAACGGGGTGGTGCTGAAGCCGGCCTCGCTGACGCCGCTGCTGGGCGAGAAGATCCGCTCGGTGTTCGAGCGCGGCGGCGTGCCCGAGGGCCTGGTGCGGGTCGTCCACGGCGGCGGCGCGGTCGGCGAGGCGCTCGCCCGCTCCTCGGTCGGCAAGGTCTTCTTCACCGGCTCGGTCGAGGTCGGCCGCCACGTCGGCGGCGTCTGCGCGCTGGAGCTGAAGGGCAGCGTGCTGGAGCTGGGTGGCAAGGACCCGATGATCGTCTGCGCCGACGCCGACCTCGGCAACGCGGTGAGCGGCGCGGTCTGGGGCGGCTTCGCCAACGCCGGGCAGACCTGCTCGGGGATCGAGCGGGTCTACGTGATGCGCGAGGTCGCCGACCGCTTCCTCGCCGGGGTCGTGCGGGAGGCGGAAGGGCTGCGGCTCGGCGACCCGCTCGAGTGGGAGACCGCGATCGGGCCGATGACCTCCGACTCCCAGTACGAGACGGTGGTCGAGCTGATCGACGACGCGGTCGCGGCGGGCGCCACCAAACTCTGCGGCGGGCCGACCGAGGTCCCCGGCCTGGCCGGCAAGTTCATCGCGCCGACCGTCCTCACCGGCGTCACCCACGAGATGCGGATCATGCGCGAGGAGATCTTCGGGCCGGTGCTGCCGGTCGTCGTGGTCGACTCCGAGCAGGACGCGATCGAGCTCGCCAACGACTCCGAGTTCGGGCTCGGCGCCTCGGTCTGGACGCGTGACCGGGCGCGGGGCGAGCGGATCGCCCGGGTGCTCGAGTCGGGGATGGTGTGGATCAACGATCACTCCTTCAGCCACGGCGCCTGCCAGTGCTCGTGGGGCGGGGTGAAGAGCTCCGGGCTCGGCCGCTCGCACTCGAAATTCGGCTTCTACGAGTGCGTCAACATCAAGATGAACGCCTGGGAGCCGGGGCTGACCCGCGACTTCTGGTGGCATCCCTACGACCGCACCCTGGGCGAGGCGGTGCGCAATTCGGCCCGCCTCCTCTACGGGCACGGCGAGGTGCGGGCGCGGGCGCTCCGCGACGGCGCCCGGCCGCTGCTCCGCGTCGGCCGGCGCACGATCCGCCGCGGCTGAGCATCAATCGACAGAATCAGCGGCGTGGCCGATGACCAGAAAGGCGCGGAGCCGGCGATCAGGCTGGTCGGGCTGCGGCGCGTCTACGGGGAACGGGCGGCGCTCGAGGACCTGAGCCTGGAGACCGCGGTCGGCGACTCGCTCGTCGTCCTCGGGCCGAACGGCGCCGGCAAGACGACGCTGCTCCGCATCCTCGCCACGCTGCTGCGACCGAGTGGCGGCGAGGTCAGTGTGCTCGGCTCCTCGCTGCCGGACGAAGCGTGGAAGCTCCGCGGCAAGATCGGTTACCTCGGCCACGAACCGCTCCTCTACCGCGACCTCACCGGCCGCGAGAACCTGCGCTTCCACGCCAAGCTGCACGGGATCACCGGCGCCCGCGCCGACGCCCGGATCGAGGAGCTGCTCGACGCGGTGAAGCTCTCCCACCGCGGCGACGAGCGCACCTACGAGTTCTCGGCCGGGATGCGCCAGCGCCTGGCGATCTGCCGCTGCGTCCTCCACGAGCCGGAGCTCCTCCTCCTCGACGAGCCCGACTCGAACCTCGACATCGAGGGCCGCGAGATCGCCCGCACCCTGATCGGCCCCGGCGGCGGCCACACCCGCGTCGTCGTCACCCACGACCCGGAGCGCTTCCTGCCCGAGGCCGACCAGGTCCTGCGGCTTGACGTCGGCGCCGCGGCGGCCGTCTCGTGAGCGCGGAGCGAGCAAACGTCGAATTCTGGTTCTTCGTGCAGCGAGCGAAGCGGGAACGGTCGTGATGACCCCCTCGCGCACCGCCTTCGCGGCAATCCTCGGCAAGGACCTGCGCGCCGAGCTCCGCACCCTGCAGTCGCTCCCCGCGATGGCGCTCTTCGCGGTCACCTCCTTCGTCATCTTCCGCTTCGGGCTCAACCGCACCAGCCTCTCCGGCAGCCTCGCCGGCGGGGTGCTCTGGGTGACGCTGCTCTTCGCCGCGGTGCTCGGCATCAACCGCCTCTTCGTCGCCGAGCGCGAGGAGGGCGGCTTCGACGCGATCCGCCTCGCCCCGATCGACCGCAGCGTGCTCTTCACCGCCAAGGTCGCGGCGCTGATCGTCTACCTGGCGGCGCTCGAGCTGATCGCGGTGCCGATCTTCGCCCTCTTCTTCCTGAACAGCGCCGCCGCGCTGCCGCCGCTGATCATCGTCCTCGTCCTCGCCGACATCGGCCTCGCCTCGGCGGGCACGCTGATCTCCTCGATGGCGGTCAATTCGCGGGCCCGCGACCTGCTCGTGCCGCTCGTCCTGCTGCCCCTCGTGGTGCCGCTGATGATCGCCGCGACGGCTGCCACCGAACCGCTGATGCTGCTGGGCGGAGTATCCTACCATCGGTTCGGGACCTGGCTGATTGTCCTGGGTCTATACGATCTGATCTTCGCCCTGCTGGGCTACGCGGTATTCGACTTTCTGCTCGAGGACTGAGCCCGCGCGTCCGGCGGCCGGACGAACTCCCGCATGTACGGCAAAGGACTCAGACCCCTCTCGATCGCGACCGTCGTGATGTTCGCGATCACCCTGTCGCTGGTCTTCTTCTACGCGCCGATCGAAGCCGACCAGGGCTTCCTGCAGAAGATCTTCTACCTGCACGTGCCGCTGGCGATCGTCTCGCTCTGCGGCTTCGTGATCGGCGGCATCTTCGCGATCCTCCACCTGCGCCGCGACGACCCCCGCTGGGACGCCTATTCCTACGTGGCGATCCACATCTCGGTGATCTTCGCGGTCGGCGGGCTGATCACCGGCTCGATCTGGGCGAAGGGCTCCTGGGGCCACTGGTGGGTCTGGAACGAACCGACGCTGGTCAGCTTCCTGATCGTCTTCCTGCTCTACGCGACCTACTACCCCTTCCGCTACGCGATCGAGGATCGCCGGCGCCAGGCGCGCTACGCCTCGGTCTTCGCGATCACCGCCGGCGCCTTCGTGCCGCTCAACTTCCTCGCCGTGAGGGAGTCGGCATCGCTCGTCCACCCGCGCGTCTTCGCCACCACCGAAGGCGGCCTGCCCGGGTCGATGCTGCTGACCTTCCTCTGCGCGCTCGCCTCGATGGCGCTGCTGTGGACGACCCTGGTCAAGTTCGAGCTCTCGGCGAAGAGCGCCCAGGGCCAGCTGAAGCGGCTGCGCCGCGCGCTCGACGCGCCGAGCGGCCCGCCCGGCTCGCGAATCGCCCCGGAGGTGAACTGATGGCGGTCGCGGCCTTCAACTGGCTCTTCGCGGCGCCCGCGATCCCGAACGACGTCGGCGGCAAGTACGTCGCCGGCGCCTACATCGTCTTCCTCCTGCTGCTGTTGATCTACGTCGCGATCATGGGGATGAAACTGGCGCGGATCGAGCGCGGCCTGCGTGAGGTCGCCGACGTCGCCGAGGCGCGGAACGAGGTCGTCCCCACCACCGACCAAGCCGCTCCCGGACGCGGGGGTGAGGAGCCATCCATATCTGATTCTCTGGCTCCTCACGGGAGCAGAGGAAGCGGCGCCTGATGTCCGAGATCCTGGCGCTCGGCGTGTCCCACAAGACCGCTCCGCTGGAGCTACGCGAGCGCCTCTCGCTGACCGAGGGGCGCGCCGTCGCGGCGCTCCGCGAGCTGACCGAGACGGTGATGGTCGAGGAGGCCGCCGCGATCTCGACCTGCAACCGGACCGAGCTTTACCTGGTCGTCTCCGATCCCGTCGATGCGGAGTCGGAGGCACTCGGCGTGCTGACCCGCAAGGCGGGGATCCGGCCAACCGAACTGCTCGGCCACCTCTACTCGCTGCGCGGGGTCGAGGCGGCGCGCCACCTGCTGCGGGTGACCGCCGGGCTCGACTCGATGATCGTCGGCGAGGCGGAGATCCAGGGCCAGGTCAAACGCGCCTACGAGCTGGCGCTGGTCGAGGGCGCCACCGGCCCGATCCTCAACCGGCTCTTCCGCGGCGCCCTCGCGGCAGGCGGGCGGGCCCGCAACGAGACCGCGATCGGCGAGCGCGGCCTCTCGATCCCCTCGGTGGCGGTCGAGGTGGCGCAGCGGGCGCTCGGTGACCTCTCCGAGCGCAAGGTGCTGATGATCGGCGCGGGCGGCACGGCCGAACTGGTCGCCCGGGCGCTGGTCGCGCGCGGGGTCGAGACCGTCTTCGTCGCCAACCGCCACCACGACCGCGCGCTCGGCCTCGCCCAGCGCTTCGACGGCGAGGCGATCCGCTTCGAGAACCTGCCCGAGCAGCTGACCGAGGTCGACGTCGCCGTCTCCACCACCAACTCGCCGCACCACATCATCGAGCGCGACGGGCTGGAACAGGTGATGGCGGAACGCGAAGCGCGGCCGCTGCTGCTGATCGACATCGCCGTGCCGCGCGACATCGAGCCGTCCTGCCGCGAGGTCGCCGGGGTGAGCGTCTACGACATCGATGACGTGCAGCAGATCGTCGAACGGAACGCCGGCGTGCGCGAAGCGGAGGCGACGCGGGCGGAACGGATCATCGAGACCGAGCTCGAGCGCTTCCAGCAGTGGCTCTCCTCGCTCGAGGTGGTGCCGACGATCGCGGCGCTGCGCGAGCGCGGCGACGAGGTGGTGCGCCGGGTGCTGGCCGAGAACGAAAACCGCTGGGAGAGCCTCGGCGAAGCCGACCGTGAGCGGATCGAGCTGATGGCGAAGGCGATCGCCTCGCGGATCCTGCACGAGCCGACCCGGCGCATGCGCCGCGCCGCCGGCCACGACGACGCCTACCAATACGTGAGCGCGCTGCGCGAGCTGTTCGGGCTCGATGTCGAGACCGAGGTCGAGGCCGAAGAGGGCGCGGCGGGCAAGGTCACCGAGCTGCGGCCCGGCCAGGGCTGAGTGCTTGGCGCTGCGCATCGCCACCCGCGCAAGCGCTCTGGCCGTGACCCAGGCCGGGATGGTCGCCGACCTGCTGGGCGGCGCCGAGCTGGTCGAGGTCTCCTCGGATGGGGAACCGGGCGACAAGTCGCGCTTCGTGCGGGCGGTCGAGCAGGCGCTGCTCGACGGGCGCGCCGACATCGGGGTGCACTCGGCCAAGGACCTGCCGGGCGAGGAGGTCGACGGGCTGGAGATCGCCGCGGTGCCGCCGCGCGAGGACCCGTGCGACGCCTGGATCGGCGCGGGCTCCTCGCTTGAGGACGCGCCGGAGGGCGCGCGGGTCGGGACGGTCAGCCTGCGCCGGCGGGCGCAGCTCCTGGCGGTACGGCCGGACCTGCAGATCGTCGACCTGAACGGCAACGTCGACACGCGGCTGCGCAAGCTGGCCGACGGCGACTACGACGCGATCATCCTCGCCGCGGCCGGGCTGCGGCGGTTGGGTCGCGAGGGCGAGATCGGCTTCCTTGTCCCGGCGGACCGGATGGTGCCGGCAGCCGGGCAAGGGGCGCTGGCGCTGCAGGTGCGGAGCGATGACGAGGAGGGCGCCGCGGCGGTGCGGGCGATCGGCGAGGCGAAGGCGTTCGCCGAGCTGCGCGCCGAGCGAGCCTGCTTCACCCGCCTCGACGCAAGCTGCTCGACCCCGATCGGGGTCCACGCGAAATGCTCGGAGGCGGGCCTGCGGGTCGGCGCCTTCGTCGGCCTCCCCGACGGCGGCGAGTGGATCCGCGACGAGCTCGACGCCCACCCCGCCGACCCCGAGGCGGCCGGCCGCGAGCTCGCCAGGCGCCTGCTCGGCGCCGGTGCCGCCGAGCTCCTCCAGCGCGCGGCGGAGCAAGCCGCGTGAACGTCCGCCAGGGGGTCGTCTACCTGGTCGGGGCCGGGCCGGGCGACCCAGGGCTGATGACGGCGCGGTCGCTGGAGCTGATCGCCGCCGCCGATTCGATCTATTACGACCGGCTGATTCCGCCGGGGGCGCTCGACGGGGCGCGGGCCGATGCCGAGCTGATCTACGTCGGCAAGCAGCCGGGGGTTCCGTCGGTGCCGCAGGAGGAGATCGGCGAGCGGCTGATCGAGGCGGCAAGGGCGGGGCGCAGCGTGGTGCGGCTGAAGGGGGGCGACCCGTTCGTCCTCGGGCGCGGCGGTGAGGAGGGCGAAGCGCTCCGCGCCGCGGGGGTCGAGTTCGAGGTGGTGCCCGGCGTCACCGCCGGGGTCGCGGCGACCGCCTATGCGGGCATCCCGGTCACCCACCGTGACGACGCCTCGGCGGTCGCCTTCGTCACCGGCCACGAGAACCCCGAGAAGGCCGAGACGGCCCTCGACTGGGACGCCCTCGCCGCCTTCCCCGGCACGCTGGTCTTCTACATGGGCGTCAAACGACTGGCCGAGAACGCGGCCGCGCTGATCGCCGCCGGGCGCGACCCCGAGCAGCCCGCCGCCGCAATCGAACGCGGCACCTGGGCCGGGCAGAGGACCGTGACCTCGACGCTCGGCGCGATCGCCGCGACGGTCGAGCGCGAGGGGATCGGGGCGCCGGCGCTGATCGTGATCGGCGCCGTGGCGGCGCGGCGCGAGGCGCTGGCGTGGCTGGAGCGGCGGCCGCTGCACGGTCGGGCCGTGGTGGTGACCCGGGCGCGTGCCCAGGCCAGTGGCCTGGCGGCGACGCTGCGGGGCCTCGGCGCGGCGGTCGTCGAGCTGCCCGCGATCCGGATCGAGCCGCGGATCGACAGCGAGGAGGTGCGGGGCGCGGTGGCGGCGATCGACGACTACGACCTCGTCTGCCTGACCAGCCCGAACGGCGTCAACCTGCTCTTCGCGGCGCTCGCCGCGGCAGGGCGCGACGCCCGGGCGCTGGCCGGCGCGAGGGTGGCCGCGATCGGGCCGGGGACCGCGCGGTCACTTGCCGGGCATGGGATCTCTGCCGACATCGTCCCCGAGCGCTTCGTCGCGGAGGCTCTGGTCGAAGCGCTCGGGGACGTCGAGGTCGAGGGCAAGCGGGTGCTGGTTGCGCGGGCCGCCGAGGCTCGGGACGTTCTGCCGAGCGCGTTGCGCGAGCGCGGCGGCGCGGTCGACGCGGTCTCCCTCTACGAGACGGTGCGCGAGGCACCCGAGGACGAGGCGGTCGGGGCGGCGCAGAGCGCCGACTACGTCACCTTCACCTCGTCATCCACGGTCCGCAACCTCACCGAGGCACTCGGCGATCGCTTCCCCGGCGCGGCCCGGATCGTCTCGATCGGCCCGGTCACCAGCGCCACCGTGCGCGAGGCGGGCCTCGAGGTCGCGGTCGAGGCCGAGCGCCACGACATCGACGGCCTCCTCGCCGCCCTACTCGCCGACGCCGCCACCCACTGAGGTGAGCGACGGGTGTGGTGAGAAACCGTCGCCATGCGACGGTAAGCCGCCACGACCGTGGTAGGAAAGTCGGTCTATGACCGAGGAAGTCACCACGCCGCGCGGTCGCTTCGGCACGCCGCACCGGCATTTCCGCAGCGTCGGGTCGACGAACACGGTGGCGCGCGAGATCGCCGCGACCGGCGCGCCGCATGGGACCGTCGTCACCGCCTCCGAGCAGACCGCGGGGCGGGGACGGCAGGGACGCACCTGGACGGCGCCGCCCGATGCGGCGCTCCTCTACTCGGCGGTGCTGCGGCCGCTTGAGCCACGCCACTCGGTGCTGCCGCTCGCGGTCCCGCTCGCCGTCTGCGAGGTCGCCGAGCGATTGCGGCCGGACATCTCGTGCAAGGTCAAGTGGCCCAACGACGTCCACCTCGACGGTCGCAAGCTGGCCGGCATCCTGATCGAGGCCCGGCCCCAGGACGGCTGGGCCGTCCTCGGCGTCGGCCTGAACCTCACGATCCGTCCCGACGACTTCCCCACCGAGCTTGGTGACCGCGCCACGTCCCTCTTCACATCCCCGCACCACCCTCGCGAGGCGGCAGCCGCCCTGAGCGAGCGGCTCGGTGTGTGGCTCGGGGCCGATGCGGAGACCGTGCTCGCCGAATGGCGGAAGCGGGACGCGCTACTGGGGCGCGAGGTGAGCTGGGACAAAGGAGGCGGCGTCGCCGAGGGTGTCGACGACCGGGGCCACCTACTCGTCCGACTCGCCGACGGTGACCGGGTCGCCCTCGCTGCCGGCGATGTGCATCTGATCGCCTTCTGAGTCCTCTTTCGCCGCTTTCGGTTTGCGTTTCCGTTTCGCCGCGGCTTTCGGTTTGCCGGCTTTCTCTTTGGGGGCTTTGGCCGCTTTCGGTTTCGCGGCTTTGGCTTTCGCGGTTTTCGTTTTGGCCGCTTTGCGTTTCGCCGGTTTCGCCGGGCCGTCGTCATTCTGGGTGGTGTCGGTGTCGACCTCGCCCGCCGCTCGCGCGTCGTCGTCGGCGATCTCGCGATCCCCGGTCGCCCGCGTTTTGCCGCCGTTTGACTCGTCCTCCCTCGTCGCCGCCTCGGCGTCTCTTGCGGCTTTCGATTTGCGGCGCCGTTTGCGTTTCGGTTTCTCCCCAGGTTCGGCATCCGGTTCGGCGCCGTTGCTCGAACCGCCGCCGTCCTCGACCTCGGGCGCGTCCTCGTCGCTCAGCGCCGCTTCGACCGCCTTGCCGCCGCGCCTGCCCGCCTCGCCGTTCCCGCGACTCCCGCCGTTCTCGGGCGCGTCGCCGTCGTCAAGGAACTCCGACCCGTCCTCGAAATCCCCGCCGCTCCGCGACTCCGCCCCGTTCCGCGCCGCCTCGGCCGCGCCGCCGTTGCCGCCGCTCGCCGCATCGCCACCGCCGTTGCCGCCGCGTTTGCGCTTGCGCCGGCGCTTGCCGCCTTTGGGGAAGTTCCGCAGCAGCTCGCGCGCCACCGCCGACGGTTTCCGGGCCATCCGCATCCGCGCCCCACGCAGGACCTCCTCGCCCTCCGGCGTGTGGGAGACCGCGGCGGCGAGCAGCGCCACCGCCAGGCGGCGGTCCTGTTTGCGCGCCGCGTGCACCAGCCGGCGCGCGTTGCGCCCGTGCGCCCGCCCGCTCGAATTCACCAGCAGGCCGAGCAGCCGCTTCGTCTCCGGCCAACGCTGCACCGCGTACTCCTCATGCAGTTCGCGCGTGTAGCCGGCCAGCCGCCAGACCCACGCCTGCGCCTGGTCGCGGCGGCCGATCCGCTTGTCGATCAGCGCCTGCAGGAGCGTCTTCGTCCCCGCTCGTTTGTCCTCGCGGCTCCAGGTGCCGACGATGTCGATCGCGTCGTCGAAAGCGTCGCCGTCGCCGAGGTCGGCGATCTCCCCCAGCGCTTTCAGCCGCAGCTGCGCGTTGCGGTTGCGCTGCACGCAGGTCAGCAGGAAGCGGCGGCGGAGCTCCTTGGTGCGGTCGTTCTGCAGCATCGCCCGCGCCCGGCGCCAGCCCTGCGTGTTGACCCGCGCCCCGGCCAGCGCCGCCCAGGCGTGCTGCTCGGGGTAGTCGAGGTTCTCGACGGCGATCCGCCAGATCTCCCGTTCGAGCACCTCCATCCGTTTCTCCTCGACGTCGGAGACCGGCACGATCCGCCGCTCCACCCGCACCTTGCGGCCGCGTCCGCGGCGCACCGGCCCGACCACGATCGCGCCGCCGCGGTAGACGTCGCGGTCGAGCAGGCTGTGCAGGGTGACGATCGTCTCGTCGTGGGTCGTCGCCGGGTGGACGAAGTCGATGACCAGGCCCGCCTCCTTGCCCGGCGCGCGCCGGGTCACGCGGCCGACCCGCTGCTGGTAGATGCGGCGCGAGGCGGTCGGCGCCAGGTGCATGCAGATCGTCGCCCGCGGGCTGTTCCAACCCTCGGCGAGGAGCTGGGCATTGCAGAGCACGTCGACGTCGCCACGTTCGAAGGCGGCGAGGATGTCGGCGAGTTCGCGCTTCGGCGTTTCGCCGGAGACCGCCTGCGCGTTGATGCCGACTGCCCGGAACGCCTCGGCGACGTTGTAGGCGTGCTTGACCCCCGCCGTGTAGACGACGCCCGGGGTCTTGCGGAAGCGCGACTTGTAGAGGTCGGCGATCGCGAAGTTGAAGGGGCCCTGATCGAGCAGCGCGGCCAGCTCCTCCTGGTCGAAGTCCTGGTCGACCTCGCCTTTGCGCAGCGGCACCTTGGCGATCGTCCGCACCCCCGGCCCGGGCGGGATGCGCAGGCAGCGCAGCGGCGAGATGACCCCGCGGCGAGCCGCCTGGGCGAGGTCGAAGCGCGAGGTCTGGGTCGGGAAGAGGTCGGCGACGTGGCGGGCGATCAGCGCGCCGGTCGCGGTCATGCCGATGAAGACGGGGCCGGGCCAGGCGCGGATGCAGGCGCTGGTTTTCTCGCCCAGCGCGGTGTGCGCCTCGTCGCAGATCACCACCGAGTAGGCGTCCGACACTTTCTTGTGGTTGCGGACGAACCACTGGTAGGTCTCGACCGTGACCGGGCCTTCGGCGTCGTCGCGGTTGCCGAGCAGCGGCGGGCGCAGGCGCTCCTTGTAGCCGCGGTCGGAGATCTCGCCGATGAACTGGTCGACCAGGTTGCGGCGGTGGGTGAGGATCAGGACGCCGCCGGTCCGGGTCGCCTCGATGAAGCCGACCGCGGCGACCGTCTTGCCGGCGCCGGTCGCGTGCTCGAACCAGAAGCGGCGGGCCGCGCCGGGGTCCTAGGGCGCCTCCTCGACCACCTCGTCTTCGTCGTCGGGCGCCGCTTCCGCCCAATCCTGCGGCTCCTCATCCTCCTCGGGCGCTTCGTCTTCCTCGTCGCCTTCGGCAGCGTCGTCGACGATCGAGGCTTCGGCGGTGTCGGGCTCCTCGGCCTCCGCTTCGCCCGGGCCCAGCTGCACCCCGGCCTCGGCGGAGCCGACCTGGGCCTGCGCCATCAGCTCG
>DASXMH010000004.1:0-44491 GCA_036495785.1 Solirubrobacterales bacterium
GCCGGCCCCTCGAGTGCGTTCGCACTTTGCGACGTAATTTGTCGTCAACTGCGAACGCACGGGTCGTGGCCCAAGGTGAGTTCGCAGTTATCTGCGCTATGCGACGAGAACTGCGAACTCATCGCGGAGGCGTGTCGGAAGTGTCCCCGGACCGTCCCCGGACACGCGCAAGGCGCGCCCATCCCCACCTAACCAGCCGAGCCAAGGTGGGGATGGGCGCGCCGGGGTTCGCAGTCCGGGGCGCGCCGGGGTGGGCGGGTCCGGCCTCGCCGAAGCACGGCGGTCCGGGGCGCCCCGGCGTGGGATCACGGCATCTAGTCCCAGCGGATCGCGACCTCGGCCATCGAGAGGGATTCTCGCCGCGCCCGTGGTCGGAATCGCGCCCGCTTTCCCGCTCCTTCCGCATGGCGGAGGGGGGAGAAACGAGCCCTCCCGGGGCCTTGAGAAGGCATGTTGCCCCAACGAGAAGAGATCGCCACGATCGTCGTCTGCGAGGACGACGATGCCACCCTCGACCTGCTGTGTGACCACCTGACCGCGGACCGCTTCGAGGTCCTGCCTGCGCCGAGCGCCGCCGACGCGCTGCGCCTCTGCCGCTACAACCATCCCGACCTGCTGCTGCTCGACCTGGCGCTGCCGGACGCCTCCGGCCTCGACGTCCTGCGCGAGATCCGTGAGGCCGACGGGGTCGAGTCGCGGTTCGACCCCCACCTGCCGATCATCGTCCTGACCGGACGGGGCGGCGGCACCGACCGGGTCCGCGGCCTCGACCTCGGGGCCGACGACTACGTCCAGAAGCCCTTCTCCTACGAGGAGCTGCGGGCGCGTATCCAGGCGGTCCTGCGCCGCCGCCACAGCCGCCACGACGGGCCGGTCCAGGTGGGGGAGATGCTGATCGACCCCTCGCGCCGCAAAGTGATGGTCGGCGACCGCGAGGTCCACCTGGCGAAAAAAGAGTTCACCCTGCTCCGCGTCCTCGCCTCCGATCCCACCCGCGTGTTCAGCAAGGATGAACTTCTGCGCGACGTCTGGGGCTTCCGCGCCCCCGCCGGCAAGACGCGCACCCTCGACAGCCACGCCAGCCGCCTGCGCCGCAAACTCGACCCCGACCACCAGAAGTACGTGGTCAACTGCTGGGGGATCGGCTACCGGCTGGTCGACAGCTGATCGGGCGTGGCGACCAGACCTCGCCCCCGGGCGCGGGCCCCGGGGGCGGGTGCGACTACTTCGCTTCCTTGGGCGGAATCTCGAAGTGCAGCAGCGAGAGGCTGGTGGGGATGCCTTCGGCGCCGTCGTTGGCGAGCCGGCCGGCGGACTCCTCGCCGATCTTCATCGCCCGCTCGAGCGTGTCCGCGAGGATCTTGCTGAGCTCGACCCAGCCCGCGTCGTCGAGGACGAGCGGGGTGCGCGAGATGTGCGTGTCGGTGCGCGAGTCGATCGTCCCCTCGAGCATCGCCGCGGAGGCGTCCTTGCCGATCGTCTCGAGGATCACGCCGTCGATGCCCTTGCGCGCCGAGGCCGGGATCTTGGCCCAGTCGGCGTCGCTGAAGAAGGCGCGCTCGGTGGCCCGGTAGAAGTGCTCGACGGCGCCGCGCCGCGGCTCCGTTTTGACCAGTTCGACACAGTCGTATTCGAGCAGCGTTTTGACGTGGTAGCTGACGTTGCCGAGCGGCTCGTCGAGCTCCTGGGCAAGTTGGTTGGGGCTGGAGATCCCGCGGTTCAGCTCGGTCAGGATGCGCACGCGGAGCGGATGGGCGAGCGCCTTGGCGAGCTGTTGCGTGATGCCCTCGGGGGTCGTTCGGGTTTGAGCCAACGGATGGTCTCCTTTCGGTGGAGCGGGAGTTTGAAGCTGAAGCGGGCCGGCGCCAGTGTCCGGGGGGAGCGACGGGCCGCGAGTTAAGTATTCCAAAACGCCCTGCGGATTCCCTGTTCAGGGTAACGGAATCCGTCACACGGAAAGAAACCCCGATTTTGTCGCGTTGAGCGGGCGGAGCTTTTTGGGTGGGGGGAGAGTCTAGGGTCGCCCGCACCTTGACAGGACATGTGGATCGACGACGTCACTGCCTACATCGCCGCCTTGGCGCCGGCGCGGCTGGCCGTCTGGCCCGTCCTCGGCGGGGCGGGAGCGACCTTGGCCGCGGCGGTCCGCGACGGGCGTCGACGCACCGTATTGAACGAGCACCTCCACGAGCTTCGACGTCCCCTGCAGGCGCTGGCGCTGATGGCCCCGCGGGCCGGCGCGCCCGGTGCCGAGGACGGACCGGTGGAGATGGCCGCGGCGGCGCTGGCGGCGCTCGAGCGGGAGATCAACGGCGAGCGCGGGGCGGCCGCGCGGGCGATCGTCGCGGTGCGGCCGCTGCTCGAGGCGGCGCGAAGGCGCTGGCGCGGGCAGGCGGCGCTGGTCGGCGTCGACCTGAGGCTGCGCTGGGACGGCGACGAGGCGGCGGTCGAAGGCAATCGCTTCGAGCTGGCGGCGGCGCTCGACAACCTGATCGCGAACGCTTTCGAGCATGGCGGCGGGCGGATCGAGCTGACCGCGGACCTGATCGACGACCGGATCTGCCTGGCCGTGGTCGACTCGGGCCGCGGCGCCGGACGAAGGGCGCGCGAGCGCGAGGCGCTGCTGCGCGGACGAGGGTCACGCGGCCATCGCGACGCGCGCGGCCGCTTCGGTCGCCTGTCCGGCCGCGCCCGCCACGGCCACGGCCTGCGACTCGTTCGCCGCACCGCGGGCCGTCACGGCGGGACCTTCGCCCTGCTCCAGGGAGAGCATGGGACGAGCGCCGTGCTGGAACTGCCCCTGGCGCCGCGGCGACGTGATCAGGCGCCGGAGCCGCCGCTGGGCGATGCGCGCGGTTCGCGACCCTGGCTCGGCGGAGACAGGCAGGGAGATGCGCGATGAGTCGGCGGATGCGGGCGATCGCCTTCGGGGTCGGGGCGCTGCTCGCGGCGATCGCCGCGGGGGCGATCGCCGACGGCTACGGCAACAGCGTCGCCCGCGGTTACGGCGCGCTGCGGCCGGTCGTGATCGCCGCGGCACAGCTGCCGGCGGGCAAGGCGCTCGCTCCCACCGACGCCGAAAAGGACCTCGAGGTACGCCAGGTGCCCGTCCGGTTTGTACCGGCCGGCGCGCTGCGCGACCCGGCCGAAGCGCTCGGCCTCGTCCCGGCCGCGGCGATCCCGAGCGGCGCCTACCTGCTCGCCGCCCAACTCCGCCCGCCGCGGTCCGACGCGCCGGGGCCGAACCTCGCCGCGGGCCGGCGGCCGGTGCAGATCGCGGTGAGCGGCGCCGAGGCGCTGGCGGTCGCCGGCGGCGACCCGGTCGGCTCGCGGGTCGACGTGGTCGTCACCGCCGAACCCGACGATGGCGGTGCCGGGCGCACCTACGTGGCCGCCGCCGGGGTGCCGCTGCTCGGCCTCGGCGCCTCGCCGGAAGGGGACGCCACCGGGACCGCCGAGGCGACCCTGGGACTGACCCGCCCGCAGGCGCTGCGGCTGATCGCCGCCGAGAGCTTCGCCCGCCAGGTGACCGTGATGCCGCAGGGGGGACGATGAGCGCGCGCGAGCGGCACGTCGCCGAGCTCGCCGCGAACCTGCGCGGCAGGCTGGTCGAGCGCCGCCGTGCCGAGGCGGCCGCCGGGCGGCGGGGCGCCCCCGACCTCGAGCAGACGGTCCGCGAACTGGTCGACGAGGAGGCGGCGATCCTCGCGCCCGCCGACCGCGCCGAGATCGCCGCCCGCGTCGTCCGCGACAGCGTCGGCCTCGGGCCGCTCGAGATCCTGCTCGCCGACCCCCAGGTCGAGGAGGTGATGGTCAACGGGCCCGACCGGGTCTTCGTCGAGCGCGGCGGCCGGATCGAGGCGACCTCGATCGGCTTCGCCGACGAGGAGGAGCTGCGCAACGCGATCGAGCGGATCCTGGCGCCGCTCGGCCGCCGCGTCGACGAGCTCAGCCCGATGGTCGACGCCCGCCTCGCCGACGGCTCGCGGGTCAACGTGGTGATCCCGCCGCTGGCGATCGACGGCCCGGCGGTGTCGATCCGCCGCTTCGGCGCCGAGCGGCCGGGGCCGGATCGGCTGGTCGAGATCGGCACGCTCGACCCCGGGCAACGCGAGCGGCTGGAGGAGGCGGTGCGGGCGCGGCGCAGCATCCTCGTCAGCGGCGGCACCGGCTCCGGCAAGACGACGCTCCTCAACGCCCTCTCCAGCTTCCTCGCGCCGGAGGAGCGGGTGGTGACGATCGAGGACGCCGCCGAGCTCCGCCTCCAGCAGCCCCATGTGGTCCGGCTGGAGAGCCGTCCGCCCGGGGTCGAGGGTCGCGGCGAGGTGACGATCCGCGACCTGCTGCGCAACGCCCTGCGGATGCGCCCCGACCGGATCGTCATCGGGGAGGTGAGGGGCCCGGAGGCTTTGGATCTCTTGACGGCGCTGAACACCGGCCACGACGGGGCGCTCTCGACCGTCCACGCCAACTCGCCGCGCGACGCGATCGCGCGCCTCCAGACCCTGGCCTTGATGGCCGGCGTGGGACTACCGCACGAGGCGATCGCCGAGCAGGTCCGCCGCGGCATCGACCTGCTGGTCCACCTGCGGCGGATGCCCGACGGCTCCCGCCGCGTCACCGAGATCGCCGAGGTGGAGAAGTGAACGGCGCGGCGCCGGGCGAGGGGCAGGGGTGGCGGCAATGAGCGCGGCGCCCACCGCGCTGCTCGGCGCCGTCGCGGGCGGCCTGCTGGCGATGGCCGCGCGCGAGGCGCTGCTGGCGAGCCCCGCTGCCGCGGCCTGGTTGCGGCTCGCGATCGAGCCACTGCGCCGGGCGGGGCGCGAGGGCTACGCGCCCTCGACCAAGGAGCGGCGGCGCCTCGCTGCGCTCGGCGCCGTCGCCGCGATCCTTGCCGGCTGGCTGGTCGGCGGGCTCGAGGTCGCGTTGCCGCTCTCGGTCGCCGGCCCGGCGCTCGCCGCCTGGGCCATCTCCAGCAGGCGGCGGCGCTACCGCGCCGCGGTCGAGCGCTCGCTGCCGGAAGTGGCGACCGCCGTCGCCGACTCGCTCGCCGCCGGGCGCTCGCTGCGCGCCTCGCTGCCCGCGGCCGCCGCCTACCTCGACGGGCCGCCCGCCGCCGAGCTGTCGAGGCTGGGCGCGGAGCTGGACCTCGGCGCCGGCACCTCCGAGGCGGTTGCCGCCTGGCGGGCGCGGATGGGCTCCGAGCGGGTCGACGCCTTCGCCGCGGCGCTGCTCAGCCAGCGTCTCGCCGGCGGCGATCTCGCCGGGCTGCTGCGGCGCTTCGCGGCCGGCGCGGCGGAGCGCGACCGGGTCGCCGAGGACGCCAAGTCGGCGACCGCCCAGGCCCGCTTCACCGGCCTTCTCGTGGTCGCGATGCCGACCGGCGGCGCGCTCTTCGCCGAGCTGGTCCAGCCGGGCTTTCTCGCCAAGCTCCTAGGCTCGCCCGCCGCCGCGATCCTCCTCGCCCTCGCCGCCGGCCTCCAGGCGATCGGCTTCGTCGCGATCCGCCGCCTCTCGCGGGTGGTCGATTGACCCCCGTCGGCCTGTTCTTGGCGCTCGCGTTCCTGCTGGCGCTCGCCGCCGGCCGCGAGGTCCTGGTCGCCCGGGCCGCGCGCCGCGTGGTTCGAAACCTCGGTCAGGGCGAAGTTCCGAACCACGCGGGGACCGGCAACGTGTCGGCGGCCGGCGCGTTCGGCGCGTCGCCCGCCGTGTCCTCTCTCCGCGGGCCGTGGGCGCGCGCGGCGTTGTGGCTCGACCTCCCGGAGCGCCTGCGGCGGTCCGGCCTCGAAGCCCGACTACCGCTCCCCGCCCTCCTGCTCGGCAAGCTCGCCGGGCTCTGCCTCGGGGCGATCCTCGCGCTCGGGGCGGCGCCCACGGCGCCGGGGCGGATCGGGATCGCGGTGGCGCTCGGGCTCCCCGCCGCGGGCTTCTTCATCCCCGATGCCCTGCTCGAGCGAGAGGCGCGCCGTCGCCGTCGCCGCCTCGTCGCCGCCCTTCCCGACGCCCTCGACCTGCTCGCGGTCAGCGTCGCCTCGGGGCGCGGCCCGGCCGACGGCCTGGCGCAGCTCGCGCGCACCGGGCAGGGACCGCTGGCCGAGGAGATGCGGATCACGGTCGCCGAGCTCTCCTGCGGCACCTCGCTCTCGGCCGCGCTGGCTGCGCTCCGCGCCCGCGTCCCCGGCAGCGAGCTCGCCACCCTGGTCGCCTCGATCGAGCGCTCGCGCCGCTTCGGCTCGCCGCTCGCCGAGCAGCTGCGCCGGCAGGCGAGCGCCCTGCGCCGTGACAGCCGCCGCGCGGTCGAAGAGCGCGCCGCCCGTGCCGCGCCGAAGATCCAGCTGGTCGTCGCCCTGGTGCTCGTCCCCTCGGTGATGCTGATGATCGCCGCGGGCCTGATCGCCAACGCGGGGACGCTGCTCTCAGGCTTCTGAGTCGCTCGACTTTTCGCGCAGGCGTTTCGCCACCGCGCCGGTCGCGGCGGCGATCGAGTCGAGGTCGGCGGCGTCTTCGCGGTGCTTGGGGACGTAGGCGACGAGGGTGCCTCCGACCAGCTCGAAGGCGAACTTGTCCGGCGCCGATTCGGTCAGCCAGACGATGAAGCTGGGGGAGAGGAGGCGGCGCAGCCAGACGTCGTCCTGGTCTTTGGCGACGAAGATCTCATAACGGTCGCCGAGCGCCTCGCTCTCCAGGGTCACGCGGCGTTTCGAACGGCGGAAGACGTCCTCGAACTTCTCCAGCGAGCGCAGGCCTGCGCGCCTCTGGCAGTAGAGCTCGGGCACGTGCTCGATGCAGTCGGGCACCTCGGACATCCCCAGCGTGTAGCGGTGGTAGTTGGTCTGGCGGTTGCCGTTCGAGTCGGTCGTCTGTTCCTCGTAGGTGAACAGGGCGAGGAGGCCGTCGCAGCCCGGCGCGATCTCACCGGCGAGCGTCCGGTTCGCGTAACGGTCGTCCCCTTTGCGCAGCAGCGGCGTCGCCGAGGGGAGCTTTGACTTGTCGCCCAGCTCGAGGCCGTGGTTCTCGGCGTAGACGTCGAAGAAGTCGTCGGCGGCCTTCGAGTCGGCGATCGCGAAGACGACGCCGATGCCGATCGCGACTACCGCCAGGGCGACGACCAGCCCGACCACGACGCTCACCGAGCCGGCGACGATGACCCCGATCGCCGCCGCGGGGACACCGATCAGCCACCAGGTGAGCTGCTTTCCCAGCAGCCGCTTGAAGTGGTGGCCGCGCAGCGCGTTGGCGTCGCTCGGTCCGGCGGCCTCGACCACGGGCGGCTCGAACTCGCGCGGTGGCTCCGCCTGCGGCGACTCGCGGGGTGGCTCCGCCCGCGGCGACTCACGCACCGGCTCGACCTGGGGCTCGGACGGATCGGGCATCTCGGGCGTGCTCATGGCGGCAAACCTACCGCGCGCCCCTGAGGCAGGCGGCTCCGTGAAATTGGGGTTGCATGGGGAGGTGGTGTTGCAAAGTGGGGGAGTGTGTGTCAGAGTGGCGCTCGAGTTGAAGCCCAGGACCGGGGTGGTGAGGCTCCTCCCACCTCATCACTCCGGTCCCAACTCTCTTCCGACCTCGAACCCACGCTCAGAAAGGACACCGAGATGGCATTTCGGGGCCTTTACGAGCACAGCCTGGACAGCAAGGACCGACTGACCGTGCCATCTCGCTTTCGCAGCCAACTCGCTGACGGAGTGGTTCTCTCCAAGGGGTTCGACCCCTGCGTCTGGGTCCACACGACCGCCGAGTTCGAGGAGCTCTCGGACCGCTTTCTCTCGCCCCACAGCCCGTTCGGCAAAGACGCCCGCGCCCTGCGCCGCCGCTTCCACGGCGGCTCCTTCGACGAGAAGCTCGACTCGGCGGGGCGGATCCGCATCCCCAAGCCCTTGATCGAGCACGCCGGCCTGGAGGGCGAATGCGTCGTGATCGGCGCCGGCGAGTACCTCGAGATCTGGAACGCCGACGCCTGGGCCAAGCAGGAGGAAGAGCTCGACGCCGCCGCGCCCGAGATCGCCGAGGGCCTGGCCGGTGCGGGCGCCGCGTAACCATGAGACTTCATGCCGCCCGCACTCCCACCTTCTCCCACGCGCCCGCCGGACCGCGGCCGCTCGCTCTCGTGACCCGCGAGCACGAGCCGGTCCTCGCCCCCGAGCTGGTCGACCTGCTCGCTCCCGAGCGGGGCCAGACCGCCGTCGACTGCACTTTTGGCGGGGGCGGCCACGCGCGCCTTGTCGCCGAGCGCCTCGGCCCGGAGGGGACGCTGATCGGGATCGACCGCGACCCCGCCGCCCGCGACCGCTTCAACCGCTTCGCCGCCGAGGCGCCCTGCCGCGCGCTCTTCGTCGGCGCCGACTTCGTTGCAGGACTTCGTGCGCTGCGAGGCGAAGGATTCCGCCCAGACATGGTTTACATGGATCTGGGAATGTCGTCGATGCAGGTCGACGCGTGGGAGCGGGGCTTTTCCTATTCCTACGACGCGCCGCTCGACATGCGGATGGACCCGCGCCAGGGCTTCGACGCGGCCGACCTGGTCAACGAGTGGCCGGAGTCGCGGATCGCCCAGGTGCTGCGCCGCTTCGGCGAGGAGCGCCACGCCCGCGGCATCGCCCGCGAGATCGTCGCCCGCCGGCCGCTGCGCACGACCTCCGAGCTGGTCGCCGCGGTGCAGGCGGGGATGCCCGCCTCGGCCCGCTTCGGCGGCGGCCACCCGGCCAAGCGGACCTTTCAGGCGCTGCGGATCGCCGTCAACGGCGAGCTCGACCTTCTCAGCGAGGCGCTGCCGCTGGCCTGGGACTCGCTGCCGATCGGCGGGCGCTTCGCGGCGATCGCCTTCCACTCGCTGGAGGACCGGCCGGTGAAGCAGTTCCTCGCGGCCAAGGCGACCGGCTGCGTCTGCCCGCCGGAGATCCCGGTCTGCGTCTGCGGCCACGAGCCGGAGGCCGAGCTCCTGACCCGGCGCGCGATCGCGCCCGGAACGACCGAGATGGAGTCGAACCCGCGCTCGCGCTCTGCCCATCTGCGCGCCGCCGTGAAGATCGCCTTCGACACGCGCGCCGAGGCGCCGAGCGAGGTGGATGCCTGATGGCCGTCGCCGCGCCCGCCCGCCGCTCCGCCTCCCAGGCCGCTCCGGCGCCCTCGCGCACCGCGCCGCCGGAGCCGAAGAAACGTCCCCGCGACCGTCCCCGGCCGGGAGGACCCGGACGCTCCACCGCCGCGACGGCCACCGCGCCGGCGCCGGCCAAGCGCAAACCGACCGCGCCGAAACGCGGCAAAGCGGCTATGGGGCGCAAAGCCGCGTCCCCGCGCGCCGCCGCCACCGCCGCGCCCGCTCGCAAAGCTTCGCCCGTCCGCAAGAAATCGACGAGCGCTCGCGCCGCCGCCGCGGCGCCCGCGCGCAAACCGGCCCGCAAAGCCCCCGCCCGCCGCAAAGCGGCGCCGAAACGCCGCGCCGGCGTCATCCCGATCGCCGCGGGCCACGCGGGCCGCGCCGCGGTCGCCGTCACCCAGCTTCCCGAGTCCGGCCTGATCCACCGCCTCACCCGGGGCCGCGCCTGGATCGGCCTGCTCGGCGTGCTCCTGGTCGGGATCGTCGCCCTCAACGTCGTGACGCTCACCTTTACCGCCTCCGCCGGCAAGGTCGACATCAAGAACACCGAACTGAGCAAAGAGAACTCGATGATGCAGAGCCGCGTCGCCCAGAAGTACGGCCAGGCGCGGATTCGTCACGAGGCGGCCGAACTTGGCCTGGCGATGCCGACCACCGCGATCCCGCAGCTGATCTCGGCTCACAAGGGCGACGTCGCCGAAGCCGCCGCACGCCTCGCCGCCGCCGCGCCGAGCCCGGAATAGCGCCGCGATGCGCCTGATCGAGCGACGCATCGGACTCCTCTTCGCCGGCTTCCTCGTCGCCTTCCTGCTGATCGTCTGCCGCGCCTTCTGGCTGCAGGGGGTGGAGGCCTCCCAGCTCTCCTCGCAGGCGCTCGACCAGCAGACGCAGAACGTGCCGGTGCCCGGCCTGCGCGGCGCGATCCTCGATCGCGACGGCACCCGGCTCGCCTCCTCCGAAGACGCCGCGACGATCGTCACCACGCCCTACCTGGTGAAAAAGCCGCAGAAGGCGGCGGCGCTGCTGGCGCCGATCCTGAAGGAGAAGCCAGGCGAAGTGCTGAAGGCGCTGACCGCCGAATCGGGCTTCGAATACCTGAAGAAAGACGTCGACCTCTCGACCGCGGCGAAGATCGAAAAGCTCGAAATCGAAGGGATCGAACAGATCCCCGGCAGCCGCCGCGTCTACCCGCAGGGCGAAATGGCGGGGCAGGTGATCGGCGTGGTCGGCTCCGAAGACCAAGGCCTGACCGGGATCGAGGAAGGCGAGAACTCGGTGCTGGCGGGAGAAGAAGGCGAACGCCGCGTCATCACCGACGCGCTCGGCGACCCGATCAAGCTGGAAATGGTGAAGGAAGCGCGCGACGGCGAAGATGTCGAACTGACGCTCGACCCGGTGATCCAGGAGAAGACCGAACAGGTACTGGCGAAGGTCGGCGAAACGTACGCGCCGCAGGGCGCGACGGCGATCGTGATGGACCCGGAAACCTCGGAAATCATGGCGATGGCGAACTGGCCGCCGATCAACCCGGGCGACCTCGCGAACGTCGAATCGAACGAAGAACTGCTGAACCGGGCGACCGGCTTCAACTACGAACCGGGCTCGACCTTCAAGGCGTTCACGGTCTCGGCCGCCCTCGAAGAAGGCCTGGTCACGCCGACGACCGAATTCACCCTGCCGCCGACGCTCGAAATCGGCGAACGGGTGATCCACGACGCCGAGGAACGCGGCACCGAAACGATGACCGTGGAGCAGATCCTGGCCCGCTCCTCGAACATCGGCGCGGTCGAAATCGGCCTTCGGATCGGCGCGCCGCAGTTCAGCAAGTGGATCGAAAAATTCGGCTTCGGCAAGCCGACGGGGGTGCAATTCCCCAACGAGGAACAGGGGATCGTGCCGAAGCTGAGCGAATACTCGGGCGCGACGATGGGCAACCTGCCGATGGGCCAGGGCGCCGCGGTGACGCCGATGCAGATGATGCAGGGGTACGCGGCGATCGCCCACGATGGGATCGAGCGGCCGCCCCAGCTGGTCAAACGAATCGGCGAAGAAAAGGTCCACGAGCCGAAGGGGCACCGCGTGATCAGCGCGCAGGTCGCCACCGAGGTGCGCGAAATGCTGGAGGGCGTGCTCGGGCCGGAAGGGACCGCCTCCGAGGTGAGCGTTCCCGGCTACACGCTGGCGGGCAAGACCGGAACCGCCCAGGTCGCCGAAGACGGCGGCTACTCGAAAACCAAATACGTGGCCTCGTTCATCGGCTTCGCGCCGGCGATGCACCCGAAGTTCCTCGCCGCGGTGATCGTCGATCAGCCGGAAGGCGAAATCTACGGCGGCTCGGTCGCGGCGCCGGCGTTCGGCGAACTGGCGGAATTCTCGCTGCCGTATCTCGGCGTGCCGCAGGAATAGGACTCGGGGAGGGGCACCCGGCGCTCTACCTAGAATCGCGGTCATGAAGCTCGACGAACTCGTTGCGGCAGCCTCCTTCGCGGGGCAGGGCAGGGTGGTTGGCGACCCTGACGTCGAGGTCGCGAGCCTCGCCTACGACAGCCGAAAGGTGGGGCCCGGGACGCTGTTCTTCTCCGTCGTCGGGGAAAAGCGGGACGGGCACGAGTTCGCGGCGCAGGTGGTCGAGGCGGGGGCGGCTGCGCTGGTCGTCGAGCGGGAATTGGACGTGGGGGTGCCGCAGGTGGTGGTGCCGAGCGCGCGGGCGGCGATGGCGCCCTTCGCGGCGGCCTTCTGGGGCGACCCGACGGCGGAGCTGAAGGTGATCGGCGTCACCGGGACGAACGGCAAGACGACGACCGCCTACCTGATCCGGGAGATCCTCGAAGCGGCGGGGATACAGACGGGGCTGCTGGGCACCGTCAAGCAGGTGGTCGGCGGGGTGGAGGAGCCGGTCGAACGGACGACGCCGGAGGGGATCGACCTCCAGCAGACCTTCCGGCGCATGCTCGAGGGCGGCGACCGGGCCTGCGCGATGGAGGTCTCCTCCCACGCGATGGTCCTGCATCGCGCCGACGCGATCCACTTCGACGCCGCCCTCTTCACCAACCTGACCCAGGACCACCTCGACTTCCACACCGACATGGAGGACTACTTCGCCGCCAAGCGGATGCTCTTCGAAGCCGACCCGGGCGTGCGGATCGTCAACGTCGACGACCCCTACGGCCGCCGCCTCGCCGAGGAATTCGACTGCCTCACCTTCTCCGCCGAGGGCGCCGAGGCCGACTACCGCGCCGTCGACGTCGAGTTCGACGCCACCGGCGCCTCCTTCACCGTGTTGATGGGCCGAAAAGCGCGCTATATCAGGGGTTTTCGGCCCATCAACACGGAGGTGCGGGTGCGGACGGGGATGCCGGGGCATTTCAACGTGGCGAATGCGCTCGGGGCCCTCGCCGCGGCCGGGGCGCTCGGGGTCGACGCCGGGACCGCCGCCGCCGGGCTCGCCGCGGCGGCGCGGGTGCCGGGACGCTTCGAGCCGATCGACGAGGGCCAGGGCTTCGCCGTCCTCGTCGACTACGCGCACACGCCCGACTCGATGGAGAACGTGCTGCGGGCGGCGCGGCGGCTGACCTCGGGGCGCCTGATCTCGGTGTTCGGCGCGGGCGGCGACCGGGACAAGGCGAAGCGACCGTTGATGGGACGCGCCGGCGGAGTCCTCTCCGACCTCGCGATCGTCACTTCCGACAACCCGCGCTCCGAGGACCCCGAGGCGATCGTCGCCGAAGTCGCCGCCGGCGCCCGCGAGGGCGACGCCGAGCTGGAGGTCGAGGTCGACCGCCGCGCCGCCATCGCCCTCGCCCTCGGGCGCGCCGAGCCGGGCGACACGGTCGTCATCGCCGGCAAGGGCCACGAGCAGGGCCAGGAGTTCGAGGGCGGCCGCAAGGTCCCGTTCGACGACCGCGAGGTCGCCCGCGAGGAGCTGCGCAAGCTGGGCAGCCCGGCGTGAGGCTGGGCGGCGAGGAGATCGCGGCGGCGACCGGGGCGCGCCCGCTCGCCGAGGGCTCGACCGAGCCACCCCGGCGAGCGGTGATCGACTCCTCGGCCGCCGGCCCCGGCGACCTCTTCTTCGGCCTGCGCGGAGAGAACCGCGACGGCGGCGAGTTCGCCGCGGCGGCGATCGAGGCGGGGGCGTGGGGCGCGTTGGTCGGCCGCGAGCACGCGGAGCGGCTCCCCAAGGGTCCCGCCTGGGTCTTCGCCGCCGCCGATCCGCTCGCCGCGCTGCAGGCCCTTGCCACCGCCAACCGCCGCGCGCTCGGCGCGCGCGTCCTCGGCGTCACCGGCTCGGTCGGCAAGACCTCGGTCAAGGACATCGCCCGGACCCTCCTGCCGGGCCGCGTCCACGCCAACGCGCAAAACTTCAACACCGAGATCGGGCTGCCGCTGACCATCCTCGAGGCGCCCGACGACACCGAGCTCCTGGTGCTCGAGATGGCGATGCGGGGCTTCGGCCAGATCGCCGAGCTGGCCGAGATCGCCGAGCCCGACGCGGCGATCATCACCAACGTCGGCCCGGTCCACGTCGAGCAGATGGGCTCGGTGGAGGCGATCGCCGCCGAGAAGGCCGCGGTGATCGACGCGCTCCCCGCCGAGGGCACCGTGGTCGCACCGGTCGAGGCCGGCGAGCTGGAGCCCCACCTGGCCCGGGCGCCGCGCCTCCTGCGCTTCGGCCCCGGCGGCGACGTCGAGGCGGTTGAGTCCCACGTCGCCGCCGGCGTCACCGAGGCGCTGGTCCGCACCCCGGCGGGCGAGGCGCGCTTCCACTTCCCCTTCGCCGAGGACTACAACCTGACCAACGCCCTGGCGGCGATCGCGGGTGGCGTCGCGCTCGGCGCCGACCCCGAGGAGATGGCCGTCCGCGCTGCGGACATAGGCTTCTCCTCGTTCCGTGGGGAGCGGGTGGAACTCACCGACGGAATCGTCCTCGTGAACGACTGTTACAACGCCAACCCGGTGTCGATGCGCGCGGCGCTCGACCATCTCGCGACCTTTGGCGCGCCGCGCACGGTCGCCGTGCTCGGCTACATGGGCGAGCTCGGGCCGGGCGGGCCGGGGCACCACCGCGAGGTCGGCGCCCACGCGCGCGAGGCCGGGATCGACGTGGTGGTGGGGGTCGGCGCGGTCGCCCGCGAATACGACCACGACGAACTCCTCGCCGACCCCGGCGAGGCTGCCGAGTGGCTCGACTCCCACCTCGAATCCGGCGACGCGGTGCTGATCAAGGGCTCGCGCGCGGTGGGCATGGAGACGATCGCCGAGGAACTGCGGGCCGTCCGCGGCCCCGCCCAAGGCGCCCCCGGACGCGGAGCCGAGGGGCAATCCATATCTGATTCTCCTGCCCCTCGGCGGAGCAGTGGAGGCGCCGCTTAACCATGGGCGAAATCCTGATCGCGGGCATGGCCTCGATGCTGATCTGCATCTTCCTCGGGCCGAAATTCATCGAATACCTGCGGGTGCGCGAGTTCGGCCAGCACATCCGCGAGGACGGCCCGCAGGAGCACCACGCCAAGGCGGGCACGCCGACGATGGGCGGCCTGATCATCTTCGCCGCGATCTGCGTCCCCTACCTGGTGCTCTCCGAACGCGACGCCTCCAGCCTCGCCGTCTTCGGCGTCGCGATCGGCTGCGCGGCGCTCGGCTTCGCCGACGACTACATCAAGATCATCAAACGGCGCTCGCTCGGCCTCTCGGGGCGCTGGAAGCTGCTCGGCCAGCTGATCCTCGCCTTCGGCCTCTGGTGGGTGGCCCGCCACTCGGTCGGCCTCGAACCGCGCCTCTACTTCCGCATCGGCGGGGGCAGCATCGACCTCGGGCCGGTCCTCTACTTCGTGCTCGTCTTCCTGGTGATCGCCGGCACCTCGAACGGGGTCAACCTGACCGACGGCCTCGACGGCCTCGCCGCCGGCTCGTGCGCGATCGTCCTCCTCACCTACACGGTGATTGCCTTCGTCTCCAACGGCCAGCAGGACCTGGCGCTGCTCGGCAGCTGCCTGGTCGGCGCCTGCATCGGTTTCCTCTGGTACAACGCCTTCCCGGCATCGATCTTCATGGGGGACACCGGCAGCCTCGGCCTCGGCGGCGCGATCGGGGCGATGGCGGTGATGACCCAGACCGAGGTGCTGCTGATCATCATCGGCGGCATCTTCGTGATCGAGGCGCTCTCGGTCCTGCTCCAGGTCTTCTCGTTCCGCGTCTTCCGCCGCCGCGTCTTCCTGATGGCGCCGCTCCACCACCACTTCGAGATGATGGCCTGGTCGGAGACGAAGATCATGCTCCGCTTCTGGATCATCGCCGCGGTCTGCTCGGGGATCGGCTTCACGCTGTACCAGCAGTCGATCGGCCGCTGAGGGGCGCGGGAGGCCGCGCCGCGCCCGTCCGGACGCCGCGAGCGGCGGCACTAATCAAAATTGCGTAGTGCGTTCGATTAGGGTCCTTGACCGGTTGGGCGTGGTCGAATTAGGTTCAATTCGCTCCCCCAAAAAGTGGGGAGCGCGCAAAGGCAAGGGGGCCAGAAGCGCAATATCCGAGGCGGCGATCGACCGCCGCCGGGATCCCGAACGCGGATGACTCGGTGATCCCGGCGGCGGGACCGCCTCGTTCCGCTGCCCGCCGAGCGCGTTCGCACTTGGCGACAACTATTGGCGTTAACTGCGAACGCACTTCGCCGCGGGCGCAGGGGGAGGGGCCGCAGGGGCGAACATCGGGTTATGCCGTTGATCCCCGCCAAGGAAGTGCGGCCGCCGCTGCCGCGGGGCCCGTTCCTGGTCGTCGGCCTCGCCCGCTCCGGCCAGGCGGCGGCACGGTTGCTGGCGGCGCGCGGCGAGCGGGTCCGGGCGGTGGACTCGGGACACCCCGAGGGCGCGGGAGGGCTTTCGGCGCTCGGCGTCGAAGTAATCCTGGATACGGATGGATTGGCTCAGCTCGAGGGCACCCACACTGTCGTCAAGAGCCCCGGGGTGCCTCGGGAGGCGGCGGTGATCGCGGCGGCGCTGGAGCGGGGGATCGAGGTGACCGGGGAGCTGGAGCTCGCCTGGCGCGCCCTGCCCAACCGCTTCCTCGCCGTCACCGGCACCAACGGCAAGACGACCACGGTCGAGCTGCTCGGCCACGTCTTCCGCAGTGCCGGCGAGCCGGTCGCGGTGGCGGGCAACGTCGGCGTCCCGGTCGCCGGGCTGGTCGGCGAGATCGAGCCCGACGCAACCGTCGTCTGTGAGGCTTCCAGCTTCCAGCTCGAGGACACCAGCCTGTTTGCCCCCGAGGGCGCCGTCTTCCTGAACCTCGCGCCCGACCACCTCGACCGCCACGGCGACCTGCCCGCCTACCTCGACGCGAAGCTGCGGATCTTCGCCAACCAGGGCAACGACGACGTCGCGGTCTGGAACGGTGACGACCCCGAGCTGGCGGGCGTCGACCTCGGCGGCTGCGCGCGGCGGATCGAGTTCTGCCGTGGCGCCTCGCCCGACTGCGAGGTGGCGGCGGCGCAGGGGACGATCTTCTGGGACGGCGAGCCGCTGATCGAGACCGACGAGCTCGGCATCCCCGGCGAGCACAACGTCGAGAACGCGATGGCCGCCGCCGCCGCGGCGCTCTCCTTCGGCATCGACCGCGACGCGGTGATCGCCGGCCTGCGCAGTTTCGCCGGCGTGCCGCACCGGCTCGAGCCGGTCGCCGAGATCGACGGCGTCCGCTTCGTCAACGACTCGAAGGCGACCAACGTCGCCTCCGCCGTGGTCGGCATCGGCAGCTTCGACCGCGGCGTCCACGCGATCCTCGGCGGCAGCGACAAGGGCGAGCCGTTCGGCCCGCTGGTCGCGCCGCTGAGCGAGCGCGCCGCCGCCTGCTACCTCGTCGGCGACACGGCCGAGCGGATGGCCGCCGAGCTGTCGCCGCTCGCCGACGCGGGCGTCCCGCTGCAACGCGCCCGCGACCTCGAGGACGCGGTCCGCACCGCCGCCGCGGCCGCCGCGCCCGGCGAGGTCGTGCTGCTCTCGCCCGCCTGCGCCAGCTTCGACGCCTTCCCGAACTTCGAAGCGCGCGGCGAGCGCTTCCGCCAGATCGTCGCGGGGCTCCGGGCGGAGCGCGGATGAGCGGCCTCTCTGTCGCGCTCGGCCGGGCGCGCCCCGCCAAGTCGAAGAAGAAGCGGAAATCGAAGGCGCGCGCGGTGTCCGCCGAGTACAACTTGCTGCTGACGGCGACGCTCTGCCTGCTCGCCTTCGGCGCGGTGATGGTCTTCTCCGCATCCTCGACCACCCAGGTCCTCCAGAACGGCGGCCTCGCCGACTCCGCCTACTACCTGCAGCGCACCCTGATCGTCGGCGCGATCGGGCTGGTGATCATGCACTTCACCGCGCGCCACGGTCTCGTCGCGATCCGCCGCGCGACGCCGCTCCTCCTCGCCGGGTCGCTCTTCCTCCTGGTCGTCGTGCTGGGCGCCGGGCAGAGCGTCAACGGCGCCACCCGCTGGATCGGCGCCGGCTCCTTCCAGATCCAGCCCTCGGAGATCGCCAAGGTCGCGCTCGTCCTCTACGGCGCCGACATGCTCGCCCGCGAACCGAAGCGGGTCCGCTCGATCCAGGGTTTCATGCCGATCCTGCTGATGACCGGCGCTGCCTGCCTGCTGATCATGTTGGAGCCGGACATGGGGACGACGATGGTCGTCGCCTTCGCCGTCGGCGCGACCCTGATCGCGGCCGGCGTCGCGCCCCGCGATCTCGGCAAGATCGCCCTCGGGATCGGCGTCTGCGTGCTGCTGTTGACGATCGTCGAGCCCTACCGGATGTCGCGGCTGACCAGCTTCCTCCACCCGGGCGCGGAAACCGAAGGGGCGGGCTTCCAGGCGGCGCAGGCGAAGATCGCCCTCGGCTCCGGCGGCCTCTTCGGGGTGGGGATCGGCAACGGCGTGCAGAAGGCCTTCTACCTGCCCGAGGCCCACACCGACATGATCTCGGCGGTGATCGGCGAGGAGCTCGGCCTGGTCGGCATCCTCGGCGTCGTCGGCTTGTTCGGGATGTTCGGCTTCGCCGGGCTGCGGATCGCCCAGAAGGCAAAGGACAACTACGGCAAGATCCTCGTCGCCGGGCTGACCTCGATGGTGCTGGTGACGGCGATGATCAACCTCTTCGCGGTGATGGGGTTGGCGCCGCTGACCGGCGTGCCGCTGCCCTTCATCTCCTACGGGAACTCGGCGCTCTTGTCGTGTCTGTTCGCGGTCGGGCTGATCCTGAACGTCGCCCGCGGCGGTACCGCGAGCGCGGCCCGGGGCACGACCCGGCGGGGCTCGTCTAGTCGGTCCGCGAAACTACGCGTCGTCGATGGCGGGCGCTCGCCCGCGCGTGAAAGGAGCGGTGCCGGCGGTGCCAGAAGGGCCAAGAGTGGTGGTGGCGGCGGGGGGAACCGCGGGGCACGTGGTGCCCGCCATGGCGGTCGCCGCCGCACTACGTGAGAGTGGCGCCGAGGTCAGCTTCCTCGGCACGCGCGACAGGATGGAGGCGGAGCTGGTGCCCGCCGCCGGCTACGAGATCGACTTCCTGCGGGTGCGGGGGATCGACCGGCGCAACCCGTTGAAAGCGGCGCGGGCGGGTTTCGAGGCGCTCGGCGCGGTCGCCGCGGCGCGCGCGGTGCTGCGCCGGCGGCGCGCCGACGTTGTCCTCGGTGGCGGGGGATACGTCGCCGGGCCGGCCGGGCTGGCGGCGACCTTGACCCGCACCCCCCTGGTGCTGACCGAGGCCGACAGCCACCTCGGCCTGGCGAACCGCATGCTCGCCGGGCGGGCGCGGCGCGTGTGCCTGGCGTTCCCGATCGAGGGGCGCGAGGGGGAGCGGTACCCGGTGACGGGAAGGCCGGTGCCCGACGCGGTGCTGGCGGCGGACCGCGGCGCGGCGCGGGCGCGGTTCGGGATCGGCGCGGACGAGCGCGTGCTGCTCGTCGTCGGCGGCAGCCAGGGCGCGCGGTCGGTGAACTTCGCCGCGGTCGAGGCGCTCGCCGAGCGCGAGGGCCGTGACTTCCGCGTCCTCCACCTCTCGGGGACGCGCGACCACGCGGCGTTGCGCGAGCGCCTCGACGCCGCTGTCTACACGGAGGGCTATGAGCTGATCGAGTACGAACCGAACCTCGGCGACGTGCTGGCCGCGAGCGATCTGGTCCTGGGACGCTCCGGCGGCTCGATCTTCGAGTTCACCGCCGCCGGCCGCCCGGCTGTCCTCGTGCCCTACCCACATGCCACCGCGGACCACCAACGAGCGAACGCGGGCTGGATGGAGCGCGCCGGAGCGGCGACGATCATCGAAGACGATGCTCTGGACCCGGCCGCCCTGGTCACCGAGGTCGGTGCCATTCTCGGCGACGCCGCCCGCCTCGACCGCATGTCGGCGGCGGCCCGGGCCCTCGCCAAACCGGACGCCGCTCGCGTTATCGCGGATCAGGTTCTCGAGGCGGCCGGCCGATGAGCGCGGGGACGACGAGCATCAACGGCTCGCGTGTTTCGATCCCCGACGACCTGGCGGCGAAGTCGAGCCCGGCCAACCCCCCTTACGTTTGTCACCCCCTGGGTGACAAACGTCGGGGGTGGTGTCGCAGCACTGGAGCGGAACCGTGACCGGGGCTCACTGGGCCGGGCGGCGGCTCCACTTCATCGGGATCGGCGGGGCCGGGATGAGCGGGCTCGCCGTGGTGTGCGCAGGGCTCGGCGCCGAGGTGACCGGCAGCGATCGCAGCGAGTCCTCTTATATGGAGCGACTGAGGGCGGCGGGGCTCGAGCCGCGAATCGGCCACGACGCCGCCAACCTGCCGGAAGGCGCCGAAGTGGTCGTCTCGACCGCGATCGCCGCCGGCAACCCGGAGCTGGCGGCGGCCCGTGAGCGCGGTCTCACCGTCATCCACCGCGGCGAGCTGCTGGCCGAGCTCTGCGCCGAGAAGCGATTGATCGCGATCGCGGGCACCCATGGCAAGACGACGACGACCGCGATGGCGGTCTGGGCGCTGCGCGGACTGGGTGAGGACCCGGCCTTCTTCGTCGGCGGGGAGGTGCCGGGGCTGGGCCCGGAGGGTGCTCCCGCCAACGCCGGCTGGGGAACTGGCGAGTGGGTCGTGGCCGAGGCCGACGAGTCCGACGGCACCTTCCTCCGCCTCGACCCCGAGGTCGCCGTCGTCACCAACGTGGAGATGGACCACCACTCGAAATGGGGTTCCCTCGAGCCCCTGGTCGAGGCCTTCGCCGGCTTCGCCGCCAAGTCTCGCGTCGCCGTCCTGCCCGCCGCGACCCGCGCCGCCGGCGCCGTCGAGGAGGTCCGCGACGCCCTGACGGCCGCCACCCCCGAGCGCGTTCGCAGCAATCGTCGGATAGCGACGAAAAGTGCGAACTCATCGGCGGGCGCCGGCTCGTCGGCCGGGATGGCGGAGATCGCCGAGTTTTCCGCGGAGGCGCCGGGGCCCGCTCGGCTCGACCTGGCGGTGCCGGGGGCTCACAACGTGATGAACGCGCGCGCGGCGCTGGCGGCGCTCGGGGCCGCCGGATTCGATCCCGATCGGGCCGCTGCCGCTCTTGCAAACTTCCGCGGCGTCCGCCGCCGGCTCGAGGTGAAGGGCGAGCGAGGTGGGGTCCGCATATATGACGACTACGCCCACCACCCGACCGAGGTCCGCGCCGCCCTCTCGGCCCTCCGGGAGCTCGACCCGCCCCGACTCCTCGCCGTCTTTCAACCCCACCTCTATTCGCGGACCAAGGTCTTCGCCAGCCAATTCGGCGCCGCCCTGGCCTTGGCCGACGAGATCGCGGTCCTTGACGTCTACCCGGCCCGCGAGGAGCCGGTCGGCCCCCTCGCCGGCGTCAGTGGCCTCGACGTAGCCCGCGCCGCCGCCGACGCCGGCGGAGGCAAACCGGTCGCCTGGCTGCCAACGGCAGCAAAGGCCGAGGCCTTCCTCGCCCGTCGCCTCGACTCGCTCCCGGTGGGCTCGATCCTGGTGACCATCGGCGCCGGCGATGTCTTCAGGTTGGGGGAGGCGCTGCTGGCCGGGGGTCCGGGTGACCATGAGCGAACCTCCCCGCAGTTCGTGAGCGAAGGGTCACCCGGACCCCCGGCACAACCAGCCCATCCCTCCGCCAATCCATCCTCCGCGGAGGGCCCCCGATGAACACCGCCCCTCTCCCCGGCATCGAGCGCGACTACCCGCTCGCCCGCCTGACCACCGTCCGCACCGGCGGCCCCGCCGACTTTTTCGCCCGCCCAGAGTCCCAGGACGACCTCGTCGCGCTGCTCGCCTGGGCGAAGAGCGCGGGCCTCGAGGTAGGAGTGGTCGGCTCGGGATCGAACCTGCTGGTAGCGGATGACGGCTTCCGAGGACTTGCCATGAAGTTGGGCGGCGCGCTGACCGAGATCGAGCGCGACGGCACCCACCTGCGCTGCGGCGGTGGCGCCCGGCTGCCCTCGGCGGCGGCGAAAGCGGCGGGGTGGGGCCTCTCCGGCCTCGAGTTCGGGATCAACATCCCGGGCACCGCGGGCGGGGCGGTGCGGATGAACGCCAACGCCTACGGCGGGCAGCTCGCCGAGGTGCTCGAGTGGGTCGAGGTCTCGACCGCCGCGGGCACCGAGCGGCGCGACCCGGCCGCCTTCGACTTCGTCTATCGCAACTCCAACCTGACCGAAGGCGAAGTGGTCTCGCGCGCGTCCTTCGCGCTCACCCCGGGGGAGCCGGAGGAGATCCGCGCGACGCTGGCCTCGATGCGGGGTCGCCGCCGGGAGGCCCAGCCCTCCGGGATCAAGACCTTCGGCTCGACCTTCAAGAACCCCGACGACAGGAGCGCGGAGGGCCGCTCGGCCGGGCAGCTCCTCGAGGCGGCCGGCTGCCGCGGGCTGCGACACGGCGGCGCGCGCTTCTCCGAGAAGCACGCCAACTTCGTCGAGAACATTGGGGAGGCGACGACCGCCGACGTGCTGGCGCTGATGGCCGAGGGCCGCCGCCGGGTCAAGGAGCAGTTCGGGGTCGAGCTCGAGCCCGAGGTGCAGGTCCTCGGCGACGTCGACGTCCCAGGGTGGGAGCGGTGAAGCGCATCGCCATCGTCCTCGTCGCCGTGGCGATCGTCGCGGTCGCCGTCTACTGGTTCGCCCTGCGCGGCTCTTCGACCCCGAGCGCCGAGGCGCAGCCGCCGCGCCCCGTCGCCCAGATCGGCGAAGGCAAGCGGGTGATCGTGATCGCCGGGGACGGCAGGGTGATCGGCGGCGCCTCGGGCAAGTCGAAAACCCAGCTGCCGGTGCTGCCGCTGAAGGAACGTCCCACGGGCAAACGCCTCAAGGGCCACGTGCTCGAACAGGTCCACGTCATCGCCGCCGCGCCGCACGCGCTCCGCCGCTACATCGCGACCAGCAACTACGGCCAGACCGGGGTGGACGTCGTGCTCACCTCCGGGATCGATATCCGCTTCGGCGACGATCACCAGGCGGCGCGGAAGTGGAAGGCGGCCGCTGCGGTTCTTGCCGATCCGTCCGTGACCTTGCTCAGTTATGTAGACGTGCATGCGCCGACGCGCCCCGCGGTGGGCGGCGAAGAACATGAACTGCCGCCCGCATCGTGAGGCGGAATGCGGGCCTGAGGCCAACCTTCGACCGAAGGGTGAGGGTTCGGAAACCCTCAAGCCGGGGTAGAGAAATCTGCCTTGCAGGATGCCGACCCGGCGTTTGACAGACCCGCCGGAATGCCCTACGTTGAGCGCAATTTCCGTGGTTGAAGCGGCCGCTGGAACCCTTGAGCATCGCTCCAGCCTCGGACAGAACAAAGGCTCAACTCACATACAGGTGGCTCAGCCTCGACGCCGAATTGTTGGAGGAGGCGCGGCACAGTCACCGGAGAAAGAAATCGGGAGATGGAATCGACTTACCTAGCGGTGATCAAGGTCGTCGGCGCCGGCGGCGGCGGCACCAACGCGGTCAGCCGCATGATCGACGCGGGCATCCGCGGCGTCGAGTTCGTCGCCGTCAACACTGACGCGCAGGCGCTGCAGGCCTGCGACGCCGACATCAAGCTTTCGATCGGCCAGGAGCTGACCCGCGGCCTCGGCGCGGGCGGCAACCCCGAGGTCGGCGCGGGCGCCGCGGCCGAGAGCCGCGACGAGATCAAGGAGGCGCTGAAGGGCGCCGACATGGTCTTCGTCACTGCGGGCGAGGGCGGCGGCACCGGCACCGGCTCGGCCCCGGTGATCGCCGAGATCGCCAAGGAGGAGATCGGCGCCCTGACCGTCGGCGCGGTCACCAAACCGTTCGAGTTCGAGGGCAAACGACGGATGCAGCAGGCGCTCGAGGGGATCGAGAAACTGCGCAACAACGTCGACACCCTGATCATCGTCCCGAACGAGAAGCTGCTGCAGGCGGTGGAGCGGCGGACCAGCGTCCTCGACGCCTTCCGCCAGGCCGACGACATCCTCCGCCAGGGCGTCCAGGGCATCACCGACCTGATCACGATCCCCGGTCTGATCAACCTCGACTTCGCCGACGTGCGGACGATCATGCGCGACGCCGGCTCGGCGCTGATGGGGGTCGGTTCGGCCTCGGGCGAGAAACGCGCCCTCGAAGCGGCGAAAATGGCGATCACCTCGCCGCTGATCGAGGAGTCGATCAAAGGCGTGACCGGGATGCTGCTAAACATCACCGGGCCCGAAGACCTCGGCCTCTTCGAGGTCAACGAGGCGGCCCAGTTGGTGCAGCAGGAAGCCGACGACAACGCCAACATCATCTTCGGCTCGGTCGTCGACCAGTCGATGCGCGACGAGATCCGCGTCACCGTAATCGCCACCGGCTTCGAAGGCTTCGAGCTCCTGGCCCGCTCGCCGCAGCGGGTGCGGCGCCGCTACGAGTCGCGGCCGCGCGTCTCCGCCGAGGACACCGACATCCGCAAACTGCGGGTCTCGGACGACGACATCGACGTCCCGGGGTTCCTCAAAGAGTAGGTCCGTGCGAGGGGGACCCATGGGGCGCCTGCCAAGTACGCTGGGCGCGTGAGTGTCGCGGCCCTTCGTCGAACGCCTTTCTTCGAGCAGCATGAGGAGCTCGGGGCCAAATTGGTGCCGTTCGCGGGCTGGGAGATGCCGGTCCTCTACGAGGGGATCCGGGAGGAGCACACCGCGGTCCGCACCCATGCCGGGATGTTCGACGTCTCCCACATGGGCGAGGTCGAGGTGGAGGGGCCGGGCGCGCTCGAGTTCCTGCAGCTGGTGCTGTCCAACGACGTCGCCAAGGTCGCGGTGGGGGGCGCCCAGTACTCGTGCCTCTGCAACGAGTCCGGCGGCGTCATCGACGACCTTTTCCTCTACCGGCTCGGCAGCGACCGCTACCTGATCGTCACCAACGCCGCCAACCACGAGACCGACCTGCAGTGGCTCGGCCGCTGGTCGCGCGACTACGACGTCGCCGTGCGCGACGTCGCCGACCGCTATGCGATGCTCGCCGTGCAGGGGCCGCACGCCCGCGCGATCCTTTCCCGCACGCTGAGCCTCGACCTGCCGGAGCGCCTCCGCGTCGCCGCGATGAACGTCGGCCGCCGCCCGGCCCTGGTCTGCGGCACCGGCTACACCGGCGAGGACGGGGTCGAGATGCTGATCGACCCGGAGGTCGCGATCCCGGTCTTCAAAGAGCTGCGGCTGGCCGGGATCGTCCCTTGCGGGCTCGGCGCCCGCGACACGCTGCGGCTGGAGGTCTGTTACCCGCTGCACGGCAACGAGTTGACCCCGGAGCGCAACCCGATCGAAGCCGACCTCGGTTGGGCCTGCAAGGAGGCGACCGGCTTTCTCGGCTCGCCGGCGGTCGCCGCGGCGCGCGCCGAGGGCACCGCCGAGCGGCTCGTCCCGTTCACGATCGAGGGCGCCGGGATCCCGCGCGAGGACAATCCGGTGCTGGGCGAGCGCGGCGAGCAGGTCGGCGTCGTCACCAGCGGCACCTTCGCGCCGTCGCTCGAGATCGGCGCCGGGATGGCCTATGTGCGCTCAGACCTCGCCGAGCCGGGCACCGAGGTCGAGATCGACGTGCGCGGCAGGCGTCGCGCCGCCCGGATAGCTTCCAAGCCCCTCTATCCAAGACCATCCACCAAGTAAGGAGTTGAACTTGGCCGAGGCCAGCTACCCAGACGACCTGCGCTACCACGACCAGCACGACTGGGTGCGCCTTGACGGCGATGACTCGGCGGTCTTCGGGATCACCTGGTACGCCCAGGACACGCTCGGCGAGGTCGTCTTCTTCGAACCGCCCGAGGTGGGCACGACCGTGAGCAAGGACTCCGCCTACGCGGAGGTCGAGTCGGTGAAGGCCGTCTCCGACGTGATCGCGCCGATGTCGGGCGAGGTGACCGAGGTCAACGACGCCCTCTCCGACAGCCCCGAGAAGATCAACGAGGACCCCTACGGCGACGGTTGGATGATCAAGGTGAAGCTGTCGAGCCCCGAGGAGCACGAGGCGCTCCTCACCGCGGCCGAGTACCAGAAACTGCTGGATCGCTAGGCGCACCGCCGCCTCCCCGGAATCGCCGCAATTTGGGCGCGGGCCGGCCGGTCGAGCCCGGCCTCCCACTTCCCTAGCCTGTAACAGGAGTGAGCCGCTACACCTCAGCAACCCCCGACGATCGCGCCGAGATGCTGGCCGCGATCGGAGTCGAGTCGATCGACGATCTGTTCGAGCAGATCCCCGGCCCGCTGCGCCTCGGCCGGCCGCTCGACCTGCCCGCGGGGATGAGCGAGGCCGAGGTCTTCGAGCGGCTGGCGGAGCTGGCGGCGCGGAACGCCGACGCCGAAGAGCAGGTCAGCTTCCTCGGCGCCGGGATGTACGACCACTACGTGCCGGCGATCGTCGACGCGATCACCTCGCGCTCCGAGTTCCTCACCCCCTACACGCCCTACCAGCCGGAGATTTCGCAGGGCGGCCTCCAGGTGATGTTCGAGTTCCAGACCGCGATGTCGGAGCTGACCGGGCTGCCGGTCTCGAACGCCGGGCTCTACGAGGGGCCGTCCTCGGTCGCCTCGGCGGGCTACCTGGCGATGGGGGCGACCGGGCGGCGCAGGTTCGTGATCTCGCGCGGCGTCCACCCGCACAGCCGCGAGACGCTCGTCACCTACTCGGCGGGCTACGGCGCCGAGGTGGTCGAAGTCGGCCTCGAGGGCGGCGTCACCGACGCCGCGGCGCTGGCGGCGGCGGTCGACGGCGAGACCGCGGCGGTGATCCTGCAGAGCCCCAACTTCCTCGGTGCGATCGAGGACGTCGAGGCGCTGGGTGCGACGGCGAAGGAGCACGGCGCGCTGCTGGTCGTCGCCTGCGACCCGATGACGCTTGGCATCCTCAAGCCGCCCGGCGAGTCCGGTGCCGACATCGCCCTCGGCGAGGGCCAGCCGCTCGGCAACCGCTTGGACTTCGGAGGGCCTTCATTTGGTTTCTTCTGTGCGACCGAGGCGCAGATTCGGCGGATGCCGGGACGGATCGCCGGGGAAACCGAGGACGTCGACGGGCGGCGCGGCTTCGTGTTGGCGCTGCAGACCCGCGAGCAGCACATCCGTCGCGAGAAAGCGACCAACAACATCTGCACCGCCCAGGCGCTGAACGCGCTCGGCGCGATGGTCCACCTGGCCTGGCTCGGCCGCGAGGGCTTCCGCGAGCTGGGCGAGCTCCTGGTGCGGCGGACCGCCTATGCGCGCGAGCGGCTCGCCGCGGTCGAGGGGGTCGAGCTGCTGCACGAGGCGCCGGTCGTGCGCGAGTTCGCGGTCCGGCTCGACGCCCCGGTCGACCGGGTGCTCGATCGGGTCGCCGAGCGGGGGATCGCGGGGGGCTATGCGCTCGGGCGCGAGTACCCGGAGTACGAGGATGCGCTGCTCGTCGCCATCACCGAGCGGCGTACGCGTGAGCAGATCGATGAGCTGGCCGAGGCGCTGAAGGCAGCGGTCGCGGTCGAGCGTGGTGGGAAGCCGTCGAATAGCGACGGTAAGTCACCACGGAAGGCTTCCGAGAGGGTGGTCGCATGACCCCGCTCGCCGAGGCACCGATGCAGCGCGAACGCGCGACGACGATCTACGAGAAGTCGAAGACCGGTCGGCGCGCCGCGGTGCTGCCTGACGCGGGCGTCCCGGAGACGCCGATCGAGGACCTGATCCCGTCGAACCTGCTGCGCTCGGAGCCGCCGAACCTGCCGGAGGTCGCCGAGCCGGAGATCGTCCGCCACTACAACCGGCTCAGCCGCCGCAATTTCGACCTCGACTCGGGCTTCTACCCGCTCGGTTCGTGCACGATGAAGCACAACCCGCGCCTCAACGAGCGGGTCGCGGCGCTACCCGGCCACGCCCGCCTGCACCCGGCGCAGGACCCGCGCCGCGCCCAGGGCGCGCTCGAGCTGATGTACCTGCTGCAGGGCAGCCTCGCCGAGATCTGCGGCCTGCCCCACGTCAGCCTGCAGCCATCGGCCGGGTCCCACGGCGAGCTCGCCGGCCTGCTGCTGACCCGCGCCTACCACGCCGACCGCGGCGAAACGCGGACCAAGGTGCTGGCGCCCGACACCTCCCATGGCACCAATCCCGCCTCGGTGACGATGGCGGGCTACGAGGTCGTCAAGGTCGCCACCAACGAGCGCGGCGGGGTGGAGATGGACGACCTGCGGGCGAAGATCGCCGAGGCCCCCGACCAGATCGCCTGTCTGATGCTGACCAACCCGAACACGCTCGGGCTCTTCGACGAGAACATCGAGGAGATCGCGGCGCTGATCCACGAGGCGGGCGGCACGCTCTACTACGACGGTGCGAACCTGAACGCGATCATGGGGCGGACGCGGCCCGGCGACATGGGCTTCGACATCGTCCACCTGAACCTCCACAAGTCCTTCAGCCAGCCGCACGGCGGCGGCGGGCCGGGGGCGGGGCCGATCGCGGTGTCGGAACGGATCGAGCCGTTCCTGCCACGGCCCCAGGTGGTGCGCCGCGAGGGGACCAACGGCCACGGCCCGAGATTCGACCTCGACTTCGACCGACCCAGGTCGATCGGCCGGCTGCGCGGCTTCCAGGGCAATTTCGGCGTCTTCGTCCGCTCCTACGCCTACATCCTCAGCCTCGGCGCCGACGGCCTCGAGGAGGCCTCCGAGACCGCGGTGCTGAACGCCAACTACCTGAAGGCGCGGCTCGCCGAGGGGCGGGCCGGGGAGCGCCTGCCGGTCGCCTTCGACCGTCTCTGCATGCACGAGTTCGTCCTCTCCGGGCGGCCGATGAAGAGCGAGCTCGGCCTCGCCACCCTCGACCTCGCCAAGCGCCTCCTCGATTTCGGCTTCCACCCGCCGACCGTCTACTTCCCGCTGTTGGTCGACGAGGCGCTGATGGTCGAGCCGACCGAGACCGAGACGAAGGAGAGCCTCGACGCCTTTGCCGACGCGATCGAGGAGATCCTCGCCGAGGCCGAGACCGACCCCGAGATCGCCAGGAACGCCCCGTACTCGACCCCGGTCCGGCGCCTCGACGAGGTGCGCGCGACCCGCAGGCCGGTCGTCCGCCAGCCCCTCTGACACGGCGTGAGAGGGTGGGGCGCGTGAAGACGCGCGTCGCCGAGGAGGCGGACCTGGAGCGGATCGGGGAGGCGCTGGCGCTCGGGTTCGAGCACGACCCGCTCTGGGGCTGGGCGTTCGAAACCGCCTCGCGGGAGCGCAAGCTGGCGGCACTGAGGACCGTCTTCGGCTTCTTCGCCGGGGCGGCCCTCGACATCGGCTGGGTGAGGGTCACCGACGGGGTGGAGGCGGTGGCGCTCTGGATCCCGCCCGGCTCGCCGGAAATGTCGCCCGCCGACGAGGAGCGGCTGCCAGCCGTGATCGCCGACGCCTGCGGGTCAGAGTCGGAGGCGCGGGTGTCCCGGCTCCTCGCCGCCTTCGAGCGCAACCACCCGCACGAGCCGCTGCACTTCTACCTCAGCCTGCTCGCCACCCATCCCGACCACGCGGGCCACGGCCACGGCATCGGCCTGATCGCCGACAACCTCGCCGAGATGGACGCCGGCGACCCGCCCGCCCCCGCCTTCCTCGAGTCCTCCAACCCGCGCAACCTCGCCCGCTACGAACGCCTCGGCTTCCGCCCGACCCGCACCCTCGAGCTGATCGCCGGCCTCGCCGGCACGCAGATGTGGCGCGGGCCGCGCGGCAAGGCGCCGCCCGCCGAGCACGGGCACTTCGACCCGGGCCCCTGAGCCCCGCTCAACCCTCGAGGTCCGGCAGCTCCTGTTCGAGCTCCAGCACCGGCGCGAAGAGGTCGCCCTGGCGCTCGACCCGGTCGAGCACCGCGTCGGCCTCGAAGACCAGCTTGCCCTTGTCGCCCGAGTCGGCGACCTCGGCGACCTCGTCCCAGGTCACCGGCGTCGAGGCGGTCGGCTGTTCGCGGGCGCGCAGGCTGTAGACGGCGATCGTCGTTTTGCGCTGGTGGTTCTGCGACCAGTCGACGAAGACCTTGCCCTCCCGATCGACCTTTTTCATTTTCGAGACGACCTGGTCGGGGGTCTGCTTCTCGAGCAACTGGGCGATCGCTTTGGCGAACGGTTTGGTGACGTCGTAGTTCACCTTTTTGGAGTTGAGCGGGACGTAGACCTGCATGCCCTTGGAGCCTGAGGTCTTCGGGAAGGACTGGACGTCGAAGTGGCCGAAGAGGTCGCGCAGACGGAGCGCCACGCGGCAGCAGTCGACGATGTCGGCGGGCGGGCCGGGGTCGAGGTCGAAGGCGAGGACGGTCGGCCGTTTCGGCGCCCGTGCCGTCGAGAGCGAGGGGTGGAACTCGACCGTCGCCAGCTGTGCCATCCAGACGAGCGTCGGCAGCCCGTCGCAGACGCAGAAGTCGATTTTCCCGGCGCGCGGGCCCGCTTCGACCGTCGCCGTCTTCACCCATTTCGGCCGGTGCTTGGGGCAGCGCTTCTCGAAGAACGCCGCGTCGAGGTCTTCGACCCCTTCCGGGAAGCGCCGCAGGGTGACGGCGCGGCCGCTCAGGTGGGGGATCATCGCCGGCGCCACCTTGGCGTAGTAGTCGATCATCTCGCCCTTGGTGAAGCCACATTTCGGGTAGAGGACCTTGTCGATGTTGGTGAGCTTCAGCTCACGGCCTTCGATCTCGACCTGGCGGCTCGACGCCACGGGGCGGGCCTATTTCGATTTGGCTTTCGCCCGCGAGGAGCGTTTTTTGGCGCCGCCGGCGGACGATTTCGAGGCGGCTTTTTTGGCTTTGGCGGCGGTTTTTTTCCGCGGTTTGGCTTTCGCCTTGGCGCCGCCGCCGTCTTTGCCCTTGACTGCGGCGATGCTTTCCTCGAGCGCCGCCATCAGGTCCGGCGCCTTGGTCGCCTTCGGCGCCTCGGCCTCGGAGGCGACGATGTCTTTCCCTTCCGCCTTGCGTTCGATCAGCGCCAGGAGCTGCTCGCGGTAGTCGTCCTTGTAGGAGCTCGGGTCGAAGTCGGTGGAGAGCGAGTCGATCAGCTGCTCGGCCATCTCCTGCTCGCGTTTCGCCGGTTTCTGCGTTTTCTCGGGGAGGATGTCGAGCTCGTCGACCGGCACCACCTCGTCGGCGAAGCGCATCGTCGTCAGGGTCAGCACCTTGCCGTTGCTGCGGATCGCCGCCAGGTGCTCTTTGTTGCGCAGCACGAAGTGGGCGATCGCCACCTTGCCCGAGGCCTGCAGCGCCTTCGCCAGCAGCGAATACGCTTTCTCGGCGCCGTCGGCCGGGCCCAGGTAGTAGGGGCTGTCGAAGTAGATCGGGTCGATCTCCTCGAGGTCGACGAAGTCTTCGACCTCGATCGCCCGCGTCTTTTCCGGCGCCAGCGCTTCCATCTCTTCCTTGGTCAGCGGCACGTACTGGCCCGGGGTCAGCTCGTAGGCTTTGATGATCTCGTCGTAGGGGACCTCTTCGTCGGTCCCTTCGGCGACGCGGCGGTGTTTGATCCGCGCCGAGTCCGCCTCGCGGATCTCGCGCAGGGCGATGTTGCGCCGCGCCACCGCGCTGTACATGCGCACCGGGACGTTCAGCAGCCCGAAGCTGATCGAGCCGGACCAGATCGCTCTCGCCATGCGGGGATTGTTCCAGGCACGCGGCTGGGCGCAAGTCGACAGGCGCGGGCGGCAGCGAAGTTGCGCCGCCGGGCGCCCGGCGGCGCCCGGCGAGCTGACGCGGGGCGGTTCCTAGACTCGGTGTGTGACCCGATCTCAGCGCCTCACCCTGATCGCGACGATCCTCGGCTCGGCCGTGGTCTTCCTCGACGCGACGGTCGTCAACGTCGCGCTGCCCTCGATCGGGCGGGAGCTGGACGCCGGGCTGGCCGGCCAGCAGTGGGTGCTCGAGGCCCGGGCGCTGCAGGGGGTCGCCGGGGCGCTGCTGGTGCCGGGGTCGCTGGCGATCGTCGCCGCGACCTTCGGCGGCGAGGAGCGCGGCAAGGCGGTCGGGACGTGGACCGCCTGGACCGGGATCGCGACGGTGTTCGGCCCGACGGGCGGCGGTCTCCTCGTCGGGCTGATCTCCTGGCGGGCGATCTTCTGGGTCAACATCCCGATCTCGGCGCACTTCGGGGCGCGGCTCGACTCCGAGCTCGCGTCCCGACCCATCCAGGGCGGCGCTGCGCCGGCGGGCGCCCTGGCGCTCAGCCCCGCCGCGGAGAGCGCGGTCGAAGAAGCCAAGGAACAGCCGCTCGGCGTCCCCGACACCGGCGAAGTCGGCCCCGCCGAGGCACCGCGGATCGTCGCCGCCTCGACCGAAGCGTCGACCTCGGCCTTCCATCTCGGCGCCCTGCTGGCGGGCTGCCTGATGATCCTCGGCGGCATCGTCTCCGGGGTCGGCATCCACGACCGGCCGCGCGTCCGCGCCCCGGCCGAGGACGCGGAGGCGCGCGCCGCGCCTGCCGGCGACGGGAACGCCGACGGCGCGAAGACCGTAGATTTGGCGCCCCATGGCTGACGCGCGCCCGATCATCTTCTCCGGCATCCAGCCGACCGGCAGCAAGCACCTCGGCAACTACATCGGCGCGATCCGCCAGTACGTTGAGGGGCAGGACCGCGGCGACCCGGCGATCTTCTGCGTCGTCGACCTGCACTCGATCTCGGTGCCCTACGACCCGACCGACCTGCGCGAGCGCGTCCTCGACACCGCCGCGATCCTGCTCGCCGCCGGGCTCGACCCGGAGCGCTGCATCTTCTTCCGCCAGTCCGACGTGCGCGAGCACACCGAGCTGACCTGGCTGCTCTCGGCGGTCACCTCGCACGGCGACCTCGATCGCATGACCCAGTTCAAGGAAAAGGTCGGCAAAGCGCGCGAGCTGGCCTCGGCGGCGCTCTTCTACTACCCGGTCCTGATGGCCGCCGACGTACTGGCGTACCGAGCCACGGAGGTGCCGGTCGGCGAGGACCAGCGCCAGCACGTCGAGCTGATGCGGGAGATCGCGCGGCGCTTCAACGCGCGCTTCGGCGACACGCTGGTGGTGCCGGAGCTGGTGCTGCCCGAGGTGGGCGCGCGGATCATGGACCTGCAGGAGCCGGAGCGGAAGATGTCGACGACCGGCGGGACCGAGCAGGGGACGGTGCTGGTGCTCGACGACGAGAGGACGATCCGCAAGAAGGTCGGCTCGGCGGTGACCGATTCGGGGCGCGAGGTGCGCGCCGCGCCGGACAAGCCGGGGGTGACGAACCTGATCGACATTCTCGCGGTGGCGCGGGGGACCGGCCGGGCCGAGGTCGAAGCCGACTTCGACGGCGCCGGCTACGGCGACTTCAAGCAGGCGGTGGCCGACGGGGTGGTCGAGCTGCTGGGGCCGGTACGCGAGCGCTACGAGGAGCTGCGCCCCGACGAGGCGGCGCTGGAGGCGGCGCTGGCGACCGGGGCGGAGAAGGCGCGGACGCTCGCGGCGGCGACGATGGTCGACGTACGCGCGAAGATGGGCTTCCGTTGATCGCGCGCCGTTAGGCCGCAAATAGCGCCGAAACGCCCCCGGCGCGTCTAGGCGCGCCTCTAATCTGGCCGGATGGCCGTTGCCGACCTTGATCTGGACCTCGACGTCTTCGCGGGCCCCTTCGACCTGCTGCTCGCGGTCGTCCTGCGCGAGGAGGTCAGCCTGCTCGAGCTGCAGCTCGGCGAGGTCGTCGTCGCCTACGTCGACCACCTCGAAGAAGCGGGGGAGCTCGACCTCGAGGTGGCGACCGAGTTCCTCGTCCTGATTGCCGCCCTGCTCGAGCTGAAGTCGCGGCTGATGCTGCCGCGCGAGGAGGACGGCCTCGAGGCGATGAAACCCGAGGAGGCGGTCGAGGAGCTGCTCGCGCGGATGCTCGAGTACCGCCGCTACCGCGAGGCCTCGGGGGTGCTGGTCGAGCGCTTCGAGGCGGAGCGCGGCTACCTCTACCGATCGGCGCCGCTGCCCGCGAACCTGCGCCGCGTCGCCGTCGACGCCGCGGTCGCCGTCTACGACCCGGCGCGCCTCGGCGCCGCGATCGGCGACCTGCTGCGCGAGCCCGAGGACGTCGACGTCTCCCACATCCGCCCGACCGTCTCCCTGCAGCGGCGGCTGCGGGTGCTGCGCGACGCGCTCGAACGGCGCACGAGCTTCGACTTCGATGAGGAGTTCGGCAAGGAGGACCGGCTGACCCAGGCGGTCACCATCTTCGCCCTGCTGGAGCTCTATCGCAAAGGCGAGGTGACCTGGGAGCAGAAGGAGACCTTGGGGCCGATCCGGGTGCTGCGCGGCAACGGGGTGGCGGCGGCGTGACCGACCTCGCTCGCACGGTCGAAGCCCTGCTCTTCCTCTCACCGGACCCGGTCAGCGTCGCCGAGCTCGCCGAGGCGGCGGAAGCGACCGAGGGCCAGGTCGCGGAGGCGATCGAGCTGCTGAGCGAAGACCTGGGGGAGGGCCGGCGCGGCATCGTCCTGCGGGTGATCGGCGGCGGCTTCGCGCTGGCCGGCGACCCGGCGGCGGAGGGGGCGGCGCGCCGGCTGCTGGCCAAACCGCGCACCCCGCCGCTCACCCCGGCGCAGGCCGAGACGCTGGCGATCGTCGCCTACCTGCAGCCGGTGTCGCGGCCGGAGATCGCCCGCATCCGCGGCGTCAGCTCGGAGTCGGCGGTGCAGACCCTGGCCGACCGTGGCCTGATCGAGGAGGCCGGCCGCTCGCAGTTCGGCGCCGCGATCTTCAAGACCTCGGAGCTTTTCGAACGCCTCTTCGGCCTCTCCGGACTCGACCAGCTGCCGGACCCCTCGCGCTTCGACCCGACCCCCGAGGACGAACGGGAGCTGCGCGAGCGGCTGCTGAAAGCCGGCGAACAGCGCGCCGAGTGATCCGGCGGGCACTGCGGCGGAGGACCCTGGGGGACTCCCGGCGGAACAACAGCGGGGAGGTTCCGGCGGGAGTCCCCCAGGGTCCTCCCTCGTGAGGCTGGCCAAGTTCCTCGCGCATGGCGGGGTGGCCTCGCGGCGCAGAGCCGAGGAGATCATCGCGAAGGGGCTGGTGACGGTCGGCGGCGAGGTGGTGACCGATCCGGCCCGGGACGTCGACGAGGGCGACGACGTGCGGGTGAACGGGGCGCCGGTCGGGGCGGAGGCGCGCGAGGTCTGGGCCGTCAACAAGCCCGCCGGGGTGGTCTCGACGGCGCGCGAGCCGGGCGCGCGGCGGGCCGTGGTCGAGTTGGTCGACTCGACGGCGCGCCTCTATCCGGTGGGGCGGCTCGACACCGACTCGACGGGCCTCCTGCTGCTGACCAACGACGGCGCTCTCGCCAACCGCCTCACCCATCCCCGCTACGAAGTCCCGAAGACCTACCGGGCCCGCCTCGCCCGCCCGCCCCGCGAGCGCGAGCTGGCCCGACTGCGCCGAGGAGTCGACCTCGAGGACGGCCCCACCGCGCCCGCCGAGGTCCGCCAGGTCGGCGACCGAGACATCGAGATCGTCCTCCGCGAAGGCCGCAACCGACAGGTGCGCCGGATGGTCGAGGCAGTCGGCAATCGCGTCGCCACCCTGCAGCGAATCGCCTTCGGCCCCCTACGGCTGGGCAACCTCTCCGAGGGCAAGGCCCGGCGATTGAGTGACACCGAGGTCGAGCAACTCCGCGCCGCGAGTCGCGATGGGGCATAGGCGGCCAGGCTTGAGCGCGGCCGACCCTCCCACCTCACTTGCAATCAGGTGGGGAAGGTCGGCCGCGCACGGCAGCCGCCCCGAACACACGAGGGCCGCGATCAGGCGCGGTTGCCTTTCCCGCGCCTCTCCAACTCGCTTTGCACCACCGCGATGACGGCGTCCGGTTCCTCTTCGGCTTCGCGCCAGGTGATCCGCAGCACCCCGTAGCCGGCGGCGAGCAGTTCGCGGTCGCGTTTGCGGTCGCGCTCGAAGGCCACCTCGATGGCGTGGTGGCGGCGACCGTCGGCCTCGACCACGAACCGCTCGGGCTCCCAGAGCAAGTCGACCTCAAGCACCCGCTCCGCGGTTCGGACGGGTGCGTTGACCCGCGGCATCGGCAGATCGGCCGCACCGACCAGCGGCAGGAGCTTCGCCTCGAAGAGGCTGCGGACCGTCGCGTACTTCGCGGTCTCGGCGACCGGCCGCCACTCGTCGAGCACTCGACGCAGGCAAGGCGCTCCGCGCCTTCTTGGTCCGGCTGCGAGCAGCGCCTCGATCGCCTTCACGTCGAGCACCCCCTTCACCGCCGCCATCTCGACCGTCTCCCGTAGCCCCACTTCGCCATGCGTTCCAGCCAGGTCCACGACCGTCCGCGCCACGCTAGTGCATGGGGTCCCGTGGATATATCGGACTTCAGAAGAGCCTGGGTACGGCACGCGGTGCGCTTTGATCCCGTCGATTTGTCGTCCGCGCTGCTCCACGGGGATCAGATCGACGACGGCGGGCGCGACCTCCCGAAGTCCCAGCAACGCCGCCGCACCTCGATGCGAGATCACCGCCCCGGGACAGGCGAGCGCGGCTGCTCGGCTACGCGCCCGATGCGTGATGGCGGCCTGGCCGACCGTGAAGACGCCACGGAAGATGGGGTAGAGGCGACCATCGCGGACCCAGCGCTCGACCTGCCCGTCCGAAAGTCCGAGTTCGCCGAGTTGGCGCCGCGAGATGAGGCCTTCTTGGTGCCTCGCGAAGGATGCGACGCTCGGGCCGATCCTTGCGTGGTTGGAAATCCTCGCCATACGAGGAAAAGCAACCGCGCAAGGAATCTCGCCCCCCATGGCGGTTGAATTCGTCGGAACCTCGGCTTTGGGAAGATGCCCGCCGATGGATGTCGGCAGCTACCAAGGACCGCAGCGGCGTCTCTTCGCGCTGCGCGGCGCGGTGCAGGCGGAGGCGAACGAGCGGGAGGCGATCCTGGCGGCCACGGAGGAGCTGATGCGGACGCTGATCGAGCGGAACTCGCTCGAGGCGGACGACATGGTGAGCTGCATCTTCACCACCACAGCCGATTTGGATGCGGAGTTCCCCGCGGTCGCGGCGCGGCAGCTCGGGCTGAACACAGTGCCGCTGCTTTGCTGCCGGGAGATCCCGGTGCCGGGCTCGATGGCGCGGGTGATCCGGGTGATGCTCCACTACTACGCCGCAGAGGACGCGACCCCCGAGCACGTCTACATCGGCGAGACGCAGAAGCTGCGCGCCGATCTGAACGCCGCGCAGTAGGGCGAATCGGCACAATTGCGCCGATGACGGTCACCTACGCCGAGAAGCTTTCGCGGATGCCGGGCTACCAGGCCGGCGTGCCGACCGGGCAGGCGCCGGAGGCAATCGCCGCCACCGGGATCGCCCAACTCGCCTCCAACGAGTCGGCGATGCCGCCGCACCCGAAGGTGGTCGAGGCGATCGCCCGCGCCGCTCCTTCGATGAACCGCTACCCCGATCCTGACGCGACGCTGCTGCGCCGGCGGCTCGCCGACCGCTACGAAACGGAGCCGGGGAACGTCGCGGTCGGCAACGGGTCCTGCGACCTGCTGCTCGCCGCCGCCGCGGCGCTCTGCGAGCCGGGCGACGAGATCCTCTACGCCTGGCCGAGCTTCTCGATGTACCCGTATCTGCCGGCGCTGACCGGGGCGCGCGAGATCCGTGTGCCGCTCGGTGAGGGCGACGCGCTCGACCTCGACGCGATGGCGGTGGAGGCGACCGCGGCGACGCAGCTGCTGATCGTCTGCAACCCGAACAATCCGACCGCGACGCACCACCCCGTTGCGGAGATCGCCGCCTTCCTGGAGAAAGTGCCCGCGCACGTGACGGTGATCCTCGACGAGGCCTATATCGAGTTCCAGACCAACGACGACCCCGACGCCTCGCTCGACCTGCTGAAGGACTTCCCGAACCTGGTCGTCCTGCGCACCTTCAGCAAGTGCTACGGGCTGGCCGGACTGCGGGTCGGCTACGCGATCGGCTCCTCGAATTTCCGCGCCGCGGTCGACGCGGTGCGCCAGCCGTTCAGCGTCAACGCGCTCGCGCAGGCGGCGGGCGCCGAGGCGATCCTCCACCAGGACGACGTGCTGGCGCGGGTCGAGTCGACCGTCGCCGAGCGGCTCCGCGTCCAGGAGGGCGTGCGGGAACTCGGCCTCTGGGTCTCGGAGTCGGAGGCGAACTTCTCCTGGATCGACCTCGGGGACAACGACGAAGCGACGGTGATCGCCGGCCTCGCCGCCGCCGACATCGCGGTGCGCGCGGGCACGCCGCTCGGCGACCCGGGCCACATCCGGGTCAGCTACGGGACCGCGGAGGAGGACGGGCGGTTTCTCGCGGCGCTTGCGCCTTTGCTGTCGTAACTCGCCCCGTGCTTTCGTAGCGGGGGCGAGAAGCTGGTCGCGACCCCTGAGCGGGAGTCCTGACCCCCTCCGAACGGCTTGTACCTTCCTTGGCGCCGCTCACGACCTTGCTCATCCGAAAGCGATTCCCGCCGGAAGGTTGAGCGAGGAGGGGGTCAGGACTCCCCTCACGCAAGCGCGTCTTCACTCAGCCCAGCCCTTCCCCGGGTGGGGGACAGTGGTGTGCGCCCCTAGACCTGCGCCCGCCCGAGTGGTACAAACGTTTGGCTGTGAAGCGCACTGCCACCACCGCCTCTGAACCTCGACGCGTCCTCGACGCGAACTCCGGCCGTGGCACCTTCACCGCGTATTACTGGCGATTTATCTAGGCGTCCGGCCCGGCGGCCTCTGGTCGCCCCGAGACAGTCTTCGGCCGGGCGCCGCCCATGCGGGTGCGCAGCCACGTACCGGTGCAGGTCCGCGTCGGCTCAAGGGGAAGTTACGATTGCAGCGTTTTGGAGAAAGGCGAAGGGAAAATGATCATCGGGATGCAGGGCGCGAAGCGGGACGGCGTTCGTGAACAACGGATCGCAAAAGTGGTCGAGCTGACGCCGCCGGGGCAGGTGCACGGCGAGCTGCCGCTCGGCGAGGAGCGCACCAAGGCCGTCATCCGCGGCCGCCAGGAAGTCGTCGACGTCCTCCACGGCCGCGACCCGCGGCTGATGGTGGTGGTCGGGCCGTGCAGCGTCCACGACCCGAAGGCGGCGCTCGACTACTCCAACCGCCTCGCCGCCGTGGCCCGCGACCTGCGCGAGGACCTGCTGATCGTGATGCGCGTCTACTTCGAGAAGCCGCGCACGACGGTCGGCTGGAAGGGCCTGATCAACGACCCGCACCTCGACGGCTCCGCCGACGTCAACGCCGGCCTGCGCATCGCCCGCCGACTGCTGCTCGAGGTGGTCGAGCTCGGCCTGCCGGTCGGCTGCGAGTTCCTCGACCCGATCACCCCGCAGTACATCGCCGACACCGTCTCCTGGGGGGCGATCGGCGCGCGCACCTCGGAGAGCCAGACCCACCGCCAGCTCGGCTCCGGCCTGTCGATGCCGATCGGCTTCAAGAACCGCACCGACGGCAACGTCCAGGTCGCGGTCGACGCGGTCCGCGCCGCCGCCGCCCAGCACGCCTTCGCCGGGATCGACGACACCGGCGCGCCCGCCATCCTCCACACCACCGGCAACCCCGACTGCCACATCATCCTGCGCGGCGGCCACGGCATGCCGAACTACCACGTGCCCGAGGTCGAGGACGCCCTCGTCACCCTCGGCGTCGCCGGGCTGCCGGAGCGCCTCGTCATCGACGCCTCCCACGACAACAGCGGCAAGGACCCGGAAAAACAGTTCTTCGCGGCGGGCGAAATCGCCGATCAGGTCGCCGACGGCAACAAGGCGATCGTCGGGGTGATGCTCGAGTCATTCCTGGTCGAGGGCCGTCAGGATCTGCGGCCGGGCGAGCCGCTCGTCTACGGGCAGTCGATCACCGACCCCTGCCTCGACTGGGAGGACACGGTCCAGGCGCTCGACCGGCTCGCCTCGGCGGTCCAGGCCCGGCGCAGCTGAGGTAGATGGCGCCGCGGATCGCCGTCCTCGGCGTCGGGCTGATCGGCGGCTCGATCGGGCTGGCGGCGCGGGAGCGCCTCGGCGCCGAGGTGGCGGGATTCGACCCCGACCCTGCGACCCGTGAGGCGGCGCTCGCGGCGGGCGCGGCGGACACCGCCGCGGATTCGGTGGCGGCGGCGGTCGAGGGCGCCGAAGTCGTCTTCTGCGCGGCGCCCGTCGGGCGGCTGCCGGAGCTCGCCGCGGCGGCGCTGGCCGCCGCCGGCCCGGACACCGCGGTCACCGACGTCGGCTCGACCAAGCGCGACATCGTCGCCGCGCTCGGCGACGACGAGCGCTTCATCGGCGGCCACCCGCTGGCGGGAGCCGAGACCGCCGGCGTCGCCAACGCGCGCGCCGACCTCTTCGAGGGGGCGCGCTGGTACCTGACCCCGACAGGGCGCTCGAGCGGCGTCCTCTACGACCGCCTGCAGCGCGCCGTGGCGGGGCTCGGCGCCCGTCCCCAGGCGATCGAGGCGGCCCAGCACGACCACCTGATGGCGACGGTCAGCGGGATGCCGCATGCGGTCGCCAACGCCCTCGTCGCCGAGGCGGCGGCGGACCTGGCGAGCGGCGAGCGCGTCCCCGAGGTCGGGCCGAGCTTCCGCGACGCGACCCGCGTGGCGGGCTCCAACCCGGGCATCTGGACCGACATCTTCGCCTGCAACAGCGAGGCGATCGCCGACTCGATCGCGGCGGTGGCGCGGCGGCTCGACTCGGCCGCGGCGCTGATCCGCTCCGGCAACCGCGAGGCGATCTCCGATTGGCATGGGGCGGCCGCCGAGGACCGCCGCAAGCTGCTCGAAGCCGAGCGCCCCGATGGGCCGCTGTACGAGCTGCGGGTGATGGTCGCCAACCGGCCGGGGACGATGGCGCGGCTGGCATTGGCGCTCGGCGAGGCGGGCGTCAACATCGAGGACATGGCCCTGCACCCGGCCGCGGACATGACCTCGGGGGCCGTCTCGCTATGGGTGGCGGGGGCCGGGCAGGCCGAGCGCGGCGCCGCCCTGGTCCGCGAGCTGGGCCACGGCGTGACGGTCGTCGGCGCCGGCGGATAGCGTCCCCGCGCCGATGAGTGCGGAGCGACCAAGCGTGCATCCCTTGTTCTTCGCGCCGGGAGCGAAGCACGAACCCTTGTCATGAGCGACCGGACCCACTTCAAACCCCTCGGCGCGTTGCGCGGCGCGCTGCGCCCGCCCGCCGACAAGTCGATCTCCCACCGCTCCGCGATGATCGCCGCGATGGGCGAGGGGGAGACCGAGGTCGTCGGCTACCTTGACGCCGCCGACACCCGTTCGACGCTCGCTGCCGTGCAGGCGGTCGGCGCGCGGTTGGTCCACGAGGACATCGCGACAAACGTGGTCGAAGAGGCCGACGGGCTCGGCGGGTCGAGCCTGCGGATCGCCGGGGTGGGCCTGCGCGGCGCCCGCTCGGCGGCGATCGACGTGGGCAACGCGGGGACGCTGCTGCGGCTGCTGCCGGGCTGGCTCGCCGGGCAGCCGGAGGGGAAGTGGATGCTCGACGGCGACGAGTCGATCCGCCGCCGCCCGGTCGACCGCGTCGCCGAGCCGCTGCGCCAGATGGGAGCGCGCCTCAGCGCCCGCGAAGACCGCCTGCCGCCGCTGGAGGTCGAGGCGGCGCCGCTCCACGGAATCGCCTACGAGCTGCCGGTGGCGAGCGCCCAGGTGAAGTCCTGCCTGCTCTTCGCCGCGCTCCTCGCCGAGGGCGAGACGCGGGTGGTCGAGCCGCTGCCGACCCGCGACCACACCGAGCGGATGCTCGCCGCCGCCGGCGCCCAGGTGCGCCGCGAGGGCGACACCGTCATCGTCGCGCCCGCCGAGCGCCTCGAACCGGGCCGGATCGTCGTCCCCGCCGACTTCTCCTCGGCGGCCTTCTTCATCGCCGCGGCGACGATCATCCCCGGCAGCGACGTGCTGCTCCACGACGTCGGCCTCAACCCGACCCGCACCGGCCTGCTGGCGATCCTCGAGCGGATGGGCGCCGAGGCGATCGAGATCACGCCGAAGGGCGAGGAGGGCGGCGAGCCGATCGGCGACATCCGGGTCGGCCACTCGGAGTTGCGGGGCTGCGAGATCGGCGGTGCCGACGTGCCGCTGGCGATCGACGAGCTGCCGCTGGTCGCGCTCTGCGCCTGCTTCGCGACGGGCACGACCTGGATTCGCGACGCCGCGGAGCTGCGGCGCAAGGAGTCCGACCGGATCGCCACGGTGAGCGACGCCCTGCAGACGCTCGGCGCCACGGTCGAGCCGACCGCGGACGGGATGGCGATCGAGGGCGGCGGCGGGCTGCGCGGCGGCGCGATCGACTCGCACGGAGACCATCGCATCGCGATGCTCGGCGCGATCGCCGGCGCCGCCTCGGTGGACGGCGTCGAGGTTGCGAACATGGCCGCGGCCGCGGTCAGCTACCCGGGCTTCGAGGCCGATCTCACCTCGCTGCAGAAGAGCCCGCCCCTCCGCGACCCGGTGCATTGAGGCGACCCCCATCGCGCCCGCGGTGACCGGCGTCGACGCGGTGCGCGGCCGAACCGCGCCGACCCGTACGCTGCCGCAATGGTGATCGCGATCGACGGCCCCGCCGGGGCCGGCAAGTCAACCGTGGCCCGGGCGGTCGCGGCGGAGCTCGGTTTCACCTATCTCGACTCGGGGGCGATGTACCGGAGCGTCGCGCTGGCGGCTCGCGAGGCGGGGGTGGGCGCCGACGACGGGGCGGCGCTCGGGCCGCTCGCGGCGGGACTCGAGATCGGCTTCGACGGGCGGCGGGTGCTGCTCGGCGGGCGCGACGTGAGCGATGCGATCCGCCGTCCCGAGGTCACCGCCGATGCTTCGCGGGTCTCAGTCCACCCGGCGGTCCGCGAGGCGATGGTCGCCCGTCAGCGGGCGCTGATCGCGGCGGGCGACTACGACGCCGAGGGCCGCGACATCGGCACCGTGGTCAGCCCCGAGGCGCCGCTCAAGGTCTTTCTCACCGCGAGCGACGAGGAGCGGGCGCGCCGCCGCGCCGCCGAGACCGGCGAGGACGTCGAGTCGGTCCTCGCCGCCCAGCAGCGCCGCGACGCCCGCGACACCGAGCGCGCGCACGGCGCTCTCCGCGCCGCCGCCGACGCCGTCGAGATCGACACGACGGGGCTCTCCCTCGAAGAGGTCGTCGCCCGCGTCGTCGCCCTCGCCCGCGAGCGAGGCCTCGAATGAGCGCCACCGTCGCCGTCGTCGGCTTCCCGAACGTCGGCAAGAGCACCCTCGTCAACCGGCTGGTCGGCGGCACCGAGGCGGTCACCTCGCCCGAGCCGGGCGTCACCCGCGACCGCAAGCGGCTCGCCACCGAGTGGAACGGCGTGCGCTTCGAGCTGATCGACACCGGCGGTATCGACCTCGAGGACGAGGCGGAGCTCGCCCGCGACATCCAGGCCCAGGCGCGCCTCGCGATGGCCGAGGCCGACGCGATCCTGATGGTGGTCGACGGGCGTGCCGGGCTGCGGGCCGGCGACGCCGATCTCGCGAAAACCCTGCGCGGGTCCGAGGTCCCGGTGATCGTCGTCGTCAACAAGGCCGACCGGCCGAACGACTACGCGGCCACCGCCGAGTTCCACGCGCTGGGCCTCGGCGACCCGATCGCCGTCTCCGCCAGCCACGGGCTCGGCACCGGCGACCTGCTCGACGCGATCGTCGTCGCGCTTGGCGACCGCCCCACCGCCGAGGAGCCCGACGATGCGGTCCGGGTCGCGGTGATCGGCCGCCCCAACGTCGGCAAGTCCTCGATGGTGAACGCCTTCCTCGGCTCCGACCGGGTGATCGTCTCCGACGTGGCCGGCACCACCCGCGACGCGATCGACACCGAGCTCGAGGTCGAAGGCCGCCGCGTCATCCTCGTCGACACCGCGGGGCTGCGCCGCCGCGCCAAGGTCGCCGGGACCGTCGACTACTACGCGCAGCTGCGCTCCGAACGGGCGGTGGAGCGGGCCGACGTGGCGATCGTCGTCTGCGACGCCGCCGACGGGGTCACCGCCGAGGATCTGCGGGTCGCCGACATGGCGATGCGGGCGGGCTGCGCGACGCTATTGGTGCTCAACAAGTGGGACGTCGGCGAGACCGACATCGACGACGCGCGCATCCGGGTCAGCCGCAAAGTGCGGCTCCGCCCCGCGGTGATCACCGCCAGCGCCACGCGCGGGCGCAACGTCGGCACGCTGCTGCCGAAGGCACTGCAGCTCGCCGACCGCGCCGCCTCGCGCATCCCCACCCCGGAACTCAACAAGTTCGTCGCCGAAGTGGTCGCCAAAACCCCGCCGCCCGCCAAACGCGGGCGCCGCCTGCGGCTTTACTACACGGCGCAGGTGGGGGAGAGCCCGCCGCGGATCGCGATCCAGGTCAACGACCGCAAGCTGATCAGCCGCGACTGGGCCTACCACCTGGAGAACCGGATGCGCGAGGCCTACGAGCTGGAGGGCGTGCCGCTGGTGATCGACTTCGTCCCACACTCGGGCGGCCGCGGCCCCGCCCGGTAGCGCTCCCCTTTCCTTTACGCTTCTCCGATGCCGACTTCCAAGCCACTCGCCGAGGGCGAGCACCTGTTCACGTCCGAGTCGGTGACCGAGGGGCATCCCGACAAGGTCGCCGACCAGATCTCCGATGGCGTCCTCGACGCGATCATGAGCGAAGACCCGGGCGGCTGCGTCGCCTGCGAGACGCTGGTCAACACCGGCATGGCCGTGGTCTCCGGCGAGATCACGACCGAGATCTACATCGACATCCCGGAAATCGTCCGCGAGACGGTGCGGCGGATCGGCTACGACGCGGGCTACGGCTACGACTGCGACCACATCTCGGTGCTGACCTCGATCGACAAGCAGAGCCCCGACATCGCCCAGGGCGTCGACCACGCGTACGAGACGCGGACCGACCCGAGCGACGACGACGAGCTCGACATCGCCGGGGCCGGCGACCAGGGGATGATGTTCGGCTACGCCTCCAACGAGACCGAGGCGCTGATGCCGATGCCGATCCACCTCGCGCACCG
>DASXMH010000005.1:0-2196 GCA_036495785.1 Solirubrobacterales bacterium
CGCCTTGCAGTTGGCATCGGTGCCGGCGGCGATCTGCACGTCTTCGCCGCTGAGCCGCCGGCGCAGGAACATGATCCCGTGCGGGCGGTTCGGTTCGTCGTCGGGGCGGAAGATCTGCATGGACACAGGTTAGGAGGCGCCACCCGCGCTGTCATGGGCGCCGGGGTTGAGCCTCCTCTACCCGACTCCACCCATGGGTTGACACCGGAGTTAGGCGTCCGAGCCGATGCGCCGCCGCGCGCCGCGCCGTAGCTTCCCGGTCATGGATACCGCGATTCGCGTTCACGGGCTGCGGCGCTCCTTCGGGGACGTCGAAGCCGTCGCAGGGGTCGACCTCGAAGTCGGCCACGGAGAGATCTTCGCCTTCCTCGGCCCGAACGGCGCCGGGAAGACGACGACGATCGAGATCCTCGAGGGGTTCGGGGGGCGCGACGCGGGCGAGGTCGAGGTCCTCGGCGTCGATCCCGCTCACGCGGGTTCGGACTGGCGCCAGCGGGTGGGGATCGTGATGCAGGAGTCGCCCGGCGAGCAGGAGCTGTCGGTGCGCGAGTGCATGGAACTGTACGCGGGCCTCTACAAGACGCCGCGCCCGGTCGGCGAGACGCTGGAGCTGGTCGGGCTCGGCTCCGAGGCGGCCGAGAAGATGACCGGCACGCTCTCCGGCGGCCAGCGGCGCCGGCTCGACGTGGCGCTGGCGCTGATCGGCGACCCCGAGCTGATCTTCCTCGACGAGCCGACCACCGGCTTCGACCCGGCGGCGCGCCGCGATGCCTGGAAGATGCTCGACGGCCTGCGTGAACTCGGCAAGACGATCTTCCTCACCACCCATTACATGGAGGAGGCAGAGCGGCTCGCCGACCGGATCGCGGTGATCGCGGGCGGGCGGATCATCGACGAGGGGTCGCCGGCGACGATCGGCCACCGCGACATCGCCGCCTCCGAGATCCTCTTCGCGCTGCCCGCCGACGTCGCCGATTGGGAGCTGCCCGAGGACCTGCTGGCGCTGATGCAGCCGGAGCGCCGCGACGGGCGGATCGAACTGCACAGCGCCGCGCCCCTTGCCGACCTCGGCCGTCTCGGCTCCTGGGCCGAGGGTCGCGGCATCGAGGTCGGCGAACTCGAGGTCCGCCGGCCGACCCTGGAGGACGTCTACCTGCGCCTCACCGCGGAAGCGGCGGGCGTTGCCACCGAGGAGGTTTCCTGATGGACATGGTCCTGCACGTCACCCGCTTCCAACTGCGCGCCTTCCTGCGCAATCGCCGGGCGCGGATGTTCACGCTGGTCATCCCGCTGATCCTGCTGGCGCTCCTGGCCGGGGTCTTCCACGGCGGCGAAACGACCGTCAACGGGGTGAAGATCGACTACCGCCAGTTCTTCGTGCCCAGCGTCGTCGTCTTCTCCCTGACCCTGACCACGCTCGCGATGCTGGTCGCCTCGGTCGTCCAGCAGCGCGAGCTGGGGATCCTGAAGCGCCGGCGCGCCACGCCGATGCCCGCCTGGGCGCTGATCGTCAGCCAGTCGCTGACCGTGGTGCTGATGGCGATCGCCACCGTGACCCTGCTGCTGCTCGTCGGCGCGATCGCCTTCGGCGTCCATTTCCCGGCCAAGGGCGTGCCTGCGCTGGTGCTCGGGGTGCTCGGCGGCGCCTGCGCCTTCTGCGGCCTCGGCTACGCGCTCAGCACCTTCGCCGACTCGGCCGACTCGGCCCAGCCGATGATCCAGCTGATCACCTTCCCGCTCTTCTTCATCTCGGGGATCTGGATCCCGATCTCCGAACTGCCCAAGGCGCTCGAAGTGGTCGCCAAGATCTTCCCGGTCGAGCACGTCGCCGACCTCGTCCACCGGGCCTTCGTCGGCGCCGTGCCGACCGGGCCGGTGCTGATCGACTTCGCGATCCTGCTCGGCTGGGCGACGCTCGGCGCGGTGGTCGCCGCTCGCCGCTTCGTCTGGCTGCCTCCGCGGCGGGGGTAGCAGTTCCCCGTGCCGAGCCTCGCGGCCCCAGCCGAGGCGAGCGCGCCCGTCCCCACCTAAGGTCGGCTGGTTAGGTGGGGACGGGCGCGCCCGGGCGCCTGCGGCATGACGGCCCCGGCGCGGTCCCGCGCGCCTACGGGGCACGCCGATGTTGATGGGCCGAAAACTCAAGGCATGCTTGAGTTTTCGGCCCATCAACAGGGCCGGCGCAGGGGGCGCGTGCCC
>DASXMH010000006.1:0-2409 GCA_036495785.1 Solirubrobacterales bacterium
AGAGGGCGGCCAAGGCGACCCGCAGCGGGAGAAGATGACCTGGCTGCGCCAGCTGGTCGAGGCCGAGGGCGAACAGGACCCGGCCGAGTTCCTCGAATCGCTGAAGGTCGACCTCTTCGAGGACGAGGTCTTCGTCTTCACGCCGAAGGGCGAAGTGAAGAGCCTCTCGGCGGGCTCGACCCCGCTCGACTTTGCCTACGCGGTCCACACCGACGTCGGCCACAGCTGCGTCGGCGCCAAGGTGAACGGCGCTATCGTGCCGCTCCACTACCAACTGCGCTCCGGCGACATCGTCGAGGTGCTGACCGCGAAGCAGAAACGGGCGCCGTCGCTCGACTGGCTGAAACTGGTTCGCACCAGCCGCGCCCGCAACAAGATCCGCGCCTGGTTCAAAGAGGAGCGCCGCGAGGACGCCGAGCGCGACGGCCGTGAAGGGCTCGAGGAGGCGCTGAAGAAGCGCGGCGTGCCGATGCAGAAAATCTCCGGCTCGGCGCTGCTCGCCGACGTGATCCGCGAGATGGGCTTCCGCAAGGCGAGCGAGTTCTACATCGCCCTCGGCCAGGGCAAAATCTCCACCAAGACCGCGGTCAAAAAGATCCTGCAGCGGCTGAAATCGGGGGAGTCGGTCGACGACGGTGACCTGCTGCCGGCGACCGAGCACTCCGATCGCGCCCGCCGCACCAAGGACGCCTCCAACTACGGGATCGTGGTCAAGGGCGTCGAGAACGTCGCCGTGCGGCTCGCCAAGTGCTGCCGGCCGGTCCCCGGCGACAACATCGCGGGCTACGTCAGTCTCGGCCGGGGGATCACCATCCACCGCACCGACTGCAAGAACGTGAAGGCGCTGAAACGCGCCCCCGAGCGCTTCGTCGACGTCGGCTGGGAAGGCGAAAACGAGGCCTCTTACCGGGTCGAGATCCAGATCGACGCCTACGACCGGACCCGTCTTCTCGAGGACCTCTCGCGGACGTTCTCGGAGGGGGGGATCAACATCATCGGCGCCGCCTGCACCACCAACCACCCGATGGTGAAGAACAAGTTCGTGGTCGAGGTCGGCGACACCGAGCAGCTCAAACACTGCATCACGCGGCTGCGCAACGTCGAGTCGGTCTTCGACGCCTACAGAATCACTCCGACCGCCTGAGCCGATGGAACTGACCGTCGCGGTGACGGGGCCGACCGGGGAGATCGGCGCCTCAATGATCGACGCGCTCGAGGCGAGCGAGGTGGTCGGCGCGGTGCGGGGGATGGCGCGGCGGCCGTTCGACCCGGCCGCGGCAGGCTGGCGCAAGGCGACCTACCAGCGCGGCGACATCCTCGACCGCGGCCACCTGGCCGAGCTCTTCGACGGCGCCGACGTCGCCGTCCACCTCGCCTTCGCGATCTTCGGCGACCGCGAGGAGACGCGGCGGATCAACCTGGAGGGGAGCCGCAACGTCTTCGAAGCGGCGGTCGAGGCCGGGGTGGGGCGGCTGGTCTACGCCTCCTCGGTCGCCGCCTATGGCTTCCACCCCGACAATCCGCAGCCGCTGACCGAGGAGACCGCCGCGATCGGCTCCTCCAGCTTCTACTACTCGGCTCAGAAGGCCGAGCTGGAGGAGGCGCTGGACGAGATCCTCGCCGGCTCGGAGCTCGGCGCCTACGTCTTCCGCCCCTGCATCGTGGCCGGGCCGCGGGCGACGATGCTGATCGAGCAGACGGTCGGCGCGGTGCGCCTCGGCGACCCGGCGCCGCGCCTGCGCCGCCACGTCCTCGACCGCATCCCGCTGCTGCGCCCGATCCTCCCCGACTCCGGCCTGCCGTTGCAGCTCGTCCACCACGACGACGTCGCCGCGGCGCTCGCCGCCGCGGTCGAGGGCAGGGGCGAGCCGGGCGCCTACAACCTGGCGGGCGACGGCCAGATCGTCATCTCCGACATCGCCCGGGCGCTCGGTTGGCGAGCGGTACGGGTGCCGCGCCCGGCGCTCGGGGTCGGCACCGCCGTCGCCGGGCGCCTCTCCTTCGTCAGCCCGCAGCTCGAGTGGGCCACCGCGCTCAACACCCCGGTGATCATGGACACGACCAAGGCGCGCCGCGAGCTGGGCTGGGAACCGCGCTTCGACGCCGCCGAGACGCTGATGCAGACGGCGGTCTCCGCCCGCGAAACCGGCCTGCTCGATTAGGCGGTCGAGTTCGCGGTTCGTGGGCGGGAAGCTGGCGCCCGGGGAAGGATGGGGCCGGGGAAGCTGGCGCCCGGGGAAGGGACGCGGCGTCTCGTCCACGACCCCGGCAGGGTGTGGCCGTGGCCGAGACGGCCGGGTATGAAAGGCGTGGAGGATCCGTGACGCTCGCCGGGGATCGTCACGAAGATGCCGGGAAGGTCACTCTTCCTGGCGTCTTCCTCGGACGTCACGAAGACGCGACCATCGT
>DASXMH010000007.1:0-1843 GCA_036495785.1 Solirubrobacterales bacterium
AGGGCGGTGGCCACCGCGGCGTCATCGGTCTGCGAGCCCCTGACCACCTCGACGAGCGGCAGGACCGCGACCGGGTTGAAGAAGTGGAAGCCGACGACCCGCTCGGGATGCGCCAGGTCGGACGCCATCGCGGTGACCGACAGGGAGGAGGTGTTGGTAGCGAGCACGCACGTCTCGGCGACGACCGCCTCGACCTCGGCGAGTACCTGCCGCTTAACCGCGAGCTCCTCGAAGACCGCCTCGATGACGAAGTCGGCGTCGGCGAACCCGTCCTTGGCGACGGACCCGGCGATCAGCGCCTTCTGCCGGTTGGCGGCGTCGGGTGAGATCCGGCCGCGGGACAGCTGCTTGTCGATCTCGGCGCGCACGTAGCCGACGCCGGAGTCAACCCGCGCCTGGTCAAGGTCGGTCATCACGACCGGCACCTGCAGCCGCCGGACGAAAAGCAGGGCGATCTGCGCCGCCATCAGCCCCGCGCCGACGACGCCGACCTTCGTCACCGGCCGCGCGAGTCCTCGGTCGGGGGCGCCGGCCGGGCGCTTGGCGCGCTTTTGCACGAGGTCGAACGCGTACAGGCCGGCGCGCAGCTCCTCGGAGAGCATCAGGTCGGCCAGGGCGTCGTCCTCGGCGGCGAACCCCTCGTCACGGGAGGCGGTGCGCGCCGCCGCGACCAGGTCGAGGGCCTGGTACGGCGCGGGCGCGGCGCCGTGCACCTTGCCGTCGGCGAAGAACCGCGCGCCGGCGACCGCCTGAGCCCATTCCTCCTCGTTGCCGGCGGCCCGTCCGTCAAGACCCAGCGCGTCGGCCGCCCGGGAAACCGTCTCCGCGCCGGTCAGCACCCGCGCCGCCCAGCGCAGCGACTCCTCGAGGAAGTCGGCAGGCTGGAACATGGCGTCGGCGATGCCGAGCTCGAACGCCTCGGGGCCGCGCAGCATCTTGTTCTGCGAGAGCGGGTTCTCGATGATCAGCTTGAGCGCCCGCGCGGGCCCGATCAGCCGGGGCAGCAGGTAGGCGCCGCCCCAGCCGGGCACAAGGCCGAGGAAGCACTCGGGGAACGCGACCATCGGCACGCCCGCCGAGATCGTCCGGTAGGTGCAGTGCAGCGCCACCTCAAGCCCGCCGCCGAGCGCGACGCCGTTGATAAAGGCGAACGTCGGCACGGGCAGCTCGCCGAGCCGCCGGAAGACCGCGTGGCCGAGCGAGGCGATGCCGAGCGCCCGTTCACGCGCGGCCGCCGGGTCAACGCCAGCGCCGGCGATCGCCGCGGCCGCGCCGTCGAGGTCCGCGCCGGCCGCGAGGATGAACGGCTTGCCCGTCACGCCGACCGCCGCGATCTCGCCCGCCGCGGCCCGCGCCTCGGCCGCGTCAAGCGCGGCGTTCAGCGACAGCAGCCCCTGCGGGCCGAAGGTGTTCGGCTTGCTGTGGTCGTGCCCGTTGTCCAGCGTGATCAGCGCGAGCACGCCGGCACCAGGGCCGAGGTCGACGTCGCGGACGATCGCCCGGGTGACTACCTCCGACGGGAAGTCCTCGGCGGCGGGGATGATGCCCCGTACGTTGGCGATGGTCATGCCTCCAGGTCCTCTCCCGAAGCCCCCGCGGCGCAGTTCTCCCAGAGCACGGTGCCGCCCATGCCCATGCCGACGCACATCGTGGTGAGCCCGTAGCGGACCGCTGGGTGCTCCGCGAACTGCGCGGCCAGCTGGATCATCAGCCGGACGCCGGAGGAGGCGAGCGGGTGGCCGATGGCGATGGCGCCGCCCCAAGGGTTCACCCGGGGGTCGTCGTCGGCGACCTTGAAGTGGTCGAGGAACGCGAGGACCTGGACCGCGAACGCCTCGTTGAC
>DASXMH010000008.1:0-5536 GCA_036495785.1 Solirubrobacterales bacterium
GTAGCCGATGATGCGGCCGGAGGGGCCGCGCAGGACCCTCGTCCTGGTCCCCGCGTCCCCGCCGGCGACCCGCCAGCCCGGCGGGGCCGACAGGCGGGCCGGTGAGTCGGGGAGCCGCAGCGTCGTCCAGTCGGAGGGGAGTTGGCCGGGACGCAGCCAGGCGAAAGCGGCGCTGCCCTCCGTCGCTGCGGGGGGCTCGATGGCGCGTTCGTGCCGATGGGCGAAAGCGATCGGCACGAGTGCGACGAGGGCGGCGATCGTGAGCATCCCGAAGACGGTGGCCGCCGCGATCGATCTGCGGTTGAGGATCATGGCGCTGTCTACGGCGCAGCCCCCGGAGGGGGTTCACCGGTTGTCGACGAAACCCCCCGGCGACCCCCCCAATCAGGGTGGGACGTCCGCTCAGGACGCGGTCGCGCCGAGCATCGCCTCGACCGCGGCGGTGACGCGCTCGGCGACGGCCGCCGGCGTCGGCGCCTCGAGCTTGCCGTCGAGGAAGAGGAAGGCGAGGCCGTGGACGAGCGCCCAGATCGCCGGGGCGAGGGCCTCGGGGTCGGAGGCGGGGAAGCAGCGGGCGACGATCTCCCGGAGGTAGAGCTGCACCGCGGCGATCGCGCCGGCGCGCTCGTCGTTGTCGCGGTCGCACGGTTCGCTGAACATGACCCGGAAGAGGGCCGGGCGCTCGAGCGCGAACCGGACGTAGGCGACGGCGACGTCGGCGAGCTGGGCGGGGGTCGAGGGGGCCGGGTGGGCGGCGGCCAGGCGTTCGGCGAGCTCGCGGTAGCCGACCGCGGCGACCGCCGAGATGAGCGCTTCGCGGTCGGCGTAGTGGCGGTAGGGGGCGGCGGGCGAGACGCCGGCGCGGCGCGCGACGGCGCGCAGCGACAGCGCCGTCTCACCGCCCTCTTCGAGCAGCTCCAGCGCCGCGCCGAGGCAGGCGGCGGGCAGGTCGCCGTGGTGGTAGGCGGTCTTCGAGGCGGCCATCGCTGCTGATGTTGACACTGTTCACTCGCTTCGTCTAATGTGAGCGCCGTCAACATTCGGAGACGGGGGTGCGGGGTGTCGAGTACGCAGGTGTCGAGCGAGCTGTTCTCGCCGCTGGTGCTGCGGTCGGGAGGGACGTTGCGGAATCGGATCGCCAAGGCGGCGATGGAGGAGGGGATGGCGGGCGCCTCGCAACTTCCCGACGAGCGCCTCGTCTCTCTCTACCGCCGCTGGGGCGACGGCGGCGCCGGACTCCTGATCACCGGCAACGTGATGGTCCACGCCGAGGCGCTCACCGGGCCGGGCGGGATCGTGCTCGACGATCGCGCGCCGCTCGATCCGTTCGCTCGCTGGGCGGAGGCCGGGAAGGCCGGCGGCGCGGCGATGTGGATGCAGATCAGCCATCCGGGTCGCCAGGTGCAGGCGCGGATGCCGGGCGTCACCTGGGCGCCCTCGGCGGTCGCGATGGAGCTCGGGAAACACAGCAAGCGCTTCCGCCGGCCCGTGGCGATGACCGGGGAGCAGATCGAGGCGACGGTCGAGCGCTTCGCCACGACCGCCACCCTCGCCGAGCGGGCCGGCTTCGACGGCGTCGAGGTCCACGCCGCCCATGGCTACCTGCTCTCGCAGTTTCTCTCGCCGCTGGCCAACAGGCGCGAGGACGAGTGGGGCGGCTCGCTGGAGAACCGCGCCCGCCTGCTGCTCGATGTGGTGCGGGCGATCCGCACCACCGTTCGTCCCACGTTCGCGCTCGCCGTCAAGCTCAACTCCGCCGATTTCCAGCGCGGCGGTTTCGACGCCGACGACGCCGGCCGGGTGATCGCGATGCTCGAGCCGCTCGGGGTCGACCTGGTCGAGCTTTCGGGAGGCAGCTACGAGAGCCCGGCAATGTCCGGCCGCCCGGCGGAGGCAAGCACGGTGGCCCGCGAGGCCTACTTCCTCGACCTCGCCGCCGACCTCGCCGAGTCGAGTCCGCTACCCCTGATGCTGACCGGCGGCATCACCCGCCGCGCCACCGCGGAGGCCGTCCTGGCGAGCGGCGTCGCGCTCGTCGGCATGGGCACCGCGATCGCCCTCACTCCGGACCTCCCGCAACGCTGGCAGGCGGGCCGCGAGGCGACCGACCAACTCCGCCCGATCACCTGGAGCGACAAGACCCTCGCCTCCGCCGCCGGCATGTCCCTGGTCCGCCACCAGATGCGCCGCGTCACCCGCGGCAAGAACCCGACCGGCCGCACCCATCCCGTCCACGCCCTCGTCTGCGACCAACGCGCCCAGAAACGCGCCCTCCGCCGCTACCGCGCCTGGCTGGAGGAGCGAGCATGAGCACGAGCTTCATTCTTGAGAGCACACCCGCGATCGTCGCCATCGGTGTTTACCCAGAGTTGCGTCGTGCGGCCACTGCGCCTATCGTTCCGCCGCATGCGACCGGGCGGGGGCCGGCATGGCAGTAACGGCCGTCTCGGGCGGTTCACCGCTTTGGTTGCCGCCTCGCTTGCGGCATCCTTGGCGCCCGCCGTCGTCGCCGACGCCGCAGTCGAACACGCGCCGACCAGCGTCCTGCCGCCGTCGATTACGGGCACGCCGAAACCTGGAGAGATGCTCACGGCTTCGCCGGGTGTCTGGACTGAAGAACCAGCCTCGTTCACGTATCGGTGGGAAACGTGTTTCCCGACCGGTGCCTGCCTGCCGCGTCAGGATTCGAGCGATTCGGCCTACGTGGTGCAGCCCTCAGATGCGGAGCATCAACTCAGGCTGCAGATCACGGCCTCGAACGCGATCGGATCCGGCACGGCGACATCTTCGCCTCTGGATGTTGAACGTTCGTGGCACTACGCCACGGGTCCGCCGAGGATGGAAACGGTCTCTTGGTCGACGCCGGGTTTGAAGCCGCCGTGGGCGACGGGGAAGGCCTTGGCTATCGGCGTCAGCAGCGGGGCGTGCGGCGACGAAGAGAGGCCGAGGATCGGAGATGTCCAAGTTCAGGAACGGGGCCCCAGCACGGCGCTCCCCTTCCCCTCGGCGGTCATAACGGTCTCCATCCTGTTCCCTGCTCCGACCGAAGTGGTGGGAACCGTCAATCCCGGCGAAATCGGGCCCGGCTGTGCTGGCGTTGGCATCGGCCTCGGTCGAACCATCAAATTGAAGCGACCCGCCTCGCCCCTTTACATCTTCGACGGGAGCACGACGCCACCGCGTCTGGTCGTGCGGCCAGACCCGATCCTCCACTGGAGCCTCAAGCGAGTCCGCGGGCCGAGGAAGATCGAAATCCTCGTTCCCTTCCACGGATGCTTGCCTCTTTTTGTCCATGCCCACGTAGTGGAGCGACGAGGCCGCGCGGTCGTCACGGCGTACGGAGAACGGCCGCTCTATCCAAGTCGCACCTGCTCCAGAGGTCACGACGTCCAGCACCTGACGCTCAAGCTCAACGCACCCGTCGACAATCTGGAACTCCTCGACGGCAGCTTCGATCCACCGAGGCCGTGGCGGGCACCATGACCCTTCTCTGACGCCCGACGACGCGCTTATGCTGAGCGGGCGATGCAAAAGCTCGCCATACGTTGGGTCTGCAACGTCATCGCCCTCTTCATCGCGGCCTGGATCCTGTCTGGGATCAGCTACGGGAATCAGTGGTGGACGCTGTTCATCGCGGCGGCGGTCTTCACGTTGGTCAACGCGTGGGTGAAACCGGTGCTCGCGGTGCTGTCGATCCCTTTCATCGTGGTCACGCTGGGGCTCTTCTACTTCTTGATCAACGTGCTGATGCTGTACCTGACCGACTGGATCGTGCCGGACTTCGAGATCCGGACGTTCTGGTGGGCCGTGCTGGGGGCGATCATCGTCAGCGTCATCAACGGCCTCCTGAACATGGTGCTGCCCGACGACGACGACGAGCGTCGCCGGGCGCGGGCGCAGGCCTACTAGTGCGCCGGGAGCCTCCCGCTCAGCGGAAGGCGCCGATACCGGTCAGGGCTTCGCCGAGCACCAGGGCGTGGACGTCGGCGGTGCCCTCGTAGGTGACGACGGACTCGAGGTTGTTCATGTGGCGGATCACCGGATACTCGAGCGTGATGCCGTTGGCCCCCAGCACCTGGCGGGCCGTGCGGCAGACGTCGAGCGCCGCATCGACGTTGGCCAGCTTGCCCATCGAGACGTGCTCGGGGCGCAGGGCGCCTTCGTCCTTGAGCCGTCCGAGGTGGAGGGCCAGCAGGGTGCCGCGGTTCACCTCCATCGCCATCCCGGCCAGCTTGCGCTGCTGGATCTGGAACCCCGCGATCGGCCGGTCGAACTGGACGCGCTCCTTGGAGTAGGAGAGGGCGGATTCGAAGCACGCGCGCGCCGCTCCGATCGCGCCCCAGACGATCCCGTAGCGCGCCTCGTTCAGGCACGACAGCGGGCCTTTCAGGGAGTTGACCTCGGGTAGCCGCGCCGAGTCGGGCAGGCGTACCTCGTCGAGCAGCAGCTCCGAGGTGATCGAAGCCCGCAGGGAAAGCTTCTTGTGGATGTCCTGGGTGGTGAAGCCGGGGGTGCCTTTGGGGACGACGAAGCCGCTGACGCCCTCGTCGGTGCGCGCCCAGACGACCGCCACGTCGGCCACCGAGCCGTTCGTGATCCACATCTTCTGGCCGCTGACGATCCAGTCGGAGCCATCGCGGCGCGCGCGGGTGCGCATCGCGCCGGGGTCGGAGCCGGCGTCGGGCTCGGTCAGGCCGAAGCAGCCGATCGCCTCGCCCGCGGCCATCCGGGGGAGCCATTCCTGCTTCTGCTCCTCCGAGCCCCAGCGCCAGATCGCGAACATCGCCAGCGAGCCCTGCACCGAGACCAGGGAGCGGATGCCCGAGTCGCCCGCCTCCAGCTCCATGCAGGCGAGGCCGTAGGCGGTCGCCGAAGCCCCGGCGCAGCCGTAGCCCTCGAGGTGCATGCCGAGGACGTTCAGCGCGCCCAGTTCCTTGGCCAGCTCGAGCGGGATCGTCCCCTCCTCGAACCAATCGCCGACGAAGGGGGTGACCTTGTCGCGGACGAAGGCGCGGACGGTGTCGCGGATGTCGCGCTCCTCGTCGGAGAGCATCCGGTCGATCGCGAGGAAGTCCTCGGCGCGGGGCTTCTCCGTCGGGGCGGTGATGGTGGACATGAAGGGGGGACTCCTTTCGGGGCAGCCGCCGGGCGGCGGCTTGCTCGGACCCGCGGTCCGATCTGATCTCCCGCCTATTCTGACCGAGCGCCACGATTCGACGCCGGCGCCCCCTTTCGGCCGGTGCTTCGCTGGGTGGTTGCTGCCGCGCGGGCCGGCGCCGGGGGAAGGGATGGGGCCTCGTCAAGCCGGCGCCCGGGAAGGGATGGGGCCGGGGAAGCTGGCGCCCGGGAAGGGATGGGGCCCGTTCGGGCTGGCGCCGGGGGAAAGGGCCATCTCAAGCTGTCGCCCGGGGAACGGGATGCGGCCGTCTCGTCCACGACCCCGGCAGGGTGTGGCCGTGGCCGAGACGGCCGGGTATGAAAGGAGTGGAGGATCCGTGACGTCTGCGGTGGACGCACGCCGCCGAGCGGCGGATAC
>DASXMH010000009.1:0-14723 GCA_036495785.1 Solirubrobacterales bacterium
GGGCAGCCCGCCGACGTTGTGGTGGGACTTGATCGTCGCCGCGTGGTCGGAGCCGCCCGACTCGATCACGTCCGAGTAGAGAGTGCCCTGCACCAGGAAGCCGACGTTGTCGAGCTTCGACGCCTCCTCCTCGAAGACGCGGATGAACTCCTCGCCGATGATCTTTCGCTTGCGCTCAGGCTCGTCGATCCCGGCGAGCTTGGCGAGGAAGCGCTCTTCGGCGTCGACCGCGATCAGCGGGATGCCGAACTGGGAGAAGGTCTCCACGACCTGCTCGGACTCGTTCAACCGCATCATCCCGTGGTCGACGTAGATGCAGGTCAGCCGCTCCCCCACCGCCTTGTGGACGAGCAGCGCGGCGACCGAGGAGTCGACGCCGCCGGAGAGGCCGCAGATGACCTTCCCCTCGCCGACCTGGGCCCGGATCTTCTCCACCTGTTCTTCGATCACCGAGGCGGCGCTCCACTGCTCGGCGCAGCCGGCGACGTCGCGCAGGAAGCGGGTCAGGATCTCGGTCCCGTAGGGGGTGTGGACGACCTCGGGGTGGAACTGGATGCCGTAGAGCGCCCGGTCGGGCATCTCGTACGCGGCGACCGGCGAGCTCGGCGAAGAGGCCAGCGCGGTGAACCCCTCCGGCGCCTCGCGGACCACATCCCGGTGGCTCATCCAGCAGCTCTGCTCCTCCGGCAGACCGCCGAGGAGCCTGCCGCCACCCTCCCGCAGGGTCAGCTCGGTGCGCCCGAACTCACCCGCCTCGGCGCCTTCGACCTTGCCGCCCAGCCCCAGCGCCATCGCCTGCATGCCGTAACAGATGCCCAGCATCGGGATGTCGAGGTCGAGCAGCTGGGTCGGGAAGGCGGGCGCCCCGTCTTCGTAGACCGATGCCGGCCCGCCGCTCAGGATCAGCGCCTTCGGCGCCCGCGCCCGGATCCTCTCCACATCGGCATTCGCCGGCAGCAACTCCGCAAAGACCCCGCATTCGCGGATCCGACGCGCGATCAGCTGCGAGTACTGCCCCCCGAAGTCGAGGACCAGCACCTCCTCCACCGCCTGCACGGCGGGTGGCGCGGATGAGGTGTCCTCGCCCGCAGCCTGCGAGGACGAGGGCGCCTCATCGGCGACAGGACCCACCGGTCGGAGCGCGTCGGAACTACTAGTCATCCGATACAGCGACCCCTGCACTAACGGCCGCCCGCCCGTTGGAGCCCATGCCGACGTGCTGCTCGTTCTGCAGCTTCTTGCCCTCGCTCATCAGCGCCGGGGCGACCATCACCTCGGCCCGCTAGAAGCTGCGGATGTCCTCGTAGCCACAGGTGGCCATCGAGGTTTTCAACGCCCCCATCAGGTTGAAGGTGCCGTCGTTCTCACGCGCCGGGCCGAGCAGGATCTGCTCCATCGTGCCGTCCTGCTTGGTCGAGACGCGGGTGCCGCGCGGCAGCGAGGGGTGGAACGTCGCCATCCCCCAGTGGAAGCCCCGGCCGGGCGCCTCTTTGGCGCGGGCGAGAGGCGAGCCGATCATCACCGCGTCGGCGCCCATCGCGATCGCCTTGGAGACGTCGCCGCCGGTCCGCATTCCGCCGTCGGCGATCACGTTCACGTACTCGCCGGTCTCCAGCATGTGCTGGGCGCGGGCGGCCGCCACGTCGGCGATCGCCGTCGCCTGCGGCACGCCGATCCCGAGCACGCCGCGGGTGGTGCAGGCGGCGCCCGGGCCGACCCCGACCAGGACCCCGACCGCGCCGGTCCGCATCAGGTGCAGGCCGGTCGAGTAGGAGGCGCAGCCGCCGACGATCGTCGGCAGCGGAACTTCGGCGATGAACTCCTTCAGGTTCAGCGGCTCGACCGTGGTCGAGACGTGCTCGGCGGAGATCACGGTGCCCTGGACGACGAGGATGTCGAGGCCCGCCTCGATCGCGACCTCGTAGTAGTCACGCACTTTCTGCGGCGTCAGCGAGCCGCAGACGACGGCACCGGTGGCCTTGATCTCCTCGACCCGGCGACCGATCAGCTCCGGCTTGACCGGCTCGTTGTAGATCTCCTGCATGATCCGCGTCGCTTCGTGCTTGGGCGCGGCGGAGATCGCCTCGAGTTTCTCCTCGGCATTCTCGAAGCGGCTCCAGATGCCCTCCAGGTTGAGGACGCCGAGCCCGCCGAGCTTGCTGGTGAGCGCCGCGGTCTGGGGGCTGACCACGCCGTCCATGGCGGAGGCGAGCAGGGGCAACTCGAAGCGGTAGGGACCGAGCGTCCAGGTGATGTCAATGTCGTCGGGGTCCCGCGTGCGGCGCGAAGGAACGATCGCTACGTCGTAGAATCCGTAGGCGCGCCGCCCTTTCTTTCCGCGGCCGATTTCGATTTCCAAAGTGTGACCTCCAGGGCTGGCGTGTGAACTAGCCAGACTACACTTCGGCCGGGACCTCCAAATCATGGACGGAGACCCCGCCGAGCAGCCGCTCGACCTGGTTGCGGTCGACGAAGCCGGCGCCGAAGTGCTGGGTCGACTCGGCGCCGCAGGCGACCCCGTAGGCAAGGCACTCCTCCTCGCTGCGCCCCTCGTAGCGCGCGGCGACGTAGCCGGCGACGAAGGCGTCCCCCGAGCCGACCGTCGACACCGGCTCGAGCGGCTCGGTGTGGACCTCCAGCAGGCGCCGCTCGGAGTTCTCGCCGACCGCCGCCACGCACCCCTCCGGCCGGGTGATCGCCGCCTGCTCGGCGCCGAGCCGGACGACCTCCAGCAGGCCGGTGGCGAGGTCGGAGCCATCGGCGAACTCCTGCCCGACCAGCTCCTCGGCCTCGGTCTCGTTCGGCGTCACCATCGCGGCGCCCGCCCGCACCCCGGCCAGCATCGCCTCGCCCTCGGCATCGAGGACGACCGGCACGCCGCGCCGGCGCAGGTCGTCGATCAGCCGCGCGTAGAGGTCGTCGCCGGCGCCCGGCGGCAGCGATCCGGCCAGCACGCAGATCTTCGCCCCGCCCGCCAGGTAGCCGATCCGGTCGAAGAGCCGCTTCGTCTCCTCGGCGGAGACCGCCGGGCCGCGCTCGTTGATCTCGGTCTGCTCGCCCGAGGTCGGGTCGATCACCGCGAGGTTGATCCGCGTCTCGGCGGCGATCTGGATGAAGTCGGTGAGCACCGACTCTTCGTGGAGCTGTTCGAGCACGCGCGTCCCCGAGGGACCGCCGACGAAGCCGGAGGCGATCACCGGCCGGCCCAGCAGGTTGAGCGCCCGCGCCACGTTGATGCCCTTGCCGCCCGCGACCGTGCGGCTCTCCACCGCCCGGTGGCGGCGGCCAAGTCGGAAGTTCGGCACCGCGACCGTGCGATCGATTGCTGCGTTCAGCGTCACCGTGAGGATCACTTCTGCCACACCCGCTTTCCCCGTCGGATTCGGCGGACTGCCCGCCCGAGAAGCATCGCTAGGAGCAGTATCGCGCACGCCGCGATCGCGAGTGGGACGGGGTGTTCGCCGACGAAACCGCGAGCTTTGTCGAACGCGCTGGGGGCGGGAATGTGGCGGCTGGCGAGGAGCGGGACGCTGCCGGCGCGGAGGCCGTCGACCGTCACCATGGCGCTGCCGAGCCGGGCGCCGCGGCGGATCGGGCCGGTCACCCGGCGCGGCGCGTCGACTTCGACCGCGACCTTCTGGCCCTCGCGCAGGCCGACCTTCAGCGAGTGGGCGGCGAGCAGCGGCAGCTCGCCGCCGGAGTACCTGATCGACGGGCTCGCCAGTTCCTGGCCCTTCCGCAGCGCCTTGCGCCGGTGGTACCGGCGGAAGCCCCACTCGAGCAGTTCGAGGTTGTCGGAGAAGCGGGTTTCGTCGGTCGGCGCGTCGATCGCCACCGAGATCAGGTGGATCCCGCGTTTGGCGCCCGAACCGACCAGCACGTAGCCCGCCTTCCAGGTGTGGCCGGTCTTCACCCCGGTCACCCAGGGCGCCATCCCGAGCAGCGCGTTGATCGTCTTGATCCGCCGCACCGGGTGGACGCTCTTGAGCACGGCTTCGCGCGAGGCGGCGATCTTGGCGAAGGCCGGGAGCCGCTCCAGTTCCTCGGTCAGCGCCGCCAGGTCGAGGGCGCTCGAGTAGTTGCCCTTCTGGTCGAGGCCGACCGGGTTGGCGTAGTGCGTATTGGTCAGGCCGAGGGCGGCGGCGTAGCGGTTCATCTGGGCGACGAACTTCTTCACCGACCCCGCCGCGTCGATCGCCAACGTGTTGGCGGCGTCGTTGCCGCTGCGCAGGATCAGCCCGTAGAGCAGGTCTTCGACGCTGATCTTCTGGCCGACCCGCAGGCCCATCAGCGACTCGCCGAATTCGGCTTCGTAGGGCTGGGCGCGGACGATCTTCGAGAGCGGCATGTCCTTGATCGCCACGTAGGCGGTCATCAGCTTGGTGGTCGAGGCGATCGGCAGCCGCTCTTCGCCGGCGTGCGAGGTCAGCACCTCGCCGGTGCGCCCGTCGATCAGCGCCCAGGACTTGGCGAGGACCTGGGGCCCGCTCGTCTTGTGGTGCGGGCCCTTGTCGTGGGACGGTTCCGCCGCACCCGCGCCCGCGCCCAGCGCGAGCGCGCCGAGCAGGGCAGCGAGAAGAGCGCCGACCCGGCGCCGCCTCACTTCTGCAGCTTCAGGGTCTCGCCCGCGATCAGGATCTGCGGGTCGACTTCCGGGTTCAGCGCCTGCAGTTCGGCGACCGGGATGCCGGTCTTGTGGGCGATCGAGGTGAGCGTGTCGCCGCTCTGCACGGTGTAGGTCTTCGCCTTCGTGCGCTGCTTCTTTTCCGGCTGTTCCTTGTGCGCCTGGCCGTGGTGGCCTTTGCCGTTGTGGTCCGCGCTCGAGTGCAGGTTGGTGTCGGAGGCGACGACGATCACGGCGATCACCGCCGCCACGATCGCGGCCAGCGCGAGGAACCTGGCTATCCAGCTTCTCTTCTTCATCGAACCGGGTGCCCGCGGCGCACCGCCCGGGCTTTCGTCGGGAGCGGCATCGTAGCGGCGAAAGAGGCGATTACCGGCCCCTTTGGTCAGGCGTTCGAGATCTCCCAGACGGTGGTGCGGAGCTCCTCGGCGGCCACGGCGGGGTCCGGGGCGCCTGCGATGCCGCGCGAGGAGGAGACGATCGCCGCCGCCGGCCCGGGCGCGAAGGCGGCGCCGAGGAGCGCCGGATCGCCGCCCTGGGCGCCGACCCCGGGCAGCAGGAAGACCGAGCGCGGCATCAGCTCCCGCAGGCGGGCGATGTGCCCGGGCTCGGTGGCGCCGACCACGGCGCCGAGGCCGCTCAGGCCGCCCTCGCCGAGGAGGCGCCCGGAGAGCTCGTCGACCAGCCGCGCCAGCCGCTCGTGGAGCGGTGCCTCGGGGCTCGGCGCGTCCATCAGGTCGGCGGCGCCTGGGTTGCTGGTGCGGACGAGGACGAAGATCCCCGCCCCGGCGTCCTCGCAGGCGGCGACCAGCGGCTCCAGCGCGTCGCGGCCGAGCAGCGGGTTGGCGGTGAAGGCGTCGGCGCCGAGTCCCGGCACCTCGCCCCACGGGGTCGGGGTCGAGCCGACCAGCGCCTGGGCGTAGGCGGCGGCGGTGACCGGGACGTCGCCGCGCTTGCCGTCGGCGAGGAAGATCAGGCCCGCCTCGCGGGCGGCCTCGCGGGCGGCGCCGAGCGCCTCCCAACCCGGCGGGCCGAGCCGTTCGAAGCAGGCGAGTTGCGGCTTCACCGCGACGCAGTGCGGTCCCACCCGCGCGATCAGCTCGCGGCAGTGGGCGGCGACGGCGCGTCCCGCCGACACGGCGGGAGAGGCGTCGCCATCGGCCTCGACCGCGATCCCCGGCAGCAGCTTCGCGGGATCGGGGTCGAGCCCGAGGCAAACCTGACTGCGGCGCTCTTCGACGAGCGCCGTCAGCCGGTCAGCGAACTTGTCCAGGAACTCAGCCCTTGACTTTGGTCTTGAGCGCGGAGCCCGCGGAGAAGCGAGGCACCTTGCCGCCGGGGATCGTGATCCGCTCGCCGGTGCGGGGATTCACGCCCTGACGCGGGCCACGCTCGGCGACGTGGAATTTGCCGAAGCCGGTGAAGCTGACCTCGTCGCCCGCCGCCAGAGCGCCGGTGATCGCGTCGAGGACCGCGTCGACGGCGTCACTCGCCGCTTTTTTGCTGCCCAGACGGTCGTCGCCTGCCAGTTGGTCCAGAAACTCAGCCTTGGTCACGTCGAGATTCCTCCTCGGGGTTGAAGATGAGCCGCAATCTAACAATGCCGGTCGGCGGGAAACCGCGCGGGGAGCCAAAAGAGGCCTTGAGCGCTCAGGCAGAGGGCCGGTCAGGTACCGCTGATCGCCAGCTCGGAGACGAGCAGCGGCGGGGTCGAGACGGAGCCGCCGAACGGCACCCAGCGTGCCTCCGAGCCCGCCGCGACGACCGCCCGCAGCATCGCCACCAGCTCGCCGGCGATGGTGAACTCACGCACCGGCTCGGCCAGCACCCCGCCTCGGATCGTCCGTCCCGAGGCGCCGACCGAGAAGACGCCGGTGACCGGATTGACGCCCGAGTGGAGCCCCGCGACGTCGGTGATGAAGACGCCGTCGCCCGCCTGGGCAAGGAGCTCCTCGGTCGAGAGATCGCCCGCGGCGACGACCAGGTTCGAGGCCGAGACCGAGGGCAGCGAGCGGTAGCCCGCCCGCGCGGCCGAGCCGGTCGAGGTCGTCCCCTCCCCCTCGCGGTTGGCGGTGTAGGTGTCGAAGAGGTGGCCGCGCAGGGCGCCGCCCTCGATCAGCGCGGTGCGGCGGCGCGGCACGCCCTCGCCGTCGAAGGGCGCCGAGGCGGCGCCCGCCGGATCGCGGCCGTCATCGTGGAGGGCGAAGGCGGGCGAGGCGACCTCGTCGCCGCGCCGCCCGGCGAAGGGCGAGCGGCCGCGCTGCACGGCGCGGGCACCGAGCGCGCCGCCGATCAGGCCGGCGAAGCTGGCGGCGACGGTCGGGTCGAGGACGACCGGGCAGGAGCGCGAGGCGGGCTTCCCGGCGCCGATCATCGAGACGGCGCGCTCCGCCCCCTCGGCGCCGATCGCCTCCGGGTCGAGGTCCTCCGGACCGCGGGCGAGGCCGAAGCCGAGGCCGGTCTCGCGACTGCCCTCACCCTCGGCGATCGCCTGCAGGTAGGCGAAGCAGTTGGAGGACTCATACGAGGCGGCGATCCCGGTCGAGGAGGTGATCGCCACCTGCTCGGTGGAGTCAGCGTAGACGGCGGTCTCTACCCCCGCGACGCGGTTGTCGGCGGCAAGCGCGGTGCGCTCGACGGTGAGCGCCAGCTCGGCGACCTGGCCCGCGGACCAGGCGGCGACGCTCGGGTCGTCGAGGCCGGCGATCGCCTCGATCTCGGCCGGGTCGGGCGGCGCCGCGAACTCGTCCTCGTCGGCGACCGCGGCCATCTCGGCGGCGCGCGCGGCGAGCGCCGCGACGCCCGCGTCGGTCAGGTCCGTCCCGTAGGCGTAGCCGACCCGGTGGTCGTCCCAGGCGCGGATGCCGATTCCGGTCTGGGTGGCGGCGGTGAGGCTCTCGACCTCGCCGCCGTGGGCGCGCACCTCGCGGCCGGTGTCGCGGGACGCGTAGGCCTCGGCGGCGGAGGCGCCGGCCCCGAGCGCCGCCTCGACGGCACGGCTCGCGGCCGGGGACAGCTCGACGCTGGGCAGAGAGTCGCTCACCGCTGCGTCCCTCCGACCGTCATCTTCCCCACGCGCACGTGCCCCTGGCCGGTTCCGACCGGCACCCGCTGGCCGCCCTTGCCGCAGATCCCGGTCTTGACGAAGAAGTCGTCGCCGACCGCGTCGATCGCGGCCAGGGCGTCGAGGCAGTTGCCGATCAGGGTGGCGCCGGTGCAAGGGCTGGTCACCTTGCCGCCCTCGATCAGGTAGCCCTCGGAGACGCCGAAGACGAAGTCGCCGGTCGCCGGGTCGACCTGGCCGCCACCGAAAGACACTGCATAGAAGCCGTTTTTGACCTCTTCGATCATCGCCTCCGGGGTCGACTCGCCGGGCGCGATGTAGGTGTTGGTCATGCGCGGCAGGGGCAGGTGGCGGAAGCTCTCGCGGCGACCGTTGCCGGTCGAGGGGACGCCGTCGCGCTCGGCGCCGAGGTGGTCGTAGAGGTAGGAGATCAGGCGGCCGTCCTCGATCACCTTGGTCTGCTGCGTGGGCTGCCCCTCGTCGTCGATCGCGTCGCTGCCCCACTCGTTCGGAAGGCGGCCGTCGTCGTAGGCGTTCAGCAGCGGCTGGGCGACCTGCTCGCCGAGCTTGCCGATGTAGACGCTGGCGCCCTTGTGGATGTGGTCGATCTCGAGGCCGTGGCCGGTCATCTCGTGGAAGAGGACGCCGCCGAAGCCGCCGCCGACCACGACCGGCATCGAGCCGGATGGGGCGGGGCGCGAGTCGAGCAGGGTGAGAGCCTTCTGGGCGGCCTGCTCGGCGATCAGCGCCGGGTCGTCTTCGAGCAGCTCGAAGCCGCGATGGGCGCCGAGCGTCTCCGCCCCGGTCTCCACCTTCTCGCCGCGGCGGGCGACCGCCTGGGCGCCGATCCGGGTGCGGGTGCGGTCGTCGCCGGTGAAGAGGCCGTCGGAGTTGGCGATCGTGACGACGCGGCGCGCCTCGGCGTAGGAGGCGGTGAACTGGGCGATCTCCCCGCCCATGCCGCGGCCGCGCTGGTCGAGCTCGCGCAGCAGCTCCGCCTTGCGGGCGGCGGGTACGTCCTCGGGGGCGACCTTGATCGGCACCGGGATGACCGAACGGACGCTCAGCGGGCGCGGCTCGGTGCGGCCGGCGCGGAGCGCCGAGGCGGCCTCGTCGGCGGCCCGTTCGAGCGCGGCCGGCTCGAGCCCGTCGACATGGGCGAAGTAGGTGGTGGCGCCGTCGACGACCCGGACCCCGGCGCCCTCCTCGGCGCCCGACTGGACCGACTCGATCCGCGACTCGTCGATCGCCATCGAGAGGCCGCCGCGCCGTTCGGCGAAGACCTCGGCGAAGCGGCCGCCGTGGGCGAGGGCGCGCGAGAGGACGCGCGCCGCGACCTACTGGTCGAGCAGCTCGGTCATGCGCGCCTCCCCTCGCGGCGACCGTTCGTTGGGCGCCGTTTGCCGGCGAGGTCGATGACGGCGCCCGCGGCGACGAACAACTCCGCGCCGGCGGTCGAGTCGGCCGGCAGCTCGGCGGCGCGACCGCCGGGGTAGTAGAGGCGGGCGAACGGCTTGCGCGAGACGCGGCGCCGGCGCATGTAGGCGGCGGCCTCGTCGGCGTAGCCGGAGACCCGGTCGAGCAGGACGCGGTGTGGCTTCGGCGGCATCAGTCCTCGACCTCGCCGTCGCCCGTGCGCCCGTCGTCCATCCCTCCGCTTCCCTTTGCCAGGTCGCGGAGCGCGGAGCGCATGTCGAAGAAGGTCAGCGACGCGAGCGCGAACCGCTCGGTCACGGTGACCGCCGCGAACCCGTGGGCGCGCAGCGCGAAGACCTCGCCCGCCTGGGTGGAGACGTGGACCTGCTCGACCGGCTCGTCGCCGGCGGCGTCGGCGACCCGCAACAGGTTGACCGCCTCCGCGGCCCAGGTCGCCGCGTCGCCGGACGCGGCGAGCACCGTGCCGTCGCCGGTCAGGATCGCCCCACCGCGCAGGTCGGGCGACATCTCGGTGAGGAAGGAAAGCGCCGCCTCGGCGTCCGCCGGTGCGGGAGCTGTTGCGGCGGCGTCGGGCACTTGAGCGAAGATACCGACCGTGCCCCTCGCCCGAGCATCCTGGCTCACCGTCGTCGTCGTCTGCGCCGTCGCCGCGATCCTCTTCGCGGTCAGCGGCTACACCGGCTACACGATCACCGTCTGCGCCGTCGGCCTCGCCGCGGCGGTGAATCTGCTGCCTCCGGCGTAGCGGTAGTTCCGAGCCGGTCGGGTCCACGGGGTTCGGGGCAGGGAAGCTGGCGCCCGGGAAGGGATGGGGGCCGGGGAAGCTGGCGCCCGGGGAAGGGATGCGGCCGTCTCGTCCACGACCCCGGCAGGGTGTGGCCGTGGCCGAGACGGCCGGGTATGAAAGGAGTGGAGGATGCGTGACGTCTGCGGTGGACGCACGCCGCCGAGCGGCGGATACGCCACTCCTTCGACGGTCAGAGAACTGCGTGGTTGGAAATGATCGCTATACGAGCATTTCCAACCACGCAGATTCCTGACCGTTCGAATCGCCCACGTTCGCAACGTAGGGCGTCACGGAAGCCCGACTTCGTGCCGTCCCTGCGCCTTCTCCCCCGCGAACCCCTCACGTCCCGGGCGTCTCGTGGCGGCCACACCCTGCCGGGGTCGCCACGAGACGCCCGGGACGCACCTCGGCCAGCCGCGCCCGGCGCGAACAACGCCGCCCCCCGCGCCGCTCCCTCCACTCGAAATCAGCCCGCTAACCGTCCAGGTGCGTGGCAACGAGCCTCGCGGCGCGGCCGCGGTGGCTGATCGCGTTCTTCTCCTCCGCGCTCAACTCCGACATCGTGCGTTCGTCGTCGGTGTCGTCGGGGACGAAGACCGGGTCGTAGCCGAAGCCGCCACTGCCGCGGCGCTCCCTCAGGAGGCGGCCTTCGCAGGTGGCTTCGAAGACATGCTCGGTGCCGTCCTCGTCGACCAGGGCCAGCACGCAGACGTAGGCGGCGCGGCGCTCGCCGCCCGCGGCGTCGACTTCGCGCAGCAGCTTGTCGAGGTTGTCCTCGTCGCTCGCGCCCACGCCGGCGTAGCGGGCCGAGTAGATGCCCGGCGCGCCGTCGAGGTCATAGGCCTCGATCCCCGAATCGTCGGCGAGGACCGCGCCGCCCAACACGGCGTGGGCGGCCCGCGCCTTGATCAGGGCGTTGGCCTCGAAGCTGTGGCCGTCCTCGACCGGCGACTCGTAGCCCTCGGGCAGCGGCTCGAGCTCGATGCCGGGGAGCAGTTCGCGCATCTCCCCCACCTTGTGGAGGTTCGACGTCGCGAGGATCACCGCGCGGCCCTCAGGGCGAGACCCGCTCCTGCACTTCGCGCAGGCGGGCGATGCCGCCCTCGGCGAGCCCCAGCAGCTCGTCCAGCGAGGTGCGCGACAGGGGCGTCCGCTCGGCGGTCGCCTGCACCTCGACCAGGCCGCCATCGCCGGTCATCACCACGTTGGCGTCGACCTCGGCCCGCGAGTCCTCGTTGTAGTCGAGGTCGCAGAGGGCACGCCCGTCGACCATGCCGACGCTGACCGCGGCAATCGAGCCGGTCAGCGGCATCGTCTCGATCAGTTTGCGGTCGAGCAGTTTCTTGAACGCCATCTCCAGCGCCACGAAGCCGCCGGTGATCGACGCGCACCGCGTCCCCCCGTCGGCTTCCAGCACATCGCAGTCGACGTAGACGCTCCGTTCGCCAAGTGCCTTGAAGTCGACCACCACCCGCAGGCTCCGCCCGATCAGCCGCTGGATCTCCACCCCGCGGCCGTCCTGCTTGCCCTTCGAGATGTCGCGCTGCTTGCGGTCGCCGGTCGAGGCGGGCAGCATCGCGTACTCGGCGGTGACCCAGCCTTTGCCGCGCCCCATCATCCAGCGCGGCACCTGCTCGGAGACCGACGCGGTGCAGATCACCCGCGTCCGCCCGACCGAGATCAGCGCCGACCCGTCCGCGCTTTCCACAAAGCCGGGGTCGATGGTCACCGGCCGGATGTCGGCCGGGGCACGGTCGTAGCTGCGCGAGGCGGTCATCGCGGGCGAGTCTTTCACGCGGGCCGGGCGGGCGCGAGGACGGCCGCGCCCGGCGGGCGCCGGGCGCGACGGGGGCCCATCGGCCCCACCCTCATTTGAAGGCGACCTTGTCGACCGCTTCCTTGATCTTGTTGATGATCACGTCGGCGAGCTCGGTCCCCTGTTTGCCGTTGAACCCTTTCATCGCGGCGACCATCCCGACCATCAGCAGCGAGACCAGGAGGATCAGGCCGACGTACTCGACCGTCCCCTGACCGCGCTCACCGCCGAGGGCATGGATCGCCTTCACCCGCCGCGTGACGGCGACGTTGACCCGCCACAAGGCGGCGTGGGCGTAGCCCAGGACTGCGTAGAACATCGCTCTCCCTTCCTCGATTGGCGAGAGCGATGCTCGGCTTGAAATGCGCACCGAACAAGACGCGCGAGTGCCAATTGAGTGACGGCTAGGGAAAGCTTCTGGAGAGGGTGGTGTGGAACTGGGCCCCGGTGAGGGGAACGACTTCCCGGCCGGGGAAGGTGGCGGCGAGCGTGCCGGTCCAGGAGCGCTTGCCGCCGGGGCCGCGGCGCAGGGTCGCCGAGCCGGTGAAGGGCCGCGGCGGGTGGACGCTGCCGAAGCTGACTTGCGGGTCGGAGACGAAGCTCGAGCGCGGCCCGAGCGCGTAGTCGAAGCTCAGCAGGCCGATCTGCCCGACCGTGCCGAACCGTTCCGCGTAGAAGCCGGTCTTGCCCTCCCGCCGGGCGACGAACATGAGGCCGCCGGTGCCGGATTTGTCGAGCGCCGAGAGGGTCATCCGGGTCTTCGCCGGGGGCAGCTCGGCGCTCGGGTCTTCGACCAGCGGCACGGCGCCGCCCCCCACCAGCGGGCACTGTTCGGTCGGCGGCAGGACGACCTCGCCGCCCACCCGGCTCGCGTGGACCGCGGTGTAGTCGCCCTGGCCGTGGAAGTCGACGGTGCCGGTGAAGTAGCCGGGGATCGTCGCCGCCCCGGTCGTCCCGCCGAAGCAGTCGGGCGGCAGCCCGCGGGCGGCTTCCGCGGTCGGGTGGAACTTGACGTCGACGCGGCCGAATTGGTGGAAGTTGGCGTGGATGCCGTTCGGGCCGGACGTGCCGCGGGCGACGTAGGTGGTGGAGGAGCCGGCGCGCGGCGTGTCGCTGCCGCGTGCGACCCCGATCGTCACCGTCGCCGCCCGAGCCGAGATCAAGAGGCGGTAGCCGTGCGACCCGGCGAGCTGGAACCGCGGTTCGACTTCGACCGCATGTCCCCGCCCCGCCGAGGCGCCGCCTGAGTCAGCGAGCGCCTCGGAGCCGGTCGCCGCCCCGACCAAGATCGCCAGCAGCCCGGCGAGAGCCGCGAGCGCCACCGGGAAGCCCGGTTGACCCTGAGCGAACCTCCCCCCAGTTCGTGAGTGAAGGGTCACCCGCGCCTCCCGCTCGGAGTCCTGTTGCCGCACCTCATTTGATCTGTTTCGCCCGCGCGTAGAGGTTGGCGACGTCCTGGCCGAAGTAGGGGCCGAAGTTGGTGAACGGGTCGCTCGGATAGCCGTAGGTGGTGACGCTGTTGAGCACGTCGCCTTCGATCACCCAGCCGCCGCCCGAGCCGCCGGCGCTGTCGTCGCAGCTGATCGCCAGGTCGAGCGGGCCGGGTTCGAAGAGCGAGCCGAAGTCGTGCCCCTCGAAGGCCGCTTCGCGGCAGACCTGCAGGGTGCCGCCGTTGAAGGGGTGTTCGACCGGATAGCCGTAGGCGTCGAAGGTCTGGTTGGGCGAGAGCCCGGTCGCGACCCGGTCGGCGCCGACCGCCGCCGCCAGCGTCTGTCCTTTTTCGTTGCGCCCGACCACCGCCGCGCCGACATCGAAGTTCTCGTTTTCACGGGCGTGCCAGGCGGGGGTCGTCCCCAGCCAGTGGGCGGTGAAGGTGCCGAAGGGGCGTTCGCCATGGCGGTAGCCCGGGACGAAGACCCACTTGCGGTCCGACCAGATGCCCCCGTCGTAGACGCAGTGGCCGGCGGTGATCACGACGCTCTTGCTGGGCGAGACGACCGAGGTCCCCGAGCAGCGGCCGTAGCCGATCCCCGCCCCTTCGGAGATGAAGATCGCCCCGTTCACCCGGTACCCGGGCAGGGTCGGGTCGGCGATCGTTTCCGAGGTCGCGGTCAGGGCCGGGTTGAGCCCCGACGCGCGGGCGGTCGGGCCGCTGCCTTCGATCGGCCGTGCCGCCCTCATCCGGGCCGGGGTCCAGAAGCGACGCGCCGCGACTGCGTGCTCGCGGAAAAAGATCGACGGGGTCGCCGCCGCAGCGGGCGCGGCAAGCACCCCGACCAGCAGCAGGCAGGCGCACGAGGCGGCGATCGGGAGGCGCGGAGAGCGCATTGGGAAAGGGCACTCAAGCAGACGGAGAGGCGACGGTGGGCCGATTTCGGCACCGCAGGCGTGCTCGTACCCCGCCCGGGCCCGGATAACCTGCCGCGATGCGCGTCCTCGTCGTCACCAACCTCGTCCCCGACCGGGCGACGCCGCAGCGCGGCCGCTGGGTCCGCGACCAGGTCGCCGCGATCCGCGCCCGCGGCATCGAGGTCGAGGAATTCGGCTTCCCCCGCGGCCGCTCCAACTACCTGCCCGCGGTGCGCCGGCTGCGCGCCCTGCTTCGCCGCGAGCGCTTCGACCTCGTCCACGCCCACTACGGCCTGGCCGGCTGGGTGGCACGCCTCGCCCGCGCCCGCCCGCTCCTCGTCACCTTCCACGGCACCGACGTCCGCCACCCGGTCGTCGGCCCGCTCTCGCGCCGGCTCGCCTGGCGCGCCGACCTCTCCTCCGCCGTCTCCCGCGCCCTCTTCTTCGAGGAGGACGGTCGCCCCGGCCTGCCGCCCGTCCCCGGGTCCGCCGTCCTCCCCTGCGGCCCGGCGCTCGAGCGCTTCGCGCCCGCCGCCCGCGCCGCCGCCCGCCGGGCGCTCGGGCTCGACCCGGCCGGCCGCTACCTCTTCTTCCCCGCCGACCCCGCCCGCCCGGAGAAGCGCCACGACCGCGCCGCCGCGCTCGA
>DASXMH010000010.1:0-29249 GCA_036495785.1 Solirubrobacterales bacterium
GTCAACTACGTCCGCATCCCCCGCGAGGCCCACCGCCGCAAGATCACCCGCCGCGCCGTCCTCGCCCGCGACTCCTGGACCTGCCAGTACTGCGGCTCGACCAAATCCGGCCTCACCGTCGACCACGTCATCCCCCGCTCCCGCGGCGGCGAATCGGTCTGGGAGAACATCGTCGCCGCCTGCGCGACCTGCAACCGCAAGAAGGGCAACCGCCTGCCCCGAGAGATCCACATGCACCCGAAGACGACGCCGAGGGCGCCCGCCCCGACCGTCTTCATCCAGGTGGCGAGCCCGAAGATGCCGGCGAGCTGGCAGCAGTACTTACCGCAGGCCGCGTAGCGTTAAGGGACGGTCTCCCGAGGGAGGGAGTCCTGACCCCCTACGCCAAGGCCTACGTACGCAGCCTGGTCGCGCCTAAGAGTGGAAGGGACCGTCCCCGGCTGCCCCGTCTGAGCTCGCGCCGTCCTGATTCGCGCCGTCTCCATCCATCTCGATCTGATCGGAGATCTCTTCGACCGGAGCCGAGTTGTCCTCGGACTCGACCACCAGGGCGACGGCGGAGACGCGGTCGTCGTCCTTGATGTTCATGACCCTCACGCCCTGGGTGGAGCGGCCCGTCTGGGAGATCCCTTCGACCCCGGTGCGCTGGACCATGCCGTTCTGGGAGATGAAAAGGAGGTCCTGGTGGGGGTTGACGATCAGGGCGCCGGCCAGGCCGCCCTTTTTCTCGGTCAGCCGGATCGTCAGGACGCCTTTGGTGCCGCGGCCCTTGATCGGATAGTCGGAGACGGGGGTGCGCTTGCCGTAGCCGTTCTCGGTGACGACGAACAGTTCGGTGTCGTTGCGGGCGATATCCATCGCGAGGACGCGGTTGTCTTTGCCGCTGACGTTCATGCCTTTGATACCGCTGGTGTCGCGGCCCATCGGTCGCACCAGCTCCTCGGAGAAGCGGGCGGCGTGGCCGGAGTGGGACACCATCAGGATGTCGTCTTCGCCCGAGGTGAGGCGCACCTGCACCAGCTCGTCGCCCGGCCGCACCTTGATCGCGATGATCCCGTCGGCACGGATCGGCGTGTTGTAGGCGAGGAATTCGGTCTTCTTGACGAGGCCGTCGGCGGTCGCGAAGACGAGGTAACGGTTCTCTTTGAAGTCCCGGGTCGGGATCACCGCCATCACTTTCTCGTCTTCCTGCAGCGGCAGCACGTTGCGCAGGCTCGAGCCTTTCGAGGTACGCGAGCCCTCCGGCAGTTCGTACACCTTCGTCCGGTACACCTTGCCGCGGTTGGTGAAGAACAGCAGGAAGTCGTGGGTCGAGCTGATGTGGAGGTGGGCGATGTAGTCGTCCTCTTTGAGGTTCATCCCCATCACGCCGACGCCGCCGCGGTTCTGCTGGCGATAGGTCGCCAGCGGTAGTCGCTTCACGTACCCGGAGGCGGTCAGCGAGATCACCATCTGCTGGTCGGCGATCATGTCCTCGATCCCGACCTCGCCCTCGAAGGCGGCGATCTCGGTGCGCCGTTCGTCGCCGTAGGACTCGACGATTTCGGCGAGCTCTTCCTTGACCAGGCCCATCACCTTCGCCTCGTCGCCGAGGATCGCGCGCAGTTCGCCGATCCTCTCCATCAGGTCGGCGTGCTCGGCCCGGACTTTGTCGGCCTCCAGCGCGGTGAGGCGCTGCAACCGCATGTCGAGGATCGCCTGTGACTGCTCGCGCGAGAGCTCGAACTGGTCCATCAGCCCTTCGCGTGCCGCGTCGGGGTCGGGTGAGGAGCGGATCAGTTTGATCACCGCGTCGAGGTTGTCGAGCGCGACCAGCAGCCCCTCGAGGATGTGGGCGCGGGCCTCGGCGCGGCGCAGTTCGTACTGCGTCCGCCGGGTGACGACCTCGCGCTGGTGCTCGACGTAGTGCTCGATCAGCTCGCGCAGGCTGACCGTGCGCGGCACGCCGTCGACCAGCGCCACCATGTTGGCGCCGAAGGTCGACTGCATCGAGGTTTTTTTGTAGAGGCTGTTGAGGACCACCTTGGCCGGCGGGCCGCCGCGTTTCAACTCGATCACGAGCCGCATACCGGAGCGTTCGTCGCTCTCGTCGCGGAGATCGGAGATCCCCTCGAGTTTGCGGTCGCGCGCCAGTTCGGCGATCTTCGTGATCAGGCCGCTGTCGCCGCCCTTCTTCACCATGAAGGGAAGCTCGGTGACGATGATCGCCTCCTTGCCCCCTTTCAGCGGCTCGACGTGGGCGCGGGCGCGCACTTTGATGCTGCCGCGGCCGGAGGCGTAGGCGTCACGGATCCCTTCGCGGCTCATCAGCCCGCCGCCGGGGAAGTCGGGGCCTTTGATGTGCTTCATCAGGCCGTCGAGGTCGATCTCCGGGTCGTCGATGTAGGCGGCGACCGCGGCCGCGACCTCGCGCAGGTTGTGCGGCGGGATGTTGGTCGCCATGCCGACCGCGATCCCCGAGGTGCCGTTGACCAGCAGGTTCGGAAAGCGCGACGGCAAGACCAGCGGCTCTTGCGTCGATTCGTCGTAGTTGGGCCCGAAGTCGACGGTGTCGGCGTCGATGTCGCGCAGCATCTCGGTCGCGATGCGCGACATCCGCGCCTCCGTGTACCGCATGGCCGCCGCCGGGTCGTCGTCGATCGAGCCGAAGTTCCCCTGACCGTCGACGAGCATGTAGCGCAGCGAGAAGTCCTGCGCCATCCGCACCAACGTGTCGTAGATCGCCGAGTCGCCGTGCGGGTGATATTTGCCCATCACCTCGCCGACGATGAACGCGCACTTACGATACGGCCGCGTGGGCTGCAGGCCGAGGTCGTGCATCGAGTAGAGCACCCGCCGGTGGACCGGCTTGAGGCCGTCGCGGATGTCCGGCAGCGCCCGCCCGACGATCACGCTCATCGCATAATCGAGGTACGACGAGCGCATCTCCTGCTCGAGCCCGCGCTCTTCGATGTTGCCGCCGCTCAACACATCATGGGCAGCCATCAGTTCGCCTCCTTAGACATCGAGGAATTTGACCTCTTTCGCGTGGGTCTCGATGAACTCACGCCGCGGACCGACCTGGTCGCCCATCAACATCGAGAAGATGGTGTCGGCGGCGGTCGCGTCTTCGAGGGTCACCTGCGCCAGGGTGCGGGTCGACGGGTCCATCGTCGTCTCACGGAGCTGTTTGGCGTTCATCTCGCCCAGTCCCTTGAAGCGGGTCAGCGTGACGCCCTGCCGGGCCAGCTCCAACACGGCGCCGCGGAGCGCCTGGAAGGAAAGCGCGACGGTCCGTTTCTCCCCGCGCCTCACAGTGAACGGCGGGCGACCCACCTGTTTGATCAGCGCCGCGTGCACCTCGGCGAACTTACGGTAGTCGCCGCTTTCAAACAGCTCCCGCGGCAGCCGGTGCGTGCGCGCCAGGCCGCTGCTCCGGGCGATCGCCTTGACCGCGACGAGGTCCTCGCTTGCGCTCACCACCTCGGTGTCGAACGGCTCTCCCTCGGGCGCCTCGCGTTCGAGCAGCTCCCGCGCCGCGGCCAGCGTGGCCACCTGCTCGTCGAGCAGGTTCGACTCCTCCAGGAAGCGGACCACTTCGTGGCCGAAGTCGGCCTGCAGCGAGGAGCCCCAGCCCTCGTACTCTTTCGAGCGCCGGATGTAGGCCTGCCAACGGCTCGGGGTGAGCTTGCGGCTCTCCCCCGTCGCGTCGGTCACCTCGAACTGCTCGAGCCTGTCGCGCAACAGCAGCTCTTCGAGTTCGGACTCGCGCTCCAGGTAGGTCTCCTGGTTGCCTTGTTTCACGCGGTAGAGCGGCGGTTTGGCGATGTAGACGTAGCCGCGCTCGATCAACTCCGGCATCTGCCGGTAGAGGAAGGTCAGCACCAGGGTGCGGATGTGGGCGCCGTCGACGTCGGCGTCGGTCGCCATCACGATCTTGTGGTACCGGGCTTCGTCGATGTTGAACTCGTCGTGGACGCCGGTGCCGATCGCGGTGATCAGCGCCTGGATCTCGTTGTTGGCGAGGACCTTGTCGATGCGGCTCTTCTCGACGTTGATGATCTTGCCGCGCAGCGGCAGCACCGCCTGGGTGTTTCGGTCGCGCGCCTGCTTCGCAGAACCACCCGCCGAGTCACCCTCGACCACGAAGATCTCGGCCAGGCTCGGGTCCTTCACCGTGCAGTCGGCGAGCTTGCCCGGCAGGGCCGTGTTCTCGAGCGCCGACTTGCGGGTCAGGTCGCGCGCTTTGCGCGCCGCGGCGCGTGCCCGGGCGGCGTCGATCGATTTGGAGATGATCCGTTTCGCCTCGGGCGGGTTCTCGTCGAGGAACTCGGCCAGCTTGCGGTTCACCGTCTCCTCGACCAGGCTGCGGATCGGCGGGTTGCCGAGTTTGGTCTTGGTCTGGCCCTCGAACTGGGGGTCGTGGAGCTTCACCGAGATGACCGCGGTCAGACCCTCGCGCACGTCCTCGCCGGCCAGGTTCTCGTCTTTCTCTTTGAGCAGGCCTTTGTTGCGCGCGTAGGCGTTCAGGGTGCGGGTCAGCGCGGCCCGGAAACCTGACAGGTGCGTCCCACCCTCGTGGGTGTTGATGTTGTTGGCAAAGCTGAAGATCGACTCCTGGTAGGAGTTGTTCCACTGCATCGCGACCTCTACTTCGCCGTCGTCTTTTTCACCCTCGAAGTAGATCGGCTTCTTGTGCAGAGTGTCTTTGTTCGCGTTGAGGTGGACGACGAAGTCCTCGATACCACCGTCGTACTGGAAGGCGACGCTGTTGGTCTCGCCGCGCTCGTCGACCAGTTCGATCTTCAGGCCGCGGGTGAGGAACGCCGTCTCCCGCATCCGCTCGGCCAGCGTCTGGAAGTCGTACTCGATGTCTTCGAAGATCTCGAGGTCCGGCAGGAAGGTGATCGTCGTGCCGTGCTGGTCGCTGTCCGCGCCGCGCTCGAGTTTGGTCATCGGTTTGCCGCGCTCGTAGTCCTGCTCCCAGACCGCGCCGTCGGTTTCGATCTTCAGGTGGAGCCGCTCGGAGAGCGCGTTGACGACCGAGGAGCCGACGCCGTGCAGGCCGCCGGAGACCTTGTAGCCGCCGCCGTCCCCGAACTTGCCGCCTGCGTGCAGGACGGTGAGGACGACTTCGGCGGCCGGCCGGCCCTCTTTCTCCATCGTCCCGACCGGGATGCCGCGCCCGTTGTCGGCGACCGTGACGCTGTTGTCTGGGTGCAGGACGATCCGCACTTCGTCGCAGTAGCCGGCGAGCGCCTCGTCGACCGAGTTGTCGACGATCTCGTAGACCAGGTGGTGCAGACCGCGGGGGCCGGTCGAGCCGATGTACATGCCGGGCCGTTTGCGGACCGCTTCGAGTCCCTCGAGAACGGTGATGTCCGCGGCGCCGTAGGAGGCGTCGGCTTTGGCTTTTTTCTCAGGCAAAGAGGTCCTTCCGGGGTTGACACAAAAAGCCCCGACGCAGGGAGGCTCGCTCCACTACTTGTCGGGGCAAAGGCGAGTTGCCATAAGAATATCAGTTCGGAGGGCTGGACCCAAGCCTCTGAGGTGCCAAAATTCCTGCAAATCGTGAAAAAAGCGGGTCCGCTTAGGACCCTCTTGCAACGCGAAACTTGAGCGCTCGGGGAGCCCTGTTCCCTAGCTCCTCACGGAGGCGCTCGAGGAGTTGCTCCTGCATCAGGTCGAGCTCCTGCGCCCAGACGCCGTCGGCGCAGTCCACGGTCAGCGTCCCGGCCCGCTCGGAGACCGGCGTCGCCACCGCGGCGAGGCGCTCGCCGAGCGCCGTCGACCACGCCGCCTGGACCGCCGCGAGACCGGTTTTCGGCGCGACGCGGTCACGGGCGACGCGAAATGCCTCGGAGGCCTGGCGGGGGGCGCGGCGCCGGGTCACGCGGCCGCCACGCCAGGGTCGGCCGAGTCGCCCTCGACCATGCCGGGGCTCGGCATCCGGACCATTGCCGTCCGCGCCGCCGCGGGCAGCGACCCTTCATCGGCGGCGGTGATCAGCGTCTGCCCGCCCGCCGCGAGGCGGGCGACGAGCAGCTCGCGACGACCCGGATCGAGCTCGCTCATCACGTCGTCGAGCAGCAGCAGCGGGGTGACCCGGCGCGCTGCCAGGAGCGCCTCCCGCTCGGCGAACAGCAGGGCGAGGAGGGCGGCGCGCTGCTGACCCTGTGAGCCGTATTTGCGCAGCGCACGGCCACCCGTGCTGAGCTTCAACTCGTCGAGATGGGGGCCCCAGGAACTGCGGCCGAGTCTGAGGTCGGCGTCGCGGCGCTCGAGCAGTCCGGCACGGATCTCCGCCGCCCCGCCGGCGGCCCGCGGCGCGTACGCCAGCCCGCCGCCTTCCAGCCCGAGCTCCGACAGTGCCTCCGCGAACGCGGGCGCCAGCTCGGCCGCCGCCTCGGCCCGCGCCGCGATCAACGGCGCGGCCGAGTCGGCCACGCCGGCGTCCCAGACGTCGAGCCCGTCCGGAGAGCCGTAGCCCGCCGCGATCCGCGAGATCATCGCGTTGCGCTGGGCCAACGCCTGGCCGAAGCGCTTGCGCAGCTCACCGCGGGCGGGCCAGCGGGCGGCGAGGAAGCCATCGAGGTGGGCGCGCCGCTCCGCGGGCGGGCCCTTCACCAGGCTGAGCCGGTCCGGGGCGAAGACCGCCACCGGCGGCCGCGCGCGGGCGATCGTCGCCGGGTCGACCGCCTGGCCGTCGAGCAGGTGCCTCCGTCCCTCCGTCCGGCTCACGGAGGCGAGCAGCCGCCGCTCGATCCCGTCGTCGTCGCGGACCGTCGCCTCGGCCCGCGCCAGGCTCTCGCCGAAGGGGATCAGGTCGCGGCGGTCGGAGGTGCGGAACGAGCGCCCGGTGAGCGCGAAGTAGAGCGCCTCGACCAGGTTCGTCTTGCCGACCCCGTTGGGGCCGACGACGCTGGTGATCCCGGGCCCGAGCACCACGCGGACGCGCTCCAGGCTGCGCAGCGGGCGGGCCTCGATCGCGGTGACCAGCACCGGCCCACTCGACCTAGACGTTGAGGCGGATCGGCATCACGAGGTAGCGGAAGTCCTCGTTCTCGACCGGCTGCATCAGCCCCGGCCGCAGCGGCGAGATCAGCCGCACCAGCACCTCGTCGCCGGTCACGCTTTCGATCCCCTCGCGCAGGTACTCGGGGTTGAAGCCGATCTCCATCGGCTCGCCCTCGAAGGCGGCGGGCATCGTCTCGCGGGCGTCGCCCACGTCGGGCGTCTCGGCGGAGACGGTCAACTCGCCCGGCTCGAAGGAGAAGCGCAGGGGCGCGTTGCGCTGCGCGAGCTGGCTGATCCGCCGCGCCACGTCGAGGAACTCCGACCGCGGCAGCCGCACGTCGTGCTCGTAGGACTCGGGGAGGAGCTGGCGGAAGTTCGGGAACTGGCCCTCGATCAGCCGCGTGGTCAGGGTGATCGAGCCGGCCTCGAAGATCGCCTGGTTCGCCTGCAGGGTGATCGCCGCCTCCTCGACCCCCTCGCCGGCGAGGATCCGAGCCAGCTCCCGCAGTGCCCGGGCCGGGATGTTCGCCTCGATCTCCCCGGAGAGCGCCGCCTCGAGCTCGGTCCGCTTGACCGCGAGCCGGTAGGAGTCGGTGGCGACCATCGTCATCTCGTTGCCGGAGGCGGTGACGAAGACGCCGGTCAGCACCGGGCGCATGTCGTCGCGCGAGGCCGCCCGGGCAACCAGGTCGATGCTCTCGGCCAGCGCCGCGGTCGGGATCTTGATCGGCTCGCCGTCGCTGCTCGGCAGGGTGGGGAAGTCCTCGACCGGCAGCACCCGCAGGTGGAAGCGCGAGGTGCCGCTGCGAATCTCGACGTCGCGCTCAGCCTCGCGCGTCTCGATTTCCACCGTGTCGTCGGCGAGCGAACGCGACACGTCGGCCAGGAGCCGGCCGGGGAGGAGGACCGAGCCGCCGCCCTCGACGGTCGCCTCGACGGCGGTGCGCAGGCCGAGGTCGAGGTCGGTCGCGGAAAGGGTCAGCGAGCCCTCGCCCGCCTCGATCAGGACCCCGGAGAGGGCCTGGGTCGCGGCGCGGGTGGAAACGGCACGCGAGACGGTGGAGAGCTTGGAGACGAGGTCTTCCCGTTTGGTCGTGAGCTTCAAGTGATTGCCTTGTGGAGTTGGTTTAGGTGCTGTGGAAAGAAGTGGGGAGGAAGACTATTCGGCGACGCAATGCGGGAAGCGGCCTGTGGACGAGCCTGTGGGCGGGCGTGGATTCTTACAGCGACGTCGGCGCCCCGGGGTCAGCCGGCCGCTGGGTTGTGGATTGCTGCGCGTAACTCGGTGATCCGTGCGGTGAGCGCTTCGTCCTCGCCGAGGCCCGCTTCGATGCGGCGCAGGCTGTTCAGGACGGTGGTGTGATCGCGGCCACCGTAGAGCCTGCCGATCTGCGGCAGCGAGAGGTCGGTGAGCTCACGGGTCAGGTAAATGGCGACCTGGCGGGCGCGCAGCGGGGTGGCCGCTCGGCTCGAGCCGATCAGCTCGGCGCGGGAGATGCCGAAGCGTTCGGCGACCTGCTGCTGGATCTCCTCGACCGAGGTGGCCTGCGCCGTGCGTGGGGCCCGCGGGATGACCTCGGCGATCAACTCGGAGCTGAGTGGCTTGGCCAGCAGGGAGGCGTGGGCGATCACGCGGGTCAGGGCGCCGTGCAGCTGGCGGACGTTGGCGTCGATCCGGCCGGCGAGCTCGGAGAGGGCGCCGGAGTCGGCGATCTCGATCCCGGCCTCCTCGACCAGGTGGCGCAGGACGGTGAGCCGGGTCGCGAGGTTGGGCGGTTCGACCGGCACCGTGAGGCCCCACTCGAAGCGGTCGCGCAGGCGCGCGGCGAGGGTCGAGAGCTCGCTCGGGATGCGGTCGGCGGAAAGGACGAGCTGGCTGCCCGCCTCATACAACGCGTTGAAAGTGTGGAAGAACTCCTCTTCGGTGGCCGGCTTCCCCTCGAGGAACTGGACGTCGTCGATCAGCAGCACGTCGATGCCGCGGTAGCGCGCCTTGAAGGCCTCGGCGCCGGTGCTGCGGAGCGCCGCGACAAACTCGTTAGTGAACGACTCGGCGGTCGTGTACCGGACGCTGAGGCCGGGGGCGTTGTCCTGCAGGTAGTTGGCGATCGCCGCGAGTAGGTGGGTCTTGCCGAGCCCCGGCGGCCCGTGCAGGAAGAGCGGGTTGTAGGCCTCGGATGGGGCCTCGGCGACGGCCAGCGCGGCGCCGTGGGAGAGTCGGTTGCCGGGGCCGATGACGAAGCGCTCGAAGGTGTAGCTGGGGTTCAGCTCGGGGCCCGGGGTCGCCGTCTCGGCCTGGTTGCGCGGCGCGGCGAAGCTGACCCGCTGCAAGCTTGTGCCCGCCTCGGCGAGGGCGGCGGCGATCAGCGCCGAGTAGCGCCGCTCGGCCCAGGCACGGATTCCCTCCGGCGCTTTCAGGTAGATCGTCTCGGAGTCGGCACCGACCACCTCGAGCGGCTCCAACCACAGCCTGTAGGTCGACTCCGGCACCGACTCCCGCAGCCTATCCTGGGTCGTTCGCCAGAGGGCTTCGAGGTCTGTTGGGGGCGAATCGTCAGGCACGGGGGGCGGCGACGATAGCGCCGTCATTTGCCGGAGGAACCCACCCACCCGCAATTGGCGGGGAAAAGATTTCTCCGGTGTCCCTATACTCCGCCGGCAATGAAGCGCACTTATCAGCCCAAGAAGCGGAAGCGGGCCAAGACCCACGGTTTCCGCGCCCGGATGAGCACCCGCGGTGGCCGCGCCGTCCTGCAGCGCCGTCGGCGCAAAGGTCGGAAGCGCCTCACTCCCTAGATGCCGTCGAAGCGCCGTCGGCTCTCGCGCAGCGGCGAGTTCGACCGCGTCTATCGCGACGGCTCCTCGCATGCGACCCGCTACCTCGTCCTCTACACGTTCCCACGCAAAGACGAGGAGCGCGAAGAGGTGAGGCTCGGCGTGTCCGTGTCCCGCAAGGTGGGCGGATCGGTCGACCGCAACAAGGTCAAGCGCACGCTGCGCGAAGCCTTCTGGTCGCTTTCGGACCGGTTGCCGGACAAGCATGACTTCGTAATCGTCGCCCGCGCCGACATCGGCGGGCTGATCGAGAAGGAAGGGACGGCCGGCGTCACCAAATCGCTCGAAGAGGCGATGGATGCCAGCTTCGGCGGGGGACGTTCCACGTGAAACGCTCCGACGATGCCTCCCGTGACCCGTTGCACGTGAAACGCGCGGTCCTCGCCCCGCTGCGGGCATATCAGCGCTGGATCTCGCCCGCCCGCCCGCGCCGCTGCCGCTACGAGCCGACCTGCTCGGCCTACGCGGTCGACTCGGTCGAGCGCTTCGGCGTGATCCGCGGGCTGGTCCTGGCCTGCTACCGCCTGATCCGCTGCAACCCCTTCAGCCACGGCGGCTTCGACCCGGTCCCGGACCACTTCACCCTGCGCGGTCTCGGCCACGTCCATCCGGCCGACTACCACGGCGAGGCGCACTCGTGATGGTCCCGGACGCAAACATCCTGCAGCCGCTGATCGACGTCGCGAACGCGGTCCTCAAGTTCTTCCACGACAACGTCGGCCTCTCCTGGGGTGGGGCGATCGTCGCCCTCACGGTCTGCACGCGGGCGATCCTGATCCCGCTCACCTACAAACAGCTCAAAGGCATGCGGGCGATGCAGGCTCTGCAGCCGCAGATCAAAGAACTCCAGGAGAAATACAAAAACGACAAACAGCGCATGCAGCAGGAAATGATGCGCTTCTACAAAGAGAACAAAGTCAACCCGTTCGCCTCCTGCATCCCCCTGCTGGCACAGCTCCCGGTCTTCATCACGCTCTTCTACACGCTGCGCCATGAGCTCCCGAGCGACATCGGCTGCGGCGCCGCCGGTTGCACCAACGGTCAGGCCTCGTTCCTCTTCGTCAACGACCTGACCTCGAAGGCGCACGGGGCTGAATTGATCGTGCTGATCCTGCTCTACGTCGGCACCCAGCTCGCTTCCGGGTTCTTCATGTCGGTGACCGCCGACAAATCGCAGCGGACGATGATGTTCGTCCTGCCGCTGATCTTCGTCCCCTTCGTGATCAACTTCCCCTCGGGCCTGATCGTCTACTGGATCACCACCAACATCTGGACGATCGGCCAGGGGCTGGTGATCAACAAAGTGATCCCGGCGCCGCATGTGCCGAGTCCGGCGGAGGTCAAGGCGGCGAAACCGCCGCCGAAACCGCCGAAAAGAAAGAAGAGACGCAGATAAGGGCCTCCGCGATCGGGGGCTCATTTCGCCGGGGGCCCGTAGAGGGAGTCCTGACCCTCTCCTCTCTCAACCTTCCGGCGGGGATCGCGGTCCGGACGAGCAAGGTTCCGAACGGCGCCAAGGAAGGTACAAGCCGTTCGGAGAGGGTCAGGACTCCCTCTACGGGCCGCCTCGGAAGGATCCGCATTCGGGGCGGTGCTCCCTTCAGTGAGCTGCGAGGCGTTGCGGGGTTGCTTTTCCTCTTATGGCGATGATTTCGAACCACGGAAGCCCGTTGGGGGGACGGGGGATGGCCTGGATCAGCCGAAGGGGCGCTTCTTGGCCAGGCCGGACTTGCGGGGGAGATTGGGTGGGGTCGAGGCGGACTTGCGGAGGACGTGGAGGTGGCGGTGCTGGGAGCCGGCTCGGTGTCCTACGTCCAGGATGGACTCAGGGGTCATGGCGAGGGACCCCGAGGCCCGGGACATCTGGGACTCCTCGTCTTCGTCGCGCCTGCCCTTCCAGGCGATCAGGACGCCGTTTTCGCGGAGGAGCGGGGACGCGAGCTCGGCGAGGGTCGAGAGGCGGCCTACAGCGCGGGCGGTGACCACGTCGTAGGACTCGCGGGAGTCGGTGCGGGCGAGGTCCTCGGCGCGGGTGGTGAGGGCGCAGGCGTTGGGGATCGCGGCCGCCTCGGCCGCCCGGTCGATGAAGGCCGTCTTGCGGCCCACGGACTCGATCAGGTCGACGTGCGCCTCGGGAAGCGCGACGGCCAGGACAAGGCCGGGGAAGCCCGCCCCCGCCCCCACGTCGGCGATCCGGTGCGCTTCGCGTAGCTCGGGGACGTCGAGGCCGGTCAGGCTGTCGGCGACGTGGACCCGCCAGGCGCGCTCGTCGACCACGGAGCTGACCGAGGCGCGCTCCTCGGCAAGGAGGTCGAGGACGGTCTGCAGGGACCGGCGCTGGGCCGGGGAGAGGGACGCCGTCGGGTCCTCGACCACTACTCGTGGACGAGCGGGGCGACGATCACGCAGCGGTGGGGCTCGTCGCCCTCGCTGTAGGTCTCGACACCGGATCGTCCTTTCAGCCGTTCGTGGACGACGCGACGCTCCTGGGCGCTCATCGGGTCCATCTCGACCACCCGGTTGTTGGTCAGCGCCTGCTCGGCGGCGCGGTCGGCGCGGCTCTCGAGCGTCTCGCGGCGGCGGCCGCGGTAGCCCGCCGCGTCGACGACCACCCGCTTGCGGTCGCGCAGGCCGCGGAATGCCGCCTGGTAGCAGAGGAGTTGCAGGGCGTCGATCGTCTGGCCCCTTTTGCCGATCAGCAGGCCGTAGTCGTCTTTGCCGACCACGGTGATGGCGATGCGATCGTCGTCCTCCTCGATCTCCACCTCGCCGTCGAGATCGAGCTCGTCGAGCACCCCCTCGACCAGCTCGCGGGCGCGCTCGGCGGGATCGTCGGGCCAGTCGGCCAGGTCGGACACGCGCCCAGGCTATCCGACCGCCCCCGATCGCGGGCGCTGATTCCACCGCGGAGTCCCGGCGTGGCGCTCGCGGCTCACCGGGCGGGCACTCATCTAGTCTCCGCCGCAATGGGCACCGTCTACGCGATCGCGAACCAGAAGGGGGGCGTCGGCAAGACGACGAGCGCGGTCAACCTGGCCGCCTGCACGGCGTCGGAAGGCGAGCAGACGCTGCTGGTCGACCTCGACCCGCAGTGCAATGCGACGGTCGCCCTGGGCGGCGACCGCGACCTGCACCCGTCCTCCTACGACTGCCTGACCGGCGACACCGAGGTGGCCGCCGCCGCCCGCCCCGCCGGGCCCGACAACCTCTGGCTGGTCCCCGCCAACCGCGACCTGGCGGGCGCCGCGGTCGAGCTGCCCCGCATCGAGGACTCCGAGACGCGCCTGCGGGAACGACTCGGCCCGCTGCGCGAGCGCTTCGCCCGTACTTTCCTCGACTGCCCACCCTCGCTCGGCCCGGTGTCGGTCAACGCTTTGGTCGCCGCCGACAGCGTCATAGTGCCGGTGCAGGCCGAGTACCTGGCGCTCGAGGGGCTCGTCCAATTCCTGGATACGTTGGGCCTGATCCGGCGCCAGCTGAACCCGAAGCTGGAGGTGTCGGGCTTGCTCATAACCATGTACGACGAGCGCACGCGGTTGGCCCAGGACGTCGAGGCCGAGTTGCGTGAGCACTTCTCCGGAATGGTCTTCGAAACGGTGATCCCGCGCAGCGTCCGGGTCGCCGAGTCCCCTAGCTATGGTCTGCCCGTGACCGACCACGCCCCCTCCTCTCGCGGCGCGATCGCCTACCGCGCCCTCGCCAAGGAGCTCGCCGGGCGTGGCTAGCTCGACCAAGCGCCGCGCCGGGATCGGCCGCGGTCTCGCCGCAATCCTGCCGGAGACGCCCGCCGACGCCGCGGCGGGCGAGCTGCTCGAGCTGCCGGTCTCGCTGATCAAGCCGAACCCGAACCAGCCGCGCACCCACTTCGACCCCGAGGCGCTGAAGGCTCTGGCCGCCTCGATCGAGGCCTCGGGCATGGTCCAGCCGCTGCTGGTCCGCCCCCTCCACGACGGCAGCTACGAACTGGTCGCCGGCGAGCGGCGCTGGCGCGCCGCCCAGCAGGCCGGGCTCGACAAGGTGCCCGCGGTGGTGCGCGACCAGGCCGAGCCGGAGCGGTTGCAGGCGGCGCTGATCGAGAACATGGTGCGCGAGGACCTGAACCCGGTCGAGGAGGCGAAGGCCTGCTCCGCCCTGGTCGAGGACCTCGGCCTGACCAAAGAGGAGCTTGGCCGGCGGGTCGGCCGCAACCGCTCGACGATCTCCAACCTGATCCGCCTGCTCGACCTGCCCGACGAGGCCCTCGGCTACCTCGAAAAAGGCGAGTTGAGCGAGGGCCACGGGCGGGCGCTGCTCGGCGCCGCCGGCAACGACGTCCGCCGCCGTCTCGCCCGCGAGGCCGTGGCGGGAGGGTGGTCGGTCCGCGAGACCGAGGACAGGGTTCGGCTGGCCGGCCGGCCAAAAGCGAGGCCGCGCCGGGCGCCGATCGACCCCGACCAGCGCGCCGCGCTCGACGACGCGACCGACGCGCTCGAGGCGGCGCTCGGGCACGAGGTGAGCGTCAAGGCGCGCGGCAACGCGATCGTCGCCGAGCTCCACTTCGAGAACGTCGAGGAGGCCCACCACCTGGCCCGCGAGCTGCGCCGCCGGGGCAAGTGAGCCGCCCCGCGTCCGTCGCTATCATCGCCGTCCCCGGGCGATTAGCTCAGTTGGTTAGAGCGCGTCTCTGATAAGGACGAGGTCCCTGGTTCGAATCCAGGATCGCCCACTCGGCCCCGTACACTTTTTGGCCCAGGCCAAACGTACGGTGGGAGCAATCTCTTGCAGCAGATGCAGATCTATGGCGTGAGCTTCGACATGGTCGGCAAGCAGCCGATCGTCTTGTTGAAGACCGTCGACGGCAACCGCTTCCTGCCGATCTGGATCGGGCATCCTGAGGCGGCGGCGATCCTGATGAAGCTGCAGGGCGCCTCGACGCCACGGCCGATGACCCACGACCTGCTCTCCGACGTGCTCGAGAACCTCGACGCGAAATGCGAGCGGGTGGCGGTCACCGAACTGCGCGACAACACCTTCTACGCCTCGATCACCGTCTCGGTCGGCGGCTCGGAAATCGAGATCGATTCGCGCCCTTCGGACGCCCTGGCCCTCGCGGTCCGCGTCGCCGCCCCGATCTTCGCCGCCGAGGAGGTCATCGAGGAGTCGGCGATCGAGTTCGAGCACGAGGTCGAGGACACCGAGGAGGTAGTCGACAAGTTCAAGGACTTCCTCGACGAAGTCTCGCCGGAGGACTTCGCCTCCGGCGATTCCTAAGCGAAGTATCTGCTCCGGTTAAGCGGCGCTCGGGCTGAGCGCAAGATCGAGGATCCTCGTGACGAGGTCCTCGAAGCTCATCCCCGCGGCCTCGGCGGCCTGGGGGAGCAGGCTGGTGTCGGTGAGGCCGGGGATCGCGTTGACCTCGAGCACCCACGGGCCGTCGACGGCGAGGATCAGGTCGACACGGGCGAAGCCTTCGCAGCCGAGGGCGCGGCAGGTGGCGAGGGCGGCGTCGGTGATCGCGGCACGCTCGGTGGGGGAGAGGTCGGCCGGGCAGACGAAGTGGGTACGGCCGATCTCGTAGCGGGCCTCGAAGTCGTAGGGATCTCCTTCGGCCGGGATCGCCTCGACGATCGGCAGGGCCTCGCCGCCGAGGACGCTGACCGCGACCTCGCGGCCGCGGACGAAGCGCTCGAGCATCACGCGGTCGTCGTAGGAGAAGGCGGCGACCAGGGCGCCGGGGACCTCGGCGGGCGCGGCGGCGAACTTGACGCCCAGCGAGGAGCCGCCGCGGCTCGGCTTGACGACCAGCGGGAACCCGAGCGTGCCCTCGAGGTCGGTGAGCGCGTCGGCGGCGCCGAGGTCGCGGAAGGCGGTCTGGGTGAAGGCGAAGGAGTCGGGGGTGGGGATGCCGGCCACGCGCATCGCCGCCTTGGCGAGCACCTTGTCGATCGAGCGGGCGCAGGCGGCGGCGTCGGGGCCGGTGAAGGGGATGCCGAGGATCTCCAGCAGCTCCTGCGCGGTGCCGTCCTCGCCGCCGACACCGTGCATGGCGACGAAGGCGACCTCGGGCTGCTCGGCGCGGAGGCGTTTCACCAGGTCGGCGCCGACGTCGATCGGGACGACCTCGTGGCCGAGGCGGTCGAGCGCGTCCTCGACCCGGGCGCCGGAGCGGAGCGAGACGCCGCGCTCGAGGGACCGGCCGCCTTTGAGGACGGCGACCTTCACGCGCCCGCTTCCTTCCGAAGCGGTACCACGTTGCCGGCCTCGGAGGGCTTGTCCTTCTCAGGGGGGGCCGGCGCGGCCGCCCTGGTTTCGGAGGCGCCTGGCGCCAGCGCCTCGTACAGCTCGACCTGTTCGCGGATCACGCGGCCGATCCGCTTGATCCCCTCGCGGATTTCGTCGTCGCTGACGCCGCTGAAGTTCAGGCGCATCGAGTTGCCGCCGCGGCCGTCGACGTAGGCGGCCCGGCCGGGGACGAAGGCGACGTCGCTGCGCAGCGCCTTCGCCAGGAGGTCTTCGGTGTCGATGTAGTCGGGGAGCGTCGCCCAGATGAAGAGGCCGCCCTGGGGTTCGGTCCAGGTGGCCTCGGCGGGGAAGTGCTCGGTGAGCGCCTCGAGCATCACGTCGCGGCGCCCGCGGTAGAGCTCGACCAGGTCCTCGACGTAGCGTCGCCAGCCGCCTTCGGCGAAGTACTGGCGGACGAAGAACTGGGTGAGGGTCGAGGTGCAGAGGTCGGCCGCGCCCTTGCCGAGCACGACTTTCTCCAGCACCGGCGGCGGCGCCACGACCCAGCCGAGGCGGATGCCGGGCGAGAGGATCTTCGAGAACGTCCCCAGGTAGATGACGAAGTCGCCGCCGTCGAGCTGGTAGAGCGGCGGCAGCGGCTCGCCGCCGTAGCGGAGCATCCCGTAGGGATTGTCCTCGACGACCAGCAGCTCGTGCATCCGCGCCAGCTCGACCAGGCGCGCGCGCCGCTCGAGCGAGAGTGTCACGCCGCCAGGGTTCTGGAAGCTCGGCACCGTGTAGATGAACTTCGGTCGCCGTCCGTCGCCCCGGAGCTCGCCGAGCAGCTCTTCGAGGAGGTCGATCCGCATCCCGTCGGCGTCCATCTCGATCTGGCGGACGTCGGCCTGATAGCTGCAGAAGACCGGCACCGCACCGGGGTACGTCGGGGCCTCGCAGATCACCACGTCGCCGGGGTCGACCAGGGTCTTGGTGACCAGGTCGATCGCCTGTTGGCCGCCGGTGGTGATGACGATGTCGTCGGGGTCGGGCAGCATCCCCTCGGCCGCCATCACCTCGACGATGCAGTCCTTCGTCTCGTCGAAGCCCTCGGTCGGCCCGTACTGGAGCGCCTCCGCCGCGGACTGCGCGGCGATCCGGCTCATCTGCGCGGCGAGGCTCTCGGGCGGGAAGGTCGAGGTGTCCGGCAGGCCGCCCGCCAGTGAGATCACTTCCGGGCGCGCGGTAACCGCCATCAGGTCGCGCATCGCCGAGGAGCGCATCACCGTGGTGCGCTCGGCGAAGAGGCCGGCGTAGCGCTCGAGGTCGCGCGCCCCGGTGTGGGCGCGGCGTTTGTGCGGCGGCTGGGGTACCTCGGTCATGCGGGAAGTGTGCCGGATTGGCGCCGACGTGCCCACACCGTTATGTTTCCGGCCGTGCATTTTCTCGAGGACCTCGGCATCGGCATCGCGATCGGCATGCTCGCCGGCACCACCGGCACCCAGGGCAGCGCCCGCGGGCGGATGGTCCTGCTGGCGGCGATCGTCGGCCTCGTGGTCGGCATCGTCATCGACGGCATCCTCGGCGGGATCGTCGCCGCGATCGGCGCGGGCGCGGCCTGCCTGGTGATCTCCGACCTCGTCTTCGGCGCCTCGCGGCGCGAGGGCAGCGGCGCGGGCGCGCTCGGCTTCATCGTCGCCTTGGCGGCGCTGATCGTGCTGGCGATCGCGCTGCTGGTCTCGATCGTGATCATCGTCGTGGCGATCGCGCTGATCTGGCTCGGCTACAGCCGCCACCGGCGCAACCAGCGCAAACACGCCGGCCTCCGCGTCCTCCGTTAACCGGATCGGCGACGGCCGAGGTGCGCCGTCCACGATCATCTAGCCAGCGATGCCCGGCGCGCGCCGCAAGAAGCTGATCCTCACCTACGTCGACTCGCTCCGCTCCGACATGCTGCGGCGCGCGATCGAGGACGGGCGCGCGCCGAGCTTCGGCGCGCTGGTCGAGCGCGGAGTCCTGATCGAGGACTGCGTGTCGAGCTTCCCCTCGGTCACCCCGGTCGCCTGCTCGGAGATGGTCACCGGCGTGGGCGCCGACCAGCACTGGATCAGCGGCATGAACTGGTACCACCGGCTGGAGCGCCGCTACGTCGAGTACGGCTCCTCGCTGGAGGCGACGCGCGCGTTCGGCGTCTTCCGCGCCCTCTACGACCTCGTCTACAACATGAACCTGGCCCATCTCAGCCCAGAGATCGAGACGCTCTGGGAGCAGCTCGACGACGCGGGCGCCCGAACCGCCTGCACGCCGTACCTGATCTACCGCGGACGGCACCGCCACGAAGTCTCGCTCGACGGCCTCCTGCGGCGGGCGGTCGAGGCGACGCGGCTGAAGTTCCGCCACCACACCTGGGGCCCGGCCGAGCTCTTCTACGGTGACCTCTATGCGAGCCAGGAGGTCCCCTGCAGGTCGACCTCGATCCCCGGAGTCCGCGATCCCTACGCCGCCTGCTGCGCGGTCGAGCTGATGAAGGAGGACGGCTTCGACTTCCTGCTCCTCTCGCTGCCCGACAACGACAACTACTCGCACCGCAACGGGCCGGAGGCCTCGGTCGAGTCGATCGCCCGGGCCGACGAGTGCTTCGGCACGCTGATCGAGCAGGCGGGCGGGATCGACCCCTTCCTCGACGAGCACGCGGTGATCCTGGTCGCCGATCACGCCCAGACCGCGGTCGAGCGAGGCCTGCCGCTGGCCGAGATCCTCGCCGCCGAATGGTCGGTCCTGCAGCCCTCCGACGACAAACCGGAGCTGGCGCAGCTCGCGGTCAGCCCGACCGGCCGCGCCGCCCACGTCTACCTACTGCCCGGCGAGGGCGAACGGGCCGACCCCGGGGCCGTGGGGGAGAGGCTGGCCGAGATCGAGGGGGTCGACCTGGTCTGCCGACTGCTCGACGCCGAGGGCGCGCCGCTCTACCGGCCCGAGCCGGGGATGCCGGCGGAGGGCGGCGAGTGGGCGAAAGTCGAGCGCGCCGGGGAGCGGCTGTGCTTCCGGCCCGGCGACGGGGTCGCCGACCTGCGCGGCGGGCGCTGGGAGGTCGACGGCGAGCTCGGCGTGCTGGAGGCGCGGGTCGAGGACGGCAAGCTGCGCAGCGCCGCCTACCCCGACCCACTGCAGCGGGTCTGGTCGGCGCTGACCGCGCCGCACTCGGGCGACTGGGTGCTCTCGCTCGCCGACGGCTTCGAGGCGGTCGACTGGGGCGGCGCCAGCCACGCGGGCGGGGGCAGCCATGGCGCCCTGCACGCCGGCGACAGCCTCGGGCCGCTGCTCTTCGTCGGCTGCGGCCCCGAGTCGGCGGCGGAGCACGAGCAGTGGAGCCTCCGCGACGTGGCGCCGGCGGTTCTCGACCACTTCGGGCTGGGCGCCGATGGATCGGGCGGCGAGTGAGATGTCCGGCGGCGGATGATGCGGAGCGGCGAATGACCGCCCGGCACGGTGCGATCGCGCGGGCGTCACGGCGGTTGGCCGCGCTCGCCGTCCTGCTCGCGACCGCCGCTCTGCTCGCCACCCCCACGGCCGGCGCCGCGGCGAAGGAAGAACGCCCGGCGCCCGGCGACGTCAACTCGGCCGAAGCGACCCAGGCCGCGGCCAAGGACCCGAGCGTCCTCAAGGAGAAACGCGAGCACCCCGCGCTCGTCCCCAGCCCGACCTTCCGCAACGAAAAGTGGGAAGTCGGCTGGTTCGAAGACAACCACGAGTACGCGCTGGTGATGGTCGACCCGAAGAGCGCCGAGGTGGTCGAATCGTGGACGGGCTACCAGGTCGCCTGGGAAATGGCGCGCGGCTACTCGGGCGAGTTCGCCCACTCGCTGAACTCGCCGTTCATCTGGCTGCCGCTCTGCGGCTTCTTCCTGGTCGGCCTCTTCGACTGGCGGCGATGGCGGCGGATCGCCAACCTCGACCTGCTGGTCCTGCTCGGTTTCGGCGTCTCCCACTTCTTCTTCAACCGGGGGAACATCGGCGTCTCGGTGCCGCTCGTCTACCCGGTGCTGGTCTACCTCCTCGCGAGGTGCCTGTGGATCGGGTTCCGCGGGCGCGGCGCCGGCCTGCGGCCGGTCTGGCCGACGATGTGGCTGCTGATCGCGGCGCTCTTCCTGATGGGCTTCCGGGTCGGGCTGAACATGGCCGACGCGGGGGCGATCGACGTCGGCTACGCGGGGGTGGTCGGCGCCGACAAGATCGTCCACGGCGAACCGCTCTACGGCGACTTCCCGCAAGACATCCACTCCGGCGACACCTACGGCCCGGTCAACTACCTGGCCTACGTGCCGTTCGAGCGGATCTGGCCCTACTCGGGCGAATGGGACACCCTGCCCGCCGCCCACGGCGCATCGATCGCCTTCGACGTCGCCACCTTCATCCTGCTGCTGGTGCTGGGGATTCGGATCCGGCCGGGGCCTCCGGGCCGCCGTCTCGGCGCGATTCTCGCCTTCGGCTGGGCCGCCTTCCCCTACACCGCCTACGCGCTGGAGTCCGACTCGAACGACGCCCTGATCTCCGCCTTATTGGTGGCGACCCTGGTCCTGCTCGCCAAGCCCCTATGGCGAGGAGCGACCCTGTCCCTGGCCACCTGGGCGAAGTTCGTCCCCGCCGTCCTGGCTCCGATGCTCCTGACCTACGACCCGACCCCGTCCCTGCCGCCTCCCATGCCCTCGACCGACGCCGCGAACCCCGCCAACGGTTCCGTGTCGGGAGAACTGGGCGTCCGAGCACGTATACCTCGCGCGCAGGATGCCCAGTTCTCCCGCTGCAAAGCCATGATCCTGTTCGTCCTCGGCTTCGCCGCGGTCACCGTCGCGGTGATGCTCTGGCCGACCATCAACCCGGGTCTCAAGGTCTTCTACGAACGGACGATCGCCGCCCAGGCCGGCCGCAGCTCGCCGTTCAGCATCTGGGGCCAGGACGAATCGCTGGAATGGCTGCGGGTGGCGCTGCTCGCCGCCACCGGCGCGCTGGCCCTGGCCCTCGCCTTCGTCCCGCGCAAGAAGTCGCTGCTGCAGGTGGCGGGGCTTTCGGCCGCCCTGATCCTCGGCGTGCAGCTCACCCTGCACCACTGGTTCTACCTCTACATCGTCTGGTTCTTCCCGCTGATGCTGGTCGCGCTCGCCTTGCTCGAGCGAACCGACGAGCCGGAGGACGACGTGCCGATCCTCAGGTGGCGCCCGAGGCGCCGGCGGCGGCCGGAACCAGCACCGGCTCGATCGAATCCGCCAGTCCCGACTGGTTGACGTCGACCAGCGCGCCCATCACCCAGACGTCCTGGTCGGCGGTCTCGAAGCGGGTCGGCATCTGGGTGATCAGGGCGCCGAGCGCGTCCTCGATCCGCACCCCGAGGATGCTCTGCCGCGAGCCCGTCATGCCGACGTCGGAGATGAACGCGGTCCCCTTCGGAAGAACCCGGCCGTCGGCGGTGGGGACGTGGGTGTGGGTGCCGAGCACCGCGGCGACGCGGCCGTCGAGGTGCCAGCCCATCGCCACCTTCTCGCTGGTCACCTCGGCGTGGAAGTCGACGATCACCGCGTCCGCGTCGGCGTCGAGCCGTTCGAGGATCGCGTCGACGGTGTCGAAGGGGGAGCGGGCGACCTTGAGGCCGACGCCGCCGCTGAGGTTGACGACGGCGACCCGCATCCCGCCCGCCTCGACCAGGGTGTAGCCGCGGCCGGGGTTGCCGCTCGGGTAGTTGGCCGGGCGGATCACCCGCTGCTCGCGTTCGAGGAAGGGGTAGGAGTCGCGGTGCCGGTAGACGTGGTTGCCGGTGGTGATGACGGCGGCGCCGGTGTCGAAGATGTCGTTGGCGGTCCGCTCGGTGATCCCCATCCCGCCCGCCGAGTTCTCGCCGTTGACGACGATCAGGTCGGGTTGGTGGCGCTCGCGCAGCGCGGGCATCGTCTCGCGCAGCCCGCGCCGCCCGGGCCCGCCGACCACGTCGCCGATGAAGAGCAACCGCATGGCGGCGACTCTAGCCGCGCCCCCCTGCTCGTGCTTCCGACTTTCGGGGGCGGTAGGACCACAGAAACTCGGAAGCACTGTGGGATGGTGCACCGATGGCGACCTGGCCCGAGTCCGACGAGCTCCTCCGCCGGGCCCTCGCCTATCCCTACGACCTGCCCGCTGGCTCGTTCGTCCAGATCGGCGACCGCACGCTGCCGGTGCCGCCGGAGGAGATCGACGTCGCGGGCCGGCGGGCGCTCCTCGCCTACGGGGCGAACGCCTCGCCGGAGGCGCTGACCCGCAAGCTCGCGGACCTGCCGCCGGAGCCGACCGCGGTGCTGCGGGTGGCGCTCAGCGGCTGGGACGTCGTCTACTCGGCCCACGTCACCCGCTACGGCTCGGTCCCGGCCGCGGTCGTCGCCAGCCCCGGCACGGTGGCGAGCGTCCACCTCGTCTTCCCCAGCGACGAGCAGCTGGCGGCGCTGGCGGCGAGCGAGGGGGAGAACTACCGGCTCGAGCGGCTCGTCGACTTCAGCGCCGAGCTCGAGATCGGGGGCGAGGGACCGGCGGAGATCGACGCCTTCCTCAGCGTCCACGGCCCGCTGCTCCTCGACGGTGCCCCCGTCGCCCTCGCCGCGATCCCCGCCCGCGCCCGCGCCTTCGCCGAGCTGACGACTCCGGAGATGATCGACCGCGTCCGCGCCGCGCTGACGCCCGGCCTCACGGTCCGCGAGTTTGTCCTCAGCTTCGTCGACCGCGGCCTCCGCCCGGTCCCTCCGTTGACGGGCCGAAAATCCGTCAAATAGCCCGGTCTTCGGCCCACCCACCCTCCCGGCCGGCGGTTAGACCCGGCCGAAGCGGCGCAGCGCGAGGCGGGCGATCAGGCCGTAGGCGGCGGCCAGGATCGCCAGGTGGAGGACCGGGCCGCCGATCCCCCCGTTGCCGGCTTCGAGCGCCGCGGTGATCGCTTCCAGCGCCGGCTTGAAGGGGAAGAGCGCGGTGATCACCTTGATCACGTCGTAGAGGCCGACGCCGACGGTGCCGGAGGGGACCAGCGAGAGGAAGCCCACCGGCAGGGTGACCATGAAGGCGAGCAGGGAGACGGCGCGCACCTCGCGGGCCGCCGCGCCGAGCGCCGCGCCCGCCGCCGCCAGGGCCGCGCCGCCCACCACGATCGCGGCCAGCCAGAGGCCGAAGCGGCCCCACTCCATCGGCACGAAGATCGTCAGCCCGGCCAGCATCAGGATCGTCACGACGAGGCCGACCGCGACCCCGAGCAGGACCTTCTCGCCGAGCAACGCCTCGCTCGAGACGAGGCCGCGGGTGAGGCGCGGGTAGGCGTTCTCCTCGCGCTCCAGGGCCAGCGACCCGGCGACCAGCAGCACGCAGACGAAGGCCAGGGTGAGGGTCGCGGCGACGGCGATCGCGAACGTTTCGAGCGGCGGCGAGGCGCCCCCGACGGAGACCTTCTTCACTGCGATCGGCTGGGCGAGGCGGTCGATCAAGGGCCCGGCGATGTCGAGGTTTTCGCCCGCCTGCCTGGCGAATTCGGTGACCTGGCCGAGCGCCACCCGCAGCGGGCCTTTCGGCAGCGCCGGTTCGATCGCTTCGAGGATATGGGCGCTCGCCTGCAGGCCGAGGATGTGGACCGCCCCCGCCAGCACCGGCAGATCGCCACCCTTGATCACCAGGTTCAGGTAGTGGCCGCCTTCGACCGCGATCCGCTTGGCCAGCACCAGGTTGGCCTGGGCGAGCAACGCTTCGAGCTTGTCGTCGACGGCGCCCGCCTTCAGGGGGTCCGATTCATTGACCAGCACTTCGACCCGCGGCGTGCCGGGGGTGAGGGTGGAGAGGGAGTTGATCTTGTTGACCAGGTCTTCGGGGAGGATCAGCGCCGCCAGCACGTCGCCCGCTTCGACCTTGCTTTCCGCTTCGTCACGGGAGTGGACCCGGACGCATTCGACTTTCTCGCAGATCCGTCGCTGGACGTTGGCGGAGGGGAGCTTCCGGCCGCTGAGGCTGACCCGCGCGTTGGTCGGCACCTCGTTGAGGAAGGCGACGCGCGGCTTTTCCGGCCCGCGCGAGACGGCGAGGCCGACCAGGACCGCGATCAGCACCGGGTAGACGACCAGCAGCACCGCCTGCAACGGCGAGCGGCGCAGGATCTGCAGGTCCTTCAGCAGAAGCCAGCGCACGCTCAGTGCCCCCGGTGGTGGAGGTAGGCGACGAAGGCGGTCTCGAAATCGCGATCGGCGGCCTCGGGTGCCTCGCGGCGCACCGCCTCGCGCAGCTCCTCGGCGGAACCGTCGAAGAGCGCCTCGCCGTCGGCCAGCACCAGCAGCCGCCCGCCGTAGCGCTCCGCCTCCTGGATGTCGTGGGTGGAGAAGATCACCGTCGTCCCCCGCCCGGCGAGGCCGGAGACGAACTCCCAGAGGCGCGCCCGCTGGCGCGGGTCGAGGCCGACGCTCGGCTCGTCGAGCAGCAGCACGCTCGGCCGCGCCAGCAGGCCGATCGCGATGTTGATCCGCTGCTGGTTGCCGCCGGAGAGGCGGGCGACGATCTCGCCGCGCCGCTCGCCGAGCCCGGTCAGCTCGAGCATCTCCTCGACCGAGGCGCGCGGGTCGGGGTGCTTCTCCAGCCGGGCAAAGAGGAGCAGGTTCTCCTCCACGGTCAGCCGCCGGTAGAGCGCCGCCTGCTGGGGCACCCAGCCGACCGCCCCGGAGTCGATCGTCAGCTTGCCACCGTCCGGCGCGAGGATGCCGGCGAGGATCGAGAGCAGGGTCGTCTTGCCCGCCCCGTTCGGCCCGATCACCGCGACCAGCTCGCCCGGCGCGGCGGCGAAGCTGACCCCGCGCAGCGCCTCGCGCTCGCCATAGCGCTTGACCAACTCCCGAGCCTGCAGCGCGGCTGTCGTCGCCCCGGCCATCGCGGCCAAACCTAGCGCCGGCGCCAGAACCCTAAGATCAGGGGGATGCCGTTTCCCGCCACCCGCATGCGCCGCCTGCGCAGCACCGACACTTTTCGCGCCCTTGTCCGCGAGGCCGAGCTCACGCCCGCCCACCTGATCATGCCCGCCTTCGTCGTCGCCGGCGAGGGCATCCGCGAGGAGATTCCCTCGATGCCCGGCATCGAGCGCTACTCGATCTCCAACCTGGTCGAGCACGCCGGAGAGGTGGCCGCGGCGGGGATCGGGACGATGCTGCTGTTCGGCATCCCCGCCGACAAGGACGAGGTCGGCTCGGGCGCCTACGACGACGAGGGGATCGTGCAGATGGCGGTCCGCGCGCTGAAGGACGCCCATCCCGACGTGACGATCATCACCGACGTCTGCCTCTGCGAGTACACGTCCCACGGCCACTGCGGCATCCCCGACGCCGCCGGCAACATCCAGAACGACCTCAGCGTCGAGCTGCTCGCCAAAACGGCGATCTCGCACGCCGAGGCCGGTGCCGACGCGGTGGCGCCTAGCGACATGATGGACGGACGGGTCGGGGCGATCCGCTTCCAGCTCGACGAGGAGGGCCACGCCGACGTGCCGATCGTCGCCTACAGCGCCAAGTACGCGTCGGCCTTCTACGGGCCGTTCCGCGACGCCGCCGAGTCGACCCCCGGCTTCGGCGACCGGCGCGGGTACCAGATGGACCCGTCCAACGGCACCGAAGCGGTGCGCGAGGCCGAACTCGACCTCGAAGAGGGCGCCGACATGCTGATGGTCAAGCCGGCGACGCCGTATATGGACGTCATCCGGCGGGTCAAGGAGGCGACCGGGGCGCCCGTCGCCGCCTACCATGTCTCCGGCGAGTACTCGGCCCTGAAGGCCGCCGCCATGAACGGTTGGCTCGACGAGCGCCAGGCCGTCCTGGAGACGCTGACCGGCATTCGCCGGGCCGGCGCCGACGCGATCATCACCTACTACGCGAAGGAGGCCGCAGGTTGGCTATAGCGACCCGAGTGACCGAGCGTCACAGTCTGATTCTCCGTGAGGGAGCGAGCGGGAGCGTGGTATGTCCGTGAAAGTCCCGCAGTCGAAGGCGCGCACGCGGAAGGACGGGTCGGCGATCCCGCTCGACGAGACCGACAAGCGGCTGATGAACCTGCTGCAGTCGAACTTCCCGCTCGACCCGGAGCCCTTCGCGCTCGTCGCCGGCGAGGCGGACCTGGAGCTGGAGGACGTGCTCGGCCGCACCCAGCGGCTGCTCGACGGCCGGATCATCCGCGAGATCACGCCGATCTTCGACACCCGGGCGCTCGGCTACGAGTCGATGCTGGTCGCCGCCAAAGTCGATTCCGAGAACCCCCAGCGGGCGGCCCGGATCGTCAACGCCCACCCGGGCGTCTCGCACAACTACCTGCGCACCCACGACTTCAACCTCTGGTTCACGATCGCCACGCCGCCCGACTCGAAGCTCGGACTGCAGGGGACGCTGGAGGCGCTGATGGAGGAGACCGGCGCCGAGTCGATGCGGGAACTGCCGACCCTCACCCTCTTCAAGATCAACATGAACCTGGAGATGGAGAAGGGGACCGACGCGCTCGCCGCCGCGGTCGAGGCGGCACCGCCGCGCGAGCTCGAAGCGCAGCCCTACGACGAGGGGGACATCGCCGTCATCACGGCGCTGCAGGGGCCGATGAAGGCGGTCGAGCGCCCCTACGACGAGGCGGCGGCCGAGCTCGGGATGACGACCGAGGAGCTCCTCGACCACCTCGGCGAGATGGTCGACCGCAAGATCCTGCGTCGCGTCGCGGCGATCCTCTACCACCGCCGGGCCGGCTTCTCGGCGAACGGGATGGGGGTCTGGAAGGTCCCCGAGGACCAGATCCTCGAGGTCGGCGGCCGGATGGCGGCGACCCGCGGGATCAGCCACTGCTACCAGCGGCCCACGTATGAGGACTGGCCCTACAGCGTCTTCACGATGGCCCACGGCCGCTCCAAGGAAGAGTGCGACGCCGTGCTCGACTCGATCGCCGAGAAATGCGCGATGGGCCCCGACGACCGCGCCACGCTCTACTCCTCGACCGAGTACAAGAAGATCCGCCTCCACTACTTCACGCCGGATTACGCCGAGTGGGAGGCGGCGCACTCTTGAGAGTCCCGTCCAAGATGACCCGCGCACGCCTGGCGGCGCCGCACACACTTCGCGGGGCGGCGTCCTCGGTCGGCCTAATGGCGCCGCGATTAGGTCTCCCTGCGTCCTACCCCCGCTCGGTGCGGCACTCGCCAGTCGCACACGCTTCATCTTGGACGGGACTCTGAGCGTCTACGACCGCGCCCGGGCGGTGATGCCGGGTGGGGTCAACTCGCCCGTGCGGGCGATGCGGCAGATCGGGCGCGACCCGATCTTCATCGAGCGCGGCGAAGGCGCCGAACTGGTCGACGTCGAGGGCAACCGCTACATCGACTGGGTCGGCTCCTGGGGGCCGCTGATCCTCGGCCACGCCGACCCGGCGGTGGTCTCGGCGGTGATCGAGGCGGCGAAGCGGGGGACGAGCTACGGTGCGGCGACGGCGATCGAGGTGCAGCTCGCCGAGGAGGTGGCGCGGCGCTTCCCGTCGGTCGAGATGGTGCGGATGACCAGCTCCGGGACCGAGGCGGCGATGAGCGCGGTGCGCCTGGCGCGGGCGATCACCGGGCGCGAGGTGGTGGTCAAGTTCGCGGGGGCCTACCACGGGCACTCCGACGGGCTGCTCGCGGAGGGCGGCTCGGGGATGGCGACGCTCTCGGTGCCGGGCAGCCCGGGGGTGCCGCCGGCGATGGCGGCGCTGACCGTGGTGGTGCCGTGGAACGACCGCGCGGCGGTCGAGGCGGCGCTGGCCGAGCACGAGGTCGCGGCGCTCCTGGCCGAGCCGATCGCCGCCAACATGGGCGTCGTGCCGCCGGACGACGGCTTCCTCGAGTTCCTCCGTGAGGCGACCCGGGCGGCGGGCGCGCAACTGATCTTCGACGAGGTGATCACCGGCTTCCGGGTGGCGCGCGGTGGCGCCCAGGAGCTGTACGGGATCGAGCCGGACCTGACCGTGATGGGGAAGATCATCGGCGGCGGCCTGCCGGCGGCGGCGTTCGCCGGGCCGCGCGAGGCGATGGAGCGGATCGCGCCGGCGGGCGACGTCTACCAGGCCGGGACGTTGTCCGGGAACCCGCTCGCGGCGGCGGCCGGGCTGGCGACGCTCGACGGCCTCGACGCGGCGGCCTACGAGCGGCTCGGGGCGCTGACCGACCGGCTCGCGGACGGGTTCGAGGCGCTGGCCGACGGGCGCCCGCTGCAGGTCTCGCGGGCGCCGGGCCTGGTCACGCTCTTCTTCAGCGAGGTGCCGGTGCGGAACTTCGAGGACGCGACCGCCTGCGACACCGAGTCCCACGCCCACTTCTGCCGGGCGCTGCTCGACCGCGGCGTGTACCCGCCGCCGGCCCAGTTCGAGGCGTGGTTCGTGTCGCTGGCGCACAACGAGGCAAGCGTGGACCGCACGCTGGAAGCGGCGGGCGAGGCGCTTGAAAAGGCGCTGGGATGAGCCGCCGGGCCGCCGCGGATGAAGGCGTACTTGTGAGGGCCGGGATCGTCCCAAGCGACCGTGCGGTCGAGGGCGTGGGCAATGGCATCTGCCTGCGCCGCGGAGCGTCGGCGTGAGCGCGGTGACGGTGGCCGAGCCGGAGGCAGCGCTGCGCGTCTTGGCCGACCAGCTGCGCGGCGAGGACACGCCGATCGCGGGGTATGTGGTCGATGCCGCCGCGTCGCCGCGGCTGGGGCTGATCGCGGCGTCGGGGCCGCGCGCCGAGGCGGCGCCGGGCGAGTACGCACTGGTGGTCGAGGCCGTGCGCGAGGGCTACCTGCTGCATTACGGGGAGCCGCGGCTCATGGCCGGCCACGATGACGACCTCGGCCTGCTGGCCGGCGACTACCTCTACGCGCTCGGGTTGAACCGGCTCGCGGCACTCGGGGACACCGAGGCGGTCGCTGTGCTCTCCGAGCTGATCGCGCGGTGCGCGCAACTGCATGCGGAGGGGCGGGGCGGCGAGGTGGAGCCCTTGTGGGCCGAGGCCGCGCGGCGAATCGCGGGCTAGGGATCGCCCCGGCTCAGGCGCTCGGGTCGGAGGCACTGAGGTGGTGGCGGATCTGGCGGAGGACGGCGGTGACCTCGTTGGGGGCGTGGGCGATCTGCCAGTGGGTGAAGCGGAGCACCCTCAGCCCCGCGGCGGTGTGGGTCTGGTCGCGTTTGACCATCCGCGCCTGCTGCGCAGG
>DASXMH010000011.1:0-52265 GCA_036495785.1 Solirubrobacterales bacterium
GTAAGTCCGCTGTGAAAGTCAAAGGCTCAACCTTTGAAAGCCGGTGGATACTGCAGGGCTAGAGTACGGAAGAGGCGAGTGGAATTCCTGGTGTAGCGGTGGAATGCGCAGATATCAGGAGGAACACCAATAGCGAAGGCAGCTCGCTGGGACGTTACTGACACTGAGGCGCGAAAGCGTGGGGAGCGAACAGGATTAGATACCCTGGTAGTCCACGCCGTAAACGATGGGTACTAGGTGTGGGAGGTGTCGACTCCTCCCGTGCCGTCGCTAACGCACTAAGTACCCCGCCTGGGGAGTACGGCCGCAAGGCTAAAACTCAAAGGAATTGACGGGGGCCCGCACAAGCAGCGGAGCATGTGGTTTAATTCGACGCAACGCGAAGAACCTTACCTGGGCTTGACATGTTGGTGACCGCCGTGGAAACACGGTTTTCCTTCGGGACACCATCACAGGTGGTGCATGGCTGTCGTCAGCTCGTGTCGTGAGATGTTGGGTTAAGTCCCGCAACGAGCGCAACCCCCGTTCCATGTTGCCAGCATTAAGTTGGGGACTCATGGGAGACTGCCGGTGACAAACCGGAGGAAGGTGGGGATGACGTCAAGTCATCATGCCCCTTATGTCCAGGGCTACACACGTGCTACATTGGCGCATACAAAGGGCAGCAATACCGCGAGGTGGAGCAAATCCCATAAAGTGCGCCTCGGTTCGGATTGGAGGCTGAAACTCGCCTCCATGAAGGTGGAGTTGCTAGTAATCGCAGATCAGCAATGCTGCGGTGAATACGTTCCCGGGCCTTGTACACACCGCCCGTCACACCACGAAAGCGAGCAACACCCGAAGCCGGTGGCCTAACCGCAAGGAGGGAGCCGTCGAAGGTGGGGCCCGTGATTGGGGTGAAGTCGTAACAAGGTAGCCGTAGCGGAAGCTGCGGCTGGATCACCTCCTTTCTAGGGAGATTTCTCTAGAACGTCGACCGGGCTGGTCGGTCTGCTTCGGCGGACCGCAACGCTGCTCAGTTTTGAGAGACCACCTTCGGAGCACCCGAAGGTGCGCCTCGGTGGACCTTGAAAACTGCACAAGGCCAAGTAACAGAATCCACGCGACGTGGATTCTGTGGGTATTTGATTTAACGATTCACACCTCTTGTAGGAGTGGATCGCTCACCGTCAAGATAGTAAGAGTTTACGGTGGATGCCTTGGCACCAGGAGTCGATGAAGGACGTGGACGGCTGCGATAAGCCGCGGTGAGGCGCTGAACAGCCTTTGACCCGCGGATCTCCGAATGGGAAAACCCGACGTCGGTAATGCGGCGTCATCTGCAGGTGAATACGTAGTCTGCAGAGGTGAACCGGGCGAACTGAAACATCTAAGTAGCCCGAGGAAAAGAAATCAACCGAGACTCCCTGAGTAGTGGCGAGCGAAAAGGGATCAGCCCAAACCTGATCGATGTAAGCGGCACGCGTTGTCGATCGGGGGTTGTAGGACGTCATGTCCAGGCTGTGCCAGCCTGGCGACAGTTACAAAATCAGGTGTTAGCCGAAGCGAGTGGAACCTCGCACCACAGAGGGCAATCGTCCCGTAGGTGAAAACGCGCTGATCTGTCGATTGATGTTCCTGAGTAAGACCACACCCGTGAAACGTGGTCTGAATCTGGGGGGACCACCCTCCAAGGCTAAGTACTACCTGGTGACCGATAGTGAACTAGTACCGTGAGGGAAAGGTGAAAAGCACCCCAGAAGGGGAGTGAAATAGTACCTGAAACCGTAGACTTACAAGTGGTCGGAGCACCTTCGGGTGTGACGGCGTGCTTTTTGCATCACGAGCCAGCGAGTTACTCGTTGGGTGGCAAGGTTAAGCGATGAGCGGAGCCGCAGCGAAAGCGAGTCTGAATAGGGCGACATAGTCACTGGCGGTAGACCCGAAACTGAGCGAGCTATCCATGGGCAGGCTGAAGCGGGGGTAAGACCTCGTGGAGGGCCGAACCGACCTAGGTTGAAAACTGGGCGGATGACCTGTGGATCGGAGTGAAAGGCTAATCAAGCTCAGAGATATCTGGTTCTCTCCGAAATATATTTAGGTATAGCGTCGATTGATTGCGTTTCGGCCGTAGAGCACTGTTTGGACTAGGGGCCCTACCAGGTTACCGACTTCAGGCAAACTCCGAAGACCGTTACGGTTAAATCGGCAGTCAGTGTGCGGGGGATAAACTTCGTACGCGAGAGGGAAACAACCCAGACCATCAGCTAAGGACCCTAAGTGCTAGCTAAGTGGCAAACGATGTCCGAATGCAGAGACAACCAAGAGGTTGGCTTAGAAGCAGCCACCCTTAAAAGAGTGCGTAACAGCTCACTGGTCAAGTGTTCGGGCGCGGATAATTCAACGGGGCTCAAGCTAGCCTCCGAAGCTATGGGTGTGCAGGCCTGCGGGCTCTGCACGCGGTAGGAGAGCGTTCCAATTGGGTGAAGCGGCGTCGTAAGGCTCCGTGGACTGATTGGAAGTGAGAATGCCGGCATGAGTAACGAAAGTGGGGTGAGACTCCCCACCACCGATAGTCCAAGGTTTCCTGAGTAAAGTTCGTCTGCTCAGGGTTAGTCGGGACCTAAGGCGAGGCCGAAAGGCGTAGCCGATGGCCAACAGGTTGATATTCCTGTACCACGTTGCTTCCGTTATGACCGATGGGGGGACGGGGAAGGGTAAGGGAACCCAGGCGATGGTTGTCCTGGGGCAAGTACGTAGCTAGTCGCCGTAGGAAAATCCGCGGTGGCGTTTTGACGCGAGGTGCGATGCCAGCTGGCGTATGCCGGCAAGTCCCTGATCCCATGCCTCCGAGAAAAGCCTCTAGGCAGGATTCGCGTGCCCGTACCGATAACCGACACAGGTGGACAGGTAGAAAATACTAAGGTGAGCGAGCTAACTCTCGTTAAGGAACTCGGCAAAATCGTCCCGTAACTTCGGGAGAAGGGACGCCCCGTTAGAGTGAACTCCACACGGAGGGAGCTCGAGGGGGCCGCAGTGAATTGGTCCAACCGACTGTTTACCAAAAACACAGGGCTCTGCTAAGTCGCAAGACGACGTATAGGGTCTGACGCCTGCCCGGTGCCGGAAGGTTACGTGGACTTGTTAGCTCTTCGGAGCGAAGCAATGAAACTAAGCCCCGGTAAACGGCGGCCGTAACTATAACGGTCCTAAGGTAGCGAAATTCCTTGTCGGGTAAGTTCCGACCTGCACGAATGGCGTAACGAGTTGGACGCTGTCTCAACGAGAGGCTCGGTGAAATTAAAGTCTCGGTGAAGATGCCGAGTACCCGCAGCTAGACGGAAAGACCCCGTGAACCTTTACTGCAACTTGATATTGGAGTCTGGGGTATCTCGCTCAGGATAGGTGGGAGACTGTGAACCAGCGGCTTTGGCTGCTGGGGAGTCACCCTTGAGATACCACCCTTGGTGCTCTGGGCTTCTAACACCGCGCCGTGATCCGGGCGGTGAACAGTGTCAGGTGGGCAGTTTGACTGGGGCGGTCGCCTCCTAAAGAGTAACGGAGGCGCCCAAAGGTTCCCTCAGCACGGTTGGAAATCGTGCGTAGAGTGTAAAGGCAGCAAGGGAGCTTGACTGCGAGACCGACGGGTCGAGCAGGAACGAAAGTTGGGCTTAGTGATCCGGCGGTAGCAAGTGGAAGCGCCGTCGCTCAACGGATAAAAGGTACTCCGGGGATAACAGGCTTATCGGTTCCAAGAGTCCACATCGACGAACCGGTTTGGCACCTCGATGTCGGCTCGTCGCATCCTGGGGCTGGAGTAGGTCCCAAGGGTTGGGCTGTTCGCCCATTAAAGCGGTACGCGAGCTGGGTTCAGAACGTCGTGAGACAGTTCGGTCCCTATCTGCTGTGGGCGTTGGAGAGTTGAGAGGAGTCATCCCTAGTACGAGAGGACCGGGATGAACGTGCCGCTGGTGTATCTGTTGTCCTGCCAAGGGCACTGCAGGTTAGCTACGCACGGAACGGATAACCGCTGAAAGCATCTAAGCGGGAAGCCGTCCTCGAGATGAACTCTCCCATCCCTTTAAGGGAGTAAGACCCCTGGTAGACCACCAGGTTGATAGGCCGGCGGTGGAAGTGCAGTAATGCGCGTAGCCGACCGGTACTAATGGTTCGAGGGCTTGACGGATATTTTTATCCTTTACCCATGCTTGGCCTGTGCAGTTTTCAAGCTCCACCGAGCGTCTCGCAAATCTCCGGTGGTGCATAGCGAAAGGGAGACACCTCTTCCCATTCCGAACAGAGCAGTTAAGCCTTTCAGCGCCGATGGTACTTGGGGGGCAACCCCCTGGGAGAGTAGGTCGCCGCCGGTTCTTTTTCGCAGCCCGCGCCCTTATGTGGCGCGGGCTGCGCGTTTCTATGGGCGGCGTCTCGCGCCACGGTCCGCCGGCTTGCGTAGCGCCGCTAAGCGGCGCCGCCTGCCCGCGTCGCGATACTCGCCCCTAGAACCGCTCGCTCCACGCCCCATTCGGTTGCTGGCTGCTGGTTTGAGTCCATGAACGGCGAGCCCGGTCAATCGGTCAAGGAGCCGTGAGGAACATTTTGGGTCTCCAGCAACCACAATGTTCCACGGTGATCCTTGAGGGCTCGGCCAGCATCCGAGATATGCCTTGCGTCTCTCGACCGTGATCGCCCGACACTGCGAACCCCGGGGCGGGGCTCCTGGGTTGTGGTGGAGCGTCTTGTACCCTGAGGCCGCAAGCGCCCGAGGCGTCAGCCGCACCGCTCCTCACCCGAAGGGTTAAGCGGAACCCCTACCCAGGAGCCCCGCAGCCCTCGTACTCAGAAGCTGTAATGCCGAGAGACGCGGTCGAAGAGACGATCGCCACGCTGCCGCCGCGGCCCCGAGCAAGGAATCGGGGCCGGGCGGCGGTGACGGGTCTCGCAGCTCGGCGAAGTTCTCCCAACGGGCTCGAGCCCGTACTCGCCGAGCGTGGCGAAGTCGATCATCAGGTCGACGGCGTCGGTCAGCCGTGCCGTTAGCGTTTGCTTAGAATCGAACATGTGTTCCTAAGATAGAATGGCCTTCGGACGGGTTGCGGATTCTGCAACGAGGCTTGCAGGCAAGCCGAAAAGTACCCGCAAATCGCGGCTTCTAATCTCGCTGACCGAACAGGTGTTCCGGGCCGCTCGCCATGTTAGGAGGCATTGATATTGGCCCAGGCGCATCCACCAGATTGACCGGGTTGGATGCGGACACGTCGCGGTCGCCGCCTCCACTTTGGCAGCGCCCGCGAACCCCCAGAAGCGCAATGCGAGACATCTTCCCGGAACTTTGCTGTGGCGCTGGCCACGTTCCATTTGCCTCGCGGGCTGGATCGTAGCGTGACGGCCGTCACTTTGCACGCCCGTCGTCAAAATTTGTTAGGGGCGGGTCCGCGCGCGCGGTCCTCGGGGCCGACTCGGCCGGTCGTTACCCTCCCTCCGATGGAGAAGTTCGTCATCCAAGGTGGCCAGCCGCTGTCGGGCGAGGTGACCGTCGCCGGCAACAAGAACGCCGCCCTGCCGATCCTCGCCGCCAGCCTCCTGACCGAGGAGGAGCTGCTGCTGCATCGGGTGCCGCGCATCCGCGACACCGAGGCCCAGATCGCGCTGCTCGAGGGTCTCGGGGTCGAGGTCGCCTGGGTCGGCGACAACAGCGTCAGGCTCTGCGCCGCGGGCGTCACCAATCCGATCGTCGACGAGGAGCTCTCCAGCCAGATCCGCGCCTCGTTCCTGATCGCGGGCCCGCTGTTGGCCCGCTTCGGCGTCGCCAAGATGCCGCCGCCCGGCGGCGACTTCATCGGCCGCCGTCGCCTCGATGCCCACCTCGACGCCTTCAAGGATCTCGGCGCCCGCGTCGACGGCGCCCGCTGGATCGAGCTGAACGCGCCGGGCGGTCTCTGCCCCTGCGAAATCTTCATGGACGAGCCGTCGGTGATGGGCACCGAGAACGCGCTGATGGCGGCCGCGCTGACGCCCGGCCAGACGAAGATCTGCAACGCCGCCTCCGAGCCCCATGTCCAAGACCTGGCGCGCCTTCTGACCGCGATGGGCGCCGAGGTCGAAGGGGTCGGCTCCAACGTGATGGTGGTCAACGGCCAGTCGAGCCTCCGCGGCGCCGAGTTCACGATCTGCCCCGACCACATCGAAGTGGGCAGCTTCATGGCGCTCGCCGCGGCAACCGGGGGAGAGCTGCGGATTCGCGACGCCGGGCCCGCCGACCTGCGCAACGTGCGGCGCCAGTTCCGCCGCCTGGGGCTCAACTCCGAGGTCCACGGCGAGGACGTGGTCGTCCCGGCCGAACAGCGCCTCGAGGTCGACCCCGACCTCGGTGGCGCGATCCCGAAGATCGAGGACGGCCCTTGGCCCGCGTTCCCGGCCGACATGACCTCGATCGCGCTGGCGCTGGCCACCCAAGCCGATGGCGAGATCCTGATCTTCGAGAAGATGTTCGAGAACCGTTTGTTCTTCGTCGACAAGCTGGTCGCGATGGGCGCTCGGATCACGCTGTGCGACCCCCACCGGGCGATCGTCAGCGGTCCGAGCCGGCTTCATGGCGAGCGCGTCGAGAGCCCCGACATCCGCGCCGGGATGGCGATGCTCATCGCCGCCCTGGCCGCCGAGGGCACTTCGGAGATCGGCAACATCCGCCAGATCGACCGCGGATACGAGCAGATCGACGAGCGCCTGCGCGGCCTCGGCGCCCAGATCGAGCGCGTCTCCGCCGAGGTGCCGGCCTAGCCACTTCACGAATCGGCCTCCCCGGCTGCCCGGCCGCGGTTTAAGGTCCGGCGGATGATTCACCCGATCCCACCCGGCACGCGGGATGTCCTGCCCGACGAGATGCGCGAGCTGCGCCGTCTCAACCGCCGTCTGATCGAGGTCTTCGAAGACTCCGGCTACGGGGAGGTGGCGACGCCGGCGATCGAATACGACGAGGTGCTCTCGCGCGGCGACCGCCAATCCTCAGCCTCGCCCTACCGCTTCTTCGACGAGAACGGCGATCTCTTGGCGCTGCGCTCCGACATGACGGTGCCGATCGCCCGCCTCGTCTCCACCCGCTTCCACGACGCGCCGCTGCCGCTGCGCCTCTGCTACCTCGCTTCCGCCTACCGCGCGGTGACCCCGCAGCGGGGCGAGATGCGCGAATTCGTCCAGGCCGGGGTCGAGCTGATCGGCGCCCCCGGCGCCGAAGGGACCGCCGAGGTGATCGGCGTGCTCGAGGCGGCGCTCGACGCCGCCGGGCTCGACCGCGCGGTGATCGGGCTCGGCGACGCCGACCTCTACCGCCGCCTGCTGGAGGAGTTCGGGGTCGAGGGGGAGGCGCGCGACGCCGTCCTTGCCCGGCTCGCCACCCACGACCTGGTCGGCCTCGAGACAGAGCTCGACGCCGCCGGGATCGGCAGCACGGCGATCGAGACCTGCGTCGCCCTCTCCCAGCTTCGCGGCGGCAGCGAGGTGCTGGAGCGCGCCCGCGAACTGGGCGGCGACGCGGTCGAACGCACCACGACCCGGCTGCAGGAGACCTACGAGACCCTGGTCGCGGCCGGCACCGCCGACCGCGTCCAGATCGACTTCGGCCTCCTCCGCGACCTCGGCTACTACAGCGGCGCGATCTTCGAGGTCTACGACCCGGCGGTCGGCCACGTGCTCGGCGGCGGTGGCCGCTACGACGGCTTCCTCGCCAAGTTCGGCCTTGACCTGCCCGCGGCGGGCTTCGCCCTCTACCTGGAGCGCGTCCACGTCGCCCAGATGGAGGAGGAGTCGCGGCGCCGCGAGAGGGCGGCGAGCTGATGTCCGGCTTCGCCGGATTCGGCGGCCCAAGCCGCCCCGAAGGCCCGCTCACCCTGGCGGTGCCGCGCGGCGCGCTCTTCGTCGAAACGCTCGACGTGCTCGACGCGGCCGGCGTCGACACGGCGCCGCTGCGCGGCGACTCGCGCTCGCTGATCTTCGAGACCGACGACATGACGCTGGTGACGATGCGCCCCTCCGACGTGCCGACCTACGTCGAGGCGGGCGCCGCCGACGTCGGCATCACCGGCAAGGACGTGCTGCTCGAGCAGGCCGATCGGGTTGTCTACGAGCTGCTCGACCTCGGCTACGGCGCCTGTCGCATGGTGCTGGCCGGGCGGCGCGGCGACGAGAAGCTGGGCGAATCGCAACGGCGCCTGGGGATGATGCGGATCGCGACCAAGTACCCGCGGATCGCCGAACGCTACTTCGAGGACACCGGCCGCCAGATCGAACTGATCGAGGTGAAGGGGTCGGTCGAGCTGGCGCCGCTGATCGGGCTCGGCGACGGCATCGTCGACCTCGTCGCCACCGGCCGCACGCTGGCCGAGAACGACCTCGAGGTGCGCGAGGAGATCATCGACTGCACCGCCCGCTTCGTCGCCAACCGCGTCGCCCACAAGCTGCGGGCGAGCGAAGTCGACGACCTGACCGCGCGGCTCAGGGTGGCGAGCCGCGCATGAGGGGCGACCGATGAAGGTCCAGCGCTTCGAGTGGGTGGGGGCGGCGACGACGGCGGCCGCGGTGCGGAGCTGGAGCGCCGAGGCGGCGCCGCCGGTCGAGGTCGACTCGATCGGCGGGCTGGTCCGCGAGGGCGGCGACGCCGCGCTCCTGGCCCTGACCCGGCGCTACGACGTCATCGACGGGCAGCTCGACGGCATCAGCGTCGACCCCGCCGAGGCGGCGGCGGCGCTGGCCGGGATCGACGCCGAGCTGCGCGAGGCGCTGGAGACGGCAGCCGCCAACATCCGCACCGTCGCCGAGGCCCAGGTCGGCGAGGAGCGCACGGTCGAGCTGCCGCAGGGCCACTCCGTGCGACTGCGCGAAGTCCCGGTCGGGGCGGCCGGGCTCTACGCGCCGGGCGGCCGCGCCGCCTATCCCTCGAGCGTCCTGATGACCGTGCTGCCCGCCCGCGCCGCAGGCGTCGGCCGGATTGCCCTGGCGACGCCGCCAGGCCCGGACGGCCGCGTGCAGCCGGTGACGCTGGCCGCCGCGGCGCTCTGTGAGATCGAGGAGATCTACGCGCTCGGCGGCGCCCAGGCGATCTTCGCGCTCGCCTACGGCACCGAGACGATCGACCCGGTCGACGTGATCGCCGGCCCCGGCAACGCCTGGGTGCAGGAGGCGAAGCGGGCGGTGTTCGGGACGGTCGGGATCGACAGCCTCGCCGGGCCCTCGGAGCTGATGGTGATCGCCGGCCACGACACCGAGCCCGAATGGGCGGCCTTCGACCTCTGTGCGCAGGCCGAGCACGGCGACGGCATCCTGCTGGTCGCCGCGGTCGAGCTGCACATCCTCGACGCGGTCGCCGAGGCGACCGAGCGGCTCGCCGGGTTGCGCCCGGGCGTCTCCGCATCGGCGCCGCTCGCGCTGGTCCACGTCCCCGACTCGACCGACGCCGCCGACCTCTGCAACGCCTTCGCCCCCGAGCACGTCGAGATCTTCGAGGAGGACGCGGCGCTGCTCGCCGAGCGGATCACCACGGCGGGCTGCGTCTTCGCGGGCCGCTGGGGGGCGACCGCGTTCGGCGACTACGCGGCGGGCTCCAACCACGTACTGCCGACCGGCGGCTCCGGGCGCTTCACCGGGCCGCTCGGGCCGGGCGCCTTCCGCCGCCGCATCTCGACCGTGGAGATCGACCAGGCCGCCGCCGCGGCGCTCGCCCCGAGCGTCGACCGGATCGCCCGCGCCGAGGGCTTCCCCGTCCACGCCGAATCGGCCATGATCCGCCGATGAGCTCACGCACTTCAAAGAAGGAGCGCAAGACGGGGGAGACCGAGGTACGGCTCTCGCTCGACCTCGACGGGGGGGAGGCGAGCGCCTCGACCGGGGTCGGCTTCCTCGACCACATGCTCGACCTGCTGGCCAGGCACGGGCGGTTAGGCCTCGTCGTCGAGGCCAACGGCGACCTCGAGACCGGCGCCCACCACACGGTCGAGGACGTCGGCATCGTGCTCGGGCAGGCGCTCGACGAGGCGCTCGGCGACCGCGCCGGGATCCGCCGCTACGGCTCGGCGCTGGTGCCGATGGACGAGGCGCTGGCCGAGTGCGCAATCGACATCTCCGGCCGGCCGCTCTGCGTCTTCCAGGCCGACCTGCCTACGACCTCGATCGCCGGCTTCGACACCGAGCTCGCCGAGGAGTTCTTCCGCGCCGTCGCCAACTCGGCGAAGCTGACCCTGCACGTGTCGGTCCGCTACGGGACCAACGCCCACCACATGATCGAGGGCAGCTTCAAGGCGTTCGCGCGGGCGCTCCGCGTCGCGGTCTCGATCGACCCGGAGGAGACGGGCGTCCCCTCGACCAAGGGGACCCTCAGTGAATGACGCCGGCGCCCGCATCCTGATCCTTGACTACGGGATGGGGAACCTGCGCTCGGTCGAGAAGGCGCTCGAGCACGTCGGCGCGCGGGCGACGATCAGCGCCGACCCGGAGCAGGTGCGCGCCGCCGACGGGCTGATCCTGCCCGGCGTCGGCGCCTTCCCACGGGCGATGGAACGCGTCCGCGCGGACGGGCTCGACGAGCTGATCGCCGAGCGCGCCGGTTCGGGCACGCCGATCCTCGGCATCTGCCTCGGCCTACAGCTGCTCTTCGAGCGCAGTGAGGAGCTCGGCGGCGCGACCGGGCTCGGCCTGCTGCCCGGCGAGGTGGTCGGGCTCGACGCGCCCGGCCTGAAGGTCCCCCACATCGGCTGGGAGCCGGTCCGCTGGTAGCGCGAGTCGCGCCTGGTCGAGGGCATCCCCTCCGGGACGCCGTTCTACCTCGTCCACTCTTTCGCGCCGCGCGCCGCCGCCGCCGACACCCTGGGCACCGCCGAGTACGGCACCCGCTTCGCCTGCGCGGCGGAGCGCGACAACGTCTTCGGCGTCCAGTTCCACCCGGAGAAGTCGAGCGCCGCCGGGCTGCGCCTGCTCGCCAACTTCGCCGGGATCTGTGCGAAGGCACCCGCGACGGCGTGATCCTCTACCCGGCGATCGATATCCGCGACGGCCACGCGGTGCGCCTGGTCGAGGGCGATTACGACCGCGAGACGGTCTACGACGCCGACCCGCTCGACGCGGCCCTGCGCCTCGCCGAGGCGGGCGTCCACATCCTCCATGTGGTCGACCTCGACGGGGCGAAGGCGGGGGAGCCGGTGAACCTCGGGGTGATCCGGCGGATCGCCGACGCGGTGCCGTTCCCGATTCAGGTCGGCGGCGGGCTGCGCAACGCCGAGTGCGTCGCCAACGTGCTCCGGGCGGGGGCCGAACGCGTGGTGATCGGCACCGCGGCGATGCGCGACCCGGCGTTCCTCGACGCGATGCTGAAGGCGCACGGCGAGCGGATCGTCGTCTCGGTCGACGCGCGCTACGGCAAGGTGTCGCTGGCGGGCTGGACCGAGACCTCCGACGTCGAGGCGGCCGACGCGGTCGCCGACCTGACCGCGCGCGGGGTCGAACGCTTCCTCTTCACCCCGATCGAGGTAGACGGCACGCTCGCCGGCCCGGGCTTCGAGCAGCTGGCGAAGGTGGCGGAGGCGACCTCGGCCTCGGTGATCTATTCGGGCGGGGTGGGGACGCTGGAGGACCTCAAGCGCCTGCGCGCCGAGGCGGCGCCCAACGTCGAGGGGGTGATCGTCGGCCGGGCGCTCTACGAGAAGCGCTTCACGGTCGACGAGGCGATCGCCGCGCTCGCCTGAGCGCTGCGTGCCTTTTCCACGTCATAGGGTGGAAAATCCGCTCCTCGTCTAGCCTGGGCACGTGGCGTTGAAACGAGTCATCCCTTGCCTTGACGTCGACGCCGGGCGCGTCGTCAAGGGCACCAACTTCGTCGGGCTGCGCGATGCGGGAGACCCGGTCGAGCTGGCCGAGCGCTACGACGCCGAGGGCGCCGATGAGCTCGTCTTCCTCGACATCACCGCCTCGCACGAACGGCGCGAGACGATCGTCGAGCTGGCCCGCCGCACCGCCGACAACGTCTTCATCCCGTTCACGATCGGCGGCGGCATCCGCTCGGTCGAGGACGCCCAGGCGGTGCTCGACGCGGGCGCCGACAAGGTCTCGGTCAACTCGGCGGCACTGGCCCGGCCGGAGCTCTTGACCGAGCTCGCCGACCAGTTCGGCGCGCAGTGCGTGGTGATCGCGATCGACGCGAAGCGCGACGCCGAGGAGCCGCCCACCTCCTCGCCGACCTGCGCCGCGCCCGCCGGCTGGTTCGGCGGCACCTGGGGTGTCTATGTGAAGGGCGGCCGCGAGCGGGTGCCGGGTCGCGACGCCGTCTCCTGGGCGCGCGAGGCGGTCGAGCGCGGGGCGGGAGAGGTCCTGCTCACCAGCATGGACCGTGACGGCACCAACGACGGCTACGACCTCGAGCTGACCCGCGCGGTCGCCGAAGCGGTGCCGGTGCCGGTGATCGCCTCCGGCGGGGCGGGGGAGCTGTCGCACCTCTCCGCGGCGATCGCCGAGGGTGGGGCGGACGCGGTGCTCTGCGCCTCGATCTTCCACTACGGGCAGCACACGGTCGCCGAGGCGAAGGAGCGCCTCGCCGCCGACGGCATCCCGGTACGCCGCTAGTCGGTTGATCTTGCGGCTGCGCTGCGACGTAACTGGACGGCTAGAGGGGCGATTCCGACGAAGGCGCGGTGCGAGGGGCGGCGTTGTTCCGGCCGGGGCGGCCGGCCGAGGTGCGTCCCGGGCGTCTCGTGTCGACCCCGGCAGGGTGTGGCCGCCACGAGACGCCCGGGACGTGGGGGGTTCGCGGGTGTGGAGGAAGGCCGACACGAAGTCGGACTTCCGTGACCGTCTTGCCCGAGAGTGAGGCCCGGGAGGCCCGGTCGTCGACGAAGACGCCGGGAACGTCACACTTCCCGGCCCTCAGGGGGCCGGAATCGAGGCCCTGAAACGCGCTGCATGAGTTTGGGCCCCCATAGGGGCCTCAAACCATGGTCACGTGTTCGTGACGTCCGAGGAAGACGCCAGGAAGAGTGACGTTCCCGGCTTCTTCGTGACGATCCCCGGCCTGCGACACAGATCCTCCACTCGTTTCATACCCGGCCGTCTCGGCCACGGCCACACCCTGCCGGGGTCGTGGACGAGACGGCCCATCCCTTCCCCGGGCGCCGGCTTCCCCGGGCCACATCCCTTCCCCGGGCGCCAGCTTGACGAAGCCCCAGCCCTTCCCCCGGGCGCCAGCCCGACCGGGCCCATCCCTTCCCCGGGGCGTGTCACCCGCCGCCTTCGGCGGTCGCGCCTTCGCCGCTCTTCAGGTCTTCGGCGAGCCCGGCGACGTGGCTCGACCGCAGGATCTCCAGCCGTGCGAGTTCGTAAGGCTTGCTCTTTTCGGCGAAGCCGGAGATCTCCGTGGTCGCCCCGGTGAAGCCCGCTTTTTCGACCTCTTCGACCACCGTTTCGTCGAACTGCCCGGCGGGATAACAGAAGTTGTTGACCGGGACCTTGAATTCTTCTTGGAGGATCTTCCGCGAGCCCGCCACTTCTTCGTCGAGTTCTTCGGTGCCGAGTTCGGTCAGGTCGAGGTGGTGGATGGTGTGGGCGGCCAGCTCCCAGCCTGCGGCGATCATCCCCTGGACGTTCGATTCGTACAGTTCGGAGCCTTCGGCCTTGAGGTTGAGGACGCCCGCCCAGCCGTGTTCTCGCAGGGTCGGCAGGGCGAAGGTGAACTGGGGGCGGTAGCCATCGTCGAAGGAGATGACGATCGGCTTCGGCGGCAGGGTGCCGCCGTGGTACCAGGCTTCCTGCACCTGTTCGAGCGTCACCGCCTGGTAGCCGTGTTCTTCGAGCCAGTCCATCTGCTTTTCGAAGTCGGTGCGGCCGACGTAGAGTTCCGGGTAGGGGGCGCCTTCGGGTGGGTGGCCGAGGACGTGGTACTCAAGGATCGGCACGGGTCCGGTGTAGGGCTTCCAGTCGGCCTGTGGGGTGGCGTTGCGGACCTTGCCGCCTTCTCCCGCGCTCCCCGCGGCTTCGGACTTTTCCGCCTTTGCGCCGCTGCGGCCGCCGCCCGCAGTGGCCGGCTTGCCATGCCCCCCGTCGTCCCCGCCGCCACCCGAGCCGGCGATCACGATGACGACCGCGACGACGATCACCACGAGCGAGCCGACCGCGACGACCCGCCGGCGGAGGATCTGCGAGCGGGTCGGCCCGCGGCGGGCAGGCTGGTCGGGGCGCTTCTCCGGCAGCCCCTCCTCGTCTTGCCAGTCGCTCGGCATCCGCGTCGCCGATCATCGTAGGGGCCAGTGATGAAGGGCGCCGAGCGATGACCAACGGTGCGGGCCTCGCCGCGGCGCTTGCCGCCGCCTACCCGGAGCTGGCCGACGTGGCCGCGGCGGCGCCCGATCCGGTCTACCTGGTCGGCGGCGCCGTGCGCGACCTCCTTCTGGGGCGGGGCCGCGCCGACATCGACCTGGTGGTCGAGGGCGACCCGGCGGCGCTGGCCAAGGCGCTGGGGGCCGAGCCGCTCGCCGCGCACTCGCGCTTCGGGACCCTGAAGGTCAAGTGGGGCGGCGAGGAGCTCGACCTCGCCGCTGCCCGGCGCGAGAGCTACGCGCGGCCCGGCGCGCTGCCGACGGTGGAGCTCGGGGCGTCGATCAGGACCGACCTGGCGCGGCGCGACTTCACCGTCAACGCGATGGCGGTTCCGCTGGCAGAGCCGCGCGAACTGATCGACCCTTACGAGGGCCAGGCCGACCTCCAGGCGGGCCTGCTGCGGGTGATCCACGGCCGGTCGTTCGTCGACGACCCGACCAGGGCGATCCGCGCGGCGCGCTACGCGGCGCGCTTCGGATTCGATCTCGAGCCCGGGACCGAGGAGCTGCTGCGCGCGGCGGACCTGGGGACCGTGTCCCCAGAGCGCCGCGGCAGCGAGCTGAGGCGGCTGGTGCAGGAAGGGACGGGGGTGAAGGGACTGGAACTGCTGGCGGAGTGGGGTCTGGGCGTTCCTGCGCGAGCGGAACGACCCTTCGCCCTGGCGAAGGCGGTCGACCAACTGATGGCCGAGCCGCCGTGGTCAGAGGAGGTCGACCGGTCGGAGGCGATCCTCGCCGCGGCGTTGGGCCCCGATGCCGGCGAGGAGACCTTGGCCCGCGCACATCCAGGACGCCCCTCCGAGGGGGTCGCCCTGGCCAGGGGCCACGACCCGATCGAGCTGGTCCTCGCCCGGGCGGCCGGCGCCGAGTGGCTCGACGACTGGCTCACCTGGCGCGAGGTGTCCCTGGAGATCACGGGCGCCGACCTGACCGCGGCAGGCGTCACCGGCCCCGCGGTCGGCCGCGCCCTCGAAGCCGCCCTCTGCGCCAAGCTCGACGGCGAAGCTCCCACCCGTGCCGACGAGCTCCGCATCGCCCTGGCCGCGTCGGCCAACGCCCCTCGCGAGGACACGAAGCCGTAGCGCTTCCCATGTTGATGGGCCGAAAACTCAAGGAGGGCTTGAGTTTTCGGCCCATCAACGGGATGTGCTTGGGTCTGGGACATGGACTGGCGCGAGACCGACGGGGTGCGGTGGCTCGAGGCCACGCTCGGGCCCGCGGCGGGGGGTACGGGACGTGTGGGCTTCGGTTCGCGGGTCGGCGGGGTCAGCGAGGCGCCCTACGACACGCTGAACATCGGCGTGCTCACCGGTGATGCGGACGCGGCGGTGATCGAGAACCGGGCGCGGCTCGCGGCGGCTGTGGGGATCGAGGCGCGGAAGGTGCCGATCGGCCTGCAGGTCCACAAGGCGGACATCGCGGTCCACGAGGGGCCGCAGGAGCCCAGCCCGTTCGCCGAACCGGGCACGAGGCTGGAGGAGGTCGACGGCCACGTCGTCCGCCGCCCCGGCCTGGCCCCGGTCGTCCTCACCGCCGACTGCCTGCCGGTGGCGCTCGCCGGGCCGGGCGGCGTCGCGATGCTGCACTGCGGCTGGCGCGGGCTCGCCGCCGGGCTCGTCGCCCGCGGAGCCACCGCGGTCGAAGCCACCTCCGCGGCGATCGGCCCCGGGATCGGGCCATGTTGTTATGAGGTCGGCCCCGAGGTTCTCAACGCCTTCGACGATCTTGGCGAGGGGGTCGCCGACGGCCGCATGCTCGACCTGCCCGAGGTCGCCCGCCGCCTGCTCGCCCGCGCCGGGATCGACCAGGTCGAGTCGGCCGGCCTCTGCACCTTCTGCGAGGCCCAGCTCTTCTTCTCCCACCGACGGGACAAGGGCCGGACGGGCCGGATGGGCAACCTCGCCTGGATCGAGGCCCCAGATCAGAAAAGCGCATAAATGCCGCGCACCCTCTTCCACGACATCGACCCAGCCAAACTCCGCGCCCACCTCGAGGAGGTCACCTCCGAGGCGGCGGGCCGGGCGGAGGTCCTGGTCGCCTGCAAGTACGTGCCGCTCGAAGAAATGGGGGCGCTGGTCGAGGCCGGGGTCTCGCTGGTCGGCGAGAACCGCCAGCAGGACCTCGCCTCCAAGCACGAGCGCTACGGCGCCGACTTCACCTGGGACTTCATCGGCAACCTGCAGAGCCGCAAGGTGAAGCAGATCCTGCCGCTGGTACGGCTGATCCACTCGGTCGCCACCGACTCGGCGCTGGAGCAGCTCGGCCGCCACGGCACCCCCGACACCGAGGTCCTGGTCGAGGTCAACATCGCCGAGGAGGAGGGGAAGGGGGGTGTCGCCCCCGCCGCGCTGTCCGACTTCATCGCCCGCTGCCCGGTCCGCGTTTCCGGCCTGATGACGATGCCGCCGTTCGCCGCTGACCCGGAGGCCTCGCGCCCCTATTTCGCCCGCCTCGCCGAGCTCGCCGCGGCCAACGGATTGAGCCGCCTCTCGATGGGAACGTCGCAGGATTGGCGCGTCGCGCTCGAGGAGGGGGCGACGATCATTCGCCTCGGATCGGCGCTATTTGTCTGATTCCCCGCAAATCGGCGCTAATCTGGGTCCTCGAAACTTGCTAAAGGAGTCGGCCCCGAAAGGCCGAAACAGCCTGCATGGCCCTTAGGGATACCTGGCATAGAGCACTTGTTTACTTCGGCCTCGCCGAAGACCACGACTACGGTCCGGAATACGAGGAAGACTACGAGCCGGAAACCGGAACGGAGGAGGTCTTCGAATCCCGCCGCGAGCGCGAGCGGGACCGCGAACCGGCCTCGGTGCGGCGGCTGCCGACCTCGCGTCGCGCCCGCCGCGACGAGATCGACGACATCTTCGCCGACGACGAGCCGATCGCCGCGAGCCGCACGCGCACGCTGCGCCCGGTCGACAACGGCGGCGGCGACATCCAGGTCCACCTGGTCATCCCGCGCAACTTCAACGACGCCCAGCAGGTCGCCGACCAGTTCAAACGGTCGGTGCCGGTGATCCTCAACCTGCAGACCGCCGATCACGAGCTCTCGAAGCGGATGATCGACTTCTGCTCGGGCCTGACCTACGCGCTCGACGGCGGCATGCAGCGGATCGCCGAGAAGATGTTCCTGTTGACGCCGCGCAACGTCGAGGTCTCGGCGGAGGAAAAAGCGCGGCTGATCGACAAGGGCTTTTTCAACCAGTCCTGACCCGGGTAGCCTCGCCTACATGAGCGCTTGGCCCTCCATCGCCTACCCGGAGTGGAGCGCGACCTGCGACACGTTGCACGCCCACACGCAGGTGCTCGGGAAGCTGGCCGCCGAACTGGCGCCGCCGGAGCCGCAGTTGCAGCACGCGGCGCTGCGGCTCACGGCGCGGGGCTGGGAGACGCTGCCGTTGCCCGCGCCGGACGGGGGCGGGTCCTTCGTCGTCGCGATCGACCTGCACCGGCACGAGACGCTGGTCGAAACCAGCGACGGCGAGCGCCAGGCCGTCCCCCTGATCCCTGACCGCGCGGTCGGCGAGGTGACCCGCGACGTCCTCGCGGCGGTGACCACGGTGGCGGGGGAGGCGAAGATCGACCCCGAACCGCAGGAGGTCGCCTGGACGGTCCCACTCGACCAGGACTCCGAACACGCCACCTATGACGAGCAGGCGATCGCCGACTACTTCGGCATGGCGACCCGCGCCGCCCAGGTGCTTGCCGCCTTCCGTGCCCCGTGGCGGGGCCGCTCGACCCCGGTCAACGCCTGGTGGGGTTCCTTCGACCTCGCCGTCAACCTCTTCTCCGGCGACCCCGCGAAACCGCCATCCGACGACTTCATCATGCGCAACGCGATGGACTCCCAGGAGGTCGCGGTCGGCTGGTGGCCGGGCGACCCCAAACACGGGGGCGCCGCCTTCTACGCCTACGCCCACCCGGCCCGGCCGGCCTTTCCCGGGGCCGACCTCGGCGTCCCCGGCGGGCGCTGGGACGGCGACCTCGGCGAGTACCTGCTCGAGTGGGAGGACGTCGCCGCGGCCTCCGACCCCTTCGGCCTCGCCCTCGACTTCGCCCATGCCGTCTTCCGCCACGCCTGCGAGTCCTGCGAATGGGACCCGGCCCTCGCCGCGACCGCGGAAGGCACCCCGCCGCCCGTCGCTTAATCTCCGAAGCATGATCATCGGCTTCGTCGGCTCGGGAAACATGGCGGCGGCGATCGCCCGCGGGCTCGCGGGCGAGGTCGAGGGCATGCTCTTCTCCGACTCGGGCTCGGGGCGGGCGGCGACGCTCGCCGAGGAGCTGGGCGGGCAGGCGCTCTCCAACCAGGAGGTGGCGGCGCGCGCCGACGTCGTCGTCCTCGCGGTCAAGCCCGCCGCGCTCGAGACCGTGGCCCCCTCGCTGCGCGAGGCGAAGGAGATCGTCTCGGTCCTCGCCGCGACGCCGCTGGCGCGCCTCCGCGAGGCATTCCCGGGGGCGCAGGTCCTGCGGACGATGCCGAACGTCGGCGTCGAGGTCCGCCAGGGCGTCATCTGCGTCGCCGGCGACGCCTCGCCCGAGGTCCGTGCCGCACTCGGCCGGATCGCCCACGTGGTCGAGATCGACGAGCGGGACTTCGACGGCGCGACCGCGGTGATGGGCTGCGCGCCCGCCTACCTGGCGCTGGCCGTCGAGGCGATCGGTGACGCGGGCGCCGACGACGGCCTCGACCCCGGGCTGGCCCGCGAGCTGATCGTCGAGACCACCGCCGGCACCGCCGAGCTGCTGCGCCGCCGCCATCCCGCCGACGTCCGCCGCGCCGTCGCCTCGCCCGGCGGCAGCACCGAGGCCGGCCTGGTCGAGCTCGACCGCCAGGGCGCCCGCGCCGCCTTCGTCGGCGCCGTCGACGCCTCGCTGCGGAGGATGCGGCAGTGAGCGCGGAGCGAGCAAGCGTCCATCTCTGCCTCTTCGCGCAGCGAGCGAAGCGGGAGCATTTGTCATGAGCGCCGCCCTCGCCACTCTGCCGCTGGCCCTGTCGAAGAACGACATCGCCACCTACGTGAGCGCGCTCTTCGTCGTCTACACGATCCTGATCCTGCTGAACATCCTGATCTCGTTCGTGCCGCGGATGCCCTACTCGCCCTGGCTGCGCGCCGTGCTCGACTTCATCACCGAAACCACCGACCCCTACCTGAACATCTTCCGCCGGCTGATGCGGCCGATCGGCGGCGGGGGCGGCTTCTCCTTCGACCTCAGCCCGATCCTCGCGCTGATCGTGCTCGGCATCGCCGAGGGGATCGTCGTCGGCGCCCTTTCGTGACGCGCCGCGTCGCCCGGGCCTGGGGGCTCGCCGCAGCCCTCTGCCTCTTCGTCCTCGTCCTCGACCAGGTGGTCAAGGACATCGTCGAACACCACATCGTGCTGGGCGAACAGGTGAACGTGCTGGGGCCGCTGAAGCTGACCCTGTCCCACAACGAAGGGGTCGCCTTCGGGCTCGCCTCGGGGAGCGGGATCGGCCTGATCGTCGTCACCCTGGTCGCGCTCGCCGTCGTCCTCTGGCTGTTCTCGCGCGATCCGGCACGGCCGTGGATGTGGGTGGCGACCGGCCTGCTGGCGGGCGGCGCCCTCGGCAACCTGGTCGACCGCCTGCGCCACGGCCACGTCACCGACTTCATCGAACTGCCGCACTGGCCGCCCTTCAACCTCGCCGACTGCGCGATCACCTGCGGGGTGGTCATCCTGCTGGTCATCTACGTGCGCGAAGCGGAGCGCGCCGAGCGTGGCTCCTGAGGGAACCGGGGCGGAGCCGGGCGGGCCCGGGCTGCGCATCGTCCACCTCGACGACGACCTCGCCGTGGTCGACAAGCCGGCCGGGCTGGTCGTCCACCCGGCGCCCTCGCACAGCGGCCCGACGCTGGTGTCGGAGCTGGGAGACCTGCTCGGCGGCGGCGACCCGGAGCGGCCGGGGATCGTCCACCGCCTCGACAAGGACACCAGCGGGCTGATGGTGGTGGCGCGGGGGCCGGACGCGCTCGCGGCGCTGCAGAAGGCGGTGCGGGAGCGCGAGGTCGAGCGGCGCTACCTGGCGCTCGCGAACGGGCGCCTGGCGTCCCGAACCGGGACGATCGACGCGCCGATCGGTCGGGCGACCCGGCGCCGCACCCGAATGGCGGTCGCGGGGGCCGCCTCGAGGGAGGCGCGGACCCACTTCGAGGTGCTGGAGCTGCTGCCGCGCGAGAGCTACGTCGAGGCCCGCCTGGAGACCGGCCGCACCCACCAGATCCGCGCCCATTTCGCCGCGATCGGCCACCCGCTGATCGGCGATCCGACCTACGGGGGGGCGGCTCGCTACGGCCTGACGCGCCAGTTTCTGCACGCCCACCGGCTCGCCTTCCGCCATCCGCGCACCGGCGCGCCGCTCGACTTCTCCTCGCCCCTCCCCGACGACCTCGCCTCGGCGCTGGAGGCAGCGCACGTCGAGTAGGTATCGGCCCTACAATCACTTTGTAATTCCACTCACTTCTACCCCCGTCCAGAGCGGACCGGATCCTGCCCGAGCAATGAGCCCGGGTCCCGGCGAGCGGGGCGGGCTGCATCGCAACCGAATCCAAGGAGAACCACATGCCTGAGGCAGGCCTGCAAGAACTGCTCGAGGCCGGAGTCCACTTCGGCCACCAGACGCGCCGTTGGAACCCGAATATGCGCCGTTTCATCTTCGGCGAGCTCGACGGGATCCACATCATCGACCTCCTCCAGACCGAGGCGCTGCTGGAGAACGCCCGTCGCTTCGCCGGTGAGCTCGCCTCCGGCGGCGGCACGATCCTCTTCGTCGGCACCAAGAAGCAGGCCCGCGACGTGATCCAGGAATGGGCCGAACGCTGCAAAATGCCCTACGTCAACAAACGCTGGCTGGGCGGCCTGCTGACCAACTTCCAGACGATGTCGGGCCGGATCGCCCGCCTCCATGAGCTCAACGGCTGGAAAGAGGAGGGCAAACTCGACCTCCTGCCGACCAAGGAGCGGATGGGGATGGAGGCCGAACTCGCGAAGCTCGAGTTCAACCTCGGCGGCGTCCGCGACATGGACCGGCTGCCCGACGCGGTCTTCGTCACCGACCTGAAAACCGAGGAGATCGCGGTCCACGAGGCGGCCCGCCTGCGGATCCCGATCATCGGCCTGGTCGACACCAACTGCGACCCGACCCCGGTCGACTACGTGATCCCGGGGAACGACGACGCGATCCGCTCCTGCCAGCTGATCATCGGGACGATCGGCGGCGCCGTCGAGGAGGGCTCCTCGGCCTGGCGCGTGCAGGAGGAAAAGCGGATCGCCGAAGAGATGGAGCGGCGCAAACGCGACGAGGAAGAGCGCAAGAAACGCGAGGAAGAAGAGAAAGCTCGGATCGAGGCGCAGCAGGCCAAAGAAGCCGAGGAAGAAGCGGCCAAACAGGCCGCCGCGAAAGCCGAGGCCGAGAAACAGGCCAAAGCGGCCGCCGAGGCGGCGAAAGCCGCGCCCGCGCCCGAGGCTCCGAAAGCCGAGCAGCCCGCTCCTGCCGCGCCGCCGGCCGAGGCTCCGAAAGCCCCAGCCGCAGAGGCGCCCAAAGCCGAGGAGCAGAGCGCTCCCGCCCCCGCGGCAGAGGGCACCGGGACGACCACCGACACCCAGAAAGGGGATTCGTGATGGCGTCGATTTCCGCCGCCGACGTAAAAGCGCTCCGGGACCGCACCGGGGCCGCGATGATGGACAGCAAAGCCGCGCTGGTGGAGGCCGACGGAGATGTCGAGCGGGCGATCGAGCTGCTGCGCGTCAAGGGTCAGGCCTCCGCCGCCAAGCGCGAAGGCCGCGGCACCGAAGAGGGTGTCGTCGCCTCCTACATCCACGCCAACAACAGCGTCGGCGCGATGGTCGAGGTGCAGTGCGAGACCGACTTCGTCTCCCGCAACGAGGACTTCCAGGTCTTCGCCTACCAGGTCGCCCTGCACATCGCCGCGACCGCGCCGCAGTACGTCTCCACCGAGGAAATCGACCCGGAGGCGCGGGAGGCCGAAAGGCGGGTCTTCGAGGAGAAGGCGCGCGAAGAAGGCAAACCGGACAACATCGTCGAGAAAATCGTCGAGGGTCAGCTCAAAAAATGGGCCTCGGAGGTCGCGCTGCTCGACCAGCAGCACGTCAACGCCGAGAAACACGACTCGAAAACGATCGAGGAGCTGCGCCAGGAGCTGGCCGCGAAAACGGGAGAGAACATCCGCATCGCGCGGTTCTCCTACTTCCGGGTCGGCGCCTGAGGCGGAGCGGAGCGAGCGTCACAGCCTGATTTCCGCGAGCGGAGCGGACCCGAAATTCATGTCGGAAGAGCAATCCAACCGGACCACGGCTAAGTTCAGCCGGATCCTCCTGAAGCTCTCCGGGGAGGCCCTGATGGGCCGCCTCGACTTCGGCACCGACGCCGCCGAGGTCGACCGGATCGCCACCCAGGTCGCCTCGGTGCGCGAGCGCGGGGTGGAGGTGGCGATCGTCGTCGGGGCCGGGAACATCTATCGCGGGCTCGACGGCGCCGCCGCCGGGATGGACCGGGCGACCGGCGACTACATGGGGATGCTGGCGACGGTGCTGAACGCGCTCACCCTGCAGGACTCGCTGGAGCGGATGGGCCAGCACACCCGGGTGATGTCGGCGATCGACGTCAAGGAGGTCGCCGAGCCCTACATCCGTCGGCGCGCCATGCGCCACCTGGAGAAGGGGCGGATCGTGATCTTCGCCGCGGGCACCGGCAACCCGTTCTTCACCACCGACACGGCGGCGGCGCTGCGGGCGCTGGAGATCCACGCGGAGGCGATCCTGATGGCAAAGAACGGGGTGGAGGGGGTCTACGACTCCGACCCGGCGACCAACCCGGACGCCAAGTTCATCCCCAGGATCACCCACCGGGAAGCGATCGAGCAGGGTCTGAAAGTGATGGACTCGACCGCGCTCAGCCTCTGTATGGACAACGACCTGCCCATCTACGTCTTCAACATGGCGGACGAGTTGAACATAGATAGGATCGTCAGCGGCGAGACGGTCGGCACGTTGGTGTCCAACGGCCCCTCCGCCTAGAGAGGAGCGACCGTGGCAATCACCGACGAACTGCTGGCAGACGCCAAGGAGCGGATGGCGAAATCGGTCGAATCGAGCCGGGGCGAGCTCGCGACCGTGCGCACCTGGCGCGCCTCCCCGCACCTGCTCGACCGCATCCAGGTCGATTACTACGGCGCCCAGACGCCGCTCAAGCAGCTCGCCAACGTGGCGGCGAGCGACGCCCGCCTGCTGACCGTGACCCCCTTCGACAAAAGCGCCGTGGGTTCGATCGAGAAGGCGATCCAGGAGTCCGACGTCGGCCTCACGCCGTCCAATGACGGCAACGTGATCCGCCTCGCGATCCCGGAAATGACCGAGGAGCGGCGGCGCGAGATGGTCAAGGTCGTGAACGGCGTCGCCGAGGAAGGGCGGGTATCGATCCGCAACGTGCGGCGCGACGTGATGAGCGACCTGCGCGAGCTGAAGAACGAGGGGGAAGTCGGCGAGGACGACGAGCGCCGCGCCGAGACCACGCTGCAGAAGCAGACCGACGAGGCGATCGCCGAGATCGACGCGCTCCTGAAGGGCAAGGAAGCCGAAATCCTCGAGGTTTAGTGCCAGGGCTGTGAGCGCCGCCAGGTACGTAGCGATCATCACCGACGGCAACGGCCGCTGGGCGCAGCGGCGTGGGCTGCCGGTGATCGACGGGCATCGGGCGGGCGCCGACGTGGTGAAGGCGCGACTGCGCGACGCGGTCGAGCTGGGGATCGAGGAGCTGACCGTGTTCTCCTTCTCGACCGAGAACTGGACCCGCTCCGCGGAGGAGGTCAGCGGGCTGATGAGGATGTTCGGCGAGCGGATCCTCGGCGAGACGCCGGAGCTCGACGAAGAGGGCGTGCGGATGCGCTTCATCGGCCGGCGCGAGGGGGTCGCCCCGGAGCTGGTCGAGCGGATGGAGTGGGCGGAAGCGAAGACGGCGGGGAACGACCGCCTGAGCTTCTTCATCGCCTTCAACTACGGCGGGAGGGCGGAGATCGTCGACGCGGCGCGAAGCTTCCAGGGGGGCTCCGAGGAGGAGTTCCGTCGCCACCTCTACGCACCAGACATGCACGACCCCGACCTTCTGATCCGGACGAGCGGCGAGGAACGGCTCTCCAACTACCTGCTCTGGCAGTGCGCCTACTCGGAGCTGGTGTTCGCCGAGGAGCTGTGGCCGGATTTCGACCGGGCGGCGTTCGAGCGCGCGTTGGGGGCGTTCGAGGAGCGCCGGCGGCGCTTCGGGGGGCGGTGATGAGCGACTTCTTCGAAGAAGAGATGTTCGAAGAACGGCCCGAGCCCGAGCCGGAGCCGCCTCAGCGGCCCCCGCGGCGGGGGCGGAAACGGCCCGGCCGCCGTAAACGGACGCGCCGCGGGGGCGACGAGCCGAAGCCGCCGCGCCGCGGGCGAGGGAAAGGCGGCGGGGAGACGGCGCGCCGGATCCTCGTCGCGTTGCCGGCGATCGTCTTCGCGATCGCGATCACCGTTGCCGGCGGGATCGTCTTCATGCTGGCGATGATCGTGGTCGGGGTCCTCTGCCTGCGCGAGTACCTCGAAATGACCAACTCGGCGCGGCCACTGGCGATCCCGGCCTACGCGGTGGTGGCGGCGATGGTCGTCGCGGCGCACTTCGGCACCTCCTACAACGTGCTGCTGATCCTCGCGGCCGCCTTCCCGGTGCTCTTCGCCTTCGGCGCCGATGCCCGCCACCGTGACGGCGTCACCGTGTCGATGGGGGTGACGCTGTTGGGGATCGTCTGGATCGGCATCCCGCTCGCCCACGCCGTCTTCCTGCGCGACCTGCCGAACCACGGCGCGGCGCTCCTGATCGACGTCCTGGTCGGGACCTTCGTCACCGACACCGCGGCCTACGCGACCGGCCGCATGTTCGGCAGCCACAAAGTCGCCCCCTCTCTGTCGCCGAACAAGACCGTCGAGGGCCTGATCGGCGGCTTCGTGATCGGCACGATGGGCTTCTGGTTCGCCGGGCTCTACCAGAACTGGCTCTCCGGAACCGACGCCCTGATCATGGGCGCCGCGATCGCCGCGATCGCCCCCGTCGGCGACCTCTTCGAGTCGATGCTGAAGCGAGACCTCGGCAAAAAGGACACCGGCACCCTCTTCGGCCCCCACGGCGGCATCCTCGACCGCCTCGACGCCGTCCTCTTCACCGTCGTGGTCGGCTACTACCTCGCCGTCGCCCTCGTCTACTGAGTCATGTCACATTTCTTGACCGACCAAACCGTCGGCGTACCGTCGCCGCCGTGCGGCATCGGCGGAACTTGGACAAGGTCAGAGAATCGATCGGCCGCTGTGCGCGCCTTCACCGAATTCGGTTCCGGGGGAGTGCGGCCACGGAGCCTGCGCGACCTGCCGGAGACGCTCCAGACTCAGGAGCGCACTCTGCGGGTCTTGCTGGAGGCCATCGCCGAGATCGGAGATCCAGGTGACGACCGAGAAGGGAAATGAGATGACCGAGGTCGAAAAGAGGTGCGAGCGACGCGCTCGCAAGGAACGGATCGACCGCCTCCTGGAGGAGGCGCGGGAGCTCCTTCGTAAGAACGAGGCGATCTTCGACAGGTGGCGAGCGGAAGGGATTCTGCCGCCAGAGGAGCCGCGTCGCCGCTTTTAAGGACCCGGAAGGTGCGCTCCGTATCCTCTTGAACAGATGAGGAACGTGCTCATACTCGGCTCGACGGGGTCGATCGGGACCCAGGCGCTCGAGGTGATCGCGGCGTCACCGGAACTGCGGGCGGTCGGCTTGGCCGCCGGGCGGGGTTGGGAGACGACCGCGGCGCAGGCGCGCGAGCACGGGGTGGAGGCAATCGCGCTCGCCGACCCCAACGCCGCGGCTCGTGCCGGCGAGGCCTGGGAGGGGCGCGTCCTCTCCGGCGCGGAAGGCGTGCGGGAGCTGATCGGGGCGGTCGAACCGGACCTCGTGCTCAACGGCATCGTCGGCGCCGCCGGGCTCGCCTCGACCGTGGTGGCGCTCACCGCCGGGATCGACGTGGCGCTCGCCAACAAGGAGAGCCTGGTGCTCGGCGGCGAGTTGGTGATGGCGCTCGCCGAGGCGACCGGGGCGCGCCTGCTGCCGGTCGACTCCGAGCACTCGGCGCTCCACCAGCTGATCGGTGCCGAGGCGCCGGGCACCGTCGACCGCCTCGTCGTCACCGCCTCCGGCGGCCCCTTCCGTGGGCGCGACGATCTCAGCGACGTCAGCGTCGCCGACGCCCTCGCCCACCCGACCTGGAAGATGGGCGGGCGGATCACGATCGACTGCGCGACGCTGATGAACAAGGGCTTCGAGGTGATCGAGGCCCACCACCTCTTCGCCGTGCCCTACGAACGGATCGAGGTCGTCGTCCACCCGCAATCGCTGGTCCACTCGCTGATCCAGCTGATCGACGGCTCGACGCTCGCCCACCTCGGCTACCCCGACATGCGCGTGCCGATCTCCTACGCCCTGCACTTCCCGGAGCGGGCGCCGGTCGACGTGCCGCGGCTCGACCTGGCCGCGGTCGGCGCGCTGACCTTCGAGGAGCCCGATCCCGACACCTTCGCCTGCCTGCGCCTGGCGCTCGAGGCGGGCCGCGCGGGCGGCACCGCGCCGACCGTCCTCAACGCCGCCGACGAGGTCGCGGTCGCCTCCTTCCTCGCCGGGGAGATCCCCTTCACCGGCATCGCCGCGGTGATCGAGCGCACCCTCGAGGCGATGCCGGGGCAGCCGGTCGGCCACTTCGACGACCTCTTCGCCGCCGACGCCGAGGCTCGCCGCCGCGCCGCCGCCCTCGCCAAGGAGTTGGCCCCCGCATGAGCTGGCTCTACGTCTTCCTCGGCTTCTGCGCCCTGATCGTCCTGCACGAGGCCGGCCACTTCGTCGCCGCGAAGGCGACCGGGATGCGGGTCGAAAGCTTCTTCCTCTTCTTTGGCCCGCGGATCTGGTCGTTCAAACGCGGCGAGACCGAGTACGGGATCAAATCGATCCCGCTCGGCGGCTACGTGAAAATCAACGGCATGAACCCGGAAGAAGAGATGCCTCCGGGTGAAGAGCACCGCGCCTACTACCGACAGAAGGTGTGGAAGCGGATCGTCGTCGTCGCCGCCGGCCCGGCGGTCAACATCGCGCTCGCCTTCGTCATCTTCTTCCTCGTCTTCAAGATCGGCGGCCTCGAAACCATCAAGCCGCAGGTCGGCGAAGTCGAGCCCGGGACTCCGGCCGCCAAGCTCCTCAAGCCGGGCGACGAACTCGTCGCCGTCGAAGGCCACCGATTCACCGGCATCGCACCGGAAAAGCAGGTCGAACGGATCAGCAAACTGGTCGCCGCCCACAAGTGCGAAGGCAAGCAGACGAACGGCTGCGCCGCCGCGACCCCGGTCGGGCTGACGATCCGCCGCGACGGCCAACTGAAAACGGTCGAAGCTCGCCCGCGCTACAGCGCGGAAGCCAAGAAGGTGCTCATCGGCTTCAGCTACGCGGGCGAATTCCAGCCGATCAGCACCTCGGAAGCCGCGAGTCGCTCGTCCGCGGTTGTGGGCGAAGTGATCAGCCGGACCGGTTCGGTCTTCGCCCACATCTTCGAATCCGAAAAGCGCAAGGAAATCTCCAGCGTGGTCGGGATCAGCGACGTCGGCCACGAAGCGGTCGACGCGGGCTGGCGCCAGAGCTTCCTGCTCCTCGCCCTGGTCAGCCTCTCGCTCGGCCTGATCAACCTCCTGCCGATCCTGCCCCTCGACGGCGGCCACATCTTCTGGGCGATCGTCGAGAAACTCCGCGGCGGCAAGCCGGTCTCGATCCGCGTCATGGAGCGCGCCACCCTCATCGGCTTCGCCTTCGTCTTGGTGTTGATGGTGATCGGCGTCTCCAATGACATCGGCCGCCTCACCGGCGAAGGCTTCAACGTCTCGAAATAGCCGGCGTCGACCAGGCCCGCCGGCCGTCCCGGATAACCTTTGAGCATGGCCTCGAAACGCCAGATATTCGTCGGGCGGGTGCCGATCGGCGGTGGTGCGCCGGTCGTGGTGCAGACGATGACCAAGACGGAGACGGCGAACCTGACCGCGACGATGGATCAGATTCGCAAGGTCGCCGACGCGGGAGCCGATGTGGTGCGCTGTGCGGTGCCAAGGGAGCAGGACGCAGAGGCCTTGCGGACGATCGTCGCCGAGTCGCCGATCCCGGTGATCGCCGACATCCACTTCAACCACACGCTGGCGCTGAAAGCGATCGAAGCGGGCGCGCACTGCATCCGACTGAACCCCGGGAACATCGGCGGGCGGGAGAAAGTCGCCGAGGTCGCGGAGCTGGCCAACAAGCGCAACGTGCCGATGCGGATCGGGGTCAACTCGGGCTCGCTGCCCAAGCACCTGCACGAGCTGGAGCGCGAAGCGCCGGTCGAGGCGCTGGTCGCCGCCGCGGTCGAGTTCGTCGAACTGATGGAGGGGCTCGACTTCACCAACTTCAAGGTCTCGATCAAGTCGACCAACGTGCCCTACACGATCGCCGCCAACCGGCAGTTGTCAGAGAAGATCCCCTATCCGCTCCACCTGGGCATCACCGAGGCGGGGACGAAATGGTCGGGGGCGCTGAAATCGGCGGTCGGGCTGGGGACGCTCTTGGCCGACGGAGTCGGCGACACGATCCGGGTCAGCCTCTCGACCTTCCACGCCGAGGAGGAGGTCAAGGTCGCCTGGGAGATCCTCAAGGCCCTCGGCCTGAGGGAGCGCGGGCCGGTGCTGATCGCCTGCCCGACCTGCGGCCGCCTGCAGTTCGACATGGACTCGGTGGTGGCCGAAATCGAGCAACGGCTCGAAGGCTACGAGGAGCCGGTCGAGGTCGCCGTGCTCGGCTGCGCGGTCAACGGGATCGGCGAGGCGAGCCACGCCGACTTCGGCATCGCCGGGGCCAAGAACGAGGGCCTGATCTTCGCCGGCGGCAAACCGCTGCGCAAGGTCCCGCAGGCGAAGCTGGTCGACACGCTCTTCGAAGAGATCGACAAGTCGCTCGACCGCGGCGCGGTCGAGGTCGACGAGGCCGAGGCCCGCGAGGGCGCCGCCTGGCTGGCGAAGATCGAGGAGGAGAACGCCGGCGAACTCACCCCGGAGAAGATCGCCGCGATGGAGAAGGAAGCGGTCGAAAAGGGCGAGTCGGACCGGGTGCTGCTGGACGAGGCCGCCTCACCCACGGCCGGCCGCCGCTTCACCCGCGCCTAACCGCCCTCGGAATACCTTCCGGATAGGTTTTCGGCGTGACTCGTCGAGACCAGGGTGATGACTGACGTCGATCCGTTCGGGCGCGGCCGGGTGCGCCGCCTCTTCGGACTCGACCGCAGCGGTCCCAAACCGCGCCAGACCCGCAAGGGGGAGCCGCTCCACCCCTGGACGATCCCCAACCTGGTCGGCTACGTGCGGCTGGCCGGGATACCGGTCTTCCTGATCCTCGCCTACTCCTCGGGCGACGGCCGCTCGGCGCCGGCCGCGATCATCTTCTGGCTGATCGCCGCCGGCGACTATCTCGACGGTTTCCTTGCCCGGGCAACCGGCCAGTACAGTCGCATGGGGGCATTGATGGACCCGTTCATCGATCGCCTCACGGTGATCTCCGGAGCGGTGGTCTGCTGGAGCTTCGACCTGCTGCCGCGGTGGGCGCTCCTCCTGCTCGCCCTGCGCGAACTGGCGATGCTGCTGCTCGCCGAGTACGGACTCCGCCACGGCGTCGACATCGCGATCAATTGGCCCGGCCGGATCGCGGTCTTCTGGGTCATGGCGGGAATCTTCTTCGCGATGGTCTTTGCCGGCTGGGTGCCGACGGCGTTTCTCCTCTTCGGGCTCTTCATGGCGCTGATCGCCACCGCCCTCTACGCGCGGGACGGCATCCGCGGCGTCCGCGCCACCAAGTCCGCGGCCTGACCCGGCCGGCTCAATCAACCAAACGCTCGGGCGGTGGATGAGGGTTGTCCGCCGCCTCGCGCGGGCAAGCGCTCTCCAGCCTTAAGAAACCTTCAACCTGCGGTTGAACGTTTTGCTCGGGCGATCTATACTGCGCTCCCGACCGATCCTGGGCGGGCAGGCGCAACTCTCTCTATAAGGAGCACGATGGAGGACACCTTTCCCGATCTTGGTTCACTCAGCGACAAGGAGCTGAAGGACCTGATCGACAACCTGACGGCCGAAGAGAACGAGATCTCCTACAAGCGGCGCGTCCTGCACGGGAAAATCGACATCCTGCGCGCCGAGCTCGTCAACCGGCTGCGCCAGAAGCGCGAGCGGGGCGATTCGCTGATCTCCGGCGACGATGTCGAGCAGCTGACCAACATTCTCGCCGGCAGGGCCCAAGGCGAGGACCCGGCCGCCTAGACGGAGGCCCGCCGATGTCCGCCGTCCACTGTCCCGAGTGCGGGTTCGTGAACCCCGAGGGCGCCAACTACTGCCAGAAATGCGGCGCCTACCTGGGCGGACCGGCGGAGGGCAAAGAGGACCCGACGACGATGACCTACCGGGTGGACGAGACCGGCGACATGCAGCCGGTCGACATCGATGAGGTGGTCGAGGCCTCGGGCGCGGCGCTGGTGATCCGGGCGGGCGGCGGCCGGGCCGGCGAGAGCTTCTCGATCGACGACGACCGCACCTCGATCGGCCGCAGCCCGGACGCCGGCGTCTTCCTCGACGACGTGACCGTGTCGCGCAACCACGCGCTCCTGGTGCGGCGCCGCGATGGCCTCTACATCGACGATCTCGGCTCGCTCAACGGCACCTACGTGAACCGTCGGCGGATCGAGTCGCACCGCCTTGCCGACGGCGACGAGATCCAGATCGGCAAGTACAAGCTCAGCTATCTGGAGCGCTGATGGCCTCGCTCTCCGAACCGAGCGCCCGCACCCCGGGCTCGGCCAGCCGGCCGCGCAAGGCGCTGACGATCGGCGCCGTCTGCAAGATCCTGCAGAGCGAGTTCGACGACGTCTCGATCTCGAAGATCCGCTACCTGGAGGACCAGAAGCTGCTCAGCCCGCGGCGCACCTCCGGCGGCTACCGCCTCTACAGCCAGTCCGACGTCGAGCGCCTGCGCACGATCCTGCGCCTGCAGCGCGACGAGTTCCTGCCGCTGCGGGTGATCCGCCAGGAGCTCGCCGCCGGCAACGACATGGTGCTCGGCGACGGCGAACGCAAGCCGACGCCGGGCGCGGTGCGGCGGGCGATCCTGGTCGACACCTCGCGCACCTACCTGACCCTGGAAGAGATCCTCGAGGAGACGGGCGCGCGGGAGGAGCTGGTCACCGAGCTGGAGGGCTACGGGATCGTGCAGCCGGAAAAACGCGAGGGGCGGACCGTCTACGACGAGACCGACCGCGAGATCGTCCGCGCCGCGAATGAACTGTCACGGGTCGGGGTCGGGGCGCGCAATCTGCGCATCTTCCGCTCCTCCGCCGACCGTGAGGCGCAGCTGCTGGAAGCGCTGCTGGGACCGTCGCTGCGCTCGCGCAACCCTGAGCGCCGCAAGGAGGCGCTGCAGAGCCTGGAAAGCCTCGCCGCGACCGTCAGCCACCTGAAGCATCTGCTGCTGGTCCGCGACCTGCGCCGCCTCGCCGGCGACTAGGCGCGGATGCCGCGGGTGACCCGTAGGCGGACGGTCGAGGCACCGGTCGCCGACGTCTGGAGCCTCGTCTCTGATCCCTACGCGCTGCCGCGCTGGTGGCCGCGGGTGTCGCGGGTGGAGGACGTCGACGCGCGGTCCGCCGGCCGCCGCAGCCAGTGGACCAAGGTGTTGGAGACCCAGCACGGGCGCGGCGTGCGCGCCGACTACCGCTGCGTCTCCTCGGCCGAGAACGAACGCTACGTCTGGGAGCAGCAGCTCGAAGGCTCGCCGTTCGCCAAGCACCTGAAGGACTCGCGCGTCGACATCGAGCTGCACGCGGCGGGGACGGGGGAGACGCGGGTGGTGCTGTCCTCGTCACAGACGATGCGCGGGATGTCACGGCTGGGCGGCTGGATGATGCGCAAAGGGCAGCGCGACATCCTCGACGCGGCCCTCGACGGGATCCAGAGGGCGCTGGCGTGAGCGGCGTGGAGAGAAACCGTCGCTATGCGACGGTAAGTCACCACGGGCGGCGCGCATGACCGAGCCGCGGCGCGACACCAACTGGTGGGGCTGGGGCGACCCGACGCGGCGCACGGAGCTCGACGCGACCGCGCTCGGGGTGCTGCGCGAGCGGATCGGCGAGCTCGAGCCTTGGCCGTTGGCGGCGGGACCCGAGGACTTCCAGCTGCCCGAGGCTCGGCAGCTGCCGCGGGCGGTGGTCGACGCGGTCGGGGCCGACGCGGTCTTCGACTCGAAGGAGGACCGACTGCGCCACGCGCGCGGCAGCGGCTACGTCGACCTGGCGCGGATGCGCTCGGGGCGGTTGGAGAACGCTCCCGACGCGGTGCTGGTACCTGCCGACGCGGCGGCGGTCGGACGGCTGATCGACGCCTGCGCGGCCCATGGCGTCGCCGTGGTGCCGTTCGGCGGCGGGACCAGCGTGGTCGGCGGGGTCGAGCCGCTGCGCGGCCCACACGAGGCGCTGATCAGCCTCGACCTCACGGCGCTGCGCGAAGTCGCGGTCGACGAGACCTCGCTGACGGCCCGGCTCGGCGCCGGCCTGCGCGGTCCCGAGGCCGAGGCGGCGCTCGGCGCCCGGAGCCTGACCCTCGGCCACTTCCCGCAGTCCTTCGAGTACGCGACGATCGGCGGATTCGCGGCGACCCGCTCGGCCGGCCAGGCCTCGAGCGGCTACGGGCGTTTCGACTCGCTGGTCAGCTCGGTGCGGCTGCTCGCCCCGGCCGGGAACCTGCGCACCCTGGAAACCCCGCACACCGCCGCCGGGCCGGCCCTGCGCGAGCTGGTGATCGGCTCGGAGGGCACGCTTGGCGTGATCCCCGACGTGACGGTGCGAGTACGCCCGGCGCCGCCGCAGCGCCGCTACGAGGGCTGGATGGCGGAGAGCTTCGAGGCCGGCTGCGAGATCGTCCGCGTCCTCGCCCAGGGACCCGGGCTGCCGACCGTGATCCGCGTCTCCGACGAGGAGGAGACGGCCGGTTCGCTGGCCCTGTCGGGGCCGCGCGGAATGGCGGGACGCGCCTTCGGCGGCTACCTGCGGGCGCGGCGGCGGGCGGCCGGCGCCCTGATGATCGTCGGCTACGAGGGCGACGAGGAGACGCTGACCCGGCGCCGCGCGCTGACCGTGCGGGCGCTGCGGGCGGGCGGCGCCGTCTACCTCGGCCGGGCCGGCGGCCGCTCCTGGGAGCACGCCCGCTACGGCGGTCCCTACCAACGCGACCTGCTGATGGGGATGGGGGCGATGGTCGAGACGCTCGAGACCTCCCACACCTGGACCCGCCTCGGCGAGCTGCACAATTCGGTCGGCGCGGCGATTGCGGGGGCGCTCGAGGGCCAGGGGACGCCGGGGCTCGTCTTCTGCCACCTCTCGCACGCCTACGGCGACGGCGCCTCGCTCTACTTCACCTTCATCTCACGGGCGCGCCGCGGTGCCGAGGTGGAGCAGTGGGCGGCGGTGAAGAGGGCGGCGAGCGAGGCGATCGTCGCCAACGGCGCCACGATCACCCACCACCACGCGACCGGTCGCGACCACGCCCCCTACATGGAGGCCGAGGTGGGGGAGACCGGGCTCGAGGTGCTGCGCGCGGTGAAGGAGCGCCTCGACCCGACCGGGATCATGAATCCGGGCAAGCTCCTCCCTTAGTCCGAACCGGTTGGGCGGGTCGTCGGACCCCCCTCTCTCACGAACAGCAGGGAGGTTCGTTCGGGCGTCCGAGGACCCGCCCTCTCGGATCGCTCGCTATTCGCTAGCTTCTTTTTCGCGGATCGCGAGGCCGACGATCGGCCCGGTGATCGTTCCGCGCAGGACTTCTTCGCCGGTGTAGGTCGGCGCGGTCTTTCTTTTCGTCGCCACTTTGAGCGCCGCTTCGAGGCGTTTGTTGTCAGTTTTCGTGATCGCGATCTGGTCGAAGGTCCCGCTCGCCAGGTAGCCGAGGATTTCGACCGGCACTTCGAACTGCGCGGCGATCTCGTTGGCACCTTTGCCGCTCGCCTTCACCCCGATCGAGGCCAGCGGAATCATTTTCTGCGGGGACTGGGCGAGCCAGATGGAGTAGGAGTCGGTGCCTTCGGTGGTCGGTTCGAGGCCTTTCGCTTCGACCTGCAGCGCGAGCTTGTTTTTCACCCGCCCGAAGGTCGCGCGCCCTTCGGCTTCCGACCCGTCGACCGCTTTCAGTTCGGCCTGCGTCGCTTCTTTGGCGCCGGAGGTCGTTTCGGCTTTGCCTTCTTCGGCGGTGGTGGAACCCGCTTCGGTCGAGGTGGTCGACGAGCCGCCTCCGCCGCCGCCCGAGGCGAGAAGGATCACGACGACGATCACCGCGATGGCCGCGACGATCCCGCCGCCCAGCAGCCAAGCGTTGCGCCCGCTCGGCAGCGTGATCGTCCGCCCACTCGAGGGTGGACGACCGGAAGGAGGAGGGGGCGCAGGTGGCGCAGCCGCGGCTTTCGGCGCGGTCGACTCCGGCTTTGGCCCCGCGATGGCGGGTTTGGCCTCGGCGGACTCCGCGTTCGCGGCTTTCGGCGCCACGGAATCGGCGATCGCCGGCTCGTCGGGCTCCGCGCCCTCCGCGGGCGGCTCCGGGACCGGCTCGGGCTCCGGCGGCGCCGCTTCGGCGGCCGGATGCGCGCCTCCCGCCAGCGGCGGCGGGATGTCCGGGGCGGGCTTGCCTTCGGCCTGCAGCTGGGCGAGCGCGCCGATCACCTTGGCGCGCACCTCGTCCTCGCTCAGTCCCATCAGGGCCGCGATGTCGGCGTATCCCTGCTCGCCCTGGGCCAGCAGGCGCAGCATCGCATTTTGCTCGTCGCTCAGCGCCACCCCGGGGAACCCTATTAGGGTCCAGCGCCATGGGGAGCGACGATCCGATTAAGAATCAGTCGAACTTCGACGGCTACATCGGTACCGAGTGGATCCAGCTCGATCCCGATGACGCGCGGGCGCGGGTCGAGCTGCGCGACGAGCTGCGCCAGCCCTACGGGCTGATGCACGGCGGCGTCTACTCGACCCTGGTCGAGAGCCTCTGCTCCTACGCCACCGCGGCGGCGGTCTGGGAAGACGGCAACATCGCCGTCGGCCAGTCGATCGAGGTCAGCTTCATGCGCCCGGTCACCTCCGGCCACGCCGAAGCCCGCGCCGTCGCCCGTCACCGCGGCCGCAGCAGCTGGGTCTGGCAGGTCGAGATCTTCGACGACGACGAGCGCCTCTGCGCCCTGGCGAAGATGACCATGGCCGTGCGCCCCGCGCCAAAGGGTTGACGGGCCGAAAAGCGCTCTATTTCAGCCGTTTTCGGCCCATCAACCGCCGAAGCGGTTGGTGATCGGCAGGCGGCGGTCGCGGCCGAAGGCCCGGGGGGTGATGCGGATGCCGGGGGCGGCCTGGCGGCGCTTGTACTCGGCGCGGTCGACCAGCCGGATCACTTCGTCGACGACGTCGCCGGGGAGGCCCGCGGCGACCATCTCGTCGCGGCCCTCGTCGCGCTCGACGTAAGCCTCGAGGATGCGGTCGAGGAGGTCGTAGTCGGGCAGCGAGTCGCTGTCGAGCTGGTCGGGGCGCAGCTCGGCGGAGGGCGGGCGCTCGATCACCGAAGCGGGCACCAGGTCACGCCCGGCGCGTTCGTTGCGCCGTTCGACCAGCTTGTAGACGAGCGTCTTCGGCACGTCCTTGATCACCGCGAAGCCGCCCGCCATGTCGCCGTAGAGGGTCGCGTAGCCGACCGACATCTCGCTCTTGTTGCCGGTCGTCAGCACCAGCCAGCCGTGTCGGTTCGACAGCGCCATCATCAGGTTGCCGCGGATCCGCGCCTGGATGTTCTCGGCGGCGAGGTCGGGCTCCGACGGCCGGGTCGGGTCGGTGGGGGAGGCCTCGGAATCCTCGGGCGCCGGCCGCAAGTGGCTTTCCAGAGCGTCGCGGTAGTCGTCCATCATCGGCGCGATCGGAATCTCGATCAGCTCGGTTTCCAGGTTGCGGGCGATCTGACGGGCGTCTTCCTGGGTTTCAGCACTCGAATGCGGCGACGGCATGACGACCAGGGAGACCCGCTCCGCGCCCAGCGCGTCGACCGCGAGCATCGCGACCAGCGCCGAGTCGATGCCGCCGGAGATCCCCAGTCCCACGTGCCCGAAACCGTTCTTTTCGACGTAGTCGCGGAGGCCGAGCTCGAGCGCCCCATAGACCTCGTCGAGGTCCGGGAGCGCGGCGGCGAGCGGCTCGGGCGAGGCCGCCACCGCGGGCACCTCGGCGATCAGCAACTCCTCCTCGAACTGCGCCGCGCGTGCCAGCACCGTGCCGTCGGGCGCGAGCAGGAAGCTCTGGCCGTCGAAGACCAGTTCGTCCTGGCCGCCGACCAGGTTGACGAAGGCGAAGTGGGCGCCGTATTCGCGCGCCCGCTGGCCGAACATCTCTTCGCGCTCCTGCCCCTTGCCGCGGTGGTAGGGGGAGCCGGACGGGTTGGCGATGAGGCGCGCGCCGGCGTCGGCCTCGGCCTGGCCGGGCGGGCCGGGCGCCCAGGTGTCCTCGCAGATGGTCAGGCCGACCGGCGTCCCGGCGACCTCGATCGCGTCGCCGTCGGTGCCGGGGACGAAGTAGCGCTGCTCGTCGAAGACGGAGTAGTTGGGCAGCCGGTTCTTGCGGTAGATGCGCTGCACGGCGCCGTCGGCGAGGACGGCCAGCGAGTTGTAGGCATGGCGGTAGTCGCCGCCGCCCTCGACCGGCTCGGCGAAGCCGACCATCACGGTGATCCCGGAAGCCAGGCCCGCCGCGAGCTGCTCGACCGCGGCCATGTTGGCGGCGAGGAAGTGGCGCTTCAGGTAGAGGTCCTCGGCCGGATATCCGGGCACGCAGAGCTCGGGGAAGATCGCCAGCTCGGCCCCCGCTTCGCGGGCGCGGTCGATCCAGGCGGCGATCTTCGCCGTGTTGCCGTCGACATCGCCGACGGTCGGGTTGATCTGGGCGAGGGCCACACGCATGCGCAGGACGTAGAAGTATCCCGGCTGGGCCGGCGGTCTCGCCGCTTCCGTGGTTGGTTCTCCTCGCATAGCGAGGGTTTCCAACCGCGGAAGGGGCGCCGCTAGGGTGGCGCCGATGCCCGCGCGCCGCCTCGCCATCGCCGTCGCGGCCTTCGCCGCGCTGGTCGTCGCCTGGGGGGCGGTCCCCGGCCCGGCGGCCGCCGGGCCGTCCCGGCCCTTCCTGAAGCCCCGCCCGCGGCCGACCGACGCACTCGAACGACCGGCCGACGGGATCACGCCGAGTCGCAACTCCTACACCGTTCCCGAGGCGCCGGGGTCGCCCGCCTGTGACGCCAACTTCTGCGTCCACTGGGTCGATCAGGGCCTGGACGCGCCGAACCTCAAGGACACCAACGGCGACGGGGTCCCCGACTTCGTCGAACGTGTGCTGGCGATCGCCGAACACGTCCACCAGGTCGAGAACGGCAAGCTGGGCTGGCGCGAGCCGCTCTCCGACGGCACCCTCGGCGGCGGCCACGGCGAGACCGACATCTACCTCGCCGAGATCGGGCCGCAGCTCTTCGGCTACGCGGCGCCCGACCGCGGCCAGGTCGGACCGGAAGGCCGCATGCCGCGCCGCCTGCACGGCTATCTCGTCCTCGACAACGACTACGAACCGTTCGAGTTCCCGCACACGAAGCAGGGCCGCGACCTCAAGGTCACGCTCGCCCACGAGTACGACCACATCCTCCAGTTCGCCTACGACGCCTATGAGGACCCCTGGTTCGCCGAGTCGACCGCCGTCTGGATGGAGGACCAGGTCTACAACGGGATCGACGACTACCTGCGCTACGTCGACCGCTGGGTGAAGCTGTGGGAAACGCCGCTTACCGCGAGCTCGCTCAAGGAGTACGGCTCGGCGGTCTGGAACCAGTGGCTGGCCCACCACTACCGGCGGGCGATCATCCGCCGCGCCTGGGCGGGTTCGGCCGATGCCCAGCCGGACGGCTTCGCGATCGCCGCCTACGAACGGGCGATCCGCGCCGCCGGCCCCTCGACCTTCGGCCGCGACTTCACCCGCTTCGGTGCCGACGTCGCCGAGTGGCGGAGCGGGATCGGCTTCCACGAGAGCTATCTCTACCCGGACATGCCGCGCCAGGGGACGCTGGCGCTCGGCGCGCCGCCGGTGACCCGCCGCCTCAACCACACCACCTTCAGCCTGATCCGCGTCCACGCGCCGGCGGGCCGCGCCGCCGTCGTCCACGTCACTGCTCCGGAAGGAGTGGCGGCGGGCCTGGCGCTGGTCGGGCGGCTCGGCTCCGAACGCCACGGCCGCACGGTGGAGGCGATCGACTACTCCGAAGCCGGCGGCGAGCTCACCACGCGCCTCCCCGACCCGGGCCGCTTCCAGCGCCTCACCGCGGTCGTCGTCAACGCCGACGCGAGCGCCGCCGGCTACAGCGCCCGCCACCTCGACTGGCGCTACCTGACCGAAGACACCCCGTTCCGGGTCAGCGGTCGGATCGTCCGCTAAGCGTCGGCGACGGACCCGGCGCCGGTCGCCTTGGCGCCGTTGCCGCCGGCGACCGGCTCCAACTCGGGCGCCGCGGCCGGACGGGCGGTGGCGATTGCCTCGGCCGTGGCCGCCTCGAGGTCGAGCGCGAAGCTGTCGAGGTCGGCCATCGCGTCGTAGTCGCCGATCAGGCCGAAGTTGACCTGCCCGTTGTAGGACATGATCCCGATGCAGAGCGCCTGTTTGTGGGCCAGCGGCACCATCGGGAAGATCGACTCCATCTGCCTTCCCAACACGTAGAGGGGGAACTGCGGCCCGGGCACGTTGGTGACGACGAGGTTGAAGAAGCGCTGGGCGGGCTGCAGGCGGGCCGCCTGGGAGACGATCGTGGTCGGCGCGAAATCGGTCAGCTTGGTGAGGATTTCGGCGCCGACCGCCTGCCCGGAGGCCTTCAGGTCGCCCATCTCGGCGGTGACGACATGGAGGCGCTCGACCGGGTCCTCGCACCAGACCGGCAGCGGCGCCATCATCGCCGTGATCCGGTTGCCGAGCGCGCCGTGCTCCTCGGCCTCGCGGATCGAGACCGGCACCAGCGCCCGCAGCTCGAGCCCCTCGGTGTCGTGGCCGCGGGCGCGCAGGTAGCGGCCGATCGCGCCGGCGACGATCGAGAGGATGACGTCGTTGACGGTGCCCCCGTGCGCGTCCTTGACGCGCTTCAGGTCGGCCAGATCGGACTGCGTCATCTGGAAGCGGCGGTGCGGGCCGATCTCGACGTTGAAGGGGGTCGGGGGAGCGCTGAGCCCGGCGCCCATCATCTTCGTCGTCGCCACCGTGCCGCGCACCACCTGCCGCGGCCCGCGCAGCGCGTGGCGGACGCCGCGGACGATCTCGCGCGGGCTGGTCAGCCGTTCCTTCAGCGCCTCGGCGAGCAGTTGGGTGTCCGTCGGCTCGGGGCGGGCGAGCCACGGCGGCGGCGTGCTCGGCGGGCCCTGCGGCTCGCGGTCGAGGTCGTAGAGGACGGTGGTGATGTCGACGCCGGAGACGCCGTCGACCAGCGCGTGGTGGCTCTTGCCGATCACCGCGAAGCGGCCGTCGGCCATGCCCTCGACCAACCACAGCTCCCAGAGGGGCTTCGAGCGGTCGAGCTGCTGGGAGAAGATCCGCGCCGCCAGGTTGCGCAGCTGCTCGTCGGAGCCCGGGGCGGGGAGGGCGGTCTGGCGGACGTGGTAGTCGAGGTTCAGGTGCGGGTCGTCCACCCAGACCGGCCGGCCCTGGCCAAGCGGCACGTCGCGCAGCTTCTGCCGGAAGCGCGGAACCAGGTGCAGGCGCGAGGCGATGTGGTCGCGGAATTCCTCGTGGCTCAGCGCCGGGCCTTCGAAGATGATCGTCGAGGCGACGTGCATGTGGGCGCCGTTTCGCTCCATGTGGAGGAACGACGCATCGAGCCCGGTTAGCCGGTCGCTATTGCCCACGCGGTCATCTTCGCATACGGCGTTCAGGCCGTGTGGGCGCATTCCTTTGGCTTTGCAGGGCGATTTGGCGCGTCTTTGGGAGCCTTTGGTGCGGTTCGTCACGAGTACTTATTGAAAAACGGATGAGTGTGTGAACGGTCACACGGGCGCGACCTCGGCGTCCCTACCGTGTTCGCTCCACAAAGGAAAGAACCCCATCTGCCGAGTCCCCTCGCCACGGCGCGACGGGGAGCGGGGGACCCAATCGCCGCGGCAACTTGCCAGACCGCGGCACCGGGGCGAATCGGGCGGCCTGCCGCCCGTAACGGACGTCGGCCTTCGCGCCGGGGTCCGTGAGCCCGTCAGCTAACCCCGTAGGCAGGCAGAAAGCGAGTGAGAAACACGATGCGATTCATCCTGCCCGTGATCGGCGCCGCCATGGCGCTGTCGATCGGCGCGTCGCCGGTGGCCGCCCATCAGCACGCCCACCGGCACCACCAGGCGCCCAAGCGGGTCAAGTCACACGTTGCGCTCCACGTCTCCGAGCACGCGGTGCTGAGCGGCGAGGGCGTGACCGTGCGAGGCAAGGTGCGCCCGAGCGGCGCCCACCGGGTCAAGGTCGTCCTGCACGGCCCCGACCGCGAGGTCCTCGCGCTCCGCACCCGCCCCAACGGCACCTTCCGGGCCAGCTGGGACGCGGGGCCGATCGGCAACTACGGCGTCGAGGCCTTCGGCGTCCACGACGAGCGGGTGCGCGGCTCCCACAGCAAGGTCCGCCACCTGACCTCCTACCGTCTGGCCGGAGCCTCCTACTACGGCCCCGGGCTCTACGGCAACGGCGTCGCCTGCGGCGGCACCCTGGAGCCGGGGACGCTGGGCATCGCCAACAAGACGCTGCCCTGCGGGACGATGGTGAAGCTGCGCTACCACGGCCGCTCGGTCACGGTGCCGGTGATCGACCGCGGCCCCTACGTCGCCGGTCGGGAATACGACCTGACCACGGCGACCAAGGAGCGCCTCGGCTTCCCCGGCGTCGGCAACGTGATGGCCAACCACTAGGCGCGCGCATCAGCCGGGGAGGGCGAGGCGGAGCTGCGGTTCGTCCTCCTCGGCGGCGTCGGCGGCGGTGACCGCCTCGCCCTCGAAGGAGGCGAGGCGGACGCCGAGCAGGCGGACCGGGCGCGGCGGGTCGTAGGCCCGCAGCAGGTCGAGGGCGATCGGCCAGACGACCTCCGGGTCGTTGGTCGGGGTCTCGACCGACTGGGACCGCGTCACGTTGGTCCAGTCGTCGAGGCGGACCTTGATCCCGATCGAGCGTCCCTCGAGGTCGTTCTTGCGGAGGCGGCGGCAGAGCTCCTCGGTCTGCTCGCGGAGCGTCCGCTCCAGCGCCGGGAGCTCGCCGACGTCGACATCGAAGGTCGTCTCCACCGACTGCGATTTGGTCTCGCGGCTGACGCTGATCGGCGTCTCGTCGAGGAGGTTGCCGCGGGCGTGTAGCCAGGCCCCGGAGCGAGGGCCGAAGCGCGCTTCGAGGTCGGCCCCGTCCCATTCGCCGAGCGCCGCGAGCGTGGTGATGCCAAGCTTCTCCAGCCGCTCGACCGTCTTCGGCCCGATCCCGGGGACGACGCCCGGCGGGCCCGCGCCGAACCGTGCGAGCGCTTCCTCGCGGGAGACGACGACGAGGCCGTTCGGCTTGCCGAGCTCGCTGGTCATCTTGGCGAGCAGCCGCGACTCCGAGATCCCGACCGAGCAGGTCAGCCCGGTCGCCTCCCGGATCTCCGCCTTGATCCGCCGCATCGTCGCCTTCGGGGAGAAGATCCCGGTGAGGTCGAGATAGGCCTCGTCGAGTCCCACGACCTCGACCACCTCGACGTTCTGGCGGAGCACTTCCATCACCACCGCCGAGGCCTCGCGGTAGGCAGGGAAATTGGGCGGCAGGTACACCGCGTTCGGCAGCCGCCGGCGCGCCACCGCGGCCGGCATCGCCGAATGAATGCCCGCCAGCTTCCGCGCCTCGTAGCTCGCAGTCGTCACCACCGCCCGCGGCCCCGAGCCGCAGACGACCACCGGTTTTCCCCTCAGCTCCGGATGCCGCCGCAACTCGACCGACGCGTAGAACGCGTCCATATCGAGGTGCGCGATCGTGCGCTGCCAACCTGCGATCGACACGTATGGAAGTTAGCGCGAAGCGCGGCGGAGCGAACGCACGTTCCCGCCGCCGCGCCCGCTAAAAACAGCGTCTCATGGACGTCGGACTGAAGAGCCTGATCGACGCGAGGTTGGCCGCCTTCGAGGCGGAGGCGCGCGAGTTCAACGCCGTCGCGGCTGCGAGGGAAGGCGGGCGCGTGGCGATCGACCCGAGCACCCCGGAGGGGCTGCAGGCGCACCGCACCGGGCTGACCCCGCGGCCCGCCCCGGACGGGCCTGCGGCCGAGGAGGCGCAGGCGACGGCGGGTGGACGAAACGTGCCTGTGCGCATCACGCATCCTCGGAACGGCCCTTCGCGCGGGATCTACCTCGAGATCCACGGCGGCGGCTTCTACATGGGCTCGGCGGCGCGGAGCGACGCGCGTAACCGGCAGCTCGCCGACGCCGTCGGGATCGCCGTCGTCAGCGTCGACTACCGCCTCGCCCCGGAGCATTCCTGGCCCGCGGCCTCCGACGACTGCGAGACGGCGGCCCTCTGGCTCCTCGAGCAGTCCGAGGTTCGGTTCGGAACCTCGCGACTGGCGATCGGCGGCGGCTCGGCGGGCGCCAACCTGGCGATGACGACGCTCCTGCGCCTGCGCGACAAGGGCCTGGTCGAGCCGTTCGTCGGCGCCGCGCTCCAGTACGGGGCCTTCGACCTCAGCGCGCAGACGCCGATCGGTCGCACCTTCGCGGACGAGTACTACCTGAAGGCCTACGTCGGGAAGGTCGAGGATCGGACGAACCCCGACATCTCGCCGCTCTTCGGCGATCTGCACGACCTGCCGCCCGCGCTGCTCACGGTCGGGGCCTTGGATGCCGTGCTGGAGGACACCATGCTGATGGCGATGCGGTTGTCGGCGGCCGGGGGAGAGGCGGATCTGCGGGCCTACCCGGAGTCGCCGCACGGCTTCCTCTCGTTCCCGACCGAGATGGCCCGCGCCGCCTGGGAGGACATCGAGTCCTGGCTGGGCGAGCGCTTTGCCGCGTAGCTACGCGGCCGAGGGGAACTCGCCGGCGCGGACCTCGGCGGCGAAGCGGCTGACGCCCTCGACCATCTCGCCGTTGAGCTGGGCAAAGGGCTTCGCGAACTTCGGCTTGCGGCCGGTGGTGAGGCCGAGCAGGTCGGTGAGGACGAGGACCTGGCCGGCGGTCGCCGGGCCCGCGCCGATGCCGATCGTCGGCACTTCGAGCCTGGCGACGATCAACTCGGTGACCGCGGCGGGGACCGCCTCGAAGACGATCGAGAAGCAGCCCGCCGCCTGCAGCGCCAGCGCGTCGCGGAGCATCCGCGCGGCGGCCGCGTCGGTCTTCCCCTGCGTCTTGTAGCCGCCCAACGCGGTGGCGCTCTGCGGGGTCAGGCCGAGGTGTCCCATCACCGGGATGCCGGCGGCGACGATCGCCCGTGCGCGGTCCACCGACCGACCGCCGCCCTCCAGCTTCACCACCTGGCAGCCGGTCTCCTTGACCATGCGCTGGGCGCTCCGCACCGCGACCTCGTCGCTCGCCTCGTAGGCGCCCATCGGCAGGTCGCCGACCATCAGCGGCCGCCGCAGCCCGCGCCGCACCGCCTTGCCGAGGACGATCATCTCCTCGATCGTCACCGGCTCGGTGCCTGGGTAGCCGAGCAGCTCGGGCGCCGCGGTGTCGCCGACAAGGACGATGTCGATGCCCGCCGCGTCGGCCACTTCGGCGGAGTTGCGGTCGAAGGCGGTCACCATCGTGATCGCTTCGCCCCGCGCCTTCATCTCGGCGAGGCGGGGGAGGGAGATCGGCTCCCGGTCCATACGGCTCGGCTCCCGGTCCATACGGCGATTCTATGCGCGGCCCCTCAGGGCCCGGTGGACGCATGTCACACCCGACCGACGGGTAGTTTGCCCGGCCATGGAGGCAGCGAGCAGATCGTCGGGCTTCGTCTGGGACGGCGCCGCGATGGGCGCGCCGCCCGCCGAGGCCGAGCCGGCGATCCGGGCGGTGGCCGACGCACTGGGCCTCGCCCGGGCCCGGGCGGGCGCGGCCGAGGTCACCCACAAGGACGAGCGCGACATCTTCACCGCGACCGACGTGCGGATCGAGGACCAGATCCGGGCCGACCTGGGCGAGGCGCTCGGCGCGCGTGTGGTCGGCGAGGAGCAGGGAGGCGAGGCGGCCGCGAGCGGCGAGTACTGGATGCTCGACCCGATCTGCGGCACCCGCAACTACGCCTCCGGCATCCCGCTCTACTGCGTCAACCTGGCGCTGGTTCGTGACCGCGCGCCGGTGCTGTCGGTGGTGGGCGATGCGTCGATCGGGGAGATCCTCGTCGCACGCGCCGGCGGCGGCGCCTGGGCGCTCGGCCGCGAGGGGGGCGCCCGCAGACTGCGCGCCGAGGCCGCGAGTCAGATGCTGATCGTCGAGCCCGGCAAGTCGAGCGGCGCACGGCGCGACCAGGCCGCCGACTTCCTCGCGGCCGCGGTACGCGCCGACCGCTGGGACCCTCTACTCGCTGAGCAGCACGCTATCCCTCGCCTACGCGGCGGCCGGGCGTGTCTCCGCCTACGCCGTCTTCTGCGTCACCGGGGTTCACACGACCGCGGGCGTCCTGCTGGCGAGGGAGGCGGGCGCCGTGGTCACCGACATCGAGGGGCGCCCTTGGACGCTCAAGTCCGACTCGCTGCTCGCCGCCGCCGACGCGGAGCTGCACGCCGACCTCCTCGCGCTGCGGTGAGCGCGGTGGCCGACAGCCGCGGCGCGTGAAGCCCCTGCCGATCGCCCCGAACGCCGTCCTGCGTCCCTTCCAGGAGTCCGACGCCGAGGAGCTGACCGCGGCGATCGCCGCCAATCGGGAGCACCTCTCGCGCTGGCTGCCCTGGGCCGAGTCGCACGGCTTCGAGGACAGCGTCGAATACCTGGTGCGGAAACGTGCCCAGATCGAGGCAAACGACGGGTTCGAGGGAGCGGTCGTGCTCGACGGGCGAATCGTCGGCGGGGCCGGCTTCCACGGCGTCGACTGGATCAACCGCTCGACCTCGATCGGCTACTGGTTGGCCGCCGATGCGGTCGGCTGCGGCCTGATGAGTGGCGCGGTGCGAGCTCTCCTCGAGCACGCCTTCGGCGTCTGGGACCTGCACCGGGTGGTGATCGAAGTGGTCGTCGACAACGCGCGCAGCCGGGCGATCCCGGAGCGGCTCGGTTTCCGCGAGGAGGCGGTGCTGCGCGAGGCGAAGCTGGTCCGCGGCCGCTACGAGGACGCGGTGCTCTACGCGATGTTGGCGTCCGACTGGCCGCTGTCCCCGGCCCGCGAGGCGACCGGCAGCGCGTAGTAGACCGCGCAGGCGGCGCAGATCCCGAGCGTGATGTAGGGCGAGACGAAGGCGAGGACGATCCCGAGGGCGTACGGGAGTTGGCCGAGCGCCGCGAAGTAGAGGGTGCGCCGGGCCGCCTCCGGCGCCATCGGCTCGCGCAGGAGCCGCGGTCGGCGGAAGAGGATCTGGAGGTTGGCGAGGACGAAGACTCCGCCCATCACCAGGAAGGACGCGGAGTAGACCGCGGCCGCCAGTCCCTCGCCGCTCCCCTCCTTCAGGTAGGTCGCCATCAGCGAGGTGGTGAAGGGGAGGATGCCGACGCTGAGCAGCAGCAGCAGGTTCCAGATCAGGATCGAGTGGTCGACCGCGCGCAGCCGGCTGAAGGCGATGTGGTGGTTCATCCAGATGATCCCGATCGTGATGAAGGAGACGACGTAGGCGGCGTAGCTGGGCCACTGCGCGAGCAGTTCGTGGCCGAGCCTCCCCGACCCCGGCGGCGGGACTTCGATATCGAGAACGAGCAGCGTGATCGCGATCGCGAAGACGCCGTCCGAGAAGGCCTCGAGGCGGTTCGTGCTCACCCCACGGTGTTCGGCGGGAGGGCTTTCGGTCCTCTAGCGTTCCCCGCTCGCATCGCTCGACCTTGTCCGCTTCCCGCTCGGGGTGGCGGAGCGGGCGGCGTTGGCGGCGCGACACGGCCGCGGCGACCGCCTTCGCCTACGCGCCCGGAGTCCACCAGAGCGCGGTCAAGGCGCAGCGAGACGGCGGCTGGTTCAGCGAATCCTGGTTCGCCCGCTTCGCGATCGAGGCGGCGGGGGGAGCTGGGGCGGGGTGGAGGCCGCCGATCGTCACCGCCGCAAGAGCCGGCGGCTGAGCGCGTCCCTTTATCCTGAGTCCATGGCTACCGCCGAGGCGAAGAACCTCGAGGCGATCTCCAAGGCGATCGACCAGCACAACGCAAGCTGTCCCTTCCCGGCGGCCGAGGTGAGGATGAACCCGTTCGAGGTCGAACGCCTCGGCTGGGACCACATCCGCGGCCTCCCGGTCGTCCCCGACGCCGAGATCGGCACCGGCCGCTTCCGCATCGTCTGCTCCCGCGACCTGGAGGACGACGGCCTCGAGATCACCGAGGCGGTCGGCATAGAGCTGGAGACGGTCGTCCCTGCCACGCAGAATTAGCTGAGCGTCTGCATTAACCCCCGCTATGCGGGCTGAATGCAGACAGTGCGGTGCCTACACCTGGTTCCAGAAGTCGAGGCCGAGATTGCTGAGCCAGTTCTGGGCTTCGATGTTCAGCTGTTTGAATTCGCCGGTCACGATCAGGATGCCCATCACGATCAGGATCAGGCCGCCGACCGCGACGATCGCCTGATAGTGGCGCTTGATCACCGAGAAGGCGGTGGTCATCCGGGAGAAGGCGAGGGCGGTGGCGAGGAAGGGGATCGCCAGGCCCGCCGAGTAGATCGCCAGAAGAAAGGCGCCGCGGCCGGCGGAGCCGGAGAGGGCGGCGGCGGAGAGGATCGCTCCGAGGGTCGGGCCGATGCACGGCGTCCAAGCGATCGCGAAGGCGGCGCCGGCGACGATCGGGCCGCCTTTCCCGGCCCGTGAGAGCAGCGCCTCGACGTGCCACTCCTGGTTCAGGCGGGTGATGAAGAGCGAGCCGACGAAGAGGACGCCCATCGCGATGATCAGCCAGCCCGAGATCTGGGTCAGCAGCGGCTTGTTGGAGGAGAGGAAGGAGCCGAGCCCGGTCGCGGTCAGCCCGAGCAGGATGAAGATCGCCGAGAAGCTCCCGACGAAGATCAGGCTGGGGCCGACGACGCGGCGCCAGTCGGCGTCCTCGAGGTCGTTGGCGGAGACGCCGGTGACCGCCGACAGGTAGCCGGGGACGAGCGGCAGCACGCAGGGGGAGAGGAACGACACCAGCCCCGCCGCCAGCGCTGCGAGGATTCCTACGCCCGCTGCGGGGTCGCCGTTGATCTCGGCAAGGATCACGACCCCCGAGGATACCTTCGCGCGATGCCCAGTCCGTCCACCTCACTTCTCTTCGACGCCTCGGGGCAGGTACAGCGGCTGCGCGCCTCGCCGCTGCTGTCGATCGGGCCCGCGGCGCCCGGCCCTGCGCTGCGGCGCGGCGCCCTGGTCGCGGTGCCGGTCGCGCTCTGTCTGATCTTCGAGTTCGCCTTCGACTGGCCCTCGCAGGGCGCGATCGCCACCGCCGCCCTGGTCTGCGGCTTCACCGCGCTCGACGCTCCGGCCGGGCCACGGGCAATCTGGCAGGCGGCGACGGCGCCGTTCTTCGGCATCGCGGCGGCACTTGGCGTGCTCAGCAGCCAGTGGGCGCCGGCCGCCGTGGTCGCGATGGGGCTGATCGCCGCCGCGTCGGGCTACCTCTTCGCCGACACCCTGCGGCTCGCGTTCTCCGGCTTCGCCTGCTCGGTCGCGTTGATGCTCGCCCAGGGGTTCTTCCTACCCGTTCACGACGCGCTGCCGGCCCTCCTCTACGGCACGCTCGGCGGGCTGATCCAGGCGGCCTGGGCGGGCTGCGCCTGGCTCGTCTACGACCGCGCCGAAGACAACGAGAGCGGCTGGGACTGGGCCCGCACCAAGTCGCGCCTGCGCGCCAACTTCACCTTCGAATCGCCCGTCGCCCGCCACGCGATCCGCTACGGCGTCGCCCTGGCGCTCGGCGTCGCCATCTACCGGGCGGCGGGGTTGAAGGAGCACGGCTACTGGATCCCGCTGACGATCCTCTTCGTCCTGCGCCCCGAACCCGACGAGACCGACCGCCGCCTCATTCTGCGTGCCGTCGGCACCCTGGTGGGGCTGGTCCTCGCCACCGGCCTGGCGATCCTCTTCGACGGCGCGCAGCCCTGGATCGCGATCTCGCTCAGCCTCGCCGCCTGGCTCTCCTTCGGCCTACTGACCGTCCAGTACGCGCTCTTCACCACGGCGATCACGACCTACGTGGTGCTGCTCTCCGACACGCTCGGCGAGGCGCGCGTCCATGCCGCCGGGCAGCGCGCGCTCGGCACCGTGGTCGGCATCCTGATCGCCTACCTGGCCTTCCGCGTCTTCCCCGGGCCGGGGGAAGAACGCAGCCTGCGCCTGCGCCTTCAGCGAGCGCTCCGCTAACTTACTGGCCAGCCAGCCAAACAGGCCGCCGCGGGCCGGCGGCCGCCGGGAGGAGCGCGAGTTGAGCAATCGCACGTTCGTGATCGGGGTCGGGATGACCAAGTTCGAGAAGCCCGGGACGAAGGAGGGCGACTACCCGGACTGGGCCGTCGAGGCGGGGGAGAAGGCGCTCTCCGACGCGGGCATCCCTTATGAGGACGTCGAGCAGGCCTACGCGGGCTACTGCTATGGCGACTCGACCTACGGCCAGCGCGCCCTCTACGGCCTCGGCCTCACCGGCATCCCGGTGGTCAACGTCAACAACAACTGCTCGACCGGTTCCTCGGCGCTCTTCCTGGCGCGCCAGGCGGTCAAGGGCGGGCTCGTCGATTGCGCCCTCGCGGTCGGCTTCGAGAAGATGGAGCCGGGCAGCCTCGGCGTCAAGTACACCGACCGCACCAACGCGCTCGACCGCCACGCGACGCGGATGTTCGAGCTGCGCGACCCGGACCCGCTTGCGCCGCCGGCGCCGCAGATGTTCGGCAACGCGGGCCGCGACCACATGCAGAAGTACGGTTCGACGCCCGACCACTTCGCCTGGATCGGCTGGAAGAACCACAAGCATTCGGTCAACAACCCCTACGCCCAGTTCCAGGACGAGTACACGCTCGAGGACATCAAGGCGGCGAAAATGATCCACGACCCGCTGACCAAGCTGCAGTGCTCACCGACCTCCGACGGGGCCGCCTGCGCGATCGTCGCCTCCGAGCGTTATGTCGACTCGCACGACCTCTGGGACAAGGCGGTGGAGATCGTCGGCCAGTCGATGGTCACCGACCTCACCTCGACCTTCGACGAGAGCGCCGATTGCATGACGATCGTTGGCTCGGAGATGTCGCGGACGGCTGCGCGGGCCGCCTACGAGGAGGCGCAGGTGGCGCCGCACGAGGTCGACGTCTGCGAGCTCCACGACTGCTTCAGCGCCAACGAGCTGATCACCTACGAAGCGCTCGGGTTCGCCGAGGAGGGCGAGGCGCACAAGCTGGTCGAGGCGGAGGCGACGACCTTCGGCGGCCAGGTGGTGGTGAACCCGTCGGGCGGGCTGATCTCGAAGGGGCACCCGCTCGGCGCGACCGGGTTGGCGCAATGCTCGGAACTCACCTGGCAGCTGCGCGGCGAAGCCGGGCGCCGACAGGTCGAAGGTGCGAAGGTAGCCCTGCAGCACAACATCGGCCTCGGCGGAGCGGCCGTGGTCACCGTCTACAAACCGGCGGCCTGAGCGGCCCGGGGGAGGAGGAGTCCGATGGCGAAGCAGCGGCGGTCCTTGAACGGCAGGGTGGTGGCGATCACCGGCGGCGCGCGCGGGATCGGCAAGGCGACGGCGGAGGCGCTGGTACGCCGCGGCGCCCGGGTGGCGATCGGCGACGTCGACTTGGCGCTGGCCGAGCAGACGGCGGCCGGGCTCGGCGGCGGCAGCGTGGCGCTGGCGCTCGACGTGTCCGACCGCGGCTCGTTCGAGTCGTTCCTCGATGAGGCGGAGCGCCAGCTCGGCCCGCTCGACGTGATCGTCAACAACGCCGGGATCATGCCGACGACGCCATTTGTCGAGGAGTCCGAGGACTCGTTCCGGCGGCAGATCGAGATCAACCTGATCGGCGTCATCCACGGCACCCAGCTGGCGATGGCCCGGATGATCCCCCGCGACAGCGGCCACATCGTCAACATCGCCTCGCAGGCCGGCAAAACCGGGGTCCCGGGAATCGCCACCTACTCGGCGACCAAGCACGCGGTGGTCGGCCTGAGCGAGTCGGTGCGGGGCGAGATGCGCGACCGCAACGTGGAGATCTCTTGTGTGATGCCGACCGTCGTCAACACCGAATTGACCGCGGGCGTCGGCCAGAAGTGGGTCAAACCCGTGGAGGCGAGCGACGTGGCCGAGGCGATCGCCGAGACGCTCGAAGTGCCACGCTTCGACGTCTACGTGCCGAAGTCGAACGGTGCGCTCCTGCGCGCCGCCTACCTGATGCCGCGCTCCGCGGCCGAGTGGGTCGGCCGGACGATGGGCACCGACAAACTGATGACCGAGGTCGACCACGCCGCCCGCGCGGCCTACGAGGAGCGTGCCGCCCACAGCACCGGCGATCGGGACCCGGCGGCCCACTGACGATTGGTGACCTGACCGCACCCTGGTGTGGTCAAATGAGCAGATGGCCGCCGGGGCAATGGGAAAGGTGTACGACGCCACTTGGGGACGGCTCTTCGCGTCTTTTTATGACCGCGGGCTGAAGGCGAGTGAGGAGAACGGGCTCGGCGAGATGCGCCGCGCCCTACTGGCCGAGGCCCGCGGCCGCGTGGTCGAGATCGGCGCCGGGACGGGCGTGAACCTCGACCTCTACGGCACCGAGATCGAGGACCTGACTCTGATCGAGCCCGACCCGCACATGGGCGCCAAGCTGCGCGATCGCCTGGCGGGACGAGCGTCGGGCGCCACCGACACCGCCGAGCCACCGCCGGACGCCGGCGACGCGCCCGCATCGAGCACCGCCGGCGTCGCGTCGCCGCCCGCACGTCTCGTCACCGCGCCCGCCGAAGCGATCCCGTTCGACGATGACACCTTCGACACCGCGGTCGCGACGCTCGTCCTCTGCACGGTCCCCGACCCGACCGCCGCGATCGCCGAGCTGGCCCGCGTCCTCAAACCCGGCGGCCGCATGCTCTTCATCGAGCACGTCCGCGCCGAGGACCCCGGCATCGCCCGCTGGCAGGACCGCTTCGAGAAGCCCTGGCGCTTCATGGCCGATGGCTGTTACTGCAACCGCGACACCGAGGCGACGCTGGCCGCGTCCGCCTTCCAAATCGAGCGAGTCGAACAGGGCGTCTTCCCGAAGTCCCTGCCGATCGTCAGGCCGCTGATCCGCGGAAGCGCCGTTCTCGGCGCGTGACGGACTAGATGTTGGTTCGGGGCGGGTGTGGCCCGGCGTTTGCGGCCGTCCGAGATGCGTCCCGGGCGTCTCGTGGCGGCCCTGGCAGGCTGTGACCGCCACGAGACGCCCGGGACGTGCGGGGGTCGAGGGGAAGCGGGCACAGGTCCGGGAGGAGGTCGGACTTACGTCATCGTCCCGCACGAGAGATGTCACGCCTCGGCCCGGTCGGCGACGAAGATGCCGGGAACGTCACACCTCCCGCCCTTCCGTGACGGCCCTCGATGCCCCGGAACCCAACCCCCTGTCCTTAGTCGCCCTGTGGGCGACTAAGGACAGGGGGTTGGGCTTGGCCGTCCTCCGCCGTGGAAGAAGACGGGAG
>DASXMH010000012.1:0-7443 GCA_036495785.1 Solirubrobacterales bacterium
GTGCGCGGTCGGCACACCTACGTGCGCGGTCGACCTGCGTCCGTGCGCCCGCCTGGTTGATGGGCCGAAAAGCGCTGATATGGAGCGCTTTTCGGCCCATCAACATCGGGGTCCCCGGAAGGCGCGCGGGACCGCGCCGGGCCGTCACGCCGCAGGCGCCCGGGCGCGCCCGTCCCCACCTAACCAGGCGAGCCTAGGTGGGGACGGGCGCGCCTCGCCTCGGCCAGGGCGGTCGACCTTTCGACCGGCTACCGGCCGGTGCGCTCGCGATGGCTGCAGCCCGGCCAGCAGCAGGGGCGACGCATCCCTTCTTCCAGCTCTTCGCGGGTCCGCCGGATGCGGCGCTCGCGGGTCGGCGCCCGTTTGGCGTCCTCGACCCAGCAGATGAACTCGTTGCGGGCCAGCGGCGTGAGGCTCCGCCAGGTGTCCAAGACCGGGGCGCTCTCCATCAGCGCCTCGCGTAGATCGGCGGGGAGCTCATGCACCACGCCGCCGGGGACCTCCTTGACGCTCACCGAGCCTGACACCGCAACGAGCCTATCCGACATCCCCGGCAGCGCCTTTTTGGCGGCGACGACCCGCTCGCTACGCTGGGCGGGTGACCCACCCTTCCGAGGTCGAAGCGGCCGAGATGGGCCGCGAAGACTCGAAAGAGGCGATCGAGATCGCCCGCTCAGAGCGCCAGGCGTTCCCGGTCGTGACGATCGCCGACGGGGCCGACCGCGGCGCCCTGACGACCGACTTCCAGAAGCGCTGGTGGCGCCGGCTCGACGAGGGCTGGCCGGAACCCATCCGCGAGGTCTACAACGAGGCCTTCACCCGCGAGCTGATGGCGGCCCACGTCGCCGTCGTCGAGCTCCACTTCGATGCCGCCGCGGGCGACTGGAGCAACGTCGGCGTCGTCGACCTCGAGCAGTGGGAACCGACCTTCCCGTTCGACCCCGCGAGCACCGGCTGGGTGAAGCAGGACTCCCGCTCCCGGGTCGGTTGGCGTCGGCGCAGCGCCCTCAGGAAGCTGTTCTCGAGGAAGAAGTCCGGCGACAAGTCCTTGGCGCCATCGCGCTGACCGCCCTCCGCCGCCGGCCGCAGCCGCGGCTCAACCCTTCAAGACTCGGCGGGCGCCGTCGAGCCGGTGGTCATCGGCCCGGCGGCATCGCGACCACTCAGCTCCCGCGCCTCGCGCCAGGTGACCAGCCGACCGCTGGCCGGGTCGATCAGCTTGAGCCTCAGCGAGCGCACCGCGTCGGTGAAGGTGAGCACTGGAACCTCGGCGAAAAGCGGGCTCTCGTCATGGGCCAGCTGCAGGTTGTAGTTGGGGATCTTGGCGCTCAGATGGTGCACGTGGTGGAAGCCGATGTTGCCGCTGAAGAACTGCAGCACCTTCGGCAGCCTCAGGTATGAGCTGCCTTTCAGCGCCGCGTCGGCGTAGTCCCAGCTCTCGCCGGACTCCCAGTAGGCGTCCTCGAACTGGTGCTGGACGTAGAAGAGGAAGACGCCTGCGACGCCGGCCATGATCGCCGTCGGCATCTGCACCTCGAGCCAGGCGACGGGTCCGGCGACCCAGAAGATCGCCCCGAGGACGACGAAGAGCGCGGCGTTGGTGAGCCAGACACTGTGCCGCTGCCGCGGCCTCATCCGCCGCGACCACAGGCGCGGCCCGATCATCAGGGACCAGATCGGGCCGATGCCGAAGAGCACGACCGGACTGCGGAACAGCCGATAGACCAGGCGCCCCTGCCAGGGGCGGGACGCGTACTCGGCGACGGTCAGGGTCTCCACGTCACCGGTTCCGCGCCGGTCGAGGTCGCCGGACCCGGCGTGGTGGACCGCATGGTTGTGACGCCAGTTGGCGTAGGGCTGGAAGACGACCAGCCCGGTCAGGCGGCCCAACCAGAGGTTGCCCTTCTTGCTCGCCACGAACGAGCCGTGCGCGCAGTCGTGGAAGACGATGAAGGTCCGCAGGAGGAAACCCGCGGCCGGGATCGCCAGCAGCCAGGTCAGCCAGATCGAGACATCGAGCAGGAGGTACATCGCGATCGTGAGCGCCACGTAGGCGACCAGCGATGAGGCGAGATCGAGTGCCGCCGCGCCCGCCGAAGGACGCTCGTACCGGGCCACCTCCTCGCGCCAGTGCGCCCGCGTCTTCCCTGCCCCCATTGTCTTGACCTCCGGCGTCGTCATTGCGGGCGGTTCGAACCGATTGGGCGAACCGCCCCGAAACGCGGGAAGTCAGAGCCTCCTACCTACCGCGCCCAAAAGATATACGCGTCGGCTAAAACGAAGCTGAAAGGGTACGGCGTCGTCCGGAACGGTCAGGTCCAAGCCTCTCGTTTTCCCAGCCCACGCCGGGGTTGCTGCTACGGTGGATCGGTCGGGTATGGCCGATTCGCCGCCCGAGAGGTTCCGTTTCCTCCGCGTGCCATGGGCGCCTTGGGGCCGCAGGATCTCCCCAGACGTACAAAACACGTAGGAGAAAACCAAATTACTTCCTTTGCCGACCTCGGCACTTCTCGGTCGGTCGTAGACGCCCTCGCGGCGCGTTCGATCGATCATCCGTTCCCGATCCAGGAGATGGTCATCCGCGACGCGCTCGCCGGCCACGACCTCCTGGTCCAATCCCCGACCGGCTCGGGCAAGACGCTCGCCTTCGGGGTTCCCTTGGTCGACCTGATCGACCCGGCGCGGAAGGGGCCGCAGGCCCTCGTCCTCGCTCCGACCCGTGAGCTCGCCGGGCAGATCGTCGACGAGCTCGCCCCGTTGGCGAAGGCCCGCAGCCTGCGCATCGCCGCCGTCTACGGCGGCGTCGGCTTCGGCCCGCAGATCAAGGCTGCCGGGCGCGCCGACATCCTCGTCGCCACCCCCGGGCGCCTCGAGGACCTGCTCGGCCGCGGCGCCGTCGCGCTCGACCGGGTGCGCGTCCTCGTCCTCGACGAGGCCGACCGGATGCTCGACATGGGCTTCCGCCCTGCCGTCGACCGGATCGTCGACCGCACCCCGGGCGACCGCCAGACGCTCTTCTTCTCGGCGACCCTGGAGGGTGCCACCGGCCGGGTCGCCGCCGCCTACACCCACGACGCGCGTTCCCACACCCATGCCGAGCCCGACCGCGGCGAGCGCAACATCGAGCACCGCTTCGTCGCCGTCCACTCGCAGGACGCGAAGCTCGACCAGCTGGTCGAACACCTGACCGGCGAGGACACGGGCCGCTCGCTCGTCTTCGTCCGCACCAAGCGCGGCGCCGACCGCCTGGTCAAGCGCCTGCGCTCCCGCGGCGTCGATGCCGTCGCGATGCACGGCGACAAGAGCCAGCGCCAGCGCGAACAGGCGCTCGCCCGCTTCGAGCGGGGCGAGGTCCTGACCCTCGTCGCCACCGACGTCGCCGCCCGCGGCATCGACGTCCCCGACGTCGCGCAGGTGATCAACTACGACGCCCCCGAGGACCGCGACGCCTACGTCCATCGCGTCGGGCGGACCGGCCGGGCCGGGCGCACCGGCACCGGCATCAGCTTCGTACTCGCCGAGCAGACCGAGGAGATGCGGCGCATCGGCGCCAGCCTCGGCCTCGACCACGGGCTCGGCAGGCCCGAGCGGACGAGCGCCGCGACTCCCGGCCAACGGCGCCGACGCAACCGGCGCAGGCGACCGAAAGCGACGGCCTGAGCCATGCGCGGCTCGGCCATCAGGTGGAGTTGCGATCGCTGCGGCGTCTCCGTGGGCCAGATCGACGGCAGCCCGACGCGGCTTCCCGTGACCTGGTCGCGCTCGGAAAGCTCGACCTACTGCCTGGGCTGCAGCCGGGCCCTGGCCGGGGAGGCGGCGCTCGACTCGGCGCCCGACGCCAGCTCGGCCGAGGATCGGGCCAAGCTCCGCCGTGACGCGATGATCGAGTTCGAGATCGGTCGCGTGCCGCTGGCGCCCAATCGGACGATCGCGCAGGCCTGCCGCACCTCGCTGAAGCGGGTCGCCTCGGTTCGCGGCGGCCTGGAAGCCGCTTCCGCCAACCACCTCCCGGGCGCTCCGGGCGGGGTCTAGGGAACGCCCGATGGAGATCGGGATCGCGCTGGCGGTGGCGGTGGCGCTGATGACCAACCTGGCGTCACTGCTCAAGCACCGCGGCTGCCAGGACGCCCGCTCGGTCTCCGCCGGTCGTCCGCTCTCGGGGCTGCGGGACCTGGCCGGCTCGCGTTGGTTCGTCGCCGGCTGGCTGCTCGCCGCGCTCGCCTGGCTGGCCCACGTCGCCGCCCTCTCGATGGCCCCGATCTCACTCGTCCAGGGGGTGCTCGCCGGCGGCGCCGTGACGCTCGCGGTGCTCTCCCAGAGGCTGTTCGGCGACACGGTCGGAAGACGCCAGTGGCTGGCGCTGACCGTGGGCGCGGCCGGCCTGGTCCTGCTCGTGGTGACGCTGCCGCACTTCCACGGCAGTGACTCCGGCTTCTCCGTCGGTGCGATCGTCGGCTTCGAGGGCGGCCTGGTCCTGCTCGCCGCCGGGATCGCCCTCAGTCACCGCTCCGAGCGATTCGCCGCCCGCCGCGGGGTCATGCGCGCGGTGCTCGCCGGCCTCCTCTTCGCCCTCGCCGGGATCGCGATCAAGGCGGCCCTCGGCGGCAGCGGCGGGACCGCCATGCTCGTCCCGCTGATCGTGCTCACCCTGGCCTGCGGCGCGCTCGCCCAATACACGGCCGTCGCCGCCCTCCAGAGCGGCGGAGCGGTCGAGACGATCGGGCTGATGGGCCTCGTCGCCAACGCCGTCCAGATCGTCGGCGGCATCCTCGTCTTCGGCGATCCCCTCTCCCCCAGCCCCCTCGGAATCGTCCTCCAGGGAACGGCCTTCGCGATGGTCTGCCTCTCGGCGCTCCTGCTGCCTTCGGCGACCGCGGGCCGAACCAAAATGGCGACCTGATTCACTGACGGCTCTTGGCGCCAACCCGGGCGCTTGCAGCATCCTGTGATCGCCCATCTAGACGATCGGGGCCCTGTCTGAGTCCTCGATCGGCGCGCCCGTGTGGCGGCGGAGGGCGGTTTCGAAGGCGTCGGGGTCGTCGGGCGTGAGGAAGGGGCGGACGCCGGTGCCGAGGTCGAGGACGAAGCCCTTCTTCTTCCGCGGCCGCGCGGTGGCGGATCAGCAGCCCGTCCGCGCCCGCCTCGAGCCGCGGGTCCTCGTAATCGCCGTCCATCAGCTCCTGTTTAGCCGCCGCTAAGAACCCTTCCACCTCAGGGCGCAAGTGATGAACTCGTTCGGTTCTTCGTGTGCCACTCCGCAATCCTCGACCACAGGCTTTCGGTCGCCAGGAGAGTCGGTAACCGACAGCTTCAGTTCCCTGTTCCTCCAACCGAAAAAGCAGGAGAAACCGGTGCCGTCCGGGCTCCGGGGAGCGTGCTCGCAGCGGGAGTGCTCGAGACCGAATTCTCGCCTGAGGTCGCGCTCGACCTGCGCGGGCTTCAGGTTCTCCGGCGCCGACGAGTGATTGAGGCCATCACGCGACGAGCCACAACCGGCGAGGAGAGCACAGATCGCGACGGACACCAGCCTCGTTCGCACGAGGTCACGATCGCAGGAACTCGAGGAGATCCGCGTTGATCGTCTCGTGCTCGGTCGTCGGCATGCCGTGCGGGAAGCCTTTGTAGGTCTTCAGCGTCCCGTTCGGCAGAAGCTCGGCCGAGCGCGGTCCGGAGGCGACGTAGGGGACGATCTGGTCGTCTTCGCTGTGCATCACCAGGACCGGGAGGTCGATCTTCTTCAGGTCCTCGGTGAAGTCGGTCTGCGAGAAGGCGACGATGCCGTCGTAGCCGGCCTTGGCGCCGCCCATCATGCCCTGGCGCCACCAGTTCTCGATCAGCGCCTCCGATGACTTGTCCGGTTCGCGGTCGAAGTTGTAGAAGGGGCCGGCGGCGACCGCGCGGTAGAACTCCGAGCGGTTGGCGGCGAGTTCGGTCTGGAAGTCGTCGAAGACTTTTTTCGGCAGGCCATCCGGGTTGGCGTCCGTCTGCACCATCAACGGGGGCACGGCGCTGATCAGTGCCGCCTTCGACACGCGGTCTTCACCGTGCCTGGCGATGTAGTGGACGACCTCTCCCCCGCCGGTGCTGTGGCCGACGTGGATCGCGTCTTTCAGGTCGAGGTGCTCGACCACGGCGCGCATGTCGTCGGCGTAATGGTCCATGTCGTGACCGTTGCCGACCTGCGTCGAGCGCCCGTGGCCGCGGCGGTCGTGGGCGACGACGCGGTAGCCCTGCCCGAGGAAGAAGAGCATCTGGGCATCCCAGTCGTCGGACGAAAGCGGCCAACCGTGGCTGAAGACGATCGGCTGTCCCTCGCCCCAATCCTTGTAGAAGATCTCGACGCCGTCACTGCCGGTGACGTAGGGCATGGGTCTGGCTCCTTTGTGATCGACCGACCCGTGGGACCGGTCGGGTTGGTGAATCGCGGGAGCGCCTCCTGCCCCGAAGCTAACTCGCGAGCGCCGGGATGTCGATGAATTGATGCGTATCGCCCGATAAGAGCTTGCTACAAAGGGGGCGCGATGGCGACCGATGCGCCCATCTCCGGTGCGAAGCAAGGTGTGTTCCTTCCGCCCTTCGGCGAGCTCGTCGACCCACGGACGCTGGTCGACCTGGCGCGGCGGGCCGAGCGCAGCGGCTGGGACGGGTTCTTCCTCTGGGACCACATCAACTACCGGCCGCCGGTCAGCGCGGTCGGCGACGCATGGATCGCGCTGGCGGCGATCGCCGGGGCGACCGAGCGCCTGCGACTGGGGCCGATGGTCACCCCACTGTCGCGGCGGCGGGTCCAGAAAGTGGCCCGCGAGACCGTCTCCCTCGACCACCTCAGCGAGGGCCGGCTGACGCTCGGCGTCGGTCTCGGGGTCGAGCGGAACGGCGAGCTCGAGCCCTTCGGCGAGGAGGTCGACCCGCGTCGGCGCGCCGAGCGGCTGGACGGCGGCCTCGATCGCCTCACTGCCTTCTGGGCGGGCGGGTTCGAGCCGCGGCCGGTGCAGAGCCCGCGCATCCCGATCTGGGTCGCCGGCCGCTGGAAGACACGCCGCCGCCCGCTCGCGCGCGCCGCCCGCTGGGACGGCTTCTTCCCGATCGAGGTGCCGGACCCCGACGCCCTGGCCGGGCTCACCGAGGAGATCGCGGAGCTCCGCGACGGCGCCGACGGACCGTTCGACCTCGTCGTCGAGATCGGGTCCGGCGATGAGGTCGGGCCCTGGGAGGCGGCCGGCGCGACCTGGGTCCTGACCGCCTTCGACTCCCAGCCGCGGCTCAGCGAAGTCGAAGCCGTGATCGATTCGGGGCCACGGGACTAGTGGTGTGACCACCAACGTTTGCCGGTTTCCATAACCAGGCTCCGGCGCCTCGCCGCCGAAGTGGTGCTCTGAGCGCAAGCGACGATCGGGGGCCAGGATGGCGGCGAGGGTGGAGCTGCGGGAGATCACCAACGAG
>DASXMH010000013.1:0-80289 GCA_036495785.1 Solirubrobacterales bacterium
GCGTGGCCCACACCGACACCACGTCGCCTCCGCCGCGCTCCTTCCCCGCGGTCGCGCTCCGCCCGCCCGCGGCCGGCGGATCGCGCCCGTCGCTGCCTAGGATGAGGGCGTGGCCCACACCGACACCACGTCGCCTCCGCCGCGCTCCTTCCCAGCGGTCGCGCTCCGCCCGCCCGAGGCCGCCGACCGCGACGCCTTCATCGCCGCGATGAAGGCGAGCGCCGAGCTGCACCGCCCCTGGCTGACGCCGCCGGTCACCGCCCCCGAGTTCGACGCCTGGCTGACCCGCTCCAAGCGCTCCGACTTCGACGCCAGCCTCGCGGTCCGCCCCGAGGACGGCGCGATCGTCGGCTATTTCAACATCAGCCAGATCATCCGCGGCCCGCTCCAGAGCGCCTTCCTCGGCTACGGCGGGGTCGCCGAGTGGAGCGGCGCCGGATACATGACCGCGGCCCTGCGCCTGGTCCTCGAGCGCGCCTTCACCGACCTTGCCCTGCACCGCCTGGAAGCCAATATCCAGCCCGGCAACGCCGCCTCGATCGCCCTGGTCGAGCGCTGCGGCTTCGTCCGCGAGGGCTTCTCCGAGCGCTACCTGAAGATCGGCGGCCACTGGCGCGACCACGCCCGCTTCGCGATCCGCGCCGAGCAGTGGCAGCAATGGCGGAGCTGACCCGCTGCGCCTGGGCGGAGCCGGACCCGCTCATGCGCGCCTACCACGACGAGGAGTGGGGCGTGCCGGAGCGCGACCCGCGGGCGCTCTGGGAGAAGCTGATGCTGGACGGCTTCCAGGCGGGGCTGGCGTGGATCACGGTGCTGCGCAAGCGCGACGCTTTCCGGACGGCGTTCGCGGGCTTCGACCCGGAGGTGGTGGCGGGCTTCGAGGAGCGCGATGTCGAGCGGCTTCTCGGCGACGCCGGGATCATCCGCTCGCGGGCGAAGATCGAGGCGACGATCGGCAACGCCCGCGCCTTCCTCGAGATGCGCGAGGCGGGCGAGGACTTCGCCGACTTCTGCTGGTCGTTCACGGGCGGCGAGACGCTGCGCGGCGACGGCGTCGAGATCCCCGCGAAGACGCCGCTCTCCGAAGAGGCCTCGAAGGAGCTGAAGCGGCGCGGCTTCAAGTTCGCCGGCCCGACGATCGTCTACGCGTGGATGCAGGCGGTCGGGATCGTCAACGACCACTCGGTCGACTGCTTTCGCCGCGATCCGGCCTAGGGAAGCGGGCGGCGGAAGCGGTGGACTTCGCTGACGATGTCGTAGGGATTCTCCAGGCGCGTCGTGCCGTCGGGGCGCCAGCCTTCGCGTTCGTAGAAGGTGGCGCCGCGGGTGTTGCCGCGGAGGACCCAGAGGAACGCCTCCTCGTAGCCTTCCGCGGCGAGGCGGCTGCGTGCCTCCGCCATCAACATCCGCCCGAGCCCGCCTCGATGGCAGTCGGGATCGACGTAGAGGGCACGGATCTCGGCGAGACCTGGCAGATCCTCATCACGCGACGGTCCGTAGGTCACGAACCCGGCGATGCGCTCGAAGGGAGACGCGGAAGACCCTGAGCGAACCTCCCAGCAGTTCGTGAGTGAAAGGTCTTCCGCGTCTCCCTCCCCACTCACGACCGCGAGCACCGTGGTCGGCGCATCGGCGCCGGTTGCCTCGAAGGTGTAGCGCCCGGCGCGGTCGCGGGGGTCGAGCGCATCGAGGAACTCGGCGGGCATCAGCCCGCGGTAGGCCTCCTGCCAGGACCGCACGTGGACCTCGGCGACGGCGAGCTCGTCGCCGCGGCGCGCCTCGCGCAGCTCGACCGCCATCCCTACCCCTTCCGAGCAGCTTTGTCGCGGCGCTCCTGGTCCATATCCTCCACCGTGGGTTGAGCGAAACGACCGCAAACGTATCCGGCGACGGTGGGCCGACGACTTTCGTCCTGATCCCGGGCGCCGGGACCGACCCGCGCGTCTTCGAGCCGACGATCGCGGCACTGCGCGACCTCGGCCACGAGGGGGTCGCGCCGCCGTTGCCGCTCGACGACGACGCCGGCCGCCCCAGCGACCACGCCGAGGCGATCGGCGCCGCGCTCCCCGATCCGCCGCCGGCGCCGCTGGTGATCGTCGGCCAGTCGCTCGGCGCCTACGCGGCGACGATCGCCGCCGCCCGCCTGCGTCCGGCGCGGCTGGTCCTGCTGGCGCCGATGATCCCGGCGCCCGGCGAGTCGGCCGGCGCCTGGTGGGGCGCCACCGATCACGCCGCGGCGATCGCGCCGCTGATCGAGCGCCACGGGGAGATGTCGGAATGGGACGACGAGGCGATGGCCGATGCCTTCCTCCACGACCTCGACCCGGCGGCGGTCGAGGCGAGCGCCGAGTACGGCGGCCGTCCCGGCCACGGCATGTTCGCCGAGCCACTGCCGCTCGACACCTGGCCCGAGGTGCCGACCACGGTGCTGGCGCCACGCGAGGACCGACTCTTCCCGCTCGATTTCCAGCGCCGTGTCGCCCGCGAGCGGCTCGGCCTCGAGGCCGAGGAGATGGGCGGCGGCCACCTCTCGATGCTGTCCCGGCCGGGCGAACTCGCGGAGCGACTGGTCGAGCTGTCCTAGGGCGCGCCGCGCCCGCGCGCCGCCGCGCCGGCCGCTCGCGAAATTGAGGTCCGCCTTAGGTCCGCCCCATAGGTTGAGCAGTCGTGCGTCACCCCCGTCGCCTCCTCCCCATCGCCTCGCTCGCCACCGGCGCGCTGGTGCTCGCGCTGCTCGCCGCGGGCTGCGGTGGCGGCGGCGGTAACGGCTCGACCAACCCCGCGGTGACGCTGCCGAGCATCGCGGGCGGCGACGCGGTCCCGGCCAAGAACGCGCCGCCGATCGAGCTGACCAACCAATACGGCAAGAGGGTCGACCTGGCGAAGCTGAAGGGCCACTCGGTCCTGGTCGCCTTCCTCTACACCCACTGCACCGACCTATGCCCGATCGTCGCGGGCAAGCTCCACACCGCCTACTCGCACGTGAAGACTTCGGAACGGCCGATCTTCCTCGCCGTCTCCGTCGATCCCGCCCACGACACCCCGGCCAGCGCCGCCGCCTTCAACAAACGCCACCGCACCACCGGCGAGATCGACTGGCTGCTCGGCTCCCACGCGGAACTGGAAAAGGTCTGGAACGCCTGGGGCGTGAAACCCGAACACAACGCGAACGACCCCGAGGAAATCGAGCACAACGCCGAAATCTTCGCGATCGACCCACAGGGCCAGATCCGGGCGCTCTACCCACCGAGCTTCAAGCCCGCGAAGCTCGCGGAAGGCACCCACACGCTGGCTCAACTGTGACGCGGCTGTGGCGGGCGTGGCCGCGCGCCCGCTGGGCGGCGGTCGCGGCGCTCGTCGTCGTCGTGATCGTGGTCGCCGAGCTGGCCAGCGGCGGCGGCTCAAAGGAGACCGGCCGCGAAGCGCCGGCGCTTCCCGCCAAGGCGCTCCGCCCGCCCGGCATCGACCTCGCCGCCCTGCGCGGCAAGCCCGCCCTGGTCGACTTCTTCGCCAGTTGGTGCGAGCCCTGCGCGGAAGAGGCGCCGACCCTGCGCGAGCTCTCCGCCGCCCTGGCGGGCAGAGCTACCGTGGTGGCGGTCGACTGGGACGACGCCGACGGCCCGGCGCGCGCCTTCGTCCGCAAGCACGGATGGACGTTCCCGGTCCTCTCCGATCCGAGCGGCACCGTCGGCGAAAGCTACGGCGTCAACGTCGGGCTGCCGACCTCTTTCGTGCTCGACCCGGCCGGGCGGATCGTCGAGGTCTTCCGCGGCCCGCAGAGCGAGTCGACCCTGCGCCGCGCCCTCCTCGAAGCCGCCTGAGCACGGCCGTCCGTGTCGCCCGCCGTTTCCGCTCTGACAAGCGGAAAGTCCCTGCAAGTACCCGACCAATGGGCTAGCCGACCGGAACATCGGGCAGGGGTCGTGTTGAAGCAGGCAGTGACCAAGCCACGACGGAAGGACGACATGACCCACGCCTCCAGCACCAGGCCGGTCGCCCTCCGGATGATCGTCGGGGCAGCGGCCGTGATCGCCGCGCTCCTCGTCATCGTTCCCGCCGCCTCGGCGGCGCGCGACCCGATCTCCGGCGGCACCACCGACCTGCACCTCAAGAAGGGCTTCCTGAAGAAGCTGACCAACCTCGGCGTCGGCCTGGCCGGCGTCAGCACCGGCCAGGTGGGCGGCGCGAAGATCAGCCTGCCGGTCGGCGAAGGGATGTTCGACCCGACCAACGCACAGGGCCACATCACCAGCCCGGGCGGCTTCCAGCTCGTCAAGGGCGCCCGCTCGGTGCCGATCACCGGCGTCGAAGTCAACACCGTGCACAACTTCCTCCGCGCGACCATCGCCGGCGCCCACATGCAGCTCGGCACCTTCAGCACGCCGACCACCGGCCGCGAAGGCTTCGGCGCGCGGATCAAGGCGGGGCAGCTGACGCTGACCCAGAAGGCGGCGACCCGGATCTCCAACAAACTCGGCCTGCAGGGCTCCCAGCGGATCAACCAGCGGGTGATGAGCAACGAGTTCAGCACCACCGTCCCGCAGACCGTGACGATCCTCGGCCAGGGCGAAGCGACGCTGGAAGGCGCCGCCGCGGCGTTCAAAAAGTTCGCCGAAAAGGGTGTCGAGGTCCCGCAGGGCATCAACCCGATCGCCCCGGCCAAAAACCCGAAAGCGACCACCTTCACCTTCCCGATCACGGGCGGCACGGTGGCGCAGAACCTCAGCTCGGGCCAGGTGACCACCAACGGCGGGATCGAAATCCTGAAGAAAGGGAAAACCCTCTCGCCGCAGATGAAGATCACCAACGTCAACCTCGAATTCACCCAGAAGACCGCCACGGTCGAAATCGAAATCCAGCCGAACCCGCCCTTCCCGGGCGCGACCGGCCGGTCCTCGATCGTCGAACTGGTCTTCCCCGGCAACGCGATCCAGACCAACCCGACGACGCGCCAGATCACCGTCAAAGGGGCCGAAGCCAAGCTCCAGGCGGCGGCCGCGGCGACGCTCAACTCGGTGTTCAACCAGGGCGGCGAAAAAGCTCCCCCGGCGAGCAGCGAATTCGCCGGCGGCGAACAGTTCGGAACGTTCTCGATGACGCTGCAGGCTCAGTAGGGCTTGCGGGGGGAGGCGAGGAGGACCCTTCGCTCACGAACTGCGGGGAGGTTCGCTCAGGGTCCCTCCTCGCCTCCCCCCGCAGACGTCAGGCGGCGGCGTCGGGGTCAGCCCGGTGTCGCCGCCTTCTCTCGGAGAGCAAAGAGAGGAGCGCGCCCGCAACCAGCAGGACGACGGCGGCGTTCAGGGCCAGGTCGGAGATGTTCATGCTGCCGCCGTGGGCACTGGGCGCCAGCCAGTCGACGACGCCGCCGCGCAGCGGCCCGGGGCCCCGCAGGAGGCGGTCGAGGCCGTTGCCGATCGCGCCGCCGAGGAAGAGTCCGAGGGCGATCGCGGTGACGCGGTCGAGGCGGGTCCGGGCGATCGCCGCGATCAGCGCCAGCGCTGCGACCACGGTGAAGATCGAGATCAGCACGGTGTGCCCCGCCCAGTGGCCGCCGGGCCCGGCGAAGTTGCGGAAGAGCTGCAGGTGGGCGCCGCCGACGATCTGGACCGGGCCGTCCTGGGGCAGCAGGCGGGTGGCGAGCTGCTTGGCGATCTGGTCGGCGAGGGCGACCCCCGCGGCCACCCCGAAGGCGAGCCGCCGATAGGAGGTTGAACCCGCCTTGCGCTGTCCTCGTAGTTCGGGCACCTACCCAAGCTACAAGGAGGCGATGGTGAGAAGGACCTATTTGACGATAGGAGCATTCGCGCTGCTCGGGTTGCTCGTGATCGCCGGCTGTGGAGGCGGCGGTTCCAGCACCTCGGGTACGACGGAAAGCTCGGGCGGCGGGGAAGCCGAAAAGACGACGAGCAACGCGAGTAACGAGGAATCGAGCGAAAGCGCCGCCGCGGGCGCGACCACTGTCGCGGTGGTGAAAGTGACGAACACGCCCGACCTCGGCAAGGTGATCGTCGACTCCGAAGGGATGACGCTCTACGACTTCCACAAGGACAAGGGCACGACGTCCGCCTGTTACGGCGAATGCGCCGAATTCTGGCCTCCGCTCCTGACCAAGGGGCAGCCGAAGGCGATGGGCGGCTCCCAGGCGTCCCTGCTGGGGACGACGAAGCGCAAAGACGGCACCGTCCAGGTCACCTACAACGGCCATCCGGTCTACGGCTTCGCCGAGGACAAAAAGCCGGGCGAAACGAACGGCAACGACTTCAAGGCCTTCGGCGCCCAGTGGTACGCGCTCGAACCGAACGGGGAAGAGCCCGCGGACAGCTGAGAACTGCCCCAAGGGTGGGGCTCGACCGCCCGCCTAGGGCTCGGTGTGGACGACGACGTCGACGATCCGCGCCGAGCCCTCCGGGCGGTCGCGGCGGATCTCCTGCTCGAGCCGCCGCGCCATGTCGTGCGCGGCCTCCAGCGTCGTCTCGGAGTTGGCGACGACGTCGACGAAGACGACCAGGCCGAGGTCCGTCCGCAGCAGTTTGAGGCGCCGCGGCGGGGCGCCGGTTCGCTCCTCGACCAGCGCCCCGATTCGCTCCGCCGCCGCGCCGTCCGCGGCGACGTCGGCCACGTAGGGCTCCTCGAGGGGCTCCAGGTGGGTCTGCACGTCGTCGACCTCCGCCTCGCTGCGCAGCGCCGCCTCGATCCGCTCGGCGACCTCGTGGGCGGCGGCGAGCGGGGTCTCGGCGTCGAGCTTCAGGTGCATCGAGACGCTGCAGCGCCCGTCGCGCCGGTAGATCGCGATGTCGTGGGCTTCCTGCACGGCGGGCTCGGCGAGCGCGATCGCGAGGGCGCGGGCGCGCAGGTCGAGGCCCTCGCGCAGCGGCTCGACGTGGACGACGACGTCGGCGTCGGGGAGGGCGCCGCGGACGGCGGCCTCGACCCGGTCGGCGACCCGGTGGCTCTCGACCAGCGCCTGGTCGGGGGCGGCGGCGATCGTCGCGTCGGCGAAGTAGTGGCCGCCGGACTCGCGCAGGCGGAGCTGGCGCAGCTCGACGTCGTCGCCGAGCGCCCGGATCGCGGCTTCGGCTTCGGCCTGCGCCTCGAGCGGGCTGGTGTCCATCAGCACGCGGGCGTTCTCGTAGATGAGGCGCGAGGCGGCGGTGAAGATGATCGCGGCGACGACCAGCGAGGCGATCGCGTCGCCCTCTTCGAAGCCGAGCGCGACGGCGGCGATGCCGAGCAGCACGGCGATCGAGCCCGCCATGTCGCCGGCGAAGTGGTAAGCGTTGGAGCGCAGCGCAGCGGAGCGGTACTCGGCGGCTCTGCGCAGGGAGATGACGGTGCGGCTGATGTCGACGGCGAGCGCGACGCCGACCACCGCGAAGACGTACCAGCGCGGGTCGAAGCCCGCGTCGCCGCCGCCGCTCAGCCGGTCGATCGCCTCGACAACGACGAAGGCACCACCGCCGGAGAGGATCGCCGCCTCGCCGAGCGCCGCCAGGTTCTCGGCGCGCCGGTGCCCGTACGGGTGCTCGCGGTCGGGCGGCTGCCCGCCGAGCCGCACCGCCAGCAACGTGAGGATCGCCGCAACGACGTCGCCGCTCGACTCGATCCCGGCCGAGATCAGCGCCAGCGACCCGGTCGCGAGCCCGGTCCCGAGCTTGAGGATCACGAGCAGGACGGCCGCGCCGATCGAGACCAGGGCGGTCTGGGTCTGCCCTCGGGGGGTTTGGGACGTCGACCGATCTGGCACGGGGTGAGCCTACGTGGCGGGCCTGGTTCGGACCACCGCCGGCTACCACGCGGTCACCCCCTCCCACTAGGCAGGTAGGAGGGGGTGACCGCGTCGCTCGGGTTCGCCCAGCCAGTTCGCCGTGGCGCGGAGGGTACGGAGGACGTGGTCGGGTTCGTATTTGATCTGGCCGTGGGTGAAGCGGAGCTGGGTGAGGGCGGCGGCGGTGTGGGCCTGATCGCGCTTGCGATCTTCGGCTTGTTGGGCGGGAGTGCGGTGATAGGTGAGGCCGTCGGTCTCGATCACGAGGTCGAGGGTCGGGAAGTGGAAGTCGACTTCGTAGCCGTTGACGAAGACGGAGGTGCGCGGGAGCGGCAGGCCGGCCTCGCGGACGAGCGGGAGGAAGGCGCGCTCGAGTTCCGAGCGCGTGTAGCGGAAGGTGGCCCGGTCGAGGATGGTGCGAAGCCGAGCGACGCCCGGCTCGCCCGGATGCAGGTCAAGTGCCTTGCGCAGATCGTCCGTCCGGACGAGCCCGAGTTTGTCCGCCTCGTTCATCGCCCGCTCCATCGCCCGCCTCTCGCGGCGCGTGGCGAGGTCGATGAGCGTCTGGACCGGCGAGGTGACCGGGATGCCCTGACAGAAACCGACCGCACCGCGAGCGAGAGCCGGGCGGCGATGGAGCTTGACGCCGGGAACTCGGCGTCGGGATGGCAAAACCGTCGAGACCTCGAAGTGCGCCAGCGGTTCCGGGCCGATGGCGAGCAAAGCCGCGGCGCTGTCGTGACTGAGGACGACCGTAGGCCAGGGGCGTCGCTCTGGATGGAGCAGCACGGCACCGCGGTCATCGAGGTCGCCACCGCACGCCAAAATCGCCGCCATCCTCCGGCCATTGAGAGTCAGGTCGGGCCGCCCGACCGCGTAGACGCCGCGTGCGGCGAGGTGAAGGCGCCCCCGAGCGATGCGATGCTTGAGTCCATCCGCCGTCAGGCCCAGTGCCAACAGCTGGCGGCGCGTCACGACGCCGTGCTGGGCCCGAGCAAGCGCCCACGCGCTGGGTGCGCGGCCGCGCGCTTGGTGAGTTGTGTGCGCCATAGCGCCTTCAAGTCACCAAGCGGCCCAGACTCTCCCCCCTGCGGGGGCGGAAATCTCGGTCAGTGCGGGGGGAGACTCTGGCCGGCAGGCGCGCGCCGCGCTCAGAGGGGGCGCAGGCGATTGAAGCGCGTGGCCGGGCCGCTCGCGTGGAGACGCGCTTCGACGCGCTCGAGTAGACCGGAGGCGAGCAGGGCCCCAACCGCGGCCGCGACCTCGAGAGCGTCGAGGCCCTCGCAACGCTCCTCGAGATCCTCTTCTGTCAGGCCCGCCTCACCGGCCAGGAGGACGGCTCTCAAGACCTTCGCTTGTGCCTCCCGATCCTCCTGCTTGCCCGTGGCTGACATCCACCGGAGCGTAGCAGGAATGCGAACATATGTTCGCATGTTCGTGTCGGAATTTAGACCATTCCGAGGCCGCCGCTGACGCCCAGGGTCTCGCCCGTGATGAAGGTGGCGTCATCGGAGGCGAGGAAGGCGACGGCGGCCGCGACCTCGAAGGGCTGGCCGAGCCGACCGAGCTGGGTCTGCGAGCGCATGTTCTCGATCAGCCGCTCCCCCACGTCGCCGAACTGTTTGGCGCCCATCAGCAGCGGCGTCTCGATCGGCCCCGGGGCGATCGCGTTGGCGGTGATGTCGTAGCGACCGTTCTCCCGCGCGATCACCTTGGTGAAGCCGATCACGCCTGCCTTCGCGGCACTGTAGACGGCCGAGCCCTTGGAGCCGACCCGCCCGGCCTCGCTGGAGATGCTGACGATCCGCCCGTAGCTCGCCTGCTGCATCACCGGCAGCGCCGCCGCGGTGCAGTTGAGGACGCCGTAGAGATTGATGTCGATGACCCGCTGCCATTTGTCTGGGCTCGTCAGCGGGAAGAAGCCGAACTCGTCGGTGCCCGCGTTGTTGACGAGGATCGCGATCTCGCCGACGGCCTCGACCGCGGCCCGCGCGGCGTCCAGATCGGTGACGTCGAGCTCGACCGCGTGGCCGTTGACCTCGCTCGCGACCCGCTCCGCGCCGGGCACGTCGACGTCGCCGATCCACACCTCGGCGCCTTCGGCCGCCAGCCGCTCGGCGATCGCCGCGCCGATGCCGCTCGCGCCCCCGGTCACGAGTGCCTTCCTCCCATCGAGCCTCACGCCCGGCAGCATAGACTGGACAACCCTTGCGAAGCCAGGATCTGATGCGCGTCGCCCTCCTCGCGGGCGGCACCGGCGGGGCCAAACTGGCCGCCGGGATGCAGGAGGAGCTCGGCGCCGGGCTGACGGTGATCGCCAACACCGCCGACGACGTCGAGACGCTCGGCGTCCACGTCTCCCCCGACCCGGACCTCTGCACCTACTGGCTCTCCGGCGAAATCGACGAGGAACGCGGCTGGGGCCTCCGCGACGACACCTTCACGGTGATGCAGCGGATGGCCGACCTCGGCGCGCCGAACTGGTTCAGCCTCTCCGACCGCGACCTCGCCGCCTGCCTCTACCGGCGCGAGTTCCTCGCCTCGGGCGGGCGCCAGACCGACGCCCAGGCGCAGATCTCTCGCGGCCTCGGGATCGAGGCGACGGTGCTGCCGATGTGCGACGAGGCGGTGCGGACCCACGTGCTGACCGAGCACGGGAGGCGCGAGCTGCAGGAGTACCTGATCCTCGACGGGGCGAGGCCGCCGGTGGTCGGCGTCGAGCTCGACGGGATCGCCGAGGCGAAGCCGACCAAGGAGGTCGTGAACGCCTTCGGCGTCGCCGACCTGATCGTCGTCGGCCCCTCCAACCCGGTGATCAGCGTCGGCCCGATCCTCGCCGTGCCGGGGATGCGCGAGGCGATCGCCGCCTCCCCCGCGCCGGTCGTCGCGGTCAGCCCCTACGTCGCCGGCGCGGTGCAGAAGGGCCCGACCAACAAGTTCATGGAAGCGCTGGGACGGCCGACCACGGCGGCCGGTGTCGCCTCCCTCTACGCCGGGCTGATCGACGCGATGATCGTCGACGAGGGCGACCCCGACCCGCCCCCCGCCGAGATCCCGACCCTCGCCGCGCCGACCCTGATGGAGGGCGCCGCGGGCCGGGTGCGGCTGGCGCGGACGGTGCTCGACTACGGCGCGACGCTGACCGACGCATGAGGGCCACCGCGGTGGTGCCGGTGAAGCGCTTCGCGGTGGCGAAGTCGCGGCTCGCCTCGGGGGTCGACGCGGCGCGCAAGCCGGAGCTGGTGGCGGCGATGGTCGCCGACGTGCTCGAGGCGATCGGCCGGGCGCGGATGATCGAGCGGACGATCGTGGTGAGCCAGGAGCCGGCCGCGGCGGAGCTCGCCGGGGCGGCGGGCGCCGAGCTGGTCGACGACTTCGACGACGCGAGCCACAGCGCCGCGGCGCTGGCCGGGATCAAGGTCGCCGCGGCGGCCGGGGCGCGCTGCGTGGCCCTCCTGCCCGGCGACTGCCCGCTGCTCGACCCGCGCGAGCTGGATCGCATGCTGACCGGCGTCCCCGATTCCTACGTGGCGGTGATCCCGGACCGCCACGGGACCGGCACCAATGCCCTGGTGCTGGCGCCGCCCGACGCGATCGAGCCGAGCTTCGGCGAGGGCAGCAAGGAGCGCCACGTCGCCGCCGCGCGGGCCGCGGGGATCCCGTTCGGGGTCGAGGAGCTGCCGTCGCTGGGACTCGACCTCGACACGCCCGCCGACATCGTCGCGCTGACGATGAGGGTCGAGCGGAGCGGCGGCGCGAAACGCACCGCGAAGGCGCTGGGGATATGAGAGCGAGCGCGGCCGGCAAGATTTGCGCGTGCGCCCGAGGCGGTGCGCGATGAGCGGAGCGGGCGAGGTCCGGGTCCGGCCCGTTCTTGGACTGCCGGAGGTCGCCGCGGGCGATCCGCTCGGCTCCCTGATCGCGGCGCAGGCCGGGGCGCTCGCGGACGGCGACGTCGTCGTCATCTCGCAGAAGGTCGTCTCCAAGGCCGAGGGCCGGACCCGGCGGCTCTCCAGCGTGATTCCCGGCGCCGAAGCGGGCAAGCTCGCGCGGATCCTCGGCAAGGAGCCGAACCTCGTCCAGCTGATCCTCGAGGAGAGCGCCGAGGTGGTGCGGGCGGAGCGCGGCGTGCTGATCGTCGAGACCCGCCACGGGCTGGTCTGCGCCAATGCCGGGATCGACAGCTCGAACGTCGGCGACCCCGAGTCGGTGCTGCTGCTGCCCGAGGACCCCGACGCCTCCGCGCGCCGGCTGCGCGCCGAGATCCGGGCCGCCGCGGGGGCGCGGATCGGCGTCGTCATCGCCGACAGCTTCGGCCGTGCCTGGCGGATCGGCCAGGCCGAGGTGGCGATCGGCTGCGCCGGGCTGGTCCCGATCGACGACTGGCGCGGCCGCCGCGACGCGACCGGCCACGAGCTGATGGCGACCCAGATCGCGATCGCCGACGAGGCCGCGTCCGCCGCGGACCTGGTGCGCGACAAGGCCGCCTCCGTACCGGCGGCAGTCATCGCCGGCCTGGGCCGCTGGGTCACCGAGGAGGACGGCCCCGGCGCGGCGGCGATCCGCCGACCGCGCGAGGACGACCTCTTCCGCTAGACGGCGGCCCCGCGGGGCCGCCGCGCGGCGCTCGATTCAGTCTTTGTGAAGGGCGTCGCGGACCTTGTCGACGCCCTCCTTCAACTTGCCGGAGGCCTTGTCGACCTTGCCCTCGTTCTGGAGGTCCTTGTCGCCGGTCAGCTTGCCGGTGGCCTCCTTGATGCGACCTTTTGCCTCATCGGTGTTGCTTGGCGTATCAGCCATTGCGATCCCTTCGTTCGCTGTCTGTCGCCGGACAGGTACCCGAAGGCGGACCGGCTACCCAGAGACGACGAGGACCGCGGAGCCCTCGATGCGGCCGTGGCGGGCGTCTTCGAGCGCCTGCTGGGCATCCTCGAGCGGGTAGGTGGTGACGGCGGCGCGGACCGGCACCTCAGGGGCGATCCGCAGCAGGTCCTCGCCGTCGGCGCGGGTCAGGTTGGCGACCGAGCCGAGCGTCCGCTCCTCCCAGAGCAGGTCGTAGGAGAAGGCGGGGATCTCGGACATGTGGATGCCGGCGCTGATCACCCGGGCGCCGGGCGCGCTCGCTTTCAGCGCCTGGATCATCAGCGGGCCGACCGCGGCGAAGACGATCGCCCCGTCGAGCTCCTCCGGCGGCAGCTCCGAGGAGCCGCCCGCCCACTCGGCGCCGAGGCTGCGCGCGAACGCCTGCCCATCGGTGTCGCCGTCGCGGGTGAAGGCGAAGACGCGGCGCCCTTCGTGGACGGCGACCTGGCAGAGGATGTGGGCGGAGGAGCCGAAGCCGTAGAAGCCGATCCGCTCGGCCTCGCCGACCAGGCGCAGCGCCCGGTAGCCGATCAGCCCGGCGCAGAGCAGCGGCGCCGCCTCGGCATCCGAGTACATCTCCGGGATCGGGAAGCAGAAGTCCTCGGCGGCGACCGTGAACTCGGCGTAGCCGCCGTCCATGTCGTAGCCGGTGAAGCGGGCGTTTTCGCAGAGGTTCTCGCGGCCTGAGCGGCAGTAGCGGCAGGTGCCGTCGGCCCAGCCGAGCCAGGGGACGCCGACCCGCCGGCCGAGCTCGAAACGCGCCGCTCCCTCTCCCATCGCGACCACCTCGCCGACGATCTGGTGCCCCATCACCAGCGGCAGCTTCGGTTCGCCCTGGAGCTCATCGTCGTAGATGTGGAGGTCGGTGCGGCAGACGCCGCAGGTCCGCACCGCGAGCTTGATCTGCCCCGGCCCGGGCTCCGGCTCCGGCAGCTCGGCGGCCCGCAGCGGTTGCCCGGGACTGTCGAGCACCATCGCGCGCATCGCCGTCCGCTCCTAGGCCGCCGCGTAGGTCTCGACGATCTCGTAGAGCGTGGTGCGCTGGGCGGGCGTGCGGCCCGCCGCGCGGGAGGCGGCGATCAGCTGGTCGACCTCGAGCCGCACCCCGTGCTGGGACCCCGCCATCCGCGAGATGTTCTCCTCCATCAGCGTCCCGCCGAGGTCGTTGACCCCCCAGCGCAGCGCCTCGGTCGCCCCCTCGAGCCCCATCTTCACCCAGCTCGCCTGCAGGTTCGTGATCGTCCTGCCGAGCGCCAGCCGGAAGGCGGCGGTGTGCTTGAGGTTCTCCCGCACCGTGATCTCCTCGATCCCGTGCGTCCGCCCCAGCAGCGTGTTGAAGGGGATGAAGCTGAGCGGCACGAACTCGGTGATGCCGCCGGTCCGTTCCTGCAGCGAGCGCACCACCTTCATGTGGCGGGCCAGCTCACGCGGCTCCTCGATGTGGCCGAACATCACGGTCGAGGTCGAGTGGAGACCCGCGCGGTGGGAGGCTTCGATGATCTCGACCCAGCGGGCGGCAGGCAGCTTGTTCGGCGAGATCCGCTGCCGCACGCCGTCGTCGAGCACCTCCGCCGCCGTCCCCGGGGTCGAGCCGAGCCCGCAGTCGAGCAGGTATTCGAAGACTTCGCCGGGCTCCTTCCCGGAGCGCTCGCAGGCGTGGTTGATCTCCATCGGCGAGTAGGCGTGCAGATGCAGCTGCGGCGCCGTCTCCTTGGCGAGCCGCAGCCAGCGCCCGTACTCCTCGAGCGTCAGGTCCGGATGGATGCCGCCCTGCATGCAGAGCTCGGTGGCGCCGAAGTCGACCGCCTCGTGGATCCGTGACGCGAAGTCGCCCTCGCCGACTTCATAGGCATCGGGGGAGCGCCGCCCCTGGCCGAACCCGCAGAACGCGCAGCCGACCACGCAGATGTTGGTGAAGTTGATGTTCCGGTTGACGACGAACGTCACCACGTCCCCGGCGAGTTCCGCTCGCAGCTCATCCGCCGCGACCCGCATCTCCTCGATGACCTCCGGCCGCGTCTCCGCGAAGAGCGCCGTCAGCTCGTCCTCACTGAGCTCGATCCCCCCGCGCCCTTTCTCGATGGCCTTCGGGGCAAGCGCACCGTCGAGATCCTCTTCGGATCGTCTCCCTGACCCTTTCCGAGGAATGAAGCTCCAGTACTTGAGCTTGATGACGTCCAAGACGCCCTGCTCCATCCACTCGGGATCCATGTACTGCGGGTAGACGCACAACCGCTCGGTCAGCGCATACCCCCTGGGCGCCAGCTCCTTCCGCACCTGATGCGGCGACGGAAACGGCTCCTCTGGCGAAATGTGATCGCCGTTCGCTGAAAGCCCACCGAGATCCGTGGCGCCAGCTTCCACCAACTCCGGCCACCAGGCGCTCAAGTTCGGCGGGACTTGAACCCCCACATCCGGCATCAACCGCTTGCACTCCGAAATCAGCCGCTTGATCTCGTCAATGCCCACCACATCGCTTGCCCAGGCCGGCAAGGGGGCCGAGGAGGACCCTGAGCGAACCTCCACGCTGTTCGTGAGTGAAGGGTCCTCCTCGACCCCCGCACCCGCCCAGCGCTTACGCGAAGCCTCGTTGGCGATGTCCGCCACCTCGGCGCCGTAATAGCGGGGATGGGGCACGAAGTTCTGGAGAATGATCTCCTGGATATGGCCGAACTGCCCTTGAAGATCAGCCAGGGCTTCTAGGGACGCGACACGAGACTCCTCCGACTCGCCGATGCCGACGAGGATCCCACTCGTGAACGGAATCTTCAGTTCGCCCGCGGCTCGAATCGTTGCCAGTCGCTCGCTCGGGTGCTTCGTGGGCGATCCGGCGTGAACCGTCTCCATCAGCGACTCGTCCACCGACTCGAGCATCAGCCCCTGGGAAGCCGTGACCTCCCGCAGCCGCGCCAGGTCCCCCTTCGACAGCACCCCGAGGTTCGTGTGCGGCAGCATGCCGCGCTCGAGAGCCCGTTCGCACGCCCAGATCACGTACGACGTGAAGTCCTCGTGGCCCCAGGCCGCCAACCTCTCGGCGACGACCGGATTGACCTCCGGCCGCTCGCCGGTCAGGACGAGGAGCTCCTTCGTGTTCCGTTTGACCGCTTCGTCGAGGATTCGTTCGACGTCGACCGGGGCGTGGACATGCGCCTGGTGCGTGGCGAAGGCGCAGTACTTGCAGTAGCACTGGCACGTCCGTGACAGCGACAGGGTGAAGTTGCGGGAGAACGTGACCCGTTGCACCCCGGCAAAGCTACAGGGCGCGCCGGCTCGGCCGGACGCGCCCTGTACCAACCGGGGGGTGGGCGCCCCTACCCGCGGGCGCCGCGCTCCCTAGGCTTTTTTCGCGACCGGCTCGGCGGCCGGTTTGACCCGCTGCGGCGGCTCGGTCGGGGCCGGACCGCCGGCCTCGATCACGAATCGCCAGACGCCCACCGCGACCAGCGAGCCGACCACCGGGCCGACCAGGAAGGGCCAGGTGCCGCCCCATTCACTGGAGACGAGCGCCGCGCCGAACCAGCGCGCCGGGTTGAAGCAGGCGCCGGTCAGCGGGCCGCCGACCATGACGATGAAGACGAACGTGGTGCCGATCGCCAGCGGGCCCCAGTCCTTCATGCTCCTTTTCGAGAAGACGACGGCGAGGATCACGAGGACGAGGGCGAAGGTGCCGATCGCCTCGACCGCCGCGCCCGCGGTGTTGCCGGCGAGCAGGCTGCTCACCGAGCCGGCGCCGTAGTGGACGGCGCGACCCTCGTCGAGCAGCAGCGCCTTGGTCAGCAGCGCGCCGAGCACCGCGCCCGAAAGCTGGGCGAGGATGTAGATGACGGCGTCGATGATGCTGATCTTTTTGATCGTCGCCGCGGCCAGCGTCACCGCCGGGTTGAAGTGACCGCCACTCACCGCGCCGAACATGCAGATCACGCCGAACAGGGCCAGCCCCTGCACGAACCCGACCACGGCAAAGTCCGAACCGAACGACGCCTGCGCGCCGGTCGAGACGAAGAGAGTGACGACGCTGGTAATGAAAAAGACCAGCAAGAACGTGCCGATCAACTCCGCGAGATACGCGGACAGTCCTTTTTGCTCCAGCTCCACTCTCTTTACCCCTCCTAGAAGTTGACCCTCAGTTGTCCCTCGCCAAAAAAGAAGCGGCGGCAGTCTACCCAAGTTTGCTCAAAGAATTAGGCTTCCCGCCCAGATGAGACGGGCTGTGTCGCTGCTGGCGGCCGCCCTGCTGCTCGCCGGCCTTGCCGGCTGCGGCGGGAGCGGTGCTGAACCGGGCGTGCCGAAAGGCGCGACCGTCGTGCTCGATTTCACCCCGAACGCGGTCCACACCGGCATCTACGCGGCGCAGGCGGAAGGCTTCTACAAGGACGCCGGGATCGACCTCCACGTCCAGGTCCCAGGCGAATCGACCGACGCGCCGAAGCTGCTCGCCGCGGGCCGCACCCAGTTCGCGATCCTCGACATCACCGACCTCGGCATCGCCGACGAGAAGGGTCTCGAACTGGTCGGGCTGATGCCGATCGTGCAGCGGCCGCTGGCCGCGGTACTCGCCCGCAAGGAAGGCCCGGTGACGCGGCCGCGCGACATGGACGGCCACACGGTCGGGGTGAGCGGCCTGCCCTCCGACACCGCGGTGGTCGCCTCCGAGGTGAGCGGCGACGGCGGCGACCCGGCCGGGGTCGACGAAGTGACGATCGGCTTCAACGCGGTCGCCTCGCTGGCGGCGGGGAAAGTCGACGCGGCGACCGGCTTCTGGAACGCCGAGGCGGTCGAGGCCGAACGCCAGGGCATCCCGCTGCGCGTCTTCAAAGTCGACGAATTCGGCGCGCCTCCCTACCCGGAGCTGGTGCTGACGACGACCCGCAAGGAGCTCGAAGACGAACCGGCGCTGGTCCACGGGATGGCAGAAGCGACGCGCCACGGCTACGAAGTCACCGAGGAAGAGCCGCGGAAGGCGCTGGGCGATCTGCTGGCGGCGAACCCGAGCCTCGAACGCGCCGACCAGGCGGCCCAGCTCAAAGTCCTCCTCCCCGCGCTCGAACCGCTCCCCTTCAAGGAATCGGTCCTCAAGGAATGGTCCGCCTGGGCGAGCTCCCACGACCTCCTCCCCGAACCGCTCGAAGTGCGCAAGGCGTTCGACTTCGGTAACTAGCCCCACCTGCGCGTTCGCAGTTCTCGTCGCTATCCGACGATTACTGCGAACTCGATGCCGGTCCGCCGGCGAGCAGCGCGGCGACCAGGTCGGGCAGTTCGCGCGACATCCGCGAGCGCGGGACCACCTTGTCGACGCCCGCCGCCTCGGCGGCCGCCTTGGTGTCGGCGTCGACGTGGGAGTAGTAGCCGAGCACCGGCACGCCGGTCGCGGCCAGCGCCTCGGGGTCGGCGACGTCGAGGTCGGCGACGATCGCGTCGACCTGGTCGAGCGGCGCCGCCTCCACCGACCCGGCGAGCACGACGCTGTGCCCGGCCGCGGTCAGCCCGGCGTCGACCCGGCTGGCGAGCATCAGATCGGTGGCGATGCTGACGACGCGTGCCATCGGCGCGCGCCTAGATGCCGCGGCGCTGGCGGAACTCCTCGCGGACGCTTTCCGGACGTCCCCACCCGGGCATGATCTCGGAGCGTCCCTCGCGCACCTCGGCGACCCGCAGCTCGCCGCCGACGCCCTCGGCGTCGACCTTCGCCAGCACGCCCTTCACCGTCTCCGCCGCGGCGGCATGGCCGAAGCTGTGGGCGACGATCAGCCGCCAGTGCCACTGTCGCGGCCGGTTGTAGACCTGCGCGTTGACCTGGCTGAGGAAGACGGCGCAGTCGATGTAGCGGCTCTCGTCGTCGATCCGCAGGTCGACCTCGAGGTCGGTCCAGTCCGGCGGCAAGGCGTCCGTGATGCGCTGGAAGTCGTCGGCAAGTGCCATCGCCGCCAAGGCTACCGCTCCCGCCCCGCGCCCGGCGCGCCTCAGCCGGCGACGAACTCGTAGAGCAGGAAGACGTTGAGGGCGATGATCATCACGGCGAGCGCCCCCGCCACCCCGGTCAGCCAACGGGGGTTGACCAGCTCCCCCATCACCTCGCGGTTCGCCGCGAACATCAGCAGCGGCACCAGCGCGAAGGGGATGCCGAAGGAGAGGACGACCTGCGAGCCGACCAGCGCGTCGGTCGGGTTGACGCCGATCGCGAGGATCGCCAGCGCCGGCGTCAGCGTGATCGCACGGCGCAGGAAGATCGGGATGCGGCGGTGGATGAAGCCCTGCATCACCACCTGCCCGGCCATCGTCCCGACCGAGGAGGAGGCGAAGCCGGAGGCAAGCAGGGCGACGCCGAAGATCGTCGCGGCGCCCTGCGAGTCGAGCCGCTTCAGCCCCGTGTAGGCGCCTTCGATCGTCTCGATCCCGGTCAGCCCGCCGCCGTGGAAGAGGGCCGCGGCGACGATCATCATCGCCAGGTTGACCAGCCCGGCCAGCGCCAGGGCGATCACCACGTCGATCTTCTCGAAGCGCAGGATGCGGCGCCGCTCCTGCCCGTTGCGCCCGACGATCCGGTTCTGGGTCAGCGCCGAGTGCAGGTAGATGACGTGTGGCATCACCGTCGCGCCGACGATCCCGGTCGCCAGCAGGATACTTTCGGTGCCGGCGAAGCCGGGCACGAAGAGGTGGCGGGCGACTTCGCCGCCGTCCGGGGAGGCGTTGAAGAGCTCGTAGGCGAAGGCGAGGACGACGACCCCGACCAGGGCGGTGATCGCCGCCTCGAGTTTGCGGAAGCCGCGCCGCTGCAGGGCGAGCAGGCCGAAGGTGCCGGCGCCGGCGATCAGCCCGGCCGGAAAGAGCGGGATGCCGAAGAGGAGGTTGAGGCCGAGCGCGGCGCCGACGATCTCGGCGAGGTCGCAGGCCATCGCCACCACCTCGGCCTGGACCCAGAGGCCGACCGAGGTGCGCTGCGAGAAACGCTCGCGGCAGAGCTCGGCGAGGTTGTGGCCGGTGGCGATGCCGAGCTTCGCCGACTGCGACTGGACCAGCATCGCGACCAGATTGGCGGCGAACACGACCCAGAGCAGCAGGTAGCCGAACTTGGCGCCGCCGCTGATGTTGGTGGCGAAGTTGCCGGGGTCGACGTAGGCGACCGCGGCGATGAAGGCCGGGCCGAGGAAAGGCCAGATGCGGGTCAGGCCGCGGGCGTCGCCGTAGAGGGAGCGGTGCGCGGCGGCGGCGACCGCGGCCTCACCGGGCAGCGCCTGCTCGGCTTCGGAGCGGATCGCGGGCGGCGGCGGGTTCACGGCGTCGCCCCCGGCGGAGTGGGCGGCGGGACAGCGGGCGGCGACAGGTCGGGGCCGGGGATCGGCGTGCCGTGCGGATCGTGCGTCGGTTCGCCGAGCTTCGCCGCGATCAGCGCCTCGAGGTCCTCGGAGATGTAGTGCTCGAGCACCTCCGCCTCGGCGTGGACGCGGTCGTGCGGCATCCCCAGCGCCTCGGCGAGGAACGCCTCGATCAGCCGGTGGTGGCGGATCACCTCGAGCGCCACCTTCTCGCCGGCGGGCGTCAGGCTGACCCCCTTGTAGGGGACGTACTCGGCGAGGCCAAGCTCGGCGAGCTTCTGCAGCATCGTGGTGGCGGTCGCCGGGGTGACGCCGAGGCGGGCGGCGACCTCGCCGCTGGGCACCCGGCCGCCGGGGCGCTCGAGGCCGAGCGCGTAGACGGCCTTGGCGTAGTCCTCGATCGCGGAAGAATTAGACACGTCTAAAAAAGAAGTTTAGACATATCTAAATCGGGAGGGCCAAAGGGATGACCCTTCACTCCCGAACTGCGGGAGGTTCGCTCAGGGTCATCCCTTCGGCCCGGCGAGCGCGGGTTTCTAAACTGATGCCATGGCTGTGACCGTTGAGCTCGACGCCCAGTACCGGCAACTCCGCGAGGAATGCGGGCTGCTGGTGCGGGAGCGGGGGGCGATCGACGTGGTGGGGCCGGATGGGGCCGAGTATCTGCAAGGGCAGCTGACCAATGACGTCGAGGCTCTCGCGGTCGGCGAGGGGCAGTACGCGGCGCTGCTCGATCGCAAGGGGCACATGCAGGCCGACCTGCGGGTGCTGCGGGTCGGCGACGAGGCGATCCTGCTCGACACCGAGACGGCGACCAAGGACGCGGCGCTCCGGCACCTGACCATGTACTCGATCGGGCGCGACGTCCAGGTGACCGACGCGACCGAGGAGCGCGCCTTCGTCTCGCTGATCGGGCCCCGCGCCGCCGAGATCGCGGGGACGCCGCCGCTGCCCGAATTCGCCAACGAGGCGACGACGGTGGCCGGCGTCGATGTCGTCGCGGTCGGCACCCGCGAGGGGATCGACCTCCTCTTCCCCGCCGCCGAGCGCGAACGCCTTGTCGCCGCGCTGCCCGAGGCGGGCGCCGTCGAGGTCAGCCCCGAGGCGGTCGAGATCCTCAGGGTCGAGTCGGGCGTCCCCCGCTTCGGCGTCGAGATGGACGCCGCGACGATGCCCGCCGAGGCGGCGATCGTCGACGACGCGGTCAGCTTCACCAAGGGCTGCTACATCGGCCAGGAGACCGTCGCCCGCCTCCACTACAAGGGCAAGCCGAACCGCCACCTGCGCGGCCTGCGGCTGAGCGGCGCCGCCGCCCCCGGCGCGTCGCTGCGGCTCGGCGGCAAGGAGGTCGGGACGCTCGGCGGCTCGGTCGTCTCCCCCGCCCTCGGGCCGATCGGCCTGGCGATCGTCCGCCGCGAGGCGGAGCTCGGCGCCACCCTCGCCGTAGGTGAAGATGGCGTTACGGCTGAAGTTGTCGCCCTCCCCTTCGGCTAGATTCCCGCCGAGATGGTTCTCGGGAGAGCCAGAGTCGCGGGGGGCGGCGCGCTCGCCGCGCTGATCTTGGCGCTGGTCGGCGCCGGTTGCGGCGCCACCAGTCATCCCAACGAACCGCGCCCCGCGGTGCCCACCCGGGTCAGCGTGACGATCGGCAAGGGCGGCATCATCGTCGTGCCGGGAACGATCGGCATGGGCCCCGAAAAGCACCAGCAGCTGCCGCAGAACCAGAACCACCCGCAGCCGGCGGTCAAGACCCAGGCGCCGCTCGACGTCGTCTTCGTCACCGCCAACCAGACCGGCTCCGACGCGAAGCTCGAGATCCGCGGCCCCCACAAGGCGACCTCGCCTCCGATCGGGCCCAACAGCCCCGCCACCTTCGGCGCCGAATTACCGACCGGCAGCTACACGATCGCCGCCTCCGGCGTCCACGGCGCCCCCGCCACCCTCAAGGTCGGCCCGTACCGCGCCAGCTCCAAGAACGACCTGCTGCTGCCGTAGCGCAGGCGCTTACGTGGTCACGAACACCGGCGTCCCGAGCGGGACGCGGGCGAAGAGGAAGCGCATCGTCTCGTCGGTCGCCCTGATGCAGCCGAGCGATTCGGCGCTACCGACGGCGCCGGGGGTGCCGTGGATCGCGAGGCGGTCGCCGCCGATCCAGCCCGCCGGGAGCGCCGCCGTCTGGTGGCCGCTGAGGGCGAGGGCGCAGCAGCCGTAGTAGGGGCTTTCATCGAAGCTGACCCCGTCGGTGACGCCGTAGCGGCCGGGCGGCGTTTCGGTCCCCGGCCCACCGACCGTGACGTCGAAGCGCCGCACCAGGTCCTTGCCGTAACGCAGTTCGAGGCTGCGGCCGGAGAGGTCGGCGTGCAGGGACCAGCGGGTCCAGTAGACGTCGACCCGGCGTGGGTCGCGGGCGATCCAGGCGAGCTCGCCGTCCGGCATTTCCGGCGCGGTGACGCCGAGCCAGCCCGGCTTCGTCGCGACCACCGAGAAGGAGGCCTGCGAGCCGAATTCGGTCTTGTCGCCGACCCGGGCGACGACCGGCCCGCCCGGTTCGCCCTCCAGTTCGACGTGGGCGCCTTCGCGGACGTGGGCGATCTCGAAGGCGGTGCCGCGGCGCGGGCGGGCGAGCAGGGTCGGCGGGCGGGCGGGTCGCGCGGGCACGCCGGCAGAGGCCGACCCGCGGCCGGTCGAACCGGTCGACGCGCGGCCCCCGGACGCCCGGTTGCCGTGGCCGGGCACCTTGGCCCCGACCGACGCGTGCCCCGTCGGCGCCGCCGCGCCGTTCGCCGCCCGCCCGCCCGGCACCTCGACGCGGATCACCGTCGCGGCGGTCGTCCCATCGCCGCCGCCCGAATCGAGCACGCTGAAGAGCAACGCGAAGGCCGCGACCACGGCCACCGCCGCGGCGAGGGCACCGAGCGCCGTGAGCAATCGATCTTGCACGTCGCGCCCATGGTGGCGCACAGAGCTAAATCCGCGCTCCTTCCGGCCTTCCCGACGGCGCTTGGCGTCCGCCCCGCGCGCAACCATCGTTGGTCCGATGACCGTCGTCCTGGCCATAGCCGTCCTGCTCCTCGTCGCCGCGCTGATCTACGTGATCGCGGGCCGCAAGGAGGAGCCCGCGGCCGAGCCCGACCTCGGCCCGGCGATCCAGGAGGCGACCGCCCAGGTCGCCTCGCAGATGATGTCCAACCTGCTGCAGGCCAACGAGGAGGCGCGCAAGGTCGACGTCGCCAACGCCACCGCCGCGCTGGACAAGCGCCAGAGCGAAATCGACCGGCGCCAGGCGGAGATCAAAGCCCTGACCGACCGGATCGCGCAGGGCCAGGAGAAGATCGAGGCGGAAGTCCGCAAGCGCGGCGAAGTCGACCTGCAGACCCGCACCCTGCTCCAGCAGGTGGGCCAGACGGTCGGCAACCTGAACTCGGAGACGGCGGGGCTGAAGAAGGCGCTGCGCCAGCCGCAGACCCGCGGCCAATGGGGCGAGATGCAGCTGCGCCGCTGCATCGAGATCGCCGGGATGACCGAGCACGTCGATTTCGAGCTGCAGGAGACGCTGCGCACCGACGATGGGCAGCTGCGCCCGGACGCGCGCTTCCTGCTGCCCGAGGGCCGCAGCTTCGTCGCCGACTCGAAAGTGCCGTTCGACGCCTTCCTCGATATCCAGGAGGCCGAGGACGAGAGCACCCGCCAGCTCCACCTGGCCCGGCTCGCGCGGCAGGCGCGCGAGCACGTGCGCAGCCTCAGCTCGAAGGACTACCAGGGGCAGTTCAAGGCGGGCGAGATGCCGGACCTGGTGATCTGCTTCATGCCCAACGAGCCCGCCATGCACGCCGCGCTGGCCGCCGACCCCGCGCTCTTCGAGTACGCCCTGGAGCGCAACGTGCTGCTGGTCGGCCCGACCTCGCTGATCGGACTGCTGCGGACGATGGAGCTGGGCTGGCGCCAGGAGCGGATGGTCGCCGAAGCGGCGAAGATCGCCGAGGCGGCGGGAACCCTGCACACGCGCTTCTCCCGCTTCCTCGGCGAGTTCGAGCGGGTCGGCAAAGGCCTCACCACGGCCGCCTCGGCCTACGACAAAGCGGTCGGCTCGATGGAGGCCCGCCTGCTTCCGTCGCTGCGCAAGGTCGAGGGCATGGGCGTCGCGCCGGGCAAGGGGATCGAACCGCCCGAACCGACCCAGATCACCGTCCGCCAGGTCTCCGCCCCGGAGCTCCGCGAGGCGGCCGACGAGCCCGCCTCCGCGCCCGAGCGCGACGCGGCGTAAGCCGCACACATCTAGGATTGCCGCGGCAGGCGGGAAACCAAGACGGAGGCGAACTTTGGCTGTCGATACGAGCAACCTGACCCACCTTGACGTCGAACCGGGGACGCTCCCGGAGACGATGGCCGCGTGGGTCATCCGGCAGGAGCGCGAGGGCGAACCGAAGGACGCCTTCCAGCTCGAGCAGATCGAGGTCCCGGAGCCGGGCGCCTTTGAGGTGATCGTCCGGGTGATGGCGGCCGGGGTCAACTTCAACAACGTCTGGGCGGCGCTCGGCAAGCCGGTCTCGGTCTTCGGCTACGGCGACCACCCCGAGTACGGCCACCACATCGGCGGCTCCGACGCCTCCGGGATCGTCTGGAAAGTCGGCGAGGGCGTCACCCGCTGGAAGCCGGGCGACGAGGTCGTCATCCACTGCAACCAGGCCTCCTACGAGGACGTCGAGGTGCACGGGCTCGACCCGCTCGCGGCGCCGAGCCAGCGGATCTGGGGCTACGAGACGACCTGGGGCTCGTTCGCCGAGTTCACCAAGGTGCAGGCGCAGCAGCTGCTGCCGCGCCCCCAGAACATGAGCTGGGCCGAGGCCTGCTCCTACGGCCTCACCTACTTCACCGCCTACCGGATGCTGATGGACCAGTGCAAGCTGCAGCCCGGCCACAACGTCCTGATCTGGGGCGCCGCGGGTGGCCTCGGCGTATTCGCCACGCAGCTCTGCAAGGCGGCGGGCGCCAACGCGGTCGGCGTCGTCTCCAACGACGAAAAGGGCGAGTTGGTCAAGAAACTGGGCGCCGTCGACTACATCAACCGCTCCGAATTCGGCGAGATGATGCGGACCGACGCCAACCTCACCGACCCGGCCGCCGACAAGGAGCGCTTCCGCGCCTCGCGCGGCTTCGCCAACCGGGTCAAAGAGATCCTCGGCGACGCCCCCGACATCGTCTTCGAGCACGTCGGCCGGGCGACCTTCCCGACCTCGGTCTACGTGGTCAAACCGTTCGGCAAAGTCGTCATCTGCGGCGCGACCTCCGGCTTCCAGCTCGACTTCGACGTCCGCTACCTGTGGATGCGCCAGAAGCAGATCATCGGCTCCCACTTCGCCAACGCGTACGAGTGCATGCGGGCGAACAACCTGATGGCCGAGGGCAAGGTCCGCCCCGTCCTCTGGCAGACGATGGGCTTCGAGGGCGTGCCGACCGCCCACCAACTGATGCACGAAAACATGCACCTCGGCAAGATCGCCGTCCTGGTCGGCGCCGAGTCCGAGGACGCGGGCAAGACCGAGGAGGGCCCGGGCGCGATCCGGGCCGAGGTCGGGGCGTAACGACGCCCGCGGCGACGATGCGAAAGGATTAGGCGGATGCTCGAGGTCTGCAGACTCGATTGGCACATCGCCCCGTTCCGGGGCCAACGTTGGCTGGAGGCGTGGGAGCCGTGGGTTGCCAAGTGCACCGCCTACGGCGCCAAGAGCTGGTCGCTGACCCGCGCCGTCGACGACCCGCTCGAGTTCCAGCAGACGATGGTCTGGGAGAAGCGCTCGGACTTCGAACGCTACTGGTACTCGCAGGAGATCGCCGAGGCCCGCGAAGCGGTCGTTGCCTGGTACGACATCCCGCTGCTGCCGACCTGGCACACCCTGCTCGCCTCCGAGGCGATCGTCGCCACCGGCGTCTGACGGCACCCCGCCCCAGCCGCAACCCCGCGCCCGCGGAGCGCTAACCGCGCTCGAGCGGCGCCATCGTCAGGCCGGCCGACTCGAGCTGCTCCCAGTAGTGCTCGGCGGGCTCGCGCGGCCCGGTCCAGACGATCGCCTGGCCGGAGTTGTGGATCTGTTCGGCGATCCGGTGGCCCTGCTGGAGGCTGACCCCGGGTAGCACGGCGGCCAGCGTCTGCGCGACGTGGTCGAAGGTGTTGTGGTTGTCGTTGCGGACGATCACCCGCCAGTTTCCGCCCAGACCGGAACCTGGCCCGGCGATGCGGGGTTTCTCTACGGTCGCTGACATCGGCAGCGATTATGCACCGAACGGGGCAGGCCGCGACCGGTCAAGGAGGCGTCCGGGATGAGCCGAAGACAGGAATAAAGGATGAGCAGGCCGAGGGACAGCCGCTTCCCCTTCATGCCGGGGATCGACGCGTTGCGCGCGCTCGCCGTGCTCGCCGTCTTCGGCTACCACGCCGGGCTCGACTGGGTGCCGGGCGGCTTCCTCGGCGTCGACGTCTTCTTCGTGATCAGCGGCTACCTGATCACCTCGCTGCTGCTGCGCGAGTTCCGCACCACCGACCACATCGAGCTCGGCCGCTTCTGGCTGCGGCGGGCGCGCCGCCTCCTCCCCGCGGTCGGCGTGCTGATCGCGGTGGCGATGATCGTCTCGGCGATCGCCGAGCCCGACCGGATCGGCCAGATCCGCGGCGATGCGCTCAGCTCGCTCTTCTACTTCGCCAACTGGCACTTCATCTTCACCCACACCTCCTACTTCGAACAGTTCGGGCGCCCCTCCCTGTTCACCCACCTCTGGTCGCTCTCGGTGGAGGAGCAGTTCTACCTCTTCTGGCCGCTGATCTTCGCCGCCGGGATGAAGCTCTTCGGCCGCCGCCGGCTCCTGATCGGGGTGCTCGCCGGGGCGACCGGCTCGGTCGTCCTCGCCTGGATCCTCTTCGACCCCGGCCACGACGCCTCGCGCATCTACTACGGCACCGACACCCACGCGGTCGGACTGCTCGCGGGAGTCGCCCTGGCCCTGGTCTGGAGCCCGACCGAGCTGCGCACCCACAAGTCCTTCGGCCCGCTGGTCGGTCCGATCCTCGACGCGCTCGGCGTGATCGCGCTCGGCTACCTGATCCTCAGCTTCGTCCACGTCCACGACTACGACCTGGCGCTCTGGCACGGCGGTTACGCCTGGGTCGCGATCGCCACCGCGCTCCTGCTCGCCGCCCTCGCCCACCCCGCCGCGCGGCTCGGCGGGATCATCGGCCGCCCGGCGCTGCTCTGGCTCGGCCTGCGCAGCTACAGCTTCTACCTCTGGCACTGGCCGGTGCTGGCGATGACCCGCCCCGGCGTCGACGTCTCCCTGCCGCGCGGCGTCCTGATCCCGCTGCAACTGATTGCCTGCCTCGTCCTCGCCGACCTCTCCTACCGCTTCGTCGAGCTCCCGTTCAGCGGCAAGGCAAAGCTGCCGCGGATGCCGGAGGGGTGGCTGCGGGTGGCTCGTCCGGCGCTGACCCTGTCGGTGCTCGGCGTGATCCTGATCGTCGGTTGGGGCGGCATCGCCAAGACCGGCGGCGGCAACCCCGAAGCGGCGGACGCGTCGACCAAGACCTCGGTCCACCTCAGCGCCCGGCGGGGGGAGCCGCGGACCGACCCGGCGCCTGGCGGCGGCAAGGCCTCGCGCGAACAGCCGGGGACCAAACTCCCTGCCGCGGGCCGGGCGAACCCCCTGCCCCCCGCCAAGCACTGGCCGCGGATCGTCATGCTCGGCGACTCGGTGATGATCGGCGCCGAGGACAACCTCGCGACGCGCCTCGGGCCGGGCTTCTCGATGGACGCGAAGGTCGGTCGCCAGGCCGACGAATTCCTCGACATCATCGAGAAGATCAAGCGCGGGGGCCATCGCCCCCAGGCGATGGTCATCCAGTGGGGCAACAACGGCCCGCTCTACGGCGAAGACATGGAAAGGCTGCGGGCCGCGACCACCAACGTCGGCCAGCTCTTCCTGATCTCAGACCACGCCCCGGTCTCCTGGCAGGACGAGTCGAACGAAGCGATCGCCGAAGCCGCCGAAGACTGGCACCACACGACCGAAATCCCCTGGGCCCAGGCGGCCGAAGAAGGCGGCGAAAGCCTCTTCTGGGACGGCATCCACCTGACCCCGAAGGGCGCCGGCATCTACGCCCGCCTCGTCTCCCAGGTCGTCCACGAAAAGGTCCCCTTCCCGCGCCGCTGACCGATTCACCAGCGTGACGGGCCGAAAAGCGCTCTATCTCAGCGCTTTCCGGCCCATCAACGTCACCTTCCCGCCGACTGGGCCACGTATTTCGAGACCGCCTTGATTTCCGCCGCCGACAGCTGGCCTTTGAAGGCGGGCATTTTGCCGCCGCCGTTGATCACCTGGTGTTCGACCGTCGACTCGCTCGGCGCCAGTTCGTCGAGGTTCGGTCCGACCGTCCCCTTGGTCCCGGCGGCGGCCAGCGTGTGACAGGTCCCGCAGCTCGATTCGAACACCTTCTCGCCGTTCGCCGGGCCGTTCGCCGGCTTCGGCGCGGCAAGCTGGGACGGTTCGGCCGCGTTGAGCGCGAAGCCGATCAGCGCCGCCTTGCCTTCCAGCGTCCCGACCACCGAGACGTACTCGGTGCCGCCCACTTCGTAGACGACCGGCGGCGCGCGGAATTCGAGGCCCTGCCGCGCGTACGACCAGACTTCCCTGCCGCTCTTCGCTTCGAAGGCGTGCAGCTTGCCGGTCGAGTCCGACATGAAGACCAGGCCTCCCGCCGTCGTCGTCGAGCCCGCCGCGCATTCCACCCCGGTCGGGAAGCGTTTCTGCCAGACGGCCTTGTTGTCCTGGAGGTCGAGCGCGGTGAGCCAGCCGGCCCGCGGCTCGGTCGCCCCTTTGCCTTCGCCGTTTTCGTAGAGCTCCGGGAAGACTTTCGTGTTGTCGCTCTCTTCCGCGTCGAAACTTTTCAGTTTCGCCGCGTGGATCCCGACGTTCGAGCAGTAGTAGGTGTAGCCGAGTTCGGGGTCATAGCTCGACGGCTGCCAGTCGAGCGAGGCGCCGTTCCAGCCCGCCGTGTAATGGTCCTTGCCGAAGTACATGTAGGCGCAGGCATACTCGAAGCCCTTGCCGTCTGGCGCCTCGGGCGGCAGCAGGTTCTTCTGCGCGCAGTGCGGCGTGACTTCGCCCGCGTCGACCGGAATCGGCTCGGTCAGCGGTTCGCCGTTCTGCTTCCTCCAGCCCATCTTTTCGTCGTAGGCCTTCGCTTCCGGGTCGGACTTGGCGTTGGAAAGCTCTTCTTCCTTTACCGGGGTGACCGGCTTGCCGGTTTCGCGGTCGAGCTCGTAGACATAGCCGTTCTTGCAGCCGATGCTGAGGCCGTTGACGCTCTTGCCGCCGATTTCCTGGGTCCAGAGCAGCGGCGGCTGGGCGCAGTCGTAGTCCCACTCGTCGTGGTGGGTGGTCTGGTAGAACCAGCGCAGCTTGCCGGTCTTCAGGTCGAGCGCGATGACGCCGTCGAGGTAGTGCTCGTCGCCGGGCCCGCGGCCGCCGATGTCGGGCCAGGGGTTGCCGGTCGGGAAGTAGACGAGGCCGAGCTTCGGATCGATCACCGGGTTGGTCCAGACCCCGCCGCCGCCGTCTTTCAGTTCGCTGGTCGAGTTCCAGGTCTTGGCGCCGGCCGTGTTCGGCTTCGGCAGCGTGTGGAAGGTCCAGACGAGCTTGCCCGTCTTCGCGTCGAAGGCCTTCACGAAGCCGCGCAGGCCGCCGATGATGTCGCTCCCGGACTGGCCGATGTAGACGAGCCCGTCCCAGTAGACCGGCGTCGGCTGGGAGTACTGGTAGACGCGCTGCGTGTTGACCAGCGCTTTCCAGGCGGGTTTGCCGGTCTTCTGGTCGAAGGCGACAAGCACCCCGCCGGGCTCCTCCACGTACACCTGGCCGCCGCCGATCGCGACGCCGCGGGTGCCGATGTTCGGGATCGAGTGCCTGATCCCGACTTCTTTGGCACTGGTCTGCCAGAGCATCTTGCCGGTGCTCGCGTCGTAGGCGCCGAGGACCGGGTTTTCGGAGCTCGAGGAGGCGTAGATGACCCCCTCGGACTCGATCGGGTTGTTCTCGCTGCCGGACCCGAGCGACCCCGGCGCTTCCAGCAGCGCCAGATAGGCGGGCTTCAGCCGGCTGACGTTCTGCGCGGTGATCTGCGAGGCGGTCGAGTGGCGGGTGCCGCCGATGTCGTTGCCGACCGTCGGCCAGGAGGAGGACGGTTCTTCGCCTTCGAAGGAGGCCGAGTGCGATTCGCCCGATTCGCCGGTTCCGCCGGCGCTCGTTTCGGCCGGCGTCGTGGTCGACGTGGTCGACGACGATGACGATCCGCCTCCGCAACCCGCGACGACGGCGACCAGCAAGGCCAGAGCGGCGACCGCCGAAGCCACCCGCAGAGAAACCGCGTTCATCCAGATACCTCCTGATTTGCGGCGCCTTCCCTAGGCGCCATTCGATCCCCGCCCCGGTCGGCTGCGCCGATCGCGGCTACCGATCACGGAATATATGGAAACGCATCCAATATGCGCAACCACGCAAGCGAGAAAGTCTGCGCTCTCCGACGACGCGCCGCGCTCAGCGGGCGCGGAAGGCGGTGCGCAGGGCGAAGTGCGGGCGCACGATGTGGCGGTGGTGCCGGGGGCCGGCGCCGCAGTGGGAGCCGAAGTCCTGGGTCCAGACGTGGGCCTCGCGGTGGCCTTCGAGGTTGCCGACCCGCAGGGCGATGCCGATCTGCGAGTAGCGGCCGAGCAGGTTGGCGCGGTGCTCGGGGGAGTGCAGCCAGGCGACGAAGATCGAGCGGACGCCGGCCCATCGGCCGGTCCCCCAGGCGATGTTCTCGCCGGCCCGCCAGCAGCGGGCCGCCAGGTAGCCGGTGCGCTGCATCCAGTAGGTGAACTGGCGGCCGCAGGCGTAGTGGCTGAAGCTGTCGCAGCGGATGATGTCGCCGCTCTTGCGGAACGCCGAATGGTCGAGGTCGGTGGTGTTGCCGAGCCCGCCGAGCCCGTCGTGCTTGCGCGCGTAGTCGGTCATGCAGCGCATCGCTCGCTCCTGCACCGCCGGGGCGTCGCCGACATCGGTCTGGTTCGGGCAGGCCGAGGGCGGCGCGACCAGGGTGCTGAGCCGCCGCGCCTGGGCCGAGCCCGCGAGGAGCGCCGCGGCCAGGGCGAGGGCGGCGAAGGCGACGAGGAGCTTGCGGACCATGCGCAATAACTCGCCCGATCACCTCCACAGTTTTCGAAAAGGGGCCTACTTCTGGACGTTTGTTCTAGCCCGCCCGCACAGACGCAAGGACACGCCCACTCTCAGTCGGTGCGGGCGCCGAAATCGGCGGTGTAGGTGGCGGCGCCGCGATGGCCGCCGAAGGGAGAGCCACGGGCGACGCCGATCCCGAGGTCGCGGAACTTCGGATCGAGGATGTTCTCGCGGTGCGGCGGGCTGTGCATCCACTCCTCGAAGACCCCCAGCGGCGAGCCGAAGCGTCGCCCGGCACCGCCGCCGATGTCCTCGCCGATCTTGAATCGGCGCGCCTTCTTCAGGTATCCGGCCCGCGCGATCCGGCTGTCGACCGAGCCACCCGGCCCTTCGTGAGCGAAGTAGTCGTGGACGACCATGGAGACCGAGTGGGCGGTCGCCGAATCCCGCAGCTCGGCGTTGAAGTCGAGCTTGTGCAGGCCATGGTGGCGGCGCACCCGGTTGACCAGGCAGAGTATCGAGGTCCGCATCTGGCGCCGGGACAGCGTCCGCGGCGCCGCGTGCGCCTTGCCGCATCTCGCCTTCCGCGCCCCCGCGCTCGCCGCCGGGAGCGAGGCGAGGAGGGCAGCGGCGACGAGGGCCGCGGTGAAGAGCGCCGCAAAGATTTTTCGTTTATTACGAGCGTTTTGTGATCGTCTACTCACAATTGGCGGAGGACCATAGCGACCTCGGCCCGTCATAAACGTGAAGGTTCTGTACCTACCGACAGTTGGGTGGGACACTTCGCGCGCCGGTGCGACGCCTGCTTCACATCCTCTCGATCGCCCTGATCACCGCCGGGGTGCTGGTGCTGGTCGACGTCGGCATCACGCTCGCCTACCAGGAGCCGCTCTCCTCGATCTACAGCTCGATCAAGCAGAGCGAAAAGGTGAGCCAGCTGAAGTCGATCGAATCCGACTTCCTGAGCGAAGCCGACGTACGCTCGATCGACCGCGCCAAACAGCGGAAGAACCCGCGCGTCCTCAAGGCCAACATCTCGCGGCTGGCCCAGCGCCTGGTCGACGAATCCGAACCCGGCGACGCGCTGGGCCGGATCGAAGCGCCCGCCATGGACGGCCTCAACATGGTCTTCGTGCAAGGGACCGACGAGTCGAGCCTCGAGCTCGGCCCCGGCCACTACCCCGAAACGGCGATGCCGGGCCAGGGCAGGACGGTCGCGATCGCCGGCCACCGGACCACGTACCTCGCCCCGTTCCGCCACATCGACTCGATGAGCCCGGGCGACAAGATCACCCTGAAGATGCCCTACGGCACCTTCATCTACAGCGTCCAGAAGACCGAAATCGTCGACCCCTCAGACGTCGGGATCATTCACAACACCCACTACGAGCGGCTCGTCCTGAGCGCCTGCAATCCGCTCTACAGTGCCTCCCAGCGCTTCATCGTCTTCGCCCGGCTGGTGCACGCCGAAGCGCGGACCGTGAACGAATGAGGGAGTACGGGGACTAGAGGGGATTCCACGCCGGCCGGCGCCCGGGGGAAGGGATTCGGCCCGGGGAAGCTGGCGCCCGGGAAGGGATGGGGCCTCGTCAAGCCGGCGCCCGGGGAAGGGATGGGGGCCGGGGAAGCTGGCGCCCGGGGGAAAGGGATGCGGCCGTCTCGTCCACGACCCCGGCAGGGTGTGGCCGTGGCCGAGACGGCCGGGTATGAAAGGAGTGGAGGATGCGTGACGTCTGCGGGGGACGCACGCCGATCGGCGGATACGCCACTCCTACGACGGTCAGGGATCTGCGTGGTTGGAAATGATCGCTATACGAGCATTTCCAACCACGCAGATTCCTGACCGTTCGAATCGCCCACGTTCACCACGTAGGGCGTCACGGAAGCCCGACTTCCTCACGTCCCCGTGCCCCCTCCCCCGCGAACCCCTCACGTCCCGGGCGTCTCGTGGCGGCCACACCCAGCCGGGGTCGCCACGAGACGCCCGGGACGGTCCGGGCTCGGTTCCGTCGCGACCACGCCTCACGGGTCCACGCGCGCTTCGCCGACTCGGCTCAAGTCGGGGCGGCGGCGGTCGATCAACTCGGCTGGATGGACAGTGGCCTCTACATCGCAGCCTCCGGGATGCTCGCCGAGATGGTCCGGCAGGAACAGATTTCGAACCAGCTGGCGAACGTGAATACGCCGGGGTTCAAGTCGGACAGCGCCTCGCAGGCCGGGTTCGGCGAACTGCTGCTGCAGAACACCTCGACCGGCGCCTCGGTAGGCCGGCTGAGCCTCGGCGTGCAGATCGCTAAAACCACCACCGACCTGGCCCCGGCCGGGGTCCACGAAACCGGCGAACCGCTCGACTTCGCGATCGAAGGGGAAGGCTTCTTCGGCGTTCGCACCGCGGCGGGCGTCCGCTACACCCGCAACGGTCAGTTCACCACCGACGCCGAAGGCAACCTCACCGACGCGCTCGGCGATCCGGTGCTGGGACCGAACGGGACGCCGGTGAAGCTGCGCGCGAACGGCACCGTGCCGGCCGCCGACGTCGGCGTCTTCGAAGTCCAGGGCGCCCGCAAGCAGGGCGAAAACCTCTTCACCGGAAACGCGACCGGGCCGGGCACCGGCACCGCGCGGGCGGGCTTCCTGGAGGAATCGTCGGTCAATCCCTCGCAGGCGATGGTGCAGCTGATCTCCTCCTTCCGCTCGCTCGAAGCCGACCAGAAATCGATCCAGACGATCGACGAAACGCTCAGCGAGTCGGCGGGCTCGGTGGGGGCGATCGGCTGATGGACACCGCGCTGACCACGGCGGCGGCCGGGATGGAAGCCCAGCAGAACTGGATGGACGCCCTCTCCAACGACATCGCCAACGTTTCGACCACCGGCTACAAGAGCCTGCGGGTCGGCTTCCGCGACCTGCTCTACCAGTCGCCCGGCCGGGGCGGCGCCGGTGGCACCCAGACCGGCGCGGGCGCGGCCGCCGAAGTGATCGGCCAGAACTTCGAAGAGGGCTCGCTGGAAGCGACCGAACGGCCGCTCGACGTCGCCCTCACCACCCCCGGCTTCATCCAGGTCGCGGCGCCGAACGGCGGTGTCGCCCTGACCCGCGCCGGCAACCTGCAGATCGGCCCCGACGGGCAGCTCCGCACCGCCACCGGGCAGGCGCTCCAACCGCCAGTGCGGATCCCGAGAAACGTCGGCCCCGACGACATCTCGATCGCCCCCGACGGGACGGTCAGCGCCGGCCGCCGCACGCTCGGCAAGATCGCCCTGGTCGAAGTCACCAACCCGAGCGGCCTGCAGCCCGATGGCGAAGACGGCTATCTGCCGACCGCCGCCAGTGGCCCGGTGAAAGCGGCGCCGCGGGCCCGGGTCCAGCAGGGCGCGCTCGAGGCCTCGAACGTCGACCTCGCCAACGTGATGACCGCGATGACCGAAGCCCAGCAGGGCTACGCGCTGGCGGGCAAAGCCGTGACCACCCAGGATGAAGTCCTCGCCGTCGCCAACGGGTTGATCCGATGAGCGGCGTCAGCGGGGTCACGGCGGCGGTGATGCAGGCGGCGGTCCCGGCCGAAGTTCGCGAAGAAGGATCCGCGGCGGTGAGCAGCTACCGCGCCGCGCTCCAGTTCGAATCGATGCTCCTGAAACAGATGCTGAGCGAGGCGCTGCCGGAATCGCCGACCGGCAGCACCGAAGAAGGCGGCGAAGAAGGCGCCGCCTTCACCGCGATGCCGACCGCCGTGAGCCTCCCCGAAACCGTCGCCGAAGCGGTGGTCGGGGCCGGCGGCCTCGGGCTCGCCGAGGAGATGTATGGGTCCTTCCAGGGGGCGGGCAAATGACGACCGAGGTCCTGGTCCAGGACCAGATCCTGCCCGCCGCGGTGGCCCGCCACCTGGAGCTGCAGATCGCCTCCGCGCAGCGGCTGCTCGACCTCGTCCTGCGCCAGGGTGCGGCGATCCGCGAGCGCGACGTGGAGGCGGTGCTGGCGCGCCTCGCCGACATCCAGGTCGAGATGGCGGCGCGCGAGTCGCTGGAGCGCGAACGCACCGAGCTGATCCGGCGCGCCGCGATCCGCCTCGGCGTGCAGCCGATCGAGGTCGGGCTGCCGGGCCTCGCCGGCCTCGCCGCCCCGGCCGAGCAGGAACGGCTCCTGACGCGATCCGCCGAACTGCGCGGCCTGCTCGCCGAGGTCGCCCGCGAGCACGGCATCAACCGCGCCCTGATGCGCCAGGAACTGACCTTCCTCGACCACCTGCTGCGGATCAGCGGCGAAGAATCCGAACCCGGCAACCGCCGGCTGATGGACGTGGAGGCCTAGCGGATGGGCGTCTCGACCTTCATGGGCCTGCAGACCGCGCTGCGCGGGCTGATCGCCCAGCAGGAGGCCCTCGACACCACCGGCCACAACATCGCCAACGCCAACACCCCCGGCTACTCGCGCCAGGAAGTCGCGATGAGCGCCAGCCGGGCGCTCGAGATCGTCACCGGCTCGACCGCGGGCAACGGCAAGGCCGAACTGGGGACCGGCGTCGACATCGCCGGCGTGACCCGCGCCCGCGACCGCTTCCTCGACCTTCAGTACCGCGCCCAGGCGATGCGCCTCGGTGGGCTCTCCGCCCGCGTTCAGGGCCTCGAAACGATCGAAGGGGCGCTCGCCGAGCCGGGCGAAACCGGCATCTCGCAGCAGCTGCAGACCTTCTGGTCGGACTGGGAAGGGCTCGCCAACGCCCCCGAAGACGCCGCCGCCCGCCAGGCCGTGATCGAAGCGGGCAAGTCGCTCGGCGTCAGCCTCGCCGAACTGAACCAGCAGCTGACCGACGCCGCCGAAGTCGCGGAAGGCGAATACGCCTCGATCACCGGCGCGGGCGGCGAAGTCGAACAGAAAGCGAAAGAAATCGCCCTGCTGAACTCAGCGATCCGCAGTTCGGTCAGCCAGGGCTCGGAGCCCAACGACCTGCTCGACCAGCGTGACCTGCTGCTCGACGAACTCTCGACTCTCGGCCAGGTCTCGGTCACCGAACTCGAAGACGGCACCGTCGAAGTCGGCTTCGGCGACGCCGCCGCACCGCTGGTCGAAGGCACCGAAGTCAACTGGCCGCAGGAACTGACCGAACCGAAAGGGAAGCTCGGGGCGCTGCTCGAACTGGTCGAACCGGGCGGCACGATCGAATCCTTCCGCGCCGGACTGAACGGCTTCGCCGAAGGCCTCGCCGACGCCGTCAACGCAATCCACACCAAAGGCGGCGGGCCGGCCTTCTTCATCTACGAAGCGGGCAAAGGCGCCGCGTCCCTGGAAGTCGCGGTCACCGCCGCCGAAGTGCAGACGGCGAGCAACGGCTCGGCGGGTGGAAACGACATCGCGACCGAAATCGGCGGACTGCGGGGCGGCGCGGTCGACCGCGCCTACGCCGCCTTCGTCACCCGGGTGGGGACCGAAATGCAGGAAGCGCGCCACGGCGAAACCAACGCCCAGGCCCTGCTCGACACGGTCGAGGAACGGCGCGAATCGACCTCCGGCGTCTCCCTCGACGAAGAAATGACGAACCTGCAGCGCTTCCAGCGCGGCTACGAAGCCTCGGCGCGGGCGATGACCGCGCTCGACGAAGCGCTCAACGTCCTGATCAACCGCACCGGCCGGGTCGGGCTCTGACGTGCATGTGACGGGGCTGCTGCGATGACGATGCGGATCACCCAGGGGATGACCAACCGCACGGTCCTCCGCGACCTCGGGAATACGAAAGCTCGGCTCACCCAGCTACAGCGCGAACTCGCCTCCGGCAAACGCATCACCCGTCCCTCCGACGACCCGTTCGGGGCGGGGCGGACGCTGCAGCTGAGCGGCGAGCTCGAAGGCTTCAAGCAGTACAAGTCGAACGTCGACGACGGGCTCGGCTGGGTGAGCGCGACCGAAACCGCGCTGACGCAGATCACCAACACCGTCCAGCGGGCCCGCGAACTGCTGGTCCAGGGGGGCAACGACTCCAACGGCCAGGTCGCCCGTGAAGGGATCGCCGCCGAGATCGAAGCGCTGACCGAAGCGGTCAAGCAGGAAGCCAACGTCACCTACGACGACCGCTACATCTTCTCCGGCACGGCGACCGAAACGCGGCCCTACGAAATGGGGGCGAACGACGAATACGCCGGCGACGAAGGGTCGATCCTGCGGACGATCGGGTCGGGCGTCTCGCTGCAGGTCAACGTCAACCTCCAGGCGGTGCTCGGCAACGGCACCGCCTCCGGGGACAACAAGCTGCTCGACGTACTCCGCAACATCGCCGGCGACCTGCGCGGCGGCACCCCCGCAAACGCCGAAAACCTACGCGGCACCGACCTCGAACGCCTCGACGCCAACCTCGACGAACTGACCCGGGTGCGGGCGGTCGTCGGCGCCACCACCAACCGGCTGGAGACGGCCGGGACGCGGCTGGAACAGCTCCAGGAATCGAGCCTCAACCAGCTCTCCCACGTGTGGAACGCCGACATGGCCGAAACGGCGGTCAACTACTCGACCGAACAGACCGCCTACGAAACCGCGCTGCGCGCCGGCGCCACCCTGATCCAGCCGTCGCTGATGGATTTCCTAAAGTAGTCGGGCACCAGGCCGCGAGGAGGAGGAATGTCGGAGACCGTCAACAGCAGCCGCTTCGGGGAGCTCGAGGTTCCGGGCGAGGCGCTGATCGACTTCCCGGAGGGGATGATCGGCGTCGGCGGCCGCCGCTTCGCGCTGCTGACGCGGGAGGAGAGCGGCGCCTTCAAGTGGCTGCAGGACACCGCGCAGGAGGACCTGGCGCTGCCGGTCACCGACCCCTTCCCGTTCTTCCCCGACTACGAGGTCGTGCTCTCCGACGAGGAGGCCGAGCGGATCGGGATCACCGACCCGGGCGCCGCCCAGGTGCTGGTCGTGGTCCGCGCCGACGAGGACCCGGGGCAGATCAGCGCCAACCTGCTGGCCCCGATCCTGGTCTCGGCCGGGGTCGGCCACCAGGTCATGAACGAGGCCTCCTGGGCGCCCCTGCGCGAGCCGCTCCTCTCCGGCGGCCGCCGTCCGGTCGCCGCTTAGTGCGGTGTCCGGCAACTACTAGGATGCCGGGATGCTGACGATCAGTCGCCGGACGGGCGAGCGCATCCTGATCGGCGACGGGATCGTGATCGAGGTCGTCGAGGTCAGCGGCGGCTCGGTGCGGCTCGGGATCACCGCGCCGCGCGAGCAGCGGATCTTCCGTGAGGAGCTCTGGGAGCGGGTCAAGCAGGAGAACGAAGCCGCGGCGCGCGCCGACTTCAGTGCGCCGGCAGTGCCACCAGACCCAGCGTGAGGGCCCGCGCCACCGCCTCGGCCGAGGTGCGGGCGCCGAGTTTGCGACGGATGTTCCGGACGTGGGTGCGGGCGGTGTGGGGGCTGATGCAGAGCGCCGTGGCGATCTCCTCGACGCCGGCGCCGCGGGCCAGCTCGGCGGTGACGCGGCGCTCCCGCGGCGAGAGCAGCGAGTCCGAGGGGGTGGGGGCCGAAGGGTGGGTGTGGCACTCGAAGAAGGTGCCGTCGGCGGCGACCGTGTGGAGGCCGGCGATCAGGCGCTCCGGCGGGCACTCGCGGCAGACGGCGCCGTGGACGCCGAGCTCCTCCAGCGAGTCGGCGCCGAGCGGGCCGTCCACCATCAGGAGCGCCGGGGCGCGGTGGCGCCGCGAGAGGCTGGTGGCGAGCCCGCGCTCGGGGGCGAAGCCCGCCAGCAGGATCACGTCGGGGCGCATCCCGAGCCGTTCGCGTCCCTCCTCTTCGGGGAGGACGACGTCGATCATCTGTGCGCGCAGCAGGGCGGCAAGGCCGGCGCGCGAGATCGCCCGTTCGGAGTAGACGGCGACCAGCGGCAGGCGGATCGGCAACGCCGATCGCCCGCGGGAGGCGCTCGGCGCCCCGAGGGAGTCGGCCGCGGGGTCCGCGGCGGTGTCGATGGGGGAGAGGAAGCTCATCCGAGGCGGACGTAGCCGGTCGCACCGCTTTCGCCCGGCCCGTAGGTGCGTTGGGCGACCTGGTCTGAGGAGTTGCCCTCGATCGTGTGGATCGTCCCGTCGGGGTCGACCGATTCGACGATGCCCACGTGCTCCGATCCCCAGACGATCAGGTCGCCGGGCTGCGGCGAGCCTTCGCTCGCGGGGATCGCACGGCCGCTCCGCTGCGCCCATTCCCAGAGGGCGCCGACCGACTGGAAGCCTTCGCCGTTTTCGCCCAGCGGGATGCCCGCCTGGGCGGCGCACCAGGAGGCGAAGTCGGCGCACCACGGGCCGACCACGGCCCCCTGAACGGCGCTGCGGTATTCGGTGATCCGCGGCGATTCGTTGGAGCCGGGCGGCATCTCGGCCTGGCCCACCTGGGTCCGGGCCGCGGCCACCGCGGTAAGGGCCGCGCTGCTCGATTCGCCGGCGCCGAGCAGCGAGGCGGTGGAGCTGACGCCGACCGGGGAGGCGCCGGGTGCCGTCGTAGAACTGCCGGAAGCGGCCTGGTTCAGCAGCTGCGAGAAGGTCGCGGAGGAGGTCTGCGAGGAGGACGATCCGGCGGTCGAGCCGGTCGAGGAGGGGGAGCCGGCGCCGCCGGAGGGCTGAGCCGGAGTCAGGGCAGCTTCGATTGCCGAGATCCGGGCAAGCGTCGATTCGAGGCTCATCTCTCATTTGATCGGCCCCGGTCAGTACGCCTTTAACCGGATGGGGAGAGTTACCCAAAACTGGATTTGAGTTCTCATACAAAGACGAGTTCCGTGCTGGACGGGACGTCGAGGCGAGCGGCCGACCTCCCCGGCCGACCACTCGCCTCGGACCCCGGCTCCTGCTACTGGAGCAGCTTCAGCACCGACGACCCGGACTGCTGGGCCTGGGCCAGCATCGAGGTGCCGGCCTGCTGCAGGATCTGCAGCTTGGTGAATTCGACCATTTCGGAGGCCATGTCCACGTCACGGATACGGCTTTCCGACGCGCTCAGGTTTTCCTGGTAGACGGCCAGGTTGTTGAGCGTGTGTTCGAGGCGGTTCTGCACCGCACCGAATTCGGCGCGCTGCGAGGACACCGATTCGATCGCTTCGTCGATCTGTTTGATGTCTTCTTCACCGCCGGATTCGAGTTCGAACGCGGCGGCTTTGACCGCTTCGCCGAGGCTGATCGTGGAGACGCTGATCACCTCGCCGTCGTTGGCGCCGACCTGGAACGTGACCGTCGCTTTTTCGTTCAACAGTTTGATGCCGTTGAATTCGGTGTCTTCACCGATCTGTTCCACCTCGCTGGCGAGCTGGTTGATCTCCGACTGGATCGACGTTTTGTCGCCTTCCGAGAGCGAGCCGTTCTTGTACTGCACGGCGAGTTCGCGGGTGCGCTGCAGCATCGAGTGGACCTCGTTGAGGGCACCTTCTGCGGTTTGGACGACGGAGATGCCGTCCTGGACGTTGCGCTGTGCCTGGCCGATGCCTTTGACCTGGGCGCGCAGCCTTTCGCTGATCGCCAGGCCGGCGGCGTCGTCCGCGGCACGGTTGATGCGGAAGCCCGAGGACAGGCGTTCCATCGATTTGGCGAGGCCTTCGCTCGTCGACACCAGGTTCCGGTGCGCGTTGAAAGCTTCGATGTTGGTGTTGATACGGAGGGACATTCGATCGCTCTCCTTGGATCGTTGGTTGATGGTCCCGGGGCGACTTCCTTGTCACCCCATGCTTATGTCGTCCCTCTGATCGTCCGCGCCCGCGGAACCTTTAGAGAAATTTCTGCGGGCCGCAGGCGAGGCGCGCCCGTCCCCACCTAGGTTCGGCTGGTTAGGTGTGGACGGGCGCGCCTAGGCGCCTGCGGCGCGACGGTCCCGGCATGGTCCCGCGCGCCTTCCGCGGCCCCCGATGTTGATGGGCCGAAAAGCGCTCCATATCAGCGCTTTTCGGCCCGTCAACGAGACGGGCGCACGGAGGCAGGTCGACCGCGCACGTAGGTGTGCCGACCGCGCAAGGAAGCATGTCGCAACGGCGCCCGGCGGTATGCCGTCTCCCACGCAGGTCCCGGCTAAGGGCGCACGCAGGCGCGCCGTCCACGCGCCCCGGCCCGGTCCGTCGCCGCGCGTTCGCAGCTGGCGACATCATTTGGCGTTAAGTGCGAACTCACGGCTGGGGCCGCCGAGTGCGTTCGCAGTCAGCGCCACATATTGGCGTCAACTGCGAACGCACCGGCGGGGCCCTCGCTGTGAGTTCGCAGTTATCTGCGCTATGCGACGAGAACTGCGAACTCACCGCGGGGTTGCAACGGAAGCGTCCCCGGGCCGTCACCGGACACGCGCAAGGCGCGCCCATCCCCACCTAACCAGCCGAACTTAGGTGGGGATGGGCGCGCCGGGGCCCGGGCGCGCCGGGGCCGGCTCGGGCCGGGGCCGATCACGCGGTCAGGCCGGGCGGGCGAGGAGGAGGTACTGGTAGGCGGTGAGGCGGCGGCGGGTCTGCTCGGCGTCGGCGCCGAGGGCGGCGAGGAAGCGGGTCAGGTGGTCGAGGGCGGGAGGTGGTGCCTGGGAGAGGTTGGTGGTGGCCGCGGACTCGAGGGCGAAGCCGCACTCGCGGAGCATCAGCTCGGCCTCGGTGAGGGTGAAGAAATGGACGTGGGTGCGGTCGAGGAGGCCGGCGTCGGCGTAGGGCCAGCGGTCCTGGGCGAGCAGGGGGAGGACGACGCTCCAGTGGGCGACGTTGGGGATCGAGCAGACGAGGGCGCCGTCGTCGTCGAGCCAGGGGCGGAGGACGCGGAGCAGCCGGTGGGGGTCGTGGAGGTGCTCGAGAACGTCGCCGAAGACCATCGCGTCGAAGCTGCCGCGCTCGAAGGGGAGGTCGTCGAGCTGGTCGAGATCCGCCTCGACCACGGCGTCGAGGCGGTCGCGGGCGCGGGCCGCCGCGTCGGGCGAGAGCTCGAGGCCCACCACCTCGATCCCGCGCTCCTCGCGCAGCGCGGCGCCGAGCGCACCCGCCCCGCAGCCGACATCGAGGACGCGGCGCGCCTCGCCCGGCACCAGCTCCCGCAGCTCGGGGCGGTCAAATTCGAAGTAGGCGTCGTCCTGGGGGCTCATGCGGTCACGGCGACGGTCGGGTGCTTGCGCTGGAACGCGGCCCGGTCGGCGGCGATCGTGCGATCGATCCAGGCGCGCAGCGCCGGGTCCTCGGCGCGCACCGTCGCCGAGAGCGCGTGGCGGATGTGGGAGTCGCGGACCAGCTTCGGCGGCCGGCCCAGCGCCCGCAGCCGCACCAAGAGGTCGGTGTCCTGGAACCACACCCGCAGCGCCGGGTCGAGGAACTCGCCGGGCGCGTGGGACATCTCCGCGATCGTGCGTGCGCTCAGCGCGAAGCACCAGGCGGCGAAGTCGTCGCGCATCGCCCCTTCGACGGTCTGCGGGAAGGCAACCGCGGCCCCTTCGTCGAGGGCGGCGCGGAGCGGCTCCCACCAACCCTCGAGCGGCTCGACGTCGTCGTTCATCACCACCGCGTAGGGGCTGTCCACGGCCCGCAGCCCGGCGTTGACCGGGGCGGTGAAGCCCTGCGGCGGCGAGCCGTTGTCGACGACGACGACCTGATGGGGGGCGGGGGTGTTGGCGGCGATCGCCGCGAGGCAGGCGCGAACCCGGGACGCGGTGGCGTCGAGGGTGGGGACGACCACGGTCAGCTCGGCCGGCTCGCCGGGGGCGCGGCGGGCGGCGGCGGCGGCGGTCGCGGGGGCGGCGAGCGCTGTCGGGACCGTGACGACGCGGCCGCGGCGCGCAAGCTCGGTGCAGATCGCGGCCAGCTCGAAGCCGGGCGCCGCGCCGGCCGCATCGCGCAGGCTGTCGGCATCGGCGCGGCGCAGGGCTAGCGCGTGCGTCGCGGTGGGATGCGTCCCCGGTTGATGGGCCGAAAACCCAAGCCCTCCTTGAGTTTTCGGCCCGTCAACGGCGACTGCGCAGGCCGCGGCCGCGCAGCGGGGGTACGAGGCGGTGTCGGGGAGTGGAGAGGGCGCAGGGTCGGTCGCTAGGGCCGCCTCGCGTCCACCTGCGCCGGTGAGCGTCTCGATCAGCGGGCTGAGGGCGTCAGGGGCCAAGAGCGCCGCGTCGTCGAGCAAGACCAGCACGTCGGACTCGGCTGCGTCGGCCCCGCGCAGCGCCGACGCGACGAAGCCTTCGCGGCGCTCGTTCCTCAGCACCTTCACGTCGCCGCTCAGCCCGCCGAGCAGCTCGCCGAGATCGGGGGAGGCGTCGTCGACGAGGACCGCCTCGAAGGCCGGCTCGTCGGCCAGCGCCGCGAGCGCCTCCAGGCACCGCCGCGTCCGCTCGCGGCCGCCCTCGAGGTGGACGATCACGCTAACCGCGGCCATGGTCAGCCCAAGGTGGCGACCGGCTCGCCGAGGCCGGTCACCGCGTCGATCCGCACCGCCCATTCCTCGTCGACGATCTCCAACTCGCCGTGGCCGAGGCGCAGGCCGTTGACGTACAGGTCGATCGGGTCCTCGAGCCGGCGGTCGAGCTCGACCACGGCGCCGACGCCGAGGGCGACGATCTCGGCCAAGGAGAGGCGCGCGCGGCCGAGCTCGGCCCAGACCCGCACCGGCACCTGGCCGAGCGAGCTGCGAAGCGCCTCGTCGGGCTCGCCGCCCTCGACCTCGCCGGCTCGGTGGGCCGTCGTCGCCAGCCGCGCCAGGCTCTCGGCGGCGCTCGGCTCGATCGCCTCCAGCACCTGCACGGCGCGCCGGCTGCCGCTGCGGCCCGGCTTCGCCCGCATCACCCGGACGTCCTCGACGCAGAGCCCGAGCCCTTCGCCGACCCGCCCGCCCATGCGCAGGATCGCGCCCGGCGCCAGGCCCAATACCTCCGAGGCCGGCGTCTGCGGCCCGGAGATCTCCGCCCGCAGGGCGACCTCGATTCCGGCCATCGCCTCGCGCAGCCGCAGCCCGGTGACCGGGTCCGGCGCGTCGTCGCCGTCGCCGCGGCGACCGAGGACGCGTTCCTCGACCGGCGCGATCGCCCGGTGGGGGAGGAGCAGGGTCAGGGCGAACTCGCGCCCCATCATGCGCGCCCGCATCGCCATCTCGAGGGTCGGCTCCGATACCGGCGCGATCCCCGCCGTCTCCAGCTGCGAGTCGATCCCGAGCAGCGCCAGCTCGGTCCCGGTCAGATCGCGCCAGACGACGGTGAGCTGGCCGAGCAGGTCGTCGAAGAGACGGCGCGCCAGGGCGAGGTCGATCTCCGAGAAGCGGCGGTCCGGCGGCGGCTCCTCGGGCGCGCCGCTGAGCAGCGACTCGATCCCGGTGAGGATGAGGCCGGAGTCGGCGCCGAGCAGCACCTGGGTCTCGATCGGCCGCAGCTCGACCACCGCGCAGAGCGAGGAGGGGGCGAGCCGGTCGTGGGCATTCGCCCAGGTGAGCTGGGTGGCTTCGACGAACTCGAGTTCGATCGGCAGCCGCAGCTCCGCCGACAGACGCGTCGAGCTGGTCCGGCAGAATGCGGCCAGCGCCCGTCCCAGCCGCCGCTCGTGGTCGGGCGTGAACTTGGTCGGGCGGGTGAAGTCGATCTTCTTCAGCGTGCTCACGAGAGGCCTTCCTCCTGGTCGGCGAGCCCGGCGGACCGCCGTTTGATCTCTTCCAGCAGGGCGGCACGGCGCTGTTCGGCGAAGGAGCGCGCCGCCGCCTCCTCGGCGACCGCGAGATGGCGCCAGACCAGCACCGCGAGGAACCAGCAGGCGACGTAGCCGACCACCCCGGCGATCAGCGCCCGCAGCCCGGCGCTCGCCGCCGGCACCCCGGCGTGGAGCGCCAGCAGGCCGACCAGGACGAAGGCGCCGATCCCGCCCCAGCCGCGGGCGAGCTCGATCTGCCGCGTCGCCCGCGGGTGGTCGGACAGCCGGATCGCGACGTTCTGCTGGTCCTGCGGGATGCCTTCGTCGAAGCTCATGGCACGACCCTCGAGGCCAGCAGCCGCGGATCGGCGGGGGCCAGGTCGACGACGGTCTCGGCGACGTAGTGGATCGGCAGCGAGGTGCGGATCGCGACATCGAGCGCGGCGCCGATGTAGCTGGTGTCGGCGGCCGCGCTGACCAGGATGCGGTTCGGGTCGAGGCCCTTCAGGTTCTCGTGCATCTCGACCGCGGCGGGCGAGGCGGTGCCGGCGCGGACCGCCAGGTGGATCTCGTCGAGGCCGGCGGTGCGGAGCGTCGCGGCGAGCGACTCGACCGTGACGCCGGCGCTCGGCGCGGCGGCGGGGGTGTCGATCAGGGTGAGCTGGGCCGACTCGCCGAGCAGCGCCACGGCGAGCTCGTCGTAGGCGACCGCACAGACCTTGACGCCGCTCCCCTCCAGCATCGCCCGCAGCGAGGCGCCGCCGTCGGCCGGTTCGAGGGTGAGGCAGGCGACGTCCTGGCCGACCGCGGCATGGGCGGCGGCGACGCGGGCGACCGCGGCGGTTTTGCCGGTGCCGGCCGGGCCGACGACGGCGAGGCGGCGGCGGCCGGGGCCGGGCGCCGGGGCGACCGGCAGGCGCAGGGCGAGCTCGTTGCGAACCAGGGTGCGCAGCCGGCTCGGGGTGGCGAAGGGGGCGACGTTGGCGACGACCGCCTCGACCACGTCGGCGGCGAGGTCGGCGCCGAGACCGGCGGCGATCATGCCCTCGCGGAGGGCGGCGACGCGCCGCGGCTCCGCGACCGGCTCGGCCTGAGGATCCGCGACCGCCTCGGCTTCGGCGTCCGGGGTGACCGGCAGCTGCGCCTGGGCGTAGGGGTTCTGCGTGCGGCCCGCCTCGGTGGGCGTGGCCACCATCTCGTCGAGCAGGTCGGCGAACGGCTTCGCCTCGCCGACCAGGCGGCGCATCGCCGGGGTCGAGAGCCCCTCGCGGGTCGCCGCGTCGTTGCGGACCGGGTGCGGTTCGGCGGGGACCGGCGAGTGGACGATGGCTTCGGCGATGGGACCGGCAGCTGACGCGGGTTCGGCGGCCGGGTCGGCGTGCGGCCGGGCCGCGGGCTCGGCGGCCGGGTCGGCGTGCGGCCGCACCGCGGGCTCGGCGCCGGCGATCGGCATTTCGCCGCCGACGGCCATCTCCGGCTCGATCGCGGCCATCATCGAGTCGACGTCCGGCCCTTCGCCGCCGTCGTCGTAGACGTCGATCCGCGGGCCGCCCGCACGCGCGTCGACCTCGACGCAGCGCTTCTGGAAGAACCCGCCGATGCCGCCGACCAGGCCCTCGCGGCGGCGCACGATCACCGCTTCGGGGCCGAGGTCGGCGCGGATCTGCGGCAGCACCTCCTCGATCGACGCTCCTCTGTACGTCTTCACTTTGTCGTCGCCCGTGATCGGGTCGGCGGCGATCAGCGTCTCGCTCATACCTGAACAACCCCCATGTTCTCGACCCGGACTCCGGGCACGATCTCGTTGTAGGAACAGACAGTCAGTTGTGGCAGCGACTGCTCGCAGAGCCGCCGCAGGTGGCGGCGGGCGCGGCCCGAGCAGAGCAGCACCGGCCGCGCGCCCTGGGCGAGCGCCGAGTCGAGCTGCCGGCCGAGCGCCGCGATCAGCGCCTGGGCGCGGGAAGGCTCCATCGCCAGCTGCTCGCCGTCCGGCGTCTGGGCGATCGATTCGCCGATCTCCTGCTCGATCGCCGGATCTAGCGAGATCGCCCGCAGTCGCATCGCGCCGTCGAGGTGCGGCGCCGTGATCGTCCGCCCGAGCGCCGCCCGCGCGTACTCGGCGAGCACCGCCGGGTCGCGCGTGAGCCGCGACTTGTCGCCGATCTCCTCGACGATCGCGCCGAGGTCGCGGATCGGCACGCCCTCGCGCAGCAGCGCCTGCAGCACCCGCTGGACCTCGCCGAGCGAGAGCTGCTCCGGGACGACCTCCTCGACCGCCGCCGCGTTCGTCTCCTTGAGTCCGTCGAGGAGCTTTTTCGTCTCCTGGCGGGTGAGCAGCTCGGCGGCGTGGCCGCGGATCGTCTCGGTCAGGTGCGTCGCGACCACCGATTCGGGGTCGACCACGGTGTAGCCGAGCGCCTCGGCTTCGGCCCGCGCGGCGTCCGGCACCCAGGTCGCGGGCAGGCCGAAGGCGGGCTCGGTGGTGGCGACGCCGGGCAGCTGCCCGGCCGCCTCGCCGGAGTCCATCGCCAGCTGATGGCCGGGCATGACCCGCCCCCGGGCCACCTCGGAGCCGCGCACGCGCAGCACGTATTCGTGGGAGTCGAGGCCGAGCTCGTCGTGGATGCGGACCGGCGGGATCACCGACCCCAGCTCGCCCGCGAGCTGCTTGCGCATCGCCCCGACCCGGCCCATCAGCCCGCCGCCCTGGCCCGCTTCGACCAGCGGCACGAGCCCGAAGCCGATCGCCAGCTCGAGCGGGTCGACCGCGGTCGCGGTGTCGGCCGCCGGACCCGCGGGCAGCTGGTTCTCACCGCCGGGGCCGAGATGCAAGGGCCCACCGCCCGCCGGCGCCGGCCCGCCCGCCGGTTGCGGCATCCCGTCTTTCAGCGCGTAGGCGATCCCGGCCAGCGCCCCGCCGACCAGTAGGAAGGGCAGCTTCGGCAGGCCCGGCACCAGGGCGAAGGCGCAGATCACCCCGGCCGCCACCATCGGCGCCTTCTGCTGTTTGAAGATCTGCGAGGCGATGTCGTTGCCGAGGTCCCGTTCGGAGGCCGAGCGGGTCACCAGGATTCCCGCCGCGACCGAGATCAACAGGGCCGGGATCTGCGCCGCGAGCCCGTCGCCGACGGTCAGCAGCGAGTAATGCTGCACCGCTTCCGGGAAGGAGAGGTGCTGCTGCATCACCCCGACGACGATCCCGCCGATCAGGTTGATCATCACGATCAGGATGCCCGCGATCGCGTCGCCTTTGACGAATTTCGAGGCCCCGTCCATCGCCCCGTAGAAGTCGGCTTCGCGGGCGATGTCGTCGCGCCGGTGGTGGGCCTGCTGGTCGGTGATCTGGCCGGCGTTGAGGTCGGCGTCGATCGCCATCTGCTTGCCCGGCATCGCGTCGAGGGTGAAGCGCGCGGCGACCTCGGCGACGCGCCCGGCGCCGTTGGTGACGACGACGAACTGGATCACGATCAGGATCAGGAAGACGACCAGGCCGACGACCACGTTGCCGCCGACGACGAAGCTGCCGAACGCCTTCACCACCGAGCCGCCGTCGCCGTGCAGGAGGATCTGCCGGGTCACCGAGACGTTGATCGCCAGCCGGAACATCGTCGTCAGCAGCAAGAGCGACGGGAAGGCGGCGAAGTCGAGCGCCCGCGGCACGTAGAGCGTCGCCACCACGATCGTGATCGCCGAGGCGATGTTGAGGGTGATGAAGATGTCGATCAGCCCCGGCGGGAGCGGCACGATCATCATCACCACGACCAGGACCACCGCGACCGCGGCGATCAGGTCGGCGTGCGACATCAGCCTTTTCAGCCCGTCGCTCACGCGGCGCTCGCGATCGGCGCCCGCCGGCGGGCGGTGCGGTAGACGTAGGCGAGCAGCTCGGCGATCGCGCGGTAGAAGTCGGCCGGGATTTCGGCGTCGAGCGCCACCGAGTCAAAGAGCGAGCGGGCGAGCGGCGGGTCCTCGACCACCGGCACGCCGGCCCCTTCGGCGACCTTGCGGATCTCCAGCGCGATCAGGTCCTGCCCCTTGGCGACGACCACCGGCGCGGGCCGCTTGCCGTCGTAGGCGAGGGCGACCGCGAAGTGGGTCGGGTTGGCGACGACGACGTCGGCGCCGAGCACCGCCGACATCATCCGGCCGCGCGACATCTGCTGGGCGCGGCGGCGCATCGAGGCGCGCAGCTCGGGGGAGACCTGCTCTTCTTTGTGCTCCCGCTTGACCTCCTCTTTGGTCATTTTCATCTGTTTCTCGTGGCGGTGGCGCTGCCAGATCAGGTCGATCGCGCCGATCAGCAGGTAGGCCGCGGCCGCCTTCCAGGCGATCCCGGCCGCCAGGCTCGAGATCTCGGCGCCGAGCGCGGGCGGTTGGATGCCGGTCATCGAGGCGAGCTTCGACATGTTCGGCAGCAGCGCCAGCGCGGCGATCGCGCCGACGGCCGTGACCTTGGCGAGCGCCTTCCCGAGCTCCACCCAGGAGTTCGGGCCGAGCAGGTTTTTCGCCCCCTGGACCGGGTTCAGCCGTTTGAAGTCCGGTTTCAGCCCGGCCGGGCTGAGGCTGAAGCCGACCTGGGCGACGTTGACGACGACGGCCGCCAGGAAGCAGGCGAGCGCCACCGGCGCGATCGCCGCGACCATCGCCATCCCGGCGGTGCCCGCGAGACTGCCGAGGCCGGGCCCGGCGGCCCTGCCGGGGTGGCCGGCGTCGGCGAGCATCCCCTTCATCGTGTCGCCGAGGCCGCTCGCGATGTGGGGGCCGAAGACGGCGAGCGAGCCGAGCGCGGCGACCAGCACGACGGCGCCGTTCAGGTCGGTGCTTTTCGCGACCTGGCCTTTTTTGCGCGCGTCCTTACGACGTTTGGGAGTGGCCTTCTCGGTCTTGTCCGCCTGCCCGCTCACGCGATCACCCGACCCCGATCCCGGCGAGGCCGGATTCGACCGAGTGCTGGAGCTGGTCGTAGAACCAGGTGCCCATGAAGGGGAGGGCGGCGGCGACGATCAGCAGGCCGACGATGATCTTCACCGGGAAGCCGACCGCGAAGATGTTCAGCTGCGGGACGACGCGGGAGACGACGCCGAAGGCGACGTCGGTGAGGATCAGCGCCAGCAGCACCGGCGCCGCCACCTCGAGCGCGGCGCCGAAGATGCCGACGAAGGCGCTCGTCACCCCGGCGGTCAGCTTGCTGATCGACGGGAGCTCCAGCATGGGCACCAGTTCGTAGGTGCGCGAGAGGCCGCGAATCACCCAGGCCTCGCCGTCGATGGTGATGAAGACGAGGATGCCGACCATCGAGTAGAGTTGCGACATCGTCCCCGACTGGGTGTTGTCGACCGGGTTGATCAGCGAGCCGAAGTTGAGGCCGATCTGCGTGTCGATCATCGCCCCGGCCGCGTCGACCGCGGCGAAGAGGCAGGCGATCGAGAGGGCGAAGCCGAGCCCGATGACGATTTCCTTCAGCGCCAGGCCGACGATCTTCACCGCGTCGGAGGGGATCGCCTGGCCGTGCAGGGCGAGCGGCGCGAGGCCGACCGAGATGCCCACCGCGATCACCATGCGCGCCCGCATCGGCACCATCGAGGAGGAGAACGGCGGCGCCAGTAGGAAGAGCGGCGAGACCCGGGCGAGGACCAGGATGAAGCCGACCAGGGTGTTGCGGTCGAGCCCTTCGATCGTCTGGTTCAGGGTCAATGTTCCTTCACCAGCCCCGGGATCGAGTGGTAGAGGTCGGTGGTGTAGCCGACCACCTGGTTCAGCATCCATGGCCCGGCGACGATCAGCACCACCGCTACGGCGAGGATCTTGGGGATGAAGGAGAGGGTCATCTCCTGGATCTGGGTGACGGCCTGGAAGACGCTGACCAGGAGGCCGACGACCAGCCCGGCCAGCAGCAGCGGCAGGCCGACCTTGAACGCGAGCATCAGCGCGTCGGTCGCAAGCTTCATCACCTCGTCCTGGTTCATCAGTGGAAGCTTTCGACGACCGACTGGAAGACGAGGCTCCAGCCGTCGACCAGGACGAACAGCAGGATCTTGAACGGCAGCGAGATGAACGAGGGGGGCAGCATGATCATCCCCATGCTCATCAGGGTCGAGCTGACCACCAGGTCGATGATCAGGAAGGGCAGGAAGATCAGGAAGCCGATCTCGAAGGCGGTCTTCAGCTCCGAGGTGATGAAGGCCGGGATCAGCACCCAGGTCGGCACGTCTTCGCGCGTTTTCGGCTTCTTCACCTTGGCGAGGCCGAGGAACAGTTCGAGGTCGGAGTTGCCGGTCTGCTTGAACATGAACTCGCGCAGCGGTTCCTCGGCCCGTTCGAGCGCCACCTTGTCGGAGATCTGATGGGAGGTCAGCGGGTCGAGGGCGTCTTCCTTCATCGCCTTCAGGGTCGGCGCCATCACGAAGAGGGTGAGGAAGAAGGCGATCCCGATCAGCACCTGGTTGGGCGGCGCGGTCGGGGTGCCGAGGCCGGTGCGGACGAAGCCGAGGACGATCAGGATGCGGGTGAAGCCGGTGGTGCAGAAGATCAGCGCCGGGATCAGGGTCAGGCCTCCGACCAGGATCAGAAGCTGGACCGCGCCGCCGCCTTCGATTTTCATCCGCGCACCGTCCAGGAGCGCAGGGTGTCGAGGGCGCGCTTGCCGATCGCCCCGGCCGCGCCGGCCGGTCCGGCCGATGCCGCGGGCCCGGCGGTGCCGCCCTCGCTCGGCCCGTCGCTCGCCATCGTCAGCGGCGGCGCCTCCTCCTCGTCCTCGAGCAGGCCTAGCGCCCGCGCCTCCTCCTCGCTGTAGCTGCGCACCGGGGTGACGCCGTGATCGCCGGAGCCGACCACCAGCACCTCGCGGCCCGCCCGCACCACGTGCAGGGAGCGGTTGGAGCCGAGCGGCAGCGTCGCCATCGAGGCGAGGCCGGTCCCGGCCGCTTTCTTCTCGCGGCCCGCCTTGTACTGCTTCAGCACCCAGCGCAGGCCGAAGATCACCGCGAGCACGATCGCCAGGCCGACGATCGTCCGCGCGATGCTGCCTCCGCCCGCGGCGTGGGCGCTCGACGCCGAGCCGCCCAGATCGAGCGCTTGCGATTCGCCGTGGGCCGCGGCGACGGCGAAAATTGGAGAGGAAGGCAGGTTCATTCGGGAGGCGGCCCGGTCAGGACCACCCCCGTAATCGGCCTAAACGTCCAGCGCTTTAGCCGGGCACGACCGGTTCCTCAGGACTGACCCCGCCCTTGCCTGGTTCTGCCTCTTCCGCCTCATCACTTTCGGGTGGCGGGGGCGGAGCCTCGACCACCGGGGCCGCGATCTCGGTGATCCGCAGGCCCAGTTCCTCCTCGATCGCGACCACCTCGCCGCGGGCGATCACCCGCCCGTTGACCAGCAGGTCGACCGGGTCGCCGGCCAGCCTGCCGACGGTGACGACGCTGCCCAGCCCGAGCGCCAGCGCCTCGCCGATCGTCATCCGGGTGCGGCCGATCTCGACCGCCAGTTCGACCGGCACGTTCTGCAGCCGGCCGAGGTCGGCGCCGCCGTCGACCGGGGCCGCGCTCTGGTCGAGCTCCTCGTAGATCCGGTCTTGGTGCTCCGCTTGCATCTGGTCTCCCTCCATCACTGCACCACCAGGTCGGTGAAGACGATTCCTTTGGTTTTGACGTCGGTGGTTTTGTCGACTTCTTTGCGGATCCGCACCTGCAGGTGGTGCCGCTGCCTGCGCGAGGTCAGCTCGGCCGCGGGTACGCCGGTCAGGTTGTCGGTGACGATCTGGCGGACCAGCGGTTCCTGTTCGAGCGTGCCGAACCCTTCCGGCGGGGCGGCCGCACCTTCGCCGGTCGACTGGCCCGGCGCCAGTACCAGCGCCACGGTCACTTTCGCGTAGCGCCCTTCGGCCAGGTTGAGGAGGAATTCTTTCGGCATCACGTAGACGGTGCCTTCGACCTTCACCTTCGATTCCGACTTCGGCGCCAGCACCATTTTGTAGGCGAGGCCGGCGACGACGAGCGCGCCGACCGCGATCAAGATCAGTTTTTTCCTGCCTTTCACTGCGGCACACCTCCTTCAGGGCTGCTGCCGCGCAGCAGGGCGATTTCGACCCGGCGGTTGCGCGTGCGCCCGCCTTCGGTCGTGTTGGGGGCGATCGGGCGCTCGCCGGCGACGCCGCTCGCTTCGAGTCGGCGCGCCGCCACGCCGTGGCCGATCATGAAGCGCACCACGCCGGTCGCCCGAGCCACGGAAAGCTCCCAATTGCTGGGGAATTGCGAGGTCGAGATCGGCACGTCGTCGGTGTTGCCCTCGACCGAGATCGGGTGGCTGCGGTCGAGGTTGACGAGGTGGGAGATCTCGTCGAGGAGCGGCGTCGCCTCGGTTTTCAGGGTGGCGCTGCCGGATTCGAAGAGGACGTGGTCGGTGAGCAGCCGGATGACCAGGCCGCGGGCGTCGATCGTCGTCTCGATCTGATTGGCGAAGCCGTGTTTACGGGCGTAGGTGTCGAGTTCGCGTTTGAGCCGCTGGAACTGTTCTTCTTCTTCGTGGGACCTGGCGGTGCTCGCCCGCTGGGCGGCCAGCGCGGCGATCGCGGCGCCGGCTTTCTGCTGGGTCGTTTCGGAGCCGCCGTCGGGGATGATCGAGCCGCCGCCGCTCAGGATGTGGGGGCTGAAGGCGTGCTCGAGCGTTTCCTTCAGCGTCTTGAATTTCGAGACGTTGACGGCCGAGATCGAGAAGAGCACCACGAAGAGGGCCAGGAGCAGGGTGATCATGTCGGCGTAGGTGAGCAGCCAGCGCTCGCTGGAGCCGCCGCCGTGCTCGCCCGCGTCGCCGCGTCGATTCTGCTGGCGTCGCCGCCGCGAGGAGGGGGCACGCATCAGGCCGCCGCCTTGATCGGTTCGGCCTGGTCGCCCTTCGGCTCCGCCGCTTTGGCGGGCGCCTCGGCCGATTTCGCCGGTTTGCGCTCCTCCGGCGGCACGAAGGCCTCGAGCTTGTCGGCGACGACGCGCGGGTTGTCGCCCGCCTGGATCGCCAGCAGGCCCTCGATCGTCAGTTCGCGCAGCGCCGTCTCGGCGTCGGTGATGTGGTGCAGCTTGCTCGCCACCGGGAGGAAGACGACGTTGGCCGAGGCGACGCCGTAGAGGGTGGCGATGAAGGCGCCCGAGATCGCCGGCCCGAGGGTCGAGGGCTGGTCGAGGTTCTGCAGCACGTGGACGAGCCCCAGCACCGTGCCGAGGATCCCCATCGTCGGCGCGAAGCCGCCCGCTTTCTCGAAGATCGCCCGGTCGGCGGCGGCCCGCCCCGAGGCGCCGTCGATTTCGTTCTCCAGGACCTGCAGGATCACCTCCGGTTCGGTGCCGTCGACGACCAGCTGCAGGCCTTTGCGGGTGAACTCGTCGTCGAGGTCGGCGACGCCGCTCTCCAGGGCCAGCAGGCCTTCGCGGCGCGCTTTTTCGGCGAGCGAGACGAGCAGCGCGACGCGGCCGGACAGATCCTGGTGCTGGGCCGACATCGCCCGTTTGTAGAGACCCGGGATCCGTTTGATCGACTCCATCGAGGTGGAGGCGAGGGTGGCGCCGAAGGTCCCCCCGAACACGATCAGGATCGCCGGCGGATCGATGAAGGAGCCGATCTGGCTTCCCTCCATCATCGCGCCGAGCAGCAACCCTGCACAGGCGACTCCGATTCCTATCGCGGTCGAGGCCTTCATCAGTTCTCCGCCGGGTAATCGACAGCGCGCAGCCGAGCTTCAGCGATCTGCGGGCCGGTGCGCTTGAGGGCGCGTTCGAGCACGCCGACCCGCCACTCGCGGACGGCCGCCGTCACCGAGTCCGGGGCCTCGTCGACGACGAGCTTGGTCCCCGTGGTCAAGGTGACGACGGTGTCCGGAGTCGACTCAACCGTGAGGATGAGGTCCGGGTTAAGGTCGAACTCCTCCGACCCGCCGAGTCGATGCAGCCGGATCATCGCTTCAGGTTCACCAGGTCCTGCAGCATTTCGTCTGCGGTGGTGATCGTCCGCGAGTTGGCTTCGAAGCCGCGCTGCGCGTCGATCATGTTGGTGAATTCGCTCGCCAGTTCGACGTTCGACATCTCCAGCGTGCCGGAGATCGTCATGCCGAAGCCTTTCCCGGGCGTGCCGTCCTGGGCTTTGCCGGAGGCGGCGCTTTCGATCCAGTTGCTGCCGGTGGTGCGGACGAGGCCCGCCTCGTTGGCGAATTTGGCGATCGAGAGGTAGCCGGCGATCTGCCGTTCGCCGCCGGCTTCCGGCTCGTAGCTGACCGAGCCGTCCTGGCCGATCGAAACGTCGGTCGCGCCTTTGGGCACCTGGATGTAGGTGTTGGGCGCTTCGCCGGATTTTTCGGCCCCCATCACGTACTGCCCCTGCTGGGTCGTGAGGAACCCTTCGGGATTGAAGGTGAAGTCGCCCGCCCGGGTGTATTCGACCGCGCCCGGCAGCGCCGGGGGCGTGCCGTTGGCGACGATGAACATGCCTTCGCCCTGGATCGCCACGTCGGTGGCTTCGCCGGTCGACTGGAGCGAGCCGCCGCCCATCAGGTTGTCGATCGAGGCGAGCTGGACGCCGAGCCCGACCTGAGCGGCGTTGCGGCCCGCCTGGCCGTTGCCCGGCGCGGTCGCGCCGATCACGGTCTGGGATAGCGAGTCGGCGAAGCTGACCCGGCTCCCCTTGTAGCCGACGGTGTTGACGTTGGCGATGTTGTTCGCCGTCACGTCGAGCAACGTCTGGTGGTTCTTGAGGCCGCTTACGGCGGCGTACATCGCTGGCATCATGGTGTGGGGGTGTCCTTTCTCTCCGCGGCCTCCTCGAAGAGGTCCGGCCGTGATCTGTGTGTACGTGCTTCGTTGATGTCCGAGCCGCTCGCGTTCATGCGATGACGGCGCTGTCGATGTTGGTGAAGACCTGCTCCTTCATATGGGCCTGGTCGACCGCCGTGATCACGGTGCGGTTCTGCGGAGCGACCACGTAGGCGGTGCTGTCGACCAGCACCACCGCCGCCCGGGAGCCCTTTTTGGCGGCCAGTTCGACGCCCTTTTCGAGCCGCTTGACGGTCTGCGGGTCGCCGCCGATGCCCCGCCGCTGCACCCGTTCGGCGGCGTGCTTGGAGAACTGCAGGCCGTTCGGGCCGCCGTTGCGGCGCTGCAGCTCGTCCGCGAAGGACGGGCCGCCCGGCGCCGTGGGACGCTGGGCAGGGCGCGGCGCCGGCGTGTAGCCGGTCGATCCCGCACCGCCGATGCCGCCAACCGGGGTCATGCGACCTTCGTCACCGCCCCCGGCTGGATGCCGGTTTCGCCGTTGATGGTCAGCGAGAAGCCTTCTTCGCCGAAGTCGACCGATTCGACTTTGCCTTCGACCGTGGTGCCGTCTTCCTTGGTGTAGGTGACGTTGTGGCCGACCAGCGTGAGCGACTGGTTGATCGCCATCATCTGGTTCTGTTCTTCGTTGGCGACGGCCATGTTGGTGACCTGCTCGAGGGTCGAGAAGGCGGCCATCTGGCTCATGAATTCCTGGCTGCCGACCGGGCTCATCGGGTCCTGGTTTTTCAGCTGGGCGACCAGGAGCTGGAGGAACTCGTCCTTGTTGAGGCCGCTCGCTTCGGCCTGTTCCTTGACTTTGGCGGCTTCGCCGGTGGCTCCGGCGGCCCCGACCCCGTCGACTGCTGCGCTGCTCATCTCATGCTCCTTCCGTCAGGCGAGGACGTCGACGAGGACGCCGCCCCCGAGGTCGATGGTCTGGGTCTGTTCGCTTGCCGCGGCGGCCTCCGCGGAGTCGTCGCGGGTGCCGCCGGCGGGCGCCGCTTCGCGCCCCTGGCGGCCGCCGTGCGCGGCGCCCGCCGACTCGCCGCCGACGCTGATCTGCAGCGAGCTCAGTTCGAGCCCCTGTGCGGCGAGCCGTCGCTGCAGTTCGGCGGCGCTTCCTTCGAGCAGCTGGGCCGCGTGCGGGGTCTCGGCGACCACGGTCGCGGTGAGGCCGGCGCTCCCCTCGCGGAGGAAGACTTCGATGCCGCCCAGCTCGGCCGGCCGCAGGGTGACGCGGGCCCGGGTGAAGCCGTTTTCGCCCGCCATCCGCAGCGTCGCTTCGAGCGCCGCGCTCGGCGATGGGGCGGGGGCGGTGGGGGAGGAGAAGGCGACGTTCGCGGCGGAAGCGGTGGGCTGTGCCGGGGTCGCGGAGCCGGCGGGGACGTTCGGGGCTGCCGGTCGAGCGGGCGCGGCGTCGGCGCCCGCCTGGTGGGCGGAGCCGGCGGCGGAGGTCGCCGCGTCTCCCGCCGCCGAGGCTTCGCTCGGTGAACCGGTCCCGGTCGGCGCTGCGCCGTTCGACGCACCGCCGGATGAGCTCGAGCCGGCGGTCGTCGCGCCCGGCGTGGCGGAGCCGTCGGCCGAGGCCGAGCCGCCGCGTCCGCCGCTGTCCGCACCGCGTCCGCCCGCACCCGCCGCGCCGCCATCCGAGTTGCTCGCAGGCGGCGCGGTCGAGGCGGGGGTTTCGGCGGAAGCCGCCGTCGGGGTGGCAGAGAATGAAGATTCGGGCCGCGGGTCCGCGGTCGCGGTGGCGACAACGGTCGGTGCGGTCGAGAGCCCGGTCGGCAGCGCCGTGTCGGCGTCCGACGCCGCTTCCGCCGATGCCGGCAGCGCGATCGATCCGGTCGAGGTCGGCAGCGCGATCGATCCGGTCGAGGTCGGCGGCGACACCTCACCCGTGATGGCCGGCTGCGCGCCAGGCACGCTCGCGCCTTCGACCGGCACCGGAGATTGCGCCGCCGCTGGCGCACCTGCTGGATCGGCGGTCGTCGAAGCGATCGCGGCGTACGCGGCAACCGTGCTCTCGACCACCGGGGTCGTGGGAGCGGGGTCAGGCGCCTGCGTCGCGGGCGTCGTGGTCGACACGACTGCCGGGGTGGCCGCGGCGGCTACCGCGGCTTCACCTGAAACGGCAGCGGCGGTCGGTTCGCCAGGACCCGCGGTCCCTTCGGCGGGGGCCGGAGGAGTCGCCTGCGGCCCTTTCTTCTTTTCGCCTTCCGCGGGTGCGGTCCGGGCGGTGGATTGGCTGTGCAGCAACCCCGCGAAGGGGGTTGCCGCGCCTGGCGGGCCCGCTTCGGGCGGTGGCGCCTCGGGCGGGTTGGGGGGCAGGTAGGCCGGGCTCAGGGGGATCGGGCGCTGCTGGTAGACCATCGTGTTCACAGCGCTCCCCCGAAGGCCCCGGCATAGCCGGCGGCGTAGCCGAGCACCTTCTTCACGTATTCCTGGGTTTCCGGGTAGGGCGGGATGCCGTTGTACTGCTGGACCGCGCCGGAGCCCGCGTTGTAGGCGGCCAGGGCAAGTTCGGTGTTGCCGCCGAATTCGGCGAGCTTTTCGCTCAGCAGTCGGGCGCCGGCCTCGATCGACTGGGCCGGGTCGTGGGGGTCGGTGACGCCGAGGCTGGCCGCCGTTTCCGGCATCAGCTCGGTCAGGCCCTGGGCACCGGCGGGGCTGCCGACGGTCGGGTCGAAGTGGGACTCCTGTTCGATCAGGCCGGCCAGCAGGGCCGGTTCGACGCCGTATTTCGCGCACGCACCTTCGATCAGCGACTGGTAGGGGACCGCGCCGTTGCCTTTGCCGGTTTCCGCCGTCGGCAGCGCCGACGGGGCCGTCGCGGAGGTGGAGGGGAGAGCGGTCGCTTCGCCGAGTCCCGGGGTCGCGCCCTGGCTGCCGACCGCGGTCGCTTCGGCCAGCGCCGCGCCGAAGGAGCCCTTGCCGGCGTTGCCGGTTTCGACCGCCGCGATCATGCTCCGCAGCTGGGCGACCCGGGCCGCGGCTTCGCTCGCCGCGGCGATCCCGCCGGCGTTCGGCCCGATGCCTTCGACCGCGCCGCTCATGCCTGCCTCCGCCGGTGCCCGGCCAGCGCCAGCTCGTCGAGCAGGGCACCTTCGGTGCGGGCCAGTTCGCGGTCGTGCTCGGCGCGCCGCCGGTCCCTCAGCCGGTCGAGCGCCTGGCGCTCCCGCGCCGCGACCTCGAGGTCCTGGCGTCGCCGACCGACCTCGTCGCGGCTCGCGTTCAGGTCGCGGACGGCAACCGCCCGTCGCCCCGCCAGCCGCTCCAGATAAGCGTTGGTCGCCGCCAGTTCCGTGGCGGCCTCCGATTCGCCCCCGCCGGACGCGGCGCTGCGGAAGCGCTCCCGCGCGTCCTCGATCGTCGCGTCCACCTGTCCCAACGCGGCCTCCCCGCCCGCCTCACGGTCGAGCGCCGCGGCGAGCTCCTCCTGCGCGCCGCGCTCCTTCTGCCGGCGGATGTCATGCACCCGCTCGAGCCTGAACCTGAAAGGCCGTTCCGTCACGCCCCGTTGATCGCCCGCGAGCGGCGGGTCTTTAGCCGGACTCAGGGCTGTCGACCCGCAGGGGTGGTCGGATCGGCATGCCTAGATGACTCGATAATCGCCCCCGTAAAACAGCATAAGAACTACCCAATCTGCCGTAAACATGCTAATTTCACCGTCAAATTATGACCTTTAAGGCAGCCTTGTGTAGATGAGAAGCTTTCAAGACCCAGAGCGGACGTTCTCCGGCCAACCGGCTCGCCTCGGCGTGCTCCTGCGGCGTGTCGATGTGGGGAGCGGCCATCAGGCGCAGTACGAAGATCAGCTCCCGCAGTTGCTGCTGCGCCTGGCGCGTCAGACCAAGGTTGAATCGATCACGGCCTCGAACGCGATCGAGGGCGTAGAGGTGGAGCCCGGTCGGGCCGAGGCTCTGGCGACGGACGATCCCCCTCGTTTCCGTAATCGCAGCGAGAAAGAGTTCGCCGGCTACGCGGATGCCTTGGATGGCCTGATGCGCGCCGACCGTCTCGAGCCGCTGACCGTGCCGCGTCTACTGGAGTTCCACCGCAAGATGCTGGCCCACACCGACGAGCGTGGCGGTTATCTGAAGCGCGAGGACAACCGGATCGCGAACCGTGAACCGGACGGCAGCACCCGGATCATCTTCGAGCCGCCGCCCTGGCAGGAGACCGAGGGCCTGATCACCGGGCTGTGTTCCGGTTACGGGTATGCGTTGGAGAACCAGGTCGCGCACCCATTGGTCCTGCTCTCCGCCTTTGTGCTCGACCTGCTCGCGATCCACCCGGTGCTCGATGGCAACGGGCGCATGTCACGGCTCGCGACGGCCCACGAGCTGTTGAGGCTCGACTACGGCGTGGCGCGCTACGTCAGCGTGGAGCAACGGATCTACGAATCGAAGAACGCCTACTACGCGGCGCTCGAACAGTCGCAACGCAACTGGCGGCAAGGCGAACATGACATTTGGCCCTGGACGCAATACCTGGTGACGATCCTGGCTGGGTCTTACGAAGACTTCGCGCAACGGGTCGCCGCCGGGCGAGGCTCGGAGGTCGGAACCAAGCAGGACCGGATCCGCAACTGGATCCTCAACGAGGCGCCGGTGGAGATGCGCATCGGAGACATCAGAAGAGCCGTTCAAGGGACCAGTGACCCGACGATCAGGCTCGTTCTCAAAGTGCTGCGCGAGGAAGAGCTGATCCAGCCGACCGGTGCCGGGCGTGGCGCGCGATGGCGCCGCCTCGAGTAGGCCCGAGAGTCTGAGCCTGGCCGATAAGGCGACATTCCGGTCGGGCTAATGCGGCTGGACGTTCGGCGGGTAGACGTCGGGGGGAGCGGGGAAGCCGGGCGGGCCCGCGGTGGCGGGCGCCATGGCGGAGGGACCGGGTTCGGGGGGCAGCTCGTCGGGGGCCTCGGAGGTCGAGGCGGCCAGTTCGAGGACGCGTTGGTCGGCCTCGGCGAGGTCCGAGCGCTCGTCGGGGCGCTGGCAGAGGAAGGCATCGAGGTCGTCGCGCAGGGCGATCGCGGTATCGACGGTCGGGTCCGCACCGGACTGGTAGGCGCCGATCGCGATCAGGTCCTCCTTGTCGCGGTAGGCGGCCATCAGGCGGCGCAGATCCGAGGCCGCGGCGATCGACTCCGGCGGCTGGATCTCGGTCGTCAGGCGGGAGACGCTCTGCAGGACGTCGATCGCCGGGTAGTGGTTCGCGTGGGCGAGGTCGCGGCTCAAGACGACGTGGCCGTCGAGGATCGAGCGGACCGCGTCGGCGATCGGCTCGTTCATGTCGTCGCCATCGACCAGCACCGTGTAGAGGCCGGTGATCGAGCCGCGCGGGCTCGTCCCGGCACGCTCCAGGAGGCGGGGGAGGAGGGCGAAGACGCTCGGCGTATAGCCGCGCGTCGCGGGCGGCTCGCCTATCGCCAGGCCGACCTCGCGCTGGGCCATCGCGAAGCGGGTCACCGAGTCCATCATCAGCAGAACGTCGGCGCCCTGGTCGCGGAAGTGCTCGGCGATCGCCGTCGCCGCGAAGGCGGCCTTGATTCGCACCAGCGCCGGCTGGTCGGAGGTGGCGACGACGACGACGCTGCGCTCCAGCGCCGCCCCCAGGTCGCGCTCGACGAACTCGCGCACCTCGCGGCCGCGCTCGCCGACCAGGGCGATCACGTTGACGTCGGCCGAGGTCGACCGGGCGATCATCCCGAGCAGCGAGGACTTGCCCACCCCGGAGCCGGCGAAGATGCCGAGTCGCTGGCCCTGGCCGCAGGGGACGAAGGCGTCGAGCGCCCGCACCCCGAGCGCCAGCCGCTTCTCGATCCGCGGCCGGCCGAGTGGCTCGGGCGGGTCGGCGGCCACCGAGCGGGTGCCGTTGGGAGGCAGGGTCGTGCCGTCGAGCGGCCGGCCGAAGGCGTCGACGACCTGGCCGAGGAGCTTCTCGCCGACCGGCACGCGGAAGGCCTCGCCCTCCGCGGCAACCGGCTTGCCCGGCCCGATCCCGCTCATCTCGCCGAGCGGCATCAAGAGGGTGCGCGAGTCGCGGAAGCCGACCACCTCGGCGGGCACCGGCGGGCGATCGCGGCCGGTTTCGATCAGACAGACCTCGCCGACCTCGGCCTCGAGGCCGCTCGCCTCGATGATCAGCCCGATCACGTCGCGGACCCGGCCCCGCCGCACCACCAGGTCGGCGCGGTCGACCGCCGCCTCGGCGGCGGCAAGGGCGCCGCTCATTCCGCCTCCGGCGCCCGCGCGACGACCTTCGCGGCGCGCTCCAGCTGGGCGCTGATCTGGGCATCGACCTCGCCCGCCGCGGTGCGCACCACGCAGCCGCCGCGCTCCACCCGCCGGTCCTCGCGCACCGACAGCTCGCCGCCGTGCTCGACGCTGAAGTCGGCGATCGAGTCGCGCACCAGCTCGGCGTCCTCGGGGTTGACCAGGATCGTCGCGGGGAGGGGCTCGGTCAGCCGCCGCAGCGCCCCGCGCACGACGTCGAGCACGGCCTCCGGCCGCGCCTCGAGCTCGCCGCCGAGCACCTTCGCCGCGATCTGGAAGGCCAACTCGACCGCGACCGGCTCGGCGTCGGCCGCCGCCGCCGACCGCGCCGCGTCAAGTTCGGCCGCGGCCATCGCCAGCGCGTGCGCCGCGGCGCTCACCTCGGCGCGCCCGGCCGCCCGTCCTTCCTCGTAGCCCGCCGCCCGCGCCGCCTGCAGTTCGGACTCGTGCTGGGCTTCGGCCGCTTCCAGCTGCTCCTCGACCGGCCGCGGCACGGCCAGTTCGGGGAACTCAAACGACGAGCTCATCGCCGCCCCGGTGCCCGACCGTGATTTCGCCCTCCTCCTCGAGGCGGCGCACCTCGGCGACCACCCGGCTCTGCGCTTCCTCGACCACCGATTTGCGCTGCGGCGGCTGATACTCCATCTCCTCGACCAGCAGCTCGGAGCGCCGTTCGGACACGTTGGCAAGGGCTCGCTCGCGGACCTCGTCGGGCACGCCGCGCAGGGCCAGGGCAAGGTCGGCGTCCTCGACCCCTTTGAGCACCGACTGCAGCGCGCGGTCTTCGAGTTTGATGATGTCCTCGAAGGTGAAGAGCAGCGCCCGGATCTCTTCGGCCAGGTCCTCGTCGGACTCGGCGAGCGTCTCCAGCACGTTGCGCTCGGTGGGGCGGTCGGCGTGGTTGAGGATGTCGGCCAGCGACTGCACGCCGCCCGAGCTCGCGTACTCCTCGGAGAGCACGTTGGACAACTTTCCCCGCATCACCGTCTCGACCTCGCGGATCACCGCCGGGCTGGTCTCGCTCATCCGCGCGATCCGCAGCGACACGTCCGCCTGTTCGGACTCGTCCAGCAGCGCCAGCGTCTCGGCGGCAAGCGTGGTGTAGAGGCTGGAGATGATCAGCGCCTTGGTCTGCGGCGCCTCGTTGCGCAGGAAGGCGACGATCTGCTCGGGCGGCGTGCGCGCCAGGAACTCGAAGGGGCGCATTTCGATCACCGCCGAGAGGCGGCCGGTGATTTCGGCGGCCCGATCCGGCCCCAGCGCCCGCTCCAGCACCTCGCGCGCGTACTCGACGCCGCCGACCGCGATCGAGCTCAGCGCCAGGGAGTTCTCGCTGACCTCCTCGAGCACCTGCTCGATCTGCTCGGACGGGATGTCGCCCGCCTTCGCCATCTCCAGCGAGAGCTCCTCGATCTCGGGCGTGGAGAGATGGCCGAAGACCTCGGCTGCCTTGGTCGGCCCGAGCGCCACCAGCAGCACCGCGGCCTTACGCCGGCCGCGCAGCGGCGGCGCATCGCCGGTTCCCGACCGGATGAGCGAGACGCCGTCGCCGGACCGCTCGAGCGGGACGAGCTCGTTCGGCGCCGCCACCTATCCCTCTTTCATCCAGGCCCGGAGTTGCTGGGCGACTTTGTCGGAATCCATCGCCGCGACTTCGTCGGCGCTGTTGGGCAAGGTCGGGCGGTCGTCGTCCCAGTCGTCTTCGCTCGTGCGGTGCACTTCGAGCTCGGCCAGCGAGGTCGGCGCGTTGAGTTCTTTCAGCCAGATCGGTTCGGCCAGCACTTCGTCCTGTTTTTTGCGCAGATGGCGGGCGGCGAAGATGAGGAAGCCGATCCCTGCGAGGCCCAGCACCGCGTACTTGGCGTAGTCGATGATGCCGGGCCCGGCCGGGGCCGCCACTTCGGGCGGCTTGGCGAAGGCGATTTGGCTGACGGTCAGCGTGTCGCCGCGTTTTTTTTCGATCCCGGCGGCGCCTTCGATCGCTTTTTCGAGCTGCAGAACTTCCGCCGCAGGCACCGATTTGTCGACGATCAGCGCGACGTGCTGCAGCTTCACCGTGCCCGGCGCGACCTGGGTGTGGGTGATCGTCTTGTTGACCCCGAACTCGGTTTCTTCCTTGGCCCGTTTGTAGTTGGAGGGGCCGCCCGCGGCTCCGGCGCCGGCCGCGTAGCTGGGGATGTTCCCCGCGGTTCCGGCCGCGCCGCCCACCGCCGTCGCCCCGGCGCCTTTCAGCGACTCGTGTTCGTTCTGTTCGGCCAGCGGCGTGCCCTTTTTGGCGTATTCGAGTTTGCTCTGCGTGGTGCGGTCGGCGTCGACTTCGGCCTGCACCTGGACGCGGCCTTTTTCCGGGCCGATCGTCCGCGCCAGCAGGCCGTCGAGGCGGGTTTCCATGTTCTCGTCGTACTTCGCCTCGATCGCCTGTTTGGAGTCGCCGCCGCCGAGCGCGCCGCCTTCGCCCGCCGGCCACAGCGTGGCGCCGCTGCCGTCGGTGATCGTCACCGCGTTGGCGTTCAGCCCTTCGACGCTGGCGGCGACCAGGTGGGCGATGCCGCGCACCGCCCCGGCGCTGAGCCGGCCGCCGGAATCGCTCGCGATCAGCACCGCCGCCGTCGGTTTCACCGATTCTTCGGAGAAGAGCTGTTCTTCGGGAAGCGTCAGCTGGACGTTCGAGCTTTTGACCCCTTCGACCTGGTTGATGGTCCGTTCGAGTTCGCCCTCCAGCGCCCGCTGGTAGGTGACCTTCTGCTGGAAGTCGCTCGCCCCGAACTGCTGGGAGTCGAAGAGTTCGAAGCCCGGTTTGCTGCCGCCCAGCACGTCGCTTTCGGCCAGTGCGATCCGCGCCTGCGAGACGTCGGAGCTGGGGACGCCGACCGCGGTGCCGCTGTCCTGCAGCTGGTACGGGATGCCCTTCGCTTCCAAGGCTTCCGTGACCTGACCGGTTTCGGCCGGTTCGATCCCGGTCGCCAGGGTCGTGTAGCTCTGCTTCGTCGCCATCTGGAAGAGGACGAAGGCGAGGATGACCAGCGCCAGCGCGGCGCCGCCGAGCGCGACTTTGCCACGCGTCGAGAGCCTGGCGAGGACGGTACGAATCTGGGCCACGTCAGACCTGGGTGTGGAAGATTTCGGTGTACGCTTCGACGGCTTTGTTGCGGACCTGGGCCGCGAGCTGCATCGACAGCTGCGCTTCCTGGACCGACGTGATCACCGAGCTGAGATCCTGCGTCTGCCCGGTGGCCAGCTCCTGTGACTGCACCGCCGCCGCTTCCTGGGTTTTCTCGAGGCTGCCGATCGCGTTGGTCAGCATCGAGCCGAAGCCGCCCGCCGGGTCGCTCGGCTGCGCCGACTTCGGCGGCCCGAGGGAGATCTGCTCGGCGGCTTTGCTGATCGCGGAGACGGGAAGGGTCATCAGAGCAGTTCGATCGTTTTCGAGAAGACCTGCTTGGTCGTCTGCATCGCGGTGACGTTGGCCTGGTAGGAGCGCGAGGCGTCGATCAGGTCGGTCATCTCGCTGACCGGGTTGACGTTCGGCATCGTCACGTAGCCCTGCGCGTTGGCTTCCGGGTTGCCCGGTTCGTAGACCCGGCGAAGGTGGGTGGTGTCGGGGACGATCGCCGCCACTTCGACGCCCGCCGGTTCGCCGCCGCCGAGCGCGCCGGTCAGAGCGCCGGCGAAGCTGCCTTCCCCCGATTGCTCCTGCAGGACGACGTCCTGGCGCCGGTAGGGGCCGCCTTCGGGCGTCTGCGTGGTCTGCGCGTTGGCGAGGTTGGCGCTGCTGACGTCCATCCGCAGCCGCTGCGCGGTCAGCCCGCTGGCGCTGATGTTGAGAGCGCCGAAAAGTGCCATCAGGGGTTGCCTCCCATCGCCGTGCGCATGATCTGCAGGCGGCTGCTCGCAACCTGCTCGAGCGCCTCCATTTCGAGCCCGTTTTCGGCCAGTTTGGCCGCTTCGGCTTCGCTGTCGACGCCGTTGCCGTCGGCCCGTTGGGCGCCCATGTTCAGCTGTTCGGGGCTGAAGGTGACGGCCGCCGCGGCTTCCGGCCCTTCACCGAGAGCGTCGGTGAGCGCGGCGTGGAAGTCGACGTCGCTCGGCTGGAAACCGGGCGTGTCGGCGTTGGCGATGTTGTTCGACAGGACGGCGTTGCGCAGGGTCGCGCCGGAGATGGCGCGCATCAGCGTGAGTTGGGTCGTGTCGAGGATGCTCATCGCGGGCTTCGGCCCGGTCATCGGCAGCAGCCGCCGAAGGTTTAGCCGCTGTCCAGAATTTCCCTCGCCCTCGCGCCCGGACCTCCCCTGCTCCGACGCTCGACTCGGTGCAGAAGCCCTTTCTTTAACGCCGGTGAATCAAGTGAACGTCTGCGCTGTCGATAAGGACCACGATGCCGGAGAGAGGCGAACACAACTGGCCCGGGGACGAGCTCGGCTCCTTTCTCGATCGGCTCGGCGCGGGTGATGACGAGAGCGGGCGGTTGATCGACCGCCTGCCGGTGATCATCTACGCCTCCGAGCTGGGCGAGAACGGGCGCTGGCGCTACGTCAGCCCGCAGGTCGAGGAGATCCTCGGCTTCACTCCGGAGGAGTTCCTCACCGACCCCGGGCTCTGGGCGCGCCTCGTCTACCCCGAGGATCGGATGCGGGCGCTGGCGGTCGAAAGCCACGATGCGCTCGGCAACCGCGACACCCGCCCGGTCGAGTACCGGATGTTCACCAAGGCGGGCCGGGTGGTCTGGATGCTCGACGAGGCGGTGCTCGAGGCCGACGCCAACGGCGTCCCGGTCTGGCACGGCGTCCTCTACGACATCAGCGAGCGGAAGACCGCCGAGGTCGACCTGCAGCGCTCGCTCGCCCAGCAGGCGGTGGTGGCGAGGCTCGGCGAACGGGCGCTGAAAAACGGCGACCCCGAGGCGCTGATGCGCGACGCGGTCACCCTGATCGGCGAACTCGACGGAGTCGAGAGCGCCTGTATCTGGGAGGTCGGCCGCGACGGCCGCCGGCTCGACCTGCGGGCGGGCCTCGACGATGCCGTGCACGGTTCCGGCCGGCGCGTCTCGGCGGGCCGCGACTCGCACGCGGGCGCCGCGCTCGACGCGGGCATCCCGGTGATCGTCGCCGACTGGACCGAGGAGGAGCGCTTCACGATGCCCCCCGCGGTGCGCGCGCTCGGCGCGACCAGCAGCCTGGCGGTGATGATCGACGGCAAGGACCGCCCCTTCGGCGTGCTCGACGTCCACTCCGGCGAAGCGCGCCGCTTCGGCCCCAAGGACGTCCCCTTCATCGAAGCCTCAGCCAACGTCCTCGCCGACGCCTTCGAGCGCCACGCCGCCGACCGGGCGCTCCGCCACCGCGTCCTCCACGACGCCCTCACCGGCCTGCCCAACCGGCTCAGCTTCGTCGACTCGGTCGACGACGCGCTCGGCCGCGCCACGATCTCCGGCTCGCCGGTCGGCATCCTCTTCCTCGACCTCGACCACTTCAAGCTGATCAACGACAGCCTCGGCCACCACGCCGGCGACGCCCTGCTGCGCGCCGTGGCGCCGCGGCTGCGCGCCCACCTGCGCCCCGGCGACATCGTCGCCCGCTTCGGCGGCGACGAGTTCGGCATCCTGATCGACCGCCTGGCCGACGACGGCGAGGCGATCGCGATCGCCGAGCGGGTCGCCGCCGCCTTCGCCCAGCCCTTCTCGATGCAGGGGGTCGACCACTTCGTCAACGCCTCGATCGGGATCGCCGTCGCCCGCCTCACCTCCGGCCAGTCGACCAACGCCGAGCTCCTGATCCGCGACGCCGACGCGGCGATGTACCGGGCCAAGGAGGGTGGCCGCAACCGCTCCGTCCTCTTCGACGCCGAGATGCGGGCGACCGCGGCGCGCCGCCTGGAGACCGAACGCGAGCTGCGCGGCGCGATCGAGCGCGACGAGCTGGAGCTGCGCTACCAGCCGATCGTCAACCTGCGCAGCGGCGAGGTGACCGGGCTCGAGGCGCTGGTCCGCTGGCGCCATCGCGAGCGCGGCCTGCTCGATCCGGCCGACTTCGTCTCGATCGCCGAGGAAAGCGGCCTGATCGAGCCGATCGGCCGCTGGGTGCAGGAACGCGCCGCCCGCCAGATCCTCGAATGGCACGAGCTGCGCCCCGACGCCCGCCCCCTCGACGTCGCCGTCAACCTCTCCGCCCGCCAGGTCGCCCACCGCGACCTCGCCGGTAACGTCGCCGAGGTGATCTCCCGCACCGGCCTCGACCAGGTCCACCTGCGGCTGGAGATCACCGAGTCGGTGCTGGTCGAGGAGTCGGCCTCGGCGATGGCCTCGCTGGAGGCACTCAACGAGCTCGGCGTCCGCCTCGTCCTCGACGACTTCGGCACCGGGTACTCATCGCTCGCCTACCTCAACCGCTACCCCTTCCACGCGCTGAAGATCGACCGCTCCTTCGTCGAAGCGCTCGGCATCGAACAGGAGGGGACGGCGATCGTCGAGGCCGTGATCGGGATGGCCCGGGCGCTCTCCCTCGAAGTGATCGCCGAGGGGATCGAGAACGAGATCCAGCTCGCCGAGCTGCGCCGCCTCGAGTGCGACTACGGCCAGGGGCACCTCTTCCACGAGGCGCTGCGGGCCTCGGAGATCAGCCGCATGATCGCGGCCGGCTCGCTCGACTATTCCGGGATTTCGTCGACCAGGTAGGCGTTGGTCAGCTGTTCGGAGGCTTTCGGCAGCGCCGAGATCAGTTCTTCGTCGCGCATCCAGGCGGCGAACGCTTCCCACTCCTTCGGGTCCATGTACCCGTAGGGCTTGCCGGGGGTGCGGGCGCTCAGCAGCGGCAGCGTCGCTTTGACCTCGGCTTCGGCGAGTTTCGGTTCGAGGTCGGTATTGGCGGCGAGGATCGCTTCGGTCGCCGCTTTCGGGTTCGCCGCCGCCGCTTCGGTGCCGCGCCGCAGGGCGCTGATGAAGAGGCGGATCCGCTGCCCGTCTTCTTCCAGGGTCGAGCGGCGGGCGACGAAGACGAGCTCGTCGTAGGTCGGCACCCCGAGTTCGTCGACCGGGGTGATCACCGGTTCTTTGCCGCGCGACTGCAGGTCGACGCCCTCGACGTTCGAGTAGCCGCCCAGCATCGCCTGGGCCGAGCCGCTGATCAGGGACGGCAGGAGGCCGAAGCCGACGTTGACCGCCTTGACCGAGGACTCCGGCACTTTCGCGCGCCGCAGGATCGTTTTGAGGAACGCTTCCTGGTAGGAGATGCCGGCGTAGGAGACGGTCTTGCCTTTGAGGTCGGGAACCCCTTTGATCCCCGATTTCTTCAGCCAGATCAGCGAGGTCAGCGGCTGGTTGACCAGCGCCCCGACGGCGACCACGTCGAGCCCCTGTTCGTGGGCCAGGACCACCTCCGGCTCGTAGGTGATCGCCAGGTCGGCGCGCCCCGCGGCGACGTCCTTCAGCGGCGCCGCCGGGTCCGAGGGCGAGTCGATCGTCAGGTCGAGCCCCGCTTCGCCGAAGAACCCTTCCTTTTCCGCCATGTAGATCCCGGCGTGGTCGGGGTTCGGGTAGAAGTCGAGATCGAGGGTCAGCTTTTCCGGTTCGCCCTTGGTGTTCTCGGACTTGGAGCCGCAGGCGGCGAGGCCGACGGCGAGGATCACAAGGGCGAGGACGACCGCGGTCGCCCGGGCGGAGGAGGACTTCATCCCCTTCTTTCTACCGCCAAGTGACGACGAGGCGCTGTGCGAGGGCGGTCAGGCCGACCAATAGGACCCCGATCACGGCCAGAATCACGACCGAGGCGAACATCCGGGCGATCTCGAGATTCGCGTTGTCCTGGATGATCAGCCGCATCAGGCCGGAGTTGGAGCCGGCGAGCTCGGCGAAGAGGGCGACGATCGGCGCGATCGCCACCGCCACCTTGGCGCCGCTGAAGAAGCTCGGCACCGCGGTCGGCGCTTCGACCCGGCGGAAGATCGCCCAACCGGAGGCGTCGAGGGTCCGCATCATCTTCACCGCCTCGGGATCGACCGAGCGCAGTCCGTCGAGCGTGTTGACGACGATCGGGAAGAAGACGGCGAGGGCGACGACGATCACCTTGACCCAGATCCCGAAGCCGAACCAGACGACCAGGATCGGCGCGATCACCACCACCGGCACCGACTGCACGGCCACGGTGAGGGGGAAGACGGCGTCGCGGAGGATGCGTGAGAAGCGCATCGCGACCGCCAGGGCGAGGCCGACCACGACGCCCGCGAGGAGGCCGAAGAGGATCTCCCGCAGCGTCACCCAGGTGTTTTCCCAGAGCAGCGTGCGGTTGTTCCAGAGCGCGTCGCCGACTTCGGCGGGGGACGGGACGAGGAACGGTTCGAGGTTAAGCGCTTCGGCGATCGCCCCGTTGGCGGCGGCGATCTGCCAGGCGCCGATCAGCGCGCCGATCAAGGCCGCGGGGAGGACCCAGCGCCGCACCGTCCGCCAGTTCATCGGGATACCTCCCCGCCGCGAGCCGCCGGAGTGTCCTGCGGCGCTCCGTCGCCGCCCGCCGAGTCGCGGCGCGAGCCCTCGTGCAGCGCCCGCAGCGCCGCCTCGCGGGCGGCGACGAAGGCGGGGTCGGTGACCGCGCCGTCGCGGTCGGCGGCGCGTGGGTCGGGCGCCCGCAGCTCCTTCACGATCCGCCCGGGGCGGGCGGAGAGGACGACGGTGCGGTCGGCGAGGTAGAGCGCCTCCTCGATGTCGTGGCTGACCAGCAGCACGGTGCGGCGGTCGGCGCGCAGGGCGCCCGCCAGCCACTCCTGCATCTCGGCCCGGGTGATCGCGTCGAGCGAGGCGAACGGCTCGTCGAGGGCGAGGACCGGCTTGCCGGCGACCAGGGTACGCAGGAAGGCGACGCGCTGGCGCATCCCGCCGGAGAGCGCCTGCGGCCGCGCCGCCTCGAAGCCCGCGAGCCCGAAGCGCTCGAACAGCTCGCCCGCCCGGCCGCGCGCCTCGGCCCGCCCGACGCCGCGGTTGCGCAGCGCCAGCGCCGCGTTGTCGAGCGCCGAGAACCAGGGCAGGAGGAGGTCGCGCTGGGGCATGTAGGCGCAGTGGGCGAGACGCCCCGCCGCAGCGGTCGCCGCCGCGCGGCCCGCTTCGTCCTTGCCGGTCGCGCCCCCGCCGACCGCGATCTCCCCCTCGCTCGGCTCGCGCAGCCCGCAGACGATCTCCAGCAGGGTCGACTTGCCGCAGCCCGAAGGCCCGACCAGCGCCACCACCTCGCCGTCGGCCACCTCGAGGTCGATGCCTTGCAGCGAGCGGAGCTCGCCGTAGGAATGGGAAAGACCTCGCGCAGCGACGCTCACGCTGTTATCCTTCCGCACTTCACACTCCCGACCTAAAAAGTCGAGAAAGTCGGGAAGGGAGTGCGGAGACAACCATGGACCCGGCAATCGTCCTATTCGGACTCTGTATCGGCGTGCTCGTCGGCATGACGGGCATGGGCGGTGGATCCCTGATGACGCCGCTCTTGATCCTGATCTTCGGCACCTCGCCGACGACCGCGATCGGCACCGACATCGTCTACTCGGCGATCACCAAGATGGTCGGCAGCTGGCGCCACCTGAAGATGGGGACGGTCAACCTGGAGCTGGTCAAGTGGCTCTCGATGGGCAGCGTCCCCGCCGCGATCGCCGGCGTCGCCCTGGTATCGGTTCTCGAGCAGCACATCTCCGAAGACCGCCTCAACTCCCTGGTCTACGCGGTGCTCGGCGGCACCCTGCTGATGGTCGGCGTGGTGACGCTGACCCGGGCGCTGATCCTGCGCGGGCTGATCGACGAGCGCGAGCGCTTCGAGGTCGAGACCCGCCACAAGGTCGCCGCCGTCGTCATCGGTGCCACCACCGGCTTCGTCATCGGGATCACCTCGGCGGGCTCGGGAACGGTGATCGCGATCCTGCTGATCGCCGTCTACCGGCTGGCGCCGAAGCGGGTCGTCGGCACCGACATCGTCCACGCCGCCGTCCTGCTGAGCGCCGCGGGCCTTGCCCACATCGTCGCGGGCAACGTCGACTTCGGCCTTGCCGGGAACATCCTGGTCGGCTCGATCCCCGGCGTGATCATCGGCGCCGCCCTCTCCGACAAAGCTCCGCAGGGCTTCATCCGCATCGCCCTCGGCATCGTCCTGATGGCCTCGGGCATCGTCACGATCCAGAAGGGCGACTCGACCGTCTGGCCGATCGCAGCCGGCGTCGCGGCTCTCCTCCTCGGTGCCGTCCTCTACGCCCCGCACTACATGAACAAGCGCTATCGCCGCCAGAAAGAACGGAAACCGGCGGCGGCTCAGACCAGCGAGTCGGCGGCCTAAAAGGGTCCTCGACCGGGCGCGAGCGGCGTCCCAGATCCCTGGCCCAGGTGGGTCGCGCCCGGCCGGTTGTTTTAATTCGTCACATGCGTGTCTCAGCCAAGGCCGATTACGCCGTCCGCGCCGCCGTCGAGCTGGCGGCCGCCGGCGAAGGCGAGCCCGTCAAGGGCGAGCGCCTCGCCACCTCCCAGGACATCCCCCTCCAATTCCTCGAGCACATCCTGCTGGAGCTGAAGCACCAGGGCCTGGTGCGCGCCCGGCGCGGCGCCAAAGGCGGCTACTGGCTCGCCCGCCCGGCCGCCGAGGTGACCGTCGCCGACGTCGTCCGCGCGGTCGAGGGCCCGATCGCCAACGTGCAGTCGATGCCGCCGGAGACGATCGAATACGCGGGCAACGCGGAGAGCCTGCGCGACGTCTGGATCGCCGTCCGCGCCAACATCCGCTCGGTGCTCGAGCAGGTCACCCTGGCCGACCTCGTCTCCGGCGAACTGCCCAACTCGGTCGAGGCGCTGACCGCCGAGCCCGACGCCTGGGCCGCCCGCTAGCTCCGCACGCCGTCGGGCGCGCTTCAGAGGTGCTGAAGAAAGATCCCGGCGACGATCCCTGCAAAGCCGAGGATCATGGTCAGGAACATGGCCAGCTGGACGCCGATGAGCGGGCGGAAGTCGGAGCGGCCGTCGCTTCGGGCAGCCAGGATCTCTGACCGCAATTCCCTCCGCGTCCCGACGAAGCCGTCCTCCACTTTCTTCTCAAGGCGGTCCATCCGGCTTTCAAGACGTTCGATCTGCTGGTCGTCCGAGAGCGCCTGCACGGGCCGATGGAAGCACCCTGGCCGGCCGACTTCAAGCGCCGTTACAGAAAATTTTGAAAGTGGCGATGAGCCGCGCGGAAGCGGGGTAAACCCGCGCTAGCTCTTCGCGCCGAGGCGCACCGGCACCAGGTCGAATTCGGTCCCCAGCCGCAGCTCCGAGTAGCGCTTCGTCCAGTCGTCGTTGACGTCGTCGGACTGTTTCTTCATCCGCGGCTTGAAGCTGAAGTCGTCGGGCGGGGCGAGGTCGAGGCGCTCCAGCAGGTTCAGGGTCGAGGTCTCATAGGCCGCGGCGAAGTTCTCGTAGAGGACGAGGATCGGCTTGATCCCGGAGTGCTCGAAGAAGGCGTCCCAGGAGGCCTCCTCGACGATCAGCTGCTGGAGGAGGTGGTCGATCGCGCGGTAGTGGAAGCGAAGCTGCGGGCGGTGCTCCTCGATGAACGCGCGGTAGGGGGGAGCGCCGCCGTCGTCCTCGACCGAGATCGCGCCCGAGCTCGCCTGGTCCTCGCGCCAGGTCGCCGTCTGCACCGCCTTCCACAGCGAGACCGCCTGGCGCACCTTGTTGGCCCGGACGACGCGGACGAAGGTGAGGTTGGGGAAGACGGTGGGCAGGAGCTCGGCCAGCGGCACGTCGCGGTAGGCGGGGATGTTGCGGAGGAGGCTGACGAAGTCGCCGAAGTAGCTCCACATCAGCTTCGCGCCGAAGACGCCGTTCGGCGTCGTCCCCACCTCGAAGGTCCATTCGAGATAGCGGTCGTAGGCGGCGCGGCTCCAGAGCGGTGAGCGCGGGGCCTGCTCGGCCCCGATGCTGCGCTCGCCGAGGTGGTCGCGGATCGACTGGTCCTCGACGCCGAGGAAGTATTCCTCCGGGCGGCGCGGCCGGCCGGAGTGGCGAAGCGCCTCGTAGTACTCCTCGGGGAGCCCGGCGACGCCGGTTTCACCGAGCGCGTGGCAGACCAGGGTGGAGCCGCTTCGCGGCGTGGCGCAGACGATGTAGGAGTGCTCTGGCTTCATTCCTGAGTAAGTTAATCAACAAAAGGCGGCAGGGATTGTTACGCTCGAAGTCAGGACTCTGTACCCGAACCTGAGCCAATCATCGCTCCTCCACACCAACCGCCAAACATCCTCTACATCCACTCGCACGACACCGGTCGCGTCGTGCAGCCCTACGGGTTCCAGGTCCCGACTCCGAACATCCAGATGCTGGCCGACCAGGGGGTCCTCTTCCGCCAGGCCTTCTGCGCCGCGCCGACCTGCTCCGGCAGCCGCGCCAGCCTGCTGACCGGCCTCTACTGCCACAACAACGGCATGGAGGGACTCGCCCACCGCGGTTGGGTGCTGCACGACTACGGGCAGCACTGGGTCCACGCGCTGCGCCGCGGCGGCTACCACTCGGTCCTGGTCGGCGAGCAGCACATCTCGATGGACCCGAGGGTGATCGGCTACGACGAGGTGATCAAGGTCTCCTCGAACAAGGCCGACGACGTCGCGCCGCTGACGATCGAGGCGCTGCGAGCCGCCCGCAACACGAGGAAGCCGTGGTTCATGTCGGTCGGCTTCTTCGAGACCCACCGCGACTTCGCGGCGCCGACCTCGGTCCGCGACACGCTCTACTCGCTGCCCCCCGGCAACCTCCCCGACCAGGCCGCTACGCGCCGCGACATGGCCCAGTTCAAGGCCAGCGTGCGCTCGCTCGACCAGGGGATCGGCGCGGTCCTGCACGCCCTCCACGACCTCGGCCTGGTCGACGACACCCTGGTCATCTGCACCACCGACCACGGCGTCGCCTTCCCCGGCTCGAAGGCGACGCTGACCGACCGCGGCACCGGCGTGATGATGATCATGCGCGGCCCCGGCGCCTTCGCCGGCGGCAAGGTGGTCGACGCGCCGGTCACCCACCTCGACGTCTACCCGACCCTCTGCGAGGTGGCCGAGGTCGAGCCGCCGGACTGGCTGCAGGGCAAGTCGCTGATCCCGCTGCTGCGCGGCGCGGTCGAGTCGCTGCACGAGGCGACCTTCGCCGAGATGACCTACCACGCCGCCTACGAGCCCCAGCGCTCGGTCCGCACCGAGCGCTGGAAGTACATCCGCCGCTTCGACGACTACGCCGGCCCGATCCTCGCCAACTGCGACGACTCGGCCTCCAAGGAGATCTGGGTGGCGGCGGGGTGGGCGGACCGGCGGATCGCCCGCGAGCAGCTCTACGACCTCGTCCTCGATCCGGCCGAGCAGGACAACCTCGCCGCCGACCCGGTCGCCCGCGAGGGGCTCACCGAGATGCGTGGCCGGCTCGACGACTGGATGCACGAGACCGCCGACCCGCTGCTCGACGGCCCGGTCCCGCCCCCGGTCGGCGCCAGGGTCAACGAGCAGTGGCAGCTCTCGCCCGACGAGCCGACCCGGACCGTCGCCGCGGATCCGACGGCCGCGCCGTCGGGGTGACGCAGGCCCCTCCTCAGGCGGTGTAGTTCACTCGGCGGCCGGCGCCGCGCCCGCGACGACGTCGACGAAGTTCTCCAGGTGGCGCGTCGTCCAGCACTCGAAGGTGCCGTCGCAGAAGCGTTCGTAGGAGGACATCACCGAGTCGCCGTAGTTCCAGTAGAGCTTCGGCTCCGGGTTCAGCCAGAAGAGGCGCCCCGCCCGCTCTGAGATCCGGGCGAAGACGTCGGCGTGCGGCTCGCGGCCGTTGGTGCGCGCGTCGCCGAGCACGATCACGGTCGAGCGCGGGTCGAGGTCCTCGGAGATCTCGGTCAGGAACTCGAGCCAGACGCGGCCGTAATCGGTGTAGCCGGAGACGTCGGCGACGCCGCCCTCCTGGGAGATCTTGCGGGCGACCGCGGCGAAGTCGCGCTCGTGCTCGAAGACGTCGGTCACCTCGGAGATCCGCTCGATGAAGACGAAGCTGCGCAGCTTGCGGAACGAGTCGTGGAGGGCGTGGAGGACGGAGAGGAAGAAGACGCTCGCCGAGGTGACCGAGGTGGAGACGTCGCAGAGGACGTAGATCTCCGGGCGGCGCGGCCGTTTCGGCCGGTAGCGCAGGTACATCGGCACGCCGCCGGTCTCCAGCGATGCCCGCATCGTCCGCCGCACGTCGACGGTCTGGCCCTTTTTGCGGCCGCGCTGCTCGTGGCCGAGCGTGGCGAGCCGGCGCTTCATCTGCGAGACGGCGCGGTGGACGGCGGCGAGGTCCTGGGTCGGGCTGGTGGGGAGGGCGCGGTCGAGCTCGGCCAGCGGACGGGAGGCGGGCAGCGTCTCCGTCCGCTCGATCAGGTCGCGTTCGAGTTCGCGGCGCAGGTGGCGCTCGAAGCCGGTCAGCTGGTCGCGGTCGATCGGCGGCCGCTCCTCGCCGCTCTCGCTCGGCGGCTGGGCGCCGGCGCTGAGCCCGAGCGAGCGGCGGATCCGCTGCACGTCGACGCCGACCACGCCGGAGCCCTCCTCGCGGCCGAAGGCGGCGATCGCCAGCCGCGCCAGGTCGCGCAGCGCGTTTTCGTCGCCGCGTTCCATCGCCTCGCGGATCAGCTCCGAGAGCTGCTCCGGGTCGAGCCGGCCGCCATCGGAGCCGGGCTGGGCGCCGACGTTGATCTCGCCGTCGGAAGGGCGCTCGCCGATCCCCTGATCGATCGCGCTCGCCTCGGCGGCGCGGAAGAAATAGCGGTCGAAGATCAGCTCGAAGACGCGGCGGTCGTCCTGGGACTTGGCGATCGTCGTCGCCAGCGCCTCGCGGAAGTCGGCCTGCGAGGTCCAGGGCACGTGTTCGAGCGCCGCGAAGGCGTCGAGGATCTCCGACGTCCCGACCGCGACGCCCTCGCCGCGCAGCTCCTCGCAGAAGCCGAGCAGCTTCGGGCCGAACCCCGGCGGGCCGGGGTCCGCCTTGGGACCGTAGGGCGAGGCGGGGCTCACGGCACCGATAATAGGCCGATGAGCGGGGCGGATCGGTCGGCTGGGGCGGTGCTCGCGGCCGGCGACCCGGTGGCGGCGATGAAGGCGATGCGGGCGGCGCGGCGGCGCCGCTACGGCCGGCGGCGCGACGTGATGGAGGTGCTCTACCGGGTCTACCTGGGGGCGCTGGCGGCCCTGTTCGCGCTCGGCTTCCTGGCCGGGGCCCTGCACGAAGTCCCCGCCGACCCGAGCTCCGTGGACGGCATCCGCGCCCACGCGCCCGCGATCATCGGCCTCGCCGTGGCGGCGCTGGTCCTGGCCGGGCTGCGCTCCGGCGCGCGCGGGGGGCCGCTGGCGATCGAGGCGGCCGAGGTCCGCTACACGCTGCTGGCGCCGGTCTCCCGGCGCGTCGCCCTGCGCCCGGCGGCCCTTGCGCAGCTGCGGGTCGCGACCATCTCCGGGGCGCTCTTCGGCGCCATCGTCGGCAACTTCGTCTTCCGCCGCTTCCCGGGGACGGCGGTGGAGTGGATCGGTGCGCTGGCGGCGTTCGGCGCGCTGGTGCCGATCGCGGTGCTCGGCGCGGCGCTCTTCGCCTCCGGGCGGCGGCTGCGCCCCCGGGTCGCCGGACCGATCGGCCTGGTCCTCGTCGCCTGGTCGTCGCTCGACCTGGCGCTCGGCTGGAACAGCTCGCCGGCGACGCTCCTCGGCGACCTGGCGACGCTGCCGCTCCAGCACGGCGCGAGCGCCTGGCTCGCGGCGCTCGGCGCCGCCCTCGCCCTGGCGCTCCTCGCGACGGGGCTGGCGGGGATCGGCGGCCTGGGGCTGGAGGCGGCCCGCCGGCGCGCCGAGCTGGTCGCCGAGATGCGCTTCTCGGCCTCGGTCCAGGACCTCCGCACGGTGGTCCTGCTGCGCCGCCAACTGGCCTCGGAGCATCCCCGCCGCAAGCCCTGGCTGCGCCTCGGCGGCGGACGCGCCTCGGCGTCCCCGATCTGGCGGCGCGACTGGCAGAGCTTCCTGCGCTGGCCGGCGGTGCGCGTCGCCCGCGTCGTCGCGATCGCGGTCGCCGCCGGCGCCATCGCCGTCGCCGGCTTCAGCCAGACCCCGGTACTCTTCGCCCTGCCGGGCCCGCTGCTCTTCATCGCCGCCCTCGACCTGATCGAGCCGCTCGCCCAGGAGAGCGACCACCCGACGCTGCGCCTGCTCCTGCCCCGCCCGAGCGCCTCGCTGCTCGGCGCCCATCTCGTCGCGCCCGCGGTCGGCGCCGGCATCGTCCTCGCGATCGCCACGGTCATCGCGGCCCTCGTCGGCGGCGACCCGGGCCTGGCGCTGGGGGTCGGCGCGACCAGCATCGTCCCGGGTGCCCTCGTCCTCGTCTGCGCGGCGGCGGTCAGCGCGACCAACGACCCTTACGAGTTCATGCTGATGCCGCCCGAACTGACCCAGGCGATCAACTTCGCCCCGATCGGCGCCGCGTCGCTCGGCATCTTCCTGCCGCTCTTCGCCGCCTGGAAGGCCGAAGGCGGCGACGGCGCCCGGATCGGCGCCGCCCTCGGCACGGCGGTGATACCGCTCCTCCTCGGTCTGGCCGGCATCGGCGTCCTCAACTGGCGTGCCAACAAACGCGAACGGGAGGCGATGTGAGCGAAGCGAAACCGAGCGGTGCCATCGCCGCGACCTCGGCGTCCGCAGCGGCGCCACTCAGCGCCCACGGCCTCGGCCGCAGCTACGACGGCTACATCGCCCTCACCTCGTTCACGGTCGAGGTCGCGGCGGGCGAGCTGGTCGCCCTGATCGGGCCGAACGGGGCGGGGAAGACGACCTTCCTCAACCTCGCCGCCGGCCTGCTCGAGCCGACCTCCGGCCGGATCGAGATCGACGGCGACGTGCCCGGCTCGATCGAGGCCCGCCGGGCGCTTTCCTACCTGCCCGACACGCCCGTCTTCTACGAAGACCTGAGCGTCGCCGAGCACCTCGAATACGTCGCCGCCCTGCACGGGGTCAAGGAGCCCGCGGCGCGGATCGACGAGCTGATCGGCCGCCTCGGCCTCGACGGCTGGGAGGACGCGCTCGGTGCGGAACTGTCAAAGGGCATGAAGCAGAAGACCTCGATCGCCCTCGCCCTCGTCCGTCCCTTCAAGGTGCTGCTGGCCGACGAGCCGCTCGACGGCCTCGACCCGCCGAGCCGCGAAGTCCTCTTCCAGCTCCTCGCCGAGACCCAGGCCGCCGGCGCCGCGATCGTCGTCTCCACCCACCGCCCCGACGTGATCGCCGCCGCCGACCGCTGCGTCGCGATCCGCGACGGCCGCCTCGCCTACGACGGCCGCCCCGACCCCGACGTCCTCACCGAGATCTTCGACCCCAGCGAGCTCGAGGGCGCCTAGTAGGGAGCAGGGGGCCGGGAGTGGGGGAAGCTGTCGCCCGGGGAAGGGACATGGCCGTCTCGTCCACGGCCCTGGCAGGATGTGTGGCCGTGGCCGAGACGGCCAAGGGTGCGGGGAGTGGAGGATCGCTGACGAGAGCGCCACGGATCCGTCACCGGTCGCGGTCCTCGTCACGGAGAGGCCGAGAAGTCCACTCTTCCTCCCGCCTTATCCCCCAGTTCCCATTACTCAGCCCTTTGCTGTGGAGAGAAACTCTCGTTATACGACGCTAACCCACCACAGCCGCAGGTCCACTGCGACCGATCCGGTCCGAAGGATCACGGAAGTCCGACTTTCCTCACGTCCCTGCACCCTCTTCCCCACGAACCCCTCACGCACCTCGGATGGCCTCTCCAGCGCCCAGAGCAACGCCGCGCCGGCCTGGGCAACGCCGCGCTAGGCGGCGCGGTCGGGCAGTTTCATCCCGACCCGCTCCGCCACCAGGTCGATGTCGGTGCGGTGCTTGACGATGATCGACATCGACTGGGCGAAGGTCTCGCGGTCGATGTCGTCGACGCCCATCAGCAGCAGCGTCCGCGCCCAGTCGATCGACTCGGCGATCGAGGGGGGCTTCTTCAGGTCGAGGTCGCGGACCATCTCGATCACCTCGACCAGCCGCCGCGCCAGCTCGCGCGACATCTCCGGCGCGTGGAGGAGGACGATCTCCATCTCCCGCTCGATCCCCGGGTAGTCGAGCCAGAGGTAGAGGCAGCGGCGCTTCAGCGCCTCGGTCAGCTCGCGTGAGTCGTTCGAGGTGAGGACGACGATCGGCATCGTCGTCGTGCTGATCTGCCCCAACTCGGGGATCGTGATCTGGAAGTCGGAGAGCAGCTCGAGCAGCATCGCCTCGAACTCCTGGTCGGTCTTGTCGATCTCGTCGATCAGCAGGACCACCGGCTCCTCGCTGGAGATCGCCTGCATCAGCGGCCGCGTCAGCAGGAACTCGGTGCCGAAGATGTCCTCCTGCACGTCTCCCCAACCCGCCTCACCGCCGGCCTGGATCCGCAGCAGCTGCTTGCGGTAGTTCCACTCGTACATCGCCTTCGACTCGTCGAGCCCCTCGTAGCACTGCAGGCGCACCAACGGCCGGCCGGTCGAGCGGGAGAGGGCCTTGG
>DASXMH010000014.1:0-7928 GCA_036495785.1 Solirubrobacterales bacterium
GACGCGTTGCCGTTCCGGCCCGCCCCCGCCCGCGCCCGCCGGCCGCGTGACGACCGCCACCGGCCGCTTCGGGACCCCGTCGCCGTGCGCATCCGCCAGCCGCCCGCGCAGCACGACCGCGGTCCCGAAGTCGACGGTCAGCGGCGAGCCGCCGCGGCTTGCCCGCCCTCTCCCGTCCACAGTTACCACCAAAGAAGCGGCCAGATGCACGACGCGGCCGCGCGCTCCCCGCGGCGCCCGTCCACTCCCGACCCCGGCGAGCTGCCGCCGGACCGCCGCCGCGCTGCCCGCCGCCCGGAACTGGGCGGAGCCACTGTTCCCGGCCCCGTCGGTCGCGGTGGCGCGGAAGAAGTAGGCGCCGGCGCTGAGGTCGGGCAACTGCGCCCGCAGCGTCGCCGTCGTCGCGCCGCCGTGTTCGAGGGTCGTGGGGAGGTCAGTCCAGGTTTCCGAGTCGGCGCGCCGCACCGCGATCGTGCCCGCGGCCGGCCCGGAGAATGGGTCGCTCACGGTCGCCGCCACCTGGCCTTCCGGCGCGGCGGCGAATTCGACGGCCGGAGGCGAGTTGTCCACCTGGATCTGGACTTCGGGAGCGCAGCCCCAGCCGCCGCCGAAGTCGACCGCGCACCCCCGCAGCGTGTGGACCCCGTCGGCGAGCGCGGCGGTGTCGACCTCGGACGCCTGCATCGCCGTCGCGGGACAGGGCTGGAGCCGGGTAGCGCGCACCTCGCCTTCGATCGTGGCGACCGCGCAGGCCACGGGGGCGGTGAAGACGGTGGTTTCGTCGACGGTTGCGGCCGTGCCGTAGACGCCCGCCCCGACGGGATCTTCGCCGCCGACCTCGAGCGACACCCTCCCGCGGTGCCAGCCGGTCGCCGCGAGCGTCCCGCCCAGCCGCGCCTGCGGGGGAGCCGGGTCGTCGACGGTTAGCGTCAACCCGCTCAGCCACATGGTCGACCGCTTCGAGCGGGTGCATCCCCAGTACGTGCCGAGGAGGAGGCATTCCAGGCGCACTTCGAACGCCCGCGCCGGGCCGCTCAGCGCCACCGCGACCGGTTGTGGCGCGCCGGTGCCCAGTTCCATCGCCACGCCGCGGAATTCCGTCCCGTCGTCGATCCCGCCGACCTGCCAGACGCCCGGCGCCATTTCCCCGGACCAGGTGAACCGCACGCCCGCGAAGTTCGTCCCAAGCGGCGCCGCCCAGCGTGCCCGCGCGAGCCCCTGTTCGCCGGTGTTCGCCATTCCCATGTCGAATTCCATGGCGGCGGCGGTTCCTCGGGCCGGGGCCGTGCAATAGCCAGGGTGCAGGTAGGCGGCGACGCCTTCGGTGCGCGGCAGCGAGGGATCGAGTTCGACGCCTACCCCCCAACCGCACTGGGCGACGTTGTAGGTGCCCGCCCTCGCGACGTCCGCCAGCACGAGCACCAGCACCACCGCCAGGGCGATCACCATTGCGACGATCCGGCCCACTCCACCTCGCGTCCCTGCCATGTCGCCCCCTCGCTCGCGTGTGCTCAAGTGACGGCCCAAGGGCTGGGCGCCGGCGATCTCTCCCCCCTCCCTGCCTGAAATCCACCCAAAGCCCGGCCGGAAGCCGCCCTTTGCGAGAATGCATGGCAATGGCAATTCCCACGAATGACCAGGTGACCGAGGCGCTGCGAGGCGTCATCGATCCAGAGCTGCGCCGCTCGATCGTCGAGCTCGGAATGGTGCGCTCGATCGAGATCCAGCCCAGCGGACGCGTCGAGGTGGTGGTCTCGCTGACGACCGCCGGCTGCCCGATCCGCTCCCACTTCGAAAGCGCCGTGGCCCAGCGGGTCGGCGAGCTCGACGGGGTGAGCGAGGTCGCGGTCGGCTTCGACGTCCTCTCCGACGACGAGAAAGGCACGCTCCAGCAGACGCTCGGGCGAGGCAAGCTGCCGCAGGGCGCGCTCGCCAAGGTCAAAAACGTGATCTGCGTGTCCTCCGGCAAGGGCGGCGTCGGCAAGTCGACGATGACCGCCAACCTGGCCGCGGCGCTGACCGCCGAAGGGCACCCGGCGGGCGCCCTCGACTGCGACGTCTACGGCTACTCGATCCCTCGCATGCTCGGCGTCAACGCCAAACCGGAGGTGAACGGGGAGCGCAAGATCCTGCCGCTCGAATCGCCGGGCGGGGTGAAGGTGATGTCGATCGGCTTTTTCGTCGAGGAGAACGCGGCGGTCGTCTGGCGCGGCCCGATGCTGCACAAAGCGATCCAGCAGTTCCTCGAGGACGTGGCCTGGGACGAGCTGGAGTACCTACTGCTCGATCTGCCGCCGGGGACCGGCGACGTCTCGATGACGCTGGCCCAGCTGCTGCCGCAGGCGAAGTTCATCATCGTGACGACGCCGCAGCCGGCCGCCCAGTCGGTGGCGCACCGCGGTGCCGAGATGGCGAAGAAATTCGACCTCGAGATCCTCGGCGTGATCGAGAACATGTCGGGCTTCACGACGCCGGACGGCGAGCGCTTCACGATCTTCGGCGAGGGCGGCGGCCAGGAACTGGCCGACGAGCTCGACGTGCCGCTGATCGGCAAGGTGCCGCTGTCGGAGCCGCTGCGCGAGCACTCCGACGAGGGCACGCCGCTGGTCACCTCGGAGCCCGACTCCCCCGCCGCGCAGGCGATTCGCCAGGCGGCGCGCGGGATCATCGCTTCGACCCCGCAGGAGCTGCCGGTCCTGCAGGCGGCGCCGGGGATGGCCGAGATGCCGGCGATCGGCGGCACTCCGCTGCCGGTCGTCCAGGTCGGCCCCAGCGCCTGAACCCGGGCGCCGAGCCCGCTCGGCGCCAACTTTCCATAAATCGCCCGACCGCGGCCGCAACTATGCTGTCGGTCGCGCGTTAGCGCTTACAAATAAAAGCCTAATCCCGGCCTAAGAGGGGCCGGGAGCGGGGGAACCAAGTTTTTGGGGCGAACTCACCGACGAGTGAGAGCGCAGGCTCCTTCAGCGCCAGCCCGACAGCTAACCCCGCCGGCCCACGGAGGAGGTAGGAATGCCGTTCGCCCCCGGGGTGGCCAGGAGTGCCGCCCGTCGCAGTGTCATCGCAGCACTTTTCGTCGCCGCCCTGGCCACGCTCGCCGCCGCCCTGATCGCCGCCCCGTCGGCCTCGGCGCGAGAAATTCCCGGCGGCATCAGTCCCCGCTCCGGGCTCGAAGCGGAAATCCCCGAATCGACCGAAGCGCCGGTCGAAGCCGAAACCGGCGAACTCGAAACCGGCGAAATCGAACCTGAAATCGGCACCGCGCCGAGGGCGCGCCTCGTCGGCGGCCGGGCGGTCGCTCCGGCCAGTGCGCCCGCCGTGATCAAGCGGGTGATCGCCGCGGCGAACCACATCCGCCTCACGCCCTACATCTGGGGCGGCGGCCACGGTCGCTGGCAGGACGCCGGCTACGACTGCTCGGGCGCCGTCTCCTACGCGCTGCACGGCGGCCGCCTGCTGACCACGCCGATGACCTCCGGCTCGCTGGAGGCGTTCGGCGAAGCAGGACCGGGCCGCTGGATCACGATCTATGCCAACGCCGAGCACACCTACATGGTCGTCGCCGGGCTGCGGTTCGACACGGCGGGCGACACCAGCGGGACCGGACCCCGCTGGCACCCGACCACGGCCGCTGCGGCCACCGGCCGCTACGTGGTCCGCCACCCGATCGGCTACTAACCCGACGGTGGCATCGCGGCGCTCCCTGGCGCATGAAAAAGGGCCGCCCGAGGGCGGCCCTTTTTGCGGATCGGTGAGGGCCTCGCTAGGACGCCTTCTTGTAGTAGTTCGCGTTGATCTCCGCGTATTTCGCCCACTCGGCGGGGAGCTGGTCCTCGGCGAAGCAGGCGTCGACCGGGCAGGCCTCGACGCAGGCGTCGCAGTCGATGCACTCGTCAGGGTCGATGAAAAGCTGCTCGACGGAGTCGTAGTCGGCCTCGTCGGGCGTCGGGTGGATGCAGTCGACGGGGCAAACCTCGACGCACGAGTTGTCCTTCTGACCGATACACGGCTCGGCGATTACGTAGCTCATCTGGGAAGTCTCCTAGTGGTTCGTCGTTGGCCGACAGGCGCCGGGTGGCCCCTGCGACGAGCGAAGCGCCATTTTAGAGATATGCGGCGGTGCGAGTCCCTGCGCACCGCGCCTCGGGTGCGGCATGGCGCGCCACTAGGCTTCGGGACGGCTATGGCAGGCGAGCGAGGGGCAGGGTTGCGGTGCTGCTGCTGACCGGGGCGACCGGCAGCATCGGCTCGCGGCTGCTGCCGCTGCTGCTGGAGCGCGGCAAGGACGTCCGCTGCCTGGTCCGCGACCCGCGCAAGCTGGGGGCCCGGCGGGTCGACGTGCAGATCGCGCTGGGCGACCTCGCCGACCTCGCCGATCCCCACACGGTGCGCCAGGCGCTGCGCGGCGTCGACACCGTCCTCCACCTGGCGGCGACGATCCGCGACCAGCCGCCGCGGCGGATCGAGGAGCTGAACGGCCTGGCGACGGTGCGGCTGCTCGACGCGGCCGAGCGGACCGGGGTGCGGCGCTTCGTCTTCTTCAGCGCGCTCGACACCGGGGCGGCGCAGCGGACCCGCTTCTTCCGCGCCAAGTGGGTGGCCGAGGAGGCGGTGAGGTCCTCGTCGCTCGAGACCTCCGTCTTCGCCCCCTCGATCGTCTACGACCACTCCGACCCCTGGATCACCCTGCTGCGCCGCTTCTCCTTCCTGCCGGTGCTGCCGGTGTCCGGGGAGGGGCGGGCTTGCTTCCAGCCGATCTGGGCGCGGGACGTCGCCGAGTGCGTCGTCGCGGCGCTGGCGGGCGAGGAGATGCGGCCGCGCTACGAGCTGGCCGGCCCGGAGACGCTGACCTACGACGACATGTCTGACCTCGTCAGCCGGATCGCGGGGCGCCCGCGCGACCTCGTCCACGTGCCGCTGCCGGCGGTGAAGGCGAGCCTGGTGGGGCTGCGGGCGATCTTCGGCGAGGCCGTCTTCGCGACCTGGGAGGAGGCCGAGCTGATGGAGGTCCCGATGGTCAGCGAGCGTGGCACCGCCGACGCGCAGGCGCTCGGGGTCGAGCCGCGAAGAATGCGTGATGTGCTCGAAGCGGCGTAGATCCTTGACGACGGGCGACGACGGGCGACGCCGCCGCAGGGCACGGCGCTCGGCCTGGCTCGCCCTCGCCGCGACCGCTCTCGCGCTCCTCTTCGCCGCCCCGGCGGGCGCCCTGACCCTGGTGCCGCCGAAGCCCGACGTGCTGCTCGGCGTCTCCGACCAGGGGTCGCCCGAAAGCTACGAGCGCTTTACCGAACTCACGGCCAAGCACGCGGCGCTGCTGGAGACCTACTTCTCCTGGGGCAACAGCTTCAACAAGGCCTACGAACGCTGGCGCGAAACGCAGACCCGCCCGATCGTCCACATCTCGACCCAGAACGCGCAGACGCTGGAAAACCTCATCACCCCGGAGCAGATCGCGCTCGGCGACGGCGACGACTACCTGCTGCAGACGAACCAGTTCTTCGCCAGCCATAACCTGCCCGCCTACATCCGGCCGCTGGGCGAGCCGAACCGCTGCCTCAACGCCTGGTCGGGGGTCGAATGCGACGGCACGTTGAAAGGCGGGGAATACAGCGCCCTCTGGTACAAGGAGGCGTTCCGGCGGATCGTCGCGATCATCCGCGGCGGGCAGTCGCTGGAAGGGCTGAACGCGGAGCTCGCCGAAATCGGCCTGCCGCCGCTGCGCCGCAGCAAGGGCGAAAACCCGGAATCGCTGCCGCTCGCGCCGGTCAGCATCATCTGGAGCCCACTGCCCGCCGGATCGCCGCGCGTCAAAGGGAACTTTCCGGGCAACTACTGGCCGGGGAGCAAATGGGTCGACTGGGTCGGGACCGACTTCTACTCGAAATATCCGGTCTTGGAAGACCTCAACCACTTCTACGAAGGCGCGCAGTGGAAGAACAAGCCGGTGGCGATCACCGAGTGGGCGATGCAGGAAACCGACGAACCGCGCTTCGTCAACCAGCTGATCAGCTGGATCGTCCGCCACAGGCGCGTGCAGATGCTCGACTACTACCAGGGCTTCGGGCCCGGCAACACCTACGAACTCGCCCTCTATCCCCGGAGCACCAACACCTTCCGCAAGAAGATCCGCCGCGCCAACTTCCTCCCCTACGCCGAATACAACGCCGGCCTCCTCCCCCCGCTGCCGCCAAAGGAAAAGAAGCCCCAGCCCTAGCCGCTTCCCGTGTTGATGGGCCGAAAAACGCTGAAATGGAGCGCTTTTCGGCCCATCAATCTCCGAACTGGGCGAGGAGGCCTTGGACGGTGAGGGCCAGGCGGCGGGGTTCATGTTCGACCTCCTCCCAGGTGCAGCGGGAGACGCGCCATCCGCCAAGTTCCAGTTGCTGCTGGCGTTTTCGGTCCGCGACGAAGGCGCTATCGGTGTCGTGGAAGCGTCGACTGTCGGCTTCGACGATCAGATTGCACTCGCGCCAGAGGAAGTCGGCCTCGTAGCGCTTGCCGTCCGGTGCGGGGAGCCAGACGTTCACCTCGGGTTCCGGGACGGCTCTCTTTGAGCACATCTCAAGGAAGAGGCGCTCGAGCTCACTGCGCGTCCTCTTCGTCTCGGGGTGGATCGTGTCGAGAATCAGGCGGAGGCGCGCGACGCCACGTCTGCGACGACTTCGCCTAAGAAGGGCCCGCAGCTTCTGTCGATCGAGGATCCGAAGGACTTCGGCCTGCGCCACCGCCTTCCGCACTTCCCACTCTGGGGCGGTGCCGGCGAAGTCGAGCAGGGTCCGTGCGACGCTGGTGCACGGGATCCCGTAGAGCGTCGTCTTGTCGATCGGCTGAAGTGAGCCGTCCCGGTGGGCGGCAACTCCCTCAGGGCTGCGACCTCGGCGGTTCGGCGCGGTCACGTCGATCGGCCCTTCCCCCCAGGAGTCGACGAGGCCCCAGAGGTAGGCCGCCGCCCGGTGCGAAAGCACAGCGCCCGGTCCGCAGGCAAGTACCGCCGCCATGAACTTCCCCCGCTCGGTCGTCGGCCAAGGCGTGAGCGAGTAGACGCGCTGATGGATCCGGTGGAGGCGGCCGCTTCTCTCCCGCTGCTGGATCGCCCGCCGCGAAAGGCCAAGACCTTCGAGTTGGCCCAACGTCACCACCCCGTTCTGTCCCACCATGAGATGAGCGATCTCCACCTCGCCGCCATGTTGATGGGCCGAAAAGCGCTCTATATCAGCGCTTTTCGGCCCATCAACACCATTCGGGTGTGCGGCTTGGGGCATGGGACGAGGTTGGCGGGGAAATGCGCGTGTGTGGTGCGCAAGAAGTGGCGGAAGGGGTTCGAGTCTCGGTCGAATTGCGCACCGGCTCTGTCGCAGGGAGGGCGCGGGCACAAAAAAAGGGCCCGGCGCTAACCGGGCCCTTGGAAATCCCTGGAAGGGATTTCTTACATCATGCCGCCCATGTCGGGCATGCCGCCGGGCATGCCGCCGCCGCCGTTTTCCTCGGGGGCCTCGGCGATGATCGCCTCGGTCACCAGGATGTTCTTGGCGATGGACGCGGCGTTCTCGAGCGCCGAGCGGGTCACCTTGGTCGGGTCGATGACGCCGGCTTTGATCAGGTCGCCGTACTCGCCGGTCGCCGCGTTCAGGCCTTCGCCCGCCTTCAGCTCCCGCACCTTGTTGACGACGACCGAGCCCTCCTCGCCGGAGTTCTCGGCGATCTGACGGACCGGCTCCTCGAGCGAGCGGTGGATGATCCGCGCGCCCGTGCGCTCGTCCGGATCCTCCAGCGTGTCGGGGTCGAGACCGGCCTGGGCGTTCAGCAGCGCGACGCCACCACCCGGCACGACGCCCTCCTCGAGCGCGGCGCGGGTCGCCTGCAGCGCGTCCTCGACGCGGTGCTTTTTCTCCTTCATCTCGGTCTCGGTGGCAGCGCCGACCTTG
>DASXMH010000015.1:0-16877 GCA_036495785.1 Solirubrobacterales bacterium
TTGGCCCCCATGGGGGCCAAAAAGCACCCAGCGCGTCTCAGGGCCTGATTCCGGCCCTCCGAGGGCCGGGAAGTGTGACGTTCCCGGCGTCTTCGTCGCCGATCGGGCCTCCCGGGCCTCACTCTCGGGCAAGACGGTCACTGAAGTCCGACTTCGTGTCGGCCTTCCTCCACACCCACGAACCCCTCACGTCCCGGGCGTCTCGTGGCGGCCACACCCTGCCAGGGCCGCAACGAGACGCCCGGGACGCACCTCGGACGGCCGCCCCGGCCCGGAATCAACCACCTGGCCCGTGTGAAAAGCTCGGGCCATGAAACGGATCGTCCTGCTCGACGACTACCAGGGAGTCGCCCTCGACTACGGCGGCTGGGACCGCGTCCCCGACGAGTGGCAGGTGGTCGCGCTCGAGCAGCACTGCGACGACGCCGACGAGCTGGTCGAAGCGCTCTCCGAGGCCGAGGTCGTCGTCGCGATGAGGGAGCGGACCGCGTTCCCGGCGGCGATCCTCGATCGCCTCCCGGACCTGAAGCTGCTGATCACCACCGGGATGGCGAACGTGGCGATCGACGTCGCCGCCGCGCGGCGCAACGGGGTGGTCGTCTGCGGCACCCGCTCGAAGGTCGCGCCGACCGCCGAGCTGAGCTGGGGCCTGATCCTCTCCCTGCTCCGCCGCATCCCCGGCGAGGACGCCGGGATGCGCTCCGGCGGCTGGCAGCGGACGATCGGCGGCGACCTCGAGGGCGCGACGCTCGGCCTGGTCGGGCTCGGCCGGCTCGGCCGGCGGATGGTCCCGGTCGCCCACGCCTTCGGCATGGAGGTGATCGTCTGGAGCCAAAACCTCGACCCCGAGGCGGCGCGCGACCTCGGCGCCCGGCCGGTAGCGAAGCTGGAGCTCTTCGAAGGGGCCGACTTCGTCTCCATCCACTACAAGCTGAGCGAGCGCAGCCGCGGCCTGGTCGGCGCCGCCGAGATCGGCGCGATGAAGCCGAGCGCCTATCTGGTCAACACCTCGCGCGGGCCGATCGTCGACACCGACGCGCTGGTCGCGGCGCTCGAGGCGGGCGCGATCGCGGGCGCCGGCATCGACGTCTACGACACCGAGCCGCTGCCCGCCGACCATCCGCTGCGCGGCGCCCCGCGCACCGTCCTCACCCCGCACCTCGGCTACGTCACCGAGGACACCTACGCGACCTTCTTCGGCGACGCGGTCGAGGACGTGCTGGCCTGGCTCGACGGCGCGCCGGTCCGCGTCGTCGAGGCTTGACCGCGGCGCCCCTGGGGCGCTATTCCGTGCCCGCGACCGAGGAGACGTAGGTCGCGACGGCTTTGACTTCTTCGGAGCTGAGGATGCCTTCTTTGCCGAAGGCGGGCATCCCGCCGCCGCCGTTGATCACCTGCTGTTCGGCTTTCGCCAGAGTCGGTTCGATTTCGTCGAGGTCGGGACCGACGGTGCCGCTCGTCCCCGCCTCTTTCAGCGTGTGGCAGGTGCCGCAGGTGCCGGTGAAGATCGTCTTGCCTTCTTCGAGCAGCGCCGCTTCGGCGCCGCCGGCTTCTTCACCGCCCGCTTCTTCTTTTTCTTCCGCCGGTTCTTCTTCTTCGGCAGGTTCTTCTTCTTGTTCTTCGGCCGGAGGCGTCGCACCTTCGGATTCCGTCGCTTCGGAGGTGGTGCCGCCACCGCCACCGCAACCGGCCACCATGACGGCACCGGCGAGGGCGAGGATCACGAGCAGGACCAGGAATTTCGGCGTCTTCGAGAGGTTCATCGGCTCCTCCGAGGGTGGTGGCTGTCTCGAACTATTCTCAATTGGCGCTTGCCTACCCGCTTTCCGACCTACCCAAAGCCTCCCCTAAGGAGGAGTCCGTGGCAAGCCCTCGCCGTGCTCGCCGCGGTACTCGTAGGTCTCAGCGGCTGCGGCGGTGGGGGAGATAACGACGCCGCGAGGCGCAACGTCGACTGGCCGAGCTGGGGCAATGTCCCCGAGAACACCCACTTTGCCGCCCTCGACCAGGTTGGCCGCGGCAACGTCTCGCAGCTGCGGGTCGCCTGGACCCGCCCCGGCGACCCGGGCCAGAGCGCCTGGGAGACCTTCCCGATCGTGGTCGGCCGCACCATGTACTACGACACCGGCACCGACCACGTCTTCGCGGTCGACGCCGCGACCGGCAAGGTCCGCTGGTCCTACTCGCCGCCGGTCGACTTCCTCGCCGGCCCGCAGGTCGCGCTCTCGGAGCCGGTCAGCCGCGGCGTCACCTTCGGCGCCGGGCGGATCTACGTCACCACCGCCGACGACCAGCTGATCGCGCTCGACGCCCGCACCGGCAAGGTGCGCTGGAAGACCCGCGTCGTCGACCCGAGCAAGGGCAACACGATGAACTCGCCGGGCACCTTTTGGGACGGCGAGCTGCTGGTCGGCGGCCCGGCGGGCGATGCCGGCCTGCGCGGCTTCCTCGCCGCCTACGACGCGGCGACCGGCAGGCAGCTCTGGCGCACGTTCATGGTCCCCCCGCCCGGGAAGAAATGGAACCGGGCCCGCGGCACCCACGGCGGCGGCGACGTCTGGATGCCGCCGGTTGTCGACCCGCGTAGCGGCACCGCCTACGTCTCCACCGGCAACCCGACCCCCGGCTTCACCAACGTCGCCCGCCCCGGCTGCAACCCGCTCGCCGACGCCACCGTCGCGCTCGGCGCGAAGACCGGCCGGATCGAGTGGAGCCACACCGAGGTCTGCAACGACTCCTGGGACTACGACACGGTGCAGGCGCCGACCGTCCTCGACCTGGGGCGGGGCGCCGCCGGCGTGCGCGCGGTCGGCGCCGGCAGCAAGTCGGGCTTCTGGTCGACCCTCGACGCGGCGAGCGGCAAACTTATCGCCCGCTCCCCCTACATCACCCGGTACTCCCACCCGCACCTGCGCCCGACCCGCCAGGGCACCGTTGTCTGCCCGGGGATCTTCGGCGGGATCGAGTACGGGCCCGCCGCCTGGAGCGCCGCCCGCCAGTCGCTCTACCTGGCGGGCAACCAGATGTGTATGCGCTACAAGCTCCACTCGCCGGCCGAGATCGAAAGCCACCCGCCCGGTGAGAACGACCTCGGCGGCAGCGCCGAACAGGTGGGCGCGGCGACCGGTGTGCTCGCCGCCCTCGATCCGGCCACCGGCCGCGTCCGCTGGCGGGTCCCGCTGCCGCGCCCCTCCAACGGCGGCGCCCTCGACACCGCCGGCGGCATCGTCCTGGTGGGCGACGACGACGGCTTCCTCTACGCCTTCGACGACCGCGACGGCCAGGTGCTCTGGCGCTACGACCTCGAACGCCGGGTCGGCTCGGCGCCGATCGCCTACGAGATCGACGGCGTCGAGTACATCGCGATCGCGGCGGGCGGCTCGCTGGTCGAAGCGAGGGGGACCGCCGCCGACGCCGCCGCCCGCCTCTTCGTCTTCCGCCTCCCCGCCTGAGCGTTCGAAGTCGCCGAAGCCGCTTCACTAAAGTCACCGTTTGATGACCGCCGACACCGCCGCACTGATCGGGACCAGCGATCTCGAGCCGCTGGAGCCGGAGGAGTTCCAGCGCGTCGCGGCGGCGATCGAGGAGGCGGTCGGCCGCATCGTGGTCGGCCAGCACGAGGCGGTCCGCGGCGCCCTGATCTGCCTGATCGCGGGCGGCCACGCGCTGCTGGAGGGCGTCCCCGGGCTCGGCAAGACGACCCTGGCGCGCGCCCTTGCCGGGGCACTGGAGCTGGAGCCGAAGCGGATCCAGTTCACCCCCGACCTGATGCCCGCCGACATCACCGGCACCACCGTCCTCGTCCAGGGCGCCGAAACCGAGGAGACGCGGCTGCGCTTCGAACCAGGGCCGATCTTCGCCAACGTGGTGATCGCCGACGAGATCAACCGCGCCGCGCCGCGCACCCAGAGCGCCCTGCTGGAGGCGATGCAGGAGCACAACGTCACCACCGCCAACATGACCCGCGCGCTGCCCGCGCCGTTCTTCGTCCTCGCCACCCAGAACCCGGTCGAGATGTACGGGACCTACCCGCTGCCGGAGGCCGAGCTCGATCGCTTCTTCCTCAAGCTGCTCTTCGAGTTTCCGCCGGTCGCCGAGCTGAACGAGATGGTCGGGCTGACCACCACCGCCGAGCACGACGCCGCGCGCCAATCGGCCGCGCCGGTCGCCGACGCGACCACGGTGCTGCGGATGAACGCGCTGGCCCGCTCCGTCCCCGCCGCCGCCCACGTAATCGACTACGCCAGCCGGCTGGTCGTCTCGCTGCACCCGGAGAACCCGGGCGCGACCGAGCAGGTGAGGCGCTTCGTCCGCCTCGGCCCGAGCCCGCGCGGAGCCCAGGCGCTGACCCTGGCGGGACGCGTCGCGGCGCTGATCGAGGGCCGCCACAACCTCTCGATCGACGATGTCCAGGCGATCGCCCTGCCCGCCCTGCGCCACCGCCTCGTGCTGACGATCGACGCCGAGCGCCAGTCGGTCTCCCCCGACGAGATCGTCCGCGGGGCGATCGAGGCGCTGCCGCGGGAGGCCCCGTAGCGGCGACGCGGCACGCCGCTCCGGGCGCGTCGCTGGTCGACGCCGCCGCGCTGCGCCAGCTCGAAACGCTCTCGCTCGCCGGAGTCGAAGCGATCGTCGCCGGCTTCGGCGGCCGGCGGGCGGGCGCCCAGCGCACCCGCGGGCTCGAATTCGTCGACTACCGCCGCTACACCCCCGGCGACGACCTCCGCTCGATCGACTGGAACGTCTACGCCCGCCTCCGCGAGATCGTCGTCAAAGCGGCGCCGGCCGAGGGTCACATCGACCTGGCGCTGCTGCTCGACGGCAGCCGCTCGATGGACGACGGCACCCCGTCGCGCTTCCGCTACGCGCAGGAGCTCGGCGCGATGCTCGGCACCGTCGCCCTGCTCGGCTCCGACGTGGTCGCCGTCCACATGCTCGCCGACGGCACCTCGTTCACCGGCGCCCGCCTCGCCGCCCCGCACCTGGTCACCGAGCTGATCGAAGAGGTTGGGGAGCTGCCGCGCGGCACCCGCACAGACCTCGCCGCCGGCGTCCGCGACTACCGCCGCGGCGTCGAGCCCGCCGACCTCGCGGTGCTGCTCTCCGACGGCCTCGCCGAGCCGGAGCCGCTCGCCGAAGCGGTCGACGAGCTGGCCGGCTCCGCCCGCACCGCCGCCTTCGTCCACCTGGTCGAGGGCGAGGCGGGCCTCGCCGCGCTCGACGGGGCCTACGAGCTCGAGGACCGCGAGACCGGCGAGCGCCTCGTGGTCGAGGTGACGCCCCGCGTCCGCGCCACCTACGAAGCCCGGGTCGAGGCGTCCGCGACGGCGCTCAAGGAGCGCTGCGCCGACCGCGGCGTCACCTACCTGCGCGCCCCCACCGACATCGCCCCGCTCGACCTCCTCTTCGGCGCCGCCCGCGACGCCCGGCTCGTCAGCCTCTGATCAGCCTTCGAGCGGCGGACCGGCCGGCAGCTTCTTGCCGCCCAGTTTCAGCGCGATCACGCGGGCGCCGATTTCGCCGAGTTCTTCGGAGGCGGTGAGGGCGGCGCCGCCGACCGTCGCCAGCACGTACTCGGTGCCGTCGATCGAGTAGATCACCGGCGCGGTGCCGAAGGCGAGTTTGAGGTCGCCCTGCCAGAGGTCTTCGCCGGTCTTCGCGTCGAAGGCGTAGAGGACGCCCCGTTGGTCGCCGGTGAAGACGAGGCCGCCCGCGCTGGCGGTGGCGCCGCCGTCCATCGGCGTCGGCATGTCGTGATTCCAGATCACTTCGCCGGTATCGGTCCCGACCGCGGTGAAGGTGCCGGTCTTAGGCGTGTCTTTGGGGACGACGCGGTCGCCGGCGAACTGTTTCTCGCCGTTGTGGTTTTCGTATTCCACTTTCAGGTACATGCAGAGGTTGATGCCGGAGACGTAGACCGCCTGCGTTTCCGGGCTGTAGGCGAGCGGCGAGTACTGCGAGCCGCCGACCGCGCCGGGGCACTCGAGCGTGCCCTTGGTGCTCGGTGGGGTGTGGTGCCGCTTGACGAAGGAGACCGCCGGGAAGAGGTCCTTGCCGGTTTCGGCGTTCAGCAGGAAGAGCAGGCCGTTCTTGCCCGCCTCGGCGACGCCGCGCGTCATCTTGCCTTCGATTTCGGCGTTGAAGAGGAGGACCGGAGACTCGGCGTCGTAGTCCCAGAGGTCGTGGGCCTGCTCCTGGTGGAACCACTTGAGCTTGCCGGTGTCGGCGTCGAGGGCGAGGATCGAGTCGGTGTAGAGGTTCGCGCCCGGCCGTTTGGCGCCGACCAGCACCGGTGCCGGGTTGCCGGTGCCGACGTAGACGGTATTGGTTTCGGTGTCGATCGTCGGCGGCATGTAGATCGTGCCGCCACCGCCCCCCTTCGGCACCCAGCCCGTCCCCGCCTTGGGGACGGTGTAGAAGGTCCAAAGTTCCTTGCCGGTCTTCTGGTCGTAGGCGGCGATCTTGCCGCGCACCCCGTCCTCGGAGCCGGAGACGCCGACGTAGACCTTGCCGTTGTAGGCGGTCGGGGCCATCGACTCGTAGGCGCCGGTGCTCGGGTCTTCGACCTGCGAGGACCAGAGCCGCTCGCCGGTCTTCTGGCTGATCGCCTGCAGCTTGTCGTCGAAGGTGAGGACGAAGAGCTTGCCGTCTTCGGCGGCGACGCCGCGGTTGACCGTGATCCCGTAACCGCCGACCCCGGTCGACTGCGAGAAGTCGACTTCCGGCGTGTAGGTCCAGTTGATGTGGCCGGTTTCGCCGTCGATCGACATCACCTCGTCGGTCGAGGTGGTGACGTAGACGGTCTTGCCGATCACCAGGGGGAAGGACTCCATCAGGTACTGGTCGGGGCCGAGGCCGGTGCTCCACGCTTCGCCCAGTTCGCCGACGTTTTCGGTGTTGATTTCGTCCTGGGTCGCGAAGCGCGTGTTGTCGCGGTCGCGGCCGAAGATCGGCCAGTCTTCGATTTCCGGCGCCGAGTTGGCGTCGGCGGCGTTGGCGGTGGCGCCTTCCGAGGAGGAGGAGCTTTCGGTCGAGCTGCCGGAGGAGGAGCTGCCGGTCGAGGAGCCGCCCCCGCCGCAGGCCGCCAGCAGGATCGCCGCGGCCAGCATGCAGAGGCCAATAAGCAAGGACTTCGTTCTCATCGACTTCAACTCCAAACTCCGGTGGGGGGTTCTACGGGGTGGGCTTCTTCGAGTACCGGGTGAAGGTCGCCTTGACCTTCCCCAGGCCGCGCGTCGAGACGGTCGCCGTGATCTTCCCGGCCGTCGGCATCGTGCCCTTGAAGGCACCGATGGTCGGGCCGAGGAACGAGCCTCCCTTGACCATCGCGGTGCGGGCGCGACCGCTGCGCTTCAGTTCCTTCAGGTAGACGACGTCGTTGTTAGTCTTCGTCCGCAGCTTCAGGATCCCGGCCGGTTCTTCGGAGCCCGGGAATTCTTCCTGGATGAACATCGTCAGTTCGCCGCCGCGGACGCCGCTGCTCCCGGGGGAGAGGACCTTCACGTGGTAGCGGCCGATGAAGCTGCGGTTGCTGCCCCAGCCTTCCTTGCTCTTGCCGGCAAAGGCGAGGGAGGCGGTGATCAATGACAGCAGGAGGACGAGGACGGCGAAAAACAGGGTGGTACGTCTCATTGCTTCCTGAACCCTATTCGGTCGGCGAGGTCGGCGGCGAAAGGGGCTTGGTACCGTCGATTCATGTGGCGATGGCCGGCCGCTGATCCCCGCGAAGTCGTCGACCTGGCGGGAGCCGGGGGCCTTGCCGAACCCGCGGGCGGGGCGAGCCTCGGCGACGAGCTGCGGCGCTGGCGAGGGATCGTCGCCCGCCGTCGATTGGTGGCGCTGGCGCGGCGCGACGGCACCCTGGCTCTCGGGCTGGCGGTGGTGCTGGAGATCGCGGCCCAGCTCGGCGCCGTCCCGCAGTGGGTGGCGATCGCCCTGCCGCTCGTCGGCTTCCTCGTCGCGGTGACGATCTTCGCGCTGCGCGGCCCCTCGCCCTTCCAGCTGGCGCGGCTGCTTGACGACAAGCTCGGGCTGAACGACCGGCTCGCGACGGCGCTTGAGATCGAGGCGCGCGGCGGCGCCCGGTCGGCGCTCGAGCGGCGCACCGTCGCCGATGCGGCGGGGCTGCTGGCGGCGGGGCGTGAGGACTGGCACGCCGGCGCGGCGGGGGCGGGGCGCGAGTGGTGGGCGCCGGCCGGCGCGGTGGCGGCGATCGCGGTCGTCGTCGCGATCGGCGCGCTGAGCGCGGGCAACTCGTCCTCGGGGCCGGTCGAGGCGCTCGGCCCGCAGGCGGGCGCGGGCGCCGGCAACGCTCCCGGCGAACACCACCCCAAACACCGAAACAAGCACGAAAAGCACCTCGCCCCGACCGGCAAGCTGCACAAGTTCAAAAGCACGAAGGGCCCACAGGCGAGCGCCGAGGAATCGGCCAAATCCGGCTACCAGAAGATCCCGCAGGGCTACCGGACCAAAGGCAAGGAAGCGAAGGGCCACGGCCCCAAGGCCGGCACCGGACAGGGCGGCCCGAAGAACGCGCCGACCGGCAAGCTGCGCAAGGAACAGAACCTCGGCAAACCGGGCTCGAACGAAGAGCCCGGCGGGCGCAAGGGCCAGTCCTCGGGCGCCGACAAGGAAAAAGAACACCCGACGGTCGGCTTCAACGTCAAAGGTCAGAAAAAGGGAGGCGGCGGGCGCAAAGGAAACTCGAAGGTGAGCGGCGGGGCGGGCAACAAACCGGCGGCGCCGAACGGGCAGGGCGACGAAACCAGCGCCACCCCGACCGAAGGCCCCAAAGGCACCGCCGCCGGCGCCAACCACGCGGGCGGCGAACAGGGCACGAACCAGCAGGGCCACGCCACCCCGATCAAGGGGCAGGCTTCCCAGGCGGTGCGGATCCAGCCCTCCTACGCGCCCTCGCGGGCGACCAAAGGCGGCAAGGAAAAGAGCAAGACCGGCCACGAACAGGGCGCCGGCGGCAAAGCGCGCACCGCGCAGGTCACCGGCGTCACCCAGGTCGGCGACCAGTTCTCCTTCGTGCCGGTGACCGGCGGCGCGGTCCCCGGCCCCAGCACCGGCCTGCAGCTGAACTATCTCGAATCGCTGAAGTGGGTCGAGCGGCTGCCGTGGGGTTGAGGACGCGGTGACGCTGCTGAGCGGGGCGGCACTCGCCGCCCTGGTGCTCGTCGTCCCCCTGGTGGCGCTTCACCTGCGCCGGCGCCGGCCGCCGCGCCGCGCGGTCGGCAGCCTGCTCGCCTGGCGCGACCTGCCGAGCTCCGGCGGTGGCGGCGCGCGGCGGATCGGCCATCCGCCCTTGCCGCTCCTTCTGGCGCTGCAGCTGCTCGCCCTGGCACTGCTCGTCTTCGCCCTCGCCCGCCCGGTGAGCAACCACGACGCGACCACCTCCTCGCGCGTCTACGTGGTCGACGAGTCGATGTGGATGGGGGCCGAAGAAGGGGGGACGACGCGGATCGACGCCGCCCGCGCGGCGCTGCGCGAACGGCTCGCCGAAGTGCCCGGAGGCGAAGCGGTGCGGATCGTCGGTGCCGGGGCGACGCCGACCGTGCTCTTCGAAGGCAAGGCCTCCGAAGCGGGCGGCGCGCTCGGCGACCTGCGCGCCGGCCCCGGTGCCGCCAACCTCACCGCGGCGCTGCGGTTGGCGGCGGGCCTGCGCGCCGGCGGCGGCGACCAGGTGGTGCTCCTGCGGGCACCCGAGGAAGCGGCGCCGGCGGTCCGCGGCGGCGGCTCCTCTTATGAAGACCAGGCGATCGGCAGGCCGGTGGAGGACGCCGCGCTCGGCGACGCGAGCGCCCACTGCGGACGGCTCGGCACCGCCGAACCGTGCGAAGTCTTCGTCCGCGTGTCCGACCGCGGCGGCGCGGCGCGGCGCCTGCCGGTGCGGATCGCGGTCTCCGGCGAGCCGATCCACACCGCGACCGTCGCCGTCCCGGCGAACGGCAGCGCGCCGCTCGTCTTCACCGCGCCCACGGGTGCCGCGGTCCAGGCGAGCCTGCCCCCCGGCGACGGGCTCGCCGCCGACGACTCGGCCTCCGTCTCGGTCCCCGAACCGGGCGGCGAGCGGATCACCCTGGTCGGCAACCGCACCCGTGCCCTGCCGCTCGCCCGTGCCCTCGCCTCGGTCCCGGGCGTGCAGCTCCGCCTCCGCACCCCGCAGACCTACAAGCCGACCGACCCCGGGACCAGCGACCTGCTGGTGCTCGACGACTTCGTGCCGAAGGGCGGGCTGCCCGGCGCGTCCGCGCTGCTGCTCGTCAACCCGCCGCGCTTCCCCGGCGCCGGCGGGAGCCAGGGGAAGATGCACGACAGCCGCATGAGCGGCACCGAAGCGGCGAGCCCGCTGCTCGAAGGGGTCGAACTCGCCTCACTGACGATCGGCGCCGGCGCCTCGCGCCGCCTCGACCTGCCCGCCTCGCTCACCGCCGCGGCCTGGAGCTCGGAAGGCCCGCTGATCGCCTCCGGCACCGACGGCGGCCGGCGCGTCGCGGTGATGTCCTTCGAGCCCTCCGAATCGAACCTGCCGCAGCTGGCCGGCTTCCCGACCCTGATCGACAACATCGTCGCCTGGTCCCAGCGCCTGGCGCCGGAAGCGGCAGCGGCCGGGACGCCGTTCGCGGTCACCGAGCCGCCCGGCACCAGCGCCGCGACCGTCGAGCCGGCGGCGGCCGACGGTGCGGCAACGACGGGCGGCCGGTCGCTCGACGTCGCGCCAGGCAGCGAAGTCCCGGTCACGATCGCCACGCCGGGCAACTACGTGGTCACCCTGCGCGGCCCGTGGGGGGCCCGGCACCTGGCGCTCGCCGTCAACCCCGGCACCGCCGCGGCGCCCGGCGCCCCGGTCGACCTCGTCGCTCCGGCGCCGCCTGCCCGCGGCGGCCGCACCGACCTCTGGCCCTGGCTCCTCGCCGCGGCGCTCCTCGTCCTCATCCTCGAGGCGCTCTACGCCTGGTGGCGCGAACCCGAACGGGGCGCCCAGCGGTCCCGCCGCCGGGTCGCGGTCGGCCTGCAGGTCGCGAGCGTCGTCCTCGTCATCGTCGCCCTCTTCGACCCGACCGTCGGCTCGAAGCCGCCGCCGACCACCCTCGTCCTCGACCGCTCGCTCAGCATCGGCGCCGCCTCCGGCGAAGCGGAGAGCGCCTGGCTCACCGCCAACCAGGGCTGCGGAAGCGACTGCCGCGTCGTCCAGTTCGGCGGCGGGGCGGAAGTCACCGGCGAGGGCGCCGGGCTCCTCCCGAGCGAAGACGGCGGCAGCGTCGAAGGCCGCGAAAGCAACCTGGAAGGCGCGCTCGAGCCGGCCCTCGCCCGCACCCCGCGCGGCGGCCGCGTCGTTCTGCTCAGCGACGGTCGCCAGACCGCCGGCGAACCGACCGGCCTCGCCGCCGCGGCGCGCGAACGCGGCGTCACCGTCGACACCGTCGCCCTGACCAGGCAGCCCGCCGACGCCGCCGTCACCCGCCTGCAGGCGCCGGGCGCCCTGCACGCCGGCGACCCGCTATCGCTCGAGGTGACGGTGCGCAGCACGGTCGAATCGCCCGCCCTGCTGACGGTGCGCCGCAACGGTGTCGCGGTCGGCCACCAGAAGGTGACGCTCGGCGTCGGCGACAACCCCTACCTGTTCGCGGTGCGGGCGCCGCTTCACGCCGGTTCCTACGGATACGAAGTGGAGGTGCGGAGCGAACGCGACTCGCGCCCCCAGAACGACGCGCTGGGGACGACGGTCCGGGTCGAGGCGCCGCCCCGGGTGATGGTCGCCGCCGCCGACGGCTCGAGCGCCGCTGAGGTGCTGAAGGCCGACGGCTTCGCCGCCACCTCGGTCGCCCCCGGCGCCCTGCCCAGCAGCGCCGCCGGCTACAAGGGCGTCGACGCGGTCGTCCTCGAAGACGTCTCCGCCGAAGAACTCGGCAAGCCGCGTGCGGAAGCGATCGACGCCGCCGTCCGCACCCAGGCCCTCGGCCTCCTGGCGCTCGGCGGCAACCGCTCCTTCAGTCTCGGCAAGTACTACAAATCGCCGCTCCAGAACGCGCTGCCGGTGAAAAGCCTGGTGCCCGGGAAACTGCAGCGCAAAAACGTCGCGGTCGAGCTCGTCCTCGACCGCTCCGGCTCGATGATCAACGAGGTCGGCGGGGTGCCGAAGATCGCGATGGCCCAGGCGGCGGCGCGCGGCGCCCTCGCCTTCCTGCTCAGGCACCGCGACCAGATCGGCATCGTCGTCTTCGAAGTGAAAGCGAAAGCGCTGGTGCCGCTGATCCAGGTCGAGCCCGGCAACGCCGGCGAAATCGAAAAGAAGATCGACAGGATTCCCGCCAACGGCGGCACCAACGTCTACAAAGGCCTCGAAGAAGGGGTGAAGGAAATCGAGCGCTCGAAGGCCAAGGAGCGCCACATCATCCTGCTCACCGACGGGATCAGCGAACCGGGCAGCTACCGCCAGCTGCTGCCGGGGCTGAAGAAGGACAAGATCAGCGTCGCCACGGTGGCGCTCGGCGCCGAAGCCGACTTCAAGCTGCTGAAAGAAATCGCGGCGGAAACCGGCGGCAATTACTACAAGACCGAAAACGCCCACGAACTGCCGAAAATCTTTGACAAAGAGACGCGGCTGAACACGCGTACGGTGCGGCTGCGCGGGCAGATCGGCGTCTCGGCGGGCGACCCGAGCCCGATCACCGGCAGCCTGGTCGGCCAGGAGCTGCCGCCGCTGCGCGGAAACGTGGTCACCGAATTGAAGCCGGGCGCCGAGGCGGCGCTGCTCGGCCAGGACAAAAACCACCCGCCCGACCCGGTGCTCGCCCAGTGGCAGTACGGGTCCGGCCGGGTCGCCGCCTGGACGCCGGGACTGACCCCGGAATGGGCGGGAGAATGGCTGCGGCACGAGCGCCTCTTCCAGGACGCCGGGCGCTGGGTCGAGCGCGGGGTGGCGCCGCCGCCGCTGACCCCGAGCCTCGCGCCGGGCGATCAGCGGGAGCTCGAAGTCGCGCCGACCACCAGCCTCGGCCGGCCGATCGAACTGGCGGCCCTCGAAGGCACGCTGACCTCGTCGTCCGGCAAGACGATGCCACTGCGCTTCGCGGAGTCGACCGCGGGCCGCTGGGCCGCGCCGCTGCCCGAGCTGCCCGCGGGCGAATACGAATACGCGCTCACCTCCGCCGGAGCAGGCTCGCTGACCGGCACGCTGGCGGTCCCCTACCCGGCCGAGTTCCGCCTCGGGCGGCTGGACACGACGCCGCTCGGCCCGCTCGCCGCCGCGGCCGGCGGCGCCACGCTCGACCCCGCCGATCCGGGGGTTATCGAAGGTTCCGCCCACCGCATCTGGTGGCTTTTCGCCGCTCTGGGCCTGGCCTGCTTCCTGATCGGCGCGGCGCTGCGGCTGCTCGGCCGCGGCTGGGGCGGGGAGGACGAGGAGCCGCCGACCCGCCAAGATTTGGCGGGTCGTGATGCAGACCCCGCAGACCTCCAGCCCGACCCCGTCTGAGCCGACCGCGCCCTGACGGCCGGCTCCGTCCTCGTCCTCGGCGAGGGGGGCGGCCTCGGCGCGGCCCTGCTGCGGCGCTTCGAGCAGAGCGGATCGTCCGCCTCCTCGGCACTCGACCTCACAGACGGCGCCGAGGGCGAGCTCGAACACGCCGCCGCCCTCGCCCGACTCGGCCTCCAGCGCGCCTACGGCGAGCAGGCGGCCGCGTTCGCCAACACCCTGCTGACCTGCGGGGGCCTCAGATGAGGCGCCTCCTCTGCGAGCGGCCCGGTCACAGTGCCACCACCGCCCACCTCTGCGCCGCCTACCCTTTCATCGCCGACGGCGGCCCCGGCCGTCGCGGCGTCTACATCGGCCGCGACGCCTACGGCGGCGCCTTCGCCTACGACCCCTGGCTGCTCTACCCCGACGTGCTGCAGGGGCCGAACATGCTGGTGCCGGGCGTGATCGGCTCGCGCAAGTCGAGCCTCGTCAAGACCTACATATACCGCCAGATCCTCCACGGCCGCCAGGCGTGGGTGCTCGATCCCAAGGGCGAGTACGGCCCGCTGGCCCGCTCGCTCGGGGTCACGCCGGTCTCGCTGCACCCCGGCGGCCTGATCCGGCTCAACCCGATCACCCGTCGCGGCGGGGCCGAGGGTCAGCTGAGCCTGCTGCGGGCGGTCGCTGGCGCCGCGCTTCGCCGCGAGCTCAGCCCCGAGGAGGACGCCGGGTTGCGGGTCGCGCTCGGCCAGGTGAACGAGGAGTGCGGGGACGCGGAGCCGACCCTTCCAGAGGTGGTCGAGGCGTTGCTCCACCCCCGCGAGGCGATGGTGCAGGGCGTCTCGGCCGCCGGCGCGGAGGACCTCGCCGCCGCCTGCCGGCAGGTCGCGCTCGGCCTGCAACGGCTCTGCGCGGGCGACCTGCGGGGGATGTTCGACGGACCGACCTCGGCGGGGATCGACCTCGACGCCCCGCTCGTGGTGATCGACCTCTCCTCGGTTCGGGACTCCTCCGCGCTCGGGATCCTGATGGCATGCGCCGGGGCCTGGCAGCAGGCGATCCTCGCCGAGCGAAAGCGCGCCGCAGAGGAGGAAGCCGTCTCCTCGCCACAGGTGATCTCCGTGGTCGAGGAGGGCTGGCGGATCACCAGCCACCTCGGGGCGGCGGAATGGCTGCTCGAGAGCTGGAAGCTCTGCCGCGGCCTCGGCATCCAGAACGTCTTCGTCGTCCACCGCCCCTCCGACCTCGGCGCCGCCGGGGAGGAGGGGAGCCGGGAGGCGCGGATCGCCGAAGGCCTCCTCGCCGACGCGGACACGATCGTCTGCCACCGGCTCGCCGCCGACCAGCGCGAGGCGATCCGCGGCAGGCTCGGCCGCAGCTCGAGCGAGGCGGGGCTGATCGTCGGCGCCCGTCCCGGCGAAGCGGTCTGGGTCGTCGGCAGGCGCTCGTTCCTGGTCCAGCATCGGATATCCCGGATCGAGCGGTCGATCGTCTTCACCGACTGGCGCATGGGCGGGGCCCCTCCCGCGGCCTGATGGACGGCGAGGGCGAGCGTGTCCTCTACGTCGCCCTCGCGGCCACCGCGGCGGCGGTGCTGGGGCTGGTGTGGGCGAGCGGGGCGCTCGCCGGCCTCCTCTTCGGCGCCGGCTGGACGCCGATCGGAGCCGCCGACGCGATCGGCGTCATCGCGCGCTGGCCCGCCCACCTCGGCGATCCGCGCACCGCCTGGCCGGCGGCCGTCCGTGGGCGGCTGCCGGGCGCCGCCGGCATCTACGCGGCGAGCGCCCTGGTCGTCGCGGCCGGCGCCGGGATCGCCGCGCTCGCCGCGGGCGCCCTGCGCGACCTGGACCTGCCCTCAATCCGGCGCTCGCGTGGGCGTCCGCCGGCCGCCGCGTGGGCGAGCGGACGCGACCTCGCGCCACTGCGGGTCCGGGCGCCGCAAACGGGGCGCCTGACCCTCGGTCGACGCGGCCGGTCGCTGCTGGCCGCCGAGGAGCGCCAGTCGGTGATCGTCTTCGGGCCGACCCAGACCCACAAGACCACCGGCCTGGTGATCCCGGCGCTGCTGGAGTGGGAGGGTCCGGTCCTCTGCACCTCGGTCAAGAGCGACGTCCTCGAGCCGACCCTGGCGCGCCGGGAAGCGCTCGGCGAGGTCTGGATCTTCGACCCCGCCCAGGTGACCGACACCGAGCGCTCGCGGGCGACCCCCCTGGGCGGCGTCGAGAACTGGCAGGGGGCGCTACGGGTAGCCCACTGGCTGGCCGGGGCGGCGAGGTCGAGCACCGGCGACCTGCGAGATGCGGACTTCTGGTTCGCCAACGCCGAGAAGCTGATCGCGCCGCCGCTGCTCGCCGCCCGACGCGGGGGCGGGACGATGGCGAGCGTCGTCGCCTGGCTCGACGAAGGCCCGGAAGCCTGCGAGGCGGCGGTCGGCCCGATCCTCGCCGAGGCCGGCGAGGAGGAGGCGGCGCGGGCCTTCACGGCGACGCAGAACCGCGAGGAGCGCCAGCGCTCATCCGTCTACACCACCGCCGAGACGATGCTCGCGGGGTTCGCCGACCCACGGGGGGCGGAGGAGACGGAAGGCGCCGACTACACGCCGAGCGGCTACTGTCGGGGGCCAACACCCTCTACCTGGTCGGGCCGCGGACCGAACAGGAGCGGCTGCGGGCCGTGTTCGCCGCGCTGATCCAGGAGCTCGTCGCGCTGATCGAGGCGCGGTCGAGCGCCTTAGGCGGTCCGATCGAGCCGGCGGTCCTGTTGTTGCTCGACGAGCTCGCCAACATCGCGCCCTTCCCCGGCCTCGACGAGTTGGCGTCGACCGCCGCCGGCATGGGCGTGCAGCTGGTCAGCGTCTGCCAGGACATCGCGCAGCTACAGGCGAGGTTCGGTCGCCGCGCCGGGACGATCGTCAACAACCACCGGGCGAAGTTGGCGGGCCGGAGGATCTCGGACCTCGAGACGCTCGACTACTTCACCCATCTGATCGGCAGCGGCGAGTTCGAGCAGCGCTCCGTCAGCACCCCGAGCGGAGAGCAGGGGGGTAGCTCACGGACCGAGGGCGAGACCTACCGCGAGCTTGCGCCAGCGCATGTGCTCCGCCAGAGCAACGCGGCCAGTGCACTCATGGTCTACGGCAGCCTGTCGCCGACGGTCGTGGGTCTGCGCCCCTGGTATCGGCAGAAGGAGCTAGAGAGCCTGCAACGTGAGGCCGAGCTTCACTAATCCGTCAGACCATCCATCTACTGGCAGCGCGCCAGGCTCTGCCCTGATCGCGAACGGTGGCATGCGCTCAGCTGCTCGACTGTCCAGCACTGCGAAACGGCGAAAACCGGCGGTGGCCGCACCGCGCCAATCTCAGGTGAAACCCACCCTTACCTCCACCTGGCAGGCCCCTGATCACCACCTTTCC